>NZ_JBYTBC010000012.1:0-163087 GCF_058788795.1 Variovorax sp. FW301-JW7
TACCTTCAAACGCCCACGCTTATCGGCTGTAATTTTTTAACGATCACCGAAGCAACTTATCGTTTACTTCGTTTTGCTTTGCTGCGATCAGCGAAGCCTTGTAGTCTAGCACGATTTTTTAAGTATCGTCAAACTTTTTTCGCTTTCTTCAACTTCTTTTTTCGCATCCCGAATCTTTCAATTCAAGCTGCTGAAGTTGTTTTCAGCGGAGCCTTCGATTATGCACTGTTTTTCAACACCGCGTCAACTTTCGAAGACTTTTTTCGCTTTCCACTTCTTCTTTCTTGCAACCCGAACCTTCCAGTTCAAGTCGCTGAAGCCGTTTCAGCGAAGCCTTCGATTATGCACTGTTTTTTCAAACCGCGTCAACTTTCGAAGACTTTCTTCACCACTCACAACCAACACCCCTGAGAGCACCGGTCGCTTCGAAAACCAGAGGTATTCAGCAGCGAAGCCCACGAGTATATGACAGATTTCGGCTCGTGCAAGCCAAACCGAAAGAAACTTGAAGAAGACCTTTGCCGCCCCGCTCGCCGCCCACTTCGAGTCTCTTCCCAGGCTGCCGGCGTCTCTCCCAGGGGACTCCAGTCCCTTCTATATAGAGAGCCATAAAGAAGCCTTCTCCCCCAGCCGCCAGGCGCCGTAACCCGCCCCTCCGATAATCCGTGCCACATGGCACTCATCACACTCCTCGACGCGCAGCTCGCGTTCGGTCACGTCCCGCTGCTGGATCATGCGGACTTCTCTCTTCTCGAATCGGAACGCATCGGCCTGATCGGCCGCAACGGCGCCGGCAAGTCGTCGATGCTCAAGATACTGGGCGGGCTGGAAAAGCCCGACGACGGCACGCTGCAGCTGCAGCAGAACCTGCGCGTGGCCTACGTGGCGCAGGAACCCGCGCTCGACATGGATGCGGACGTCTTCACCGCCGCCAGCCAGGGCCTGGGCGAAGTCATCGCCATCCGCGACCTGTACCTCTCCGGCGCGGACGGCCTCGACCTGGACGCCCTGCAGTCCAAGATCGAAGCCTATGACGCCTGGAACTGGGAGCAGCGTGTCGAAGAGACGCTGCACCGCCTCCACCTCGACCCCACCGCGCGCGTCGGCTCGCTCTCGGGCGGCACGCGCAAGCGGGTCGCGCTGGCCCAGGCCCTGGTAGCCGCGCCGGACGTCCTTCTATTAGATGAACCCACCAACCACCTGGACCTCGACTCCATCGAGTGGCTGGAGCAGCTGCTGATCGACTTCAAGGGCAGCGTCGTCACCATCACCCACGACCGTAGCTTCCTGAACCGCGTCGCCACCCGCATCGTGGAGCTCGACCGGGGCAAGCTGGGTTCCTACCCGGGCAACTTCGAGCAGTACCTCCTGCAGAAGGAAGAACAGCTCGCCCAGGAAGCGATCATCAGCGCCAAGGCCGACAAGCTGCTGGCGCAGGAAGAGATCTGGATCCGCAAGGGCGTCGAGGCGCGCCGCACGCGCAGCCAGAGCCGCATCACGCGGCTGCAGGAACTGCGCGCCAGCCGCGCTGCGCGCCGCGAGGTGCAGGGCAGCGTCAACATGGACGTGGCCTCGGGCCAGTCCAGCGGCAAGATCGTGGCCGAACTCACCGACGCCACCAAGTCCTTCGGCGAGAAGACCGTGATCCGCGGTTTCAGCGGCACCATCCTGCGCGGCGACAAGATCGGCCTGCTGGGCCCGAACGGCGCCGGCAAGACGACGCTGCTCAAGCTGATCCTGGGCGAACTCGAGCCCGACAGCGGCAAGATCCGCCGCGGCACCAACCAGCAGGTGGCGTACTTCGACCAGATGCGCGACAAGCTCGACCTCGACGCCACGCTGGAAGACTTCATCAGCCCCGGCAGCGAGTGGATCGAAATCGGCAGCCAGAAGAAGCACGTCAAGAGCTACCTGTCGGACTTCCTGTTCTCGCCCGCGCGCGCCAACTCCCCCGTGCGCTCGCTCAGCGGCGGCGAACGCAACCGCCTGCTGCTGGCGCGCCTGTTCGCGCGCCCGGCCAACGTGCTGGTGCTCGACGAGCCGACCAACGACCTGGACATCGACACGCTCGAGCTGCTCGAAGGCCTGCTGCAGGACTACGACGGCACCGTGTTCCTCGTGAGCCACGACCGCACCTTCCTGGACAACGTGGTGACCAGCACGATCGCCTTCGAGGGCGACGGCCGCTGGCGCGAGTACGAAGGCAGCGTGGAAGACTGGCTGATCCAGTCCAAGCGCGCACGCGAGATCGCCGAGCAGCGCCTCGCGTCGGCACCACCGCCGCCTCCAGCCGCCGCCCCGGCCCCGGCGCCCGCGGCTGCACCCGCCGCAGCCCCTACCGGCGGGCCCCGCAAGAAGCTCTCTTACAAGGAGCAGCGCGAACTCGAAGCCCTGCCCGCGCAGATCGAAGCCCTCGAAACCGAGCAGAAGCGCATCAGCGAGATGCTCGAGCTCGACGGCGGCGCCATCTACGCGAGCGACGCCTCGCGCGCGGTCGAGCTGAGCGAGCGCCACGCCAAGATCGACGACGAGCTGCTCGCCGCGCTGGAACGCCAGGAAGAGCTCGGCGCCGGGCGCTGAGCGCCGTCTTCCTGCGCCGGTTGGCCGTCCGTCCCACCCACGACGGACGCCAACTCGGCTATACATGCGGCACCGCCTTCCCAAGCCCCCGGAAAGACCCCGCCGCATGCCTTCTTCTTCCTTCCACGCGTTGGTCCGCCGCAGCGTCGCGCTGCTGGCGATCCTGGTGCTCGGCGCCTGCGCGCAGCTGCCGAAGGAGGTGGACCGCCCCGTCTCGACCGCGCTCGCCTCGTCCGACGGCACGGCGCTGGCCACGCTGCTGCAAGAGCGGCGGCAGGCCGACAAGGCGCGCTTCGACTCGGGCTTCCTCTTGCTCGGCGGCCCGCAGGCCGCCTACGGCAGCCGGCTGGCGCTGATCGAGAACGCACAGAAAACGCTGGACCTGCAGTACTACGCCATCCACGCCGACGCCAGCACCGGCCGGCTGGTGCGCGGGCTGCAGGCGGCGGCCGAGCGCGGCGTGCGGGTGCGCATCCTGCTGGACGACTTCCACACCATCGGCCGCGACGCGCTGGTGCTCGGCCTGGCCTTCATTCCGAACATCGAGATGCGCCTGTTCAACCCGCTCGCGGGCTCGCGCGGCACGGGCTTCAACCGCATGCTCAACGCCATCGGCGAGGTCTCGCGCATCCAGCAGCGCATGCACAACAAGCTGTTCCTGGCCGACAACGTGATGGGCGTGACGGGCGGGCGCAACCTGGGCGACGCCTACTTCGGCAATGCCACCACCGGCAACTTCGTCGACGTCGACGTGCTGGCGGCCGGCCCGATCGTGCAGGACCTCTCGCGCAGCTTCGACAGCTACTGGAACAACGAGCGCGCCTACCCCGTGCAGTCGCTGGTCTCGCGCGAAGAGTTCCAGCACATCCGTGAGCGCGCCCGCCGGGTCGACAAGGAACTCGACGACGAAGCGGCCGAGGCCCGCAACCGTTCGGAGCCGGCCGACGACAAGCCCCGGCCTGGCGCGGCGCCCACGGCCGAGCAACGCGCCCGCGCCTGGGACGAGAAACCGCTCGACCTGCGCAGCGCCGCCTTCGTCTGGGCCCCGGCGCTGATGCTGGCCGATGCGCCCGGCAAGATCCCGGCCGACAGCGGCCCCGGCGCGGTGCGCAACCCCGACCTCGTGGTGAGCCAGCCCGAACTGCCCTCGCGCAGCGCCACCGCCCTGGCCGACCTGGCGTCCAGCGCCGATACGGTGGTCGAGGGCCTGCTGCAGCTGATCGGCCAGGCGCGCACCGACCTGCTGATCATCTCGCCCTACTTCGTGCCCGGCCCCGACATGCAGCAGGCCTTTGCCGCCGCGCGCGCGCGGGGCGTGCGCATCCGGGTGCTGACGAATTCACTGGCCTCGAACGACGCCCCCATCGCCCACGTGGGCTACGCGCGCCACCGCAAGGCGCTGCTCGCCGCAGGCGTCGAGCTGTACGAGCTGCGCAGCGAACAGACCGACTTCGGCAATGTGTTCGGCTCCTCGGGCGGCAGCGGCGTGGGCGGCGAATCGCGCGCGATGCTGCACTCCAAGGTGCTGGTGATGGACGGCCGGCTGCTGGTGGTCGGCTCGATGAACCTGGACCTGCGCTCGCAGCTGCAGAACACCGAGATCGCGCTGCTGATCCGCAGCGGCGAGCTCTCGCGCATGGCGGCCGAACAGATCGAGCGCGGCATGCGCGAACGCTCGTGGCATGTCGAGCTGGTGAAGGGCGCGCTGGTGTGGCAGGCGCCCGAAGGCAGCGGCCTGCAGGACACGGACACCGAGCCCGACGCGAGCGCCACGCTGCGCTTCCTGCTGCGGCTGTTCGGGCCGCTGGCGCCGGACCAGTTGCTCTGAGGGTCCGGCTCGACCAGTTCAGTGCTTGTGCTGGTGCGCACCGCCCGCCGCGGGCGCAGCAGCGGCGGCGGCGCCTTCGGGCGCACCGACCGGCAGCTTCAGCTCAAGCGTCGTCTTCGCGCCCTTGACGTCCTCGAACTTCAGGGTCATGGGCACGGTCGCGCCCTTGGTCATCGCACCCTTCAGGTCCATCAGCATCACGTGGTAGCCGCCGGGCTTGAGCTCGACGGTCTTGCCGGCCGGCAGCTCGAGGCCGCCCGCGAGTTCGCGCATGCGCATGGTGTCGCCTTCCATCTTCATCTCGTGCACCTCGGCCACGCCGGCGGCGGGCGTCGAGATGCCGACCAGCTTCGTGCCCGTGGGCGCGGTGAGCTTCATGAAGGCGCCCGTGCCGCTCTGGCCCGGCACCGACTGGCGCACCCAGGCGTCGCGCACGTCGACCGTGGCCACGCCCTGCGCGACCACGTCGAGCTTGGGCGCCGGCGTCTTCAGGCCGGCCGTGGCGCTGCCCGACGCGGGCACTTCGGCCCAGTCGACGCTGCCGACGTCGCAGTCCTGGCGCACCTTGAACCACAGCGGGCCCGGCGTGGCGGGCACCTTGCCGCGCAGCACGAACTCGCCGCGCTCGCTGCCGGGCAGCGCGTTCTGCGGCGTCTCTGCCGTCCAGCGCACTTCGCCTTCGGCGCTGCCGGCCTTGGGCGCGTCGAGCTTCCAGCCCTTGCGCGCCTGCGCGTCGGTGAGCACGAAGCCCTTGGGCAGGCGCACCGCGAGGCCGGTCGTGGCCTTGGCGCCTTCGCAGGCGTGGCCGACGCGGAAGGCGGCGTTGTACTCGCTGCCGACGGTGGCGCCGCCCGGGGGCAGGCTCACGTGGGCGCTGGCGGCGCCGGCACCGGCCAGCAGCGCGCAGGCGGCGAGGGTGTGGAAGGTGGAGGTCGAAGGCTTCGTCATGGCGTGTGTCCTTGGAGAGGAAAAAGTGAGGGTCAAAGGTCGAACTTGAGTTCGGCCACGAAGGTGCGTTGCGGGTACGGGTGGAAGGCCCAGTAGGTGCGGTTGTTCAGGTTGTCGATGCCGACGGCAGCGCTCCACTGGCGGTCGATGCGGTAGCGGATGCGCGCATCGACCACGAAGAACTTCGAGAAGCCCATGTAGGCCATGCCATTCGGGTCACTGTTGTCGAGCGTGCCGTACTGCCGCCCGCTGTAGCGCGCGCCGACGGTGTAGCTCCACTTGGCGTCGGGCCGGTAGGTGGCGAGCAGCGAGGCGCGCACCTTGGGCACGCGCGGCTGGTCGCGCCCCACGCTGGCCGGGAAGCCGCGGTTGGCGGTGATCTTCGAATCGGTCAGCGTGAGGCTGCCGCCCAGGTCCAGCCCCTGGATGCCCGCGTCGACCGTGTTGATCGCCACCTCCAGCCCGCGCGTGCGGATGGCGTCGACGTTCTGCACCGTGCTCACGAGGTTGGTGAGCGCCTGGGTGTAGAGCGCGTCCTTCGTGTGCTCGAAGAACAGCGTGGTGCGCAGCACGCCGTCGACGCCCCAGCGCTTGAGGTCGCGCTCGGCGCTCAGCTCGGCGGTCCACGAGCGCTCGGGACGCAGCTCGGGGTTGGTGTTGACGATGCGGTTGCCCTCGATCGAGCCCTGGTAGAGCTCGCTCACGGTGGGCATGCGCACAGCGCGGCCGACCGAGGCCTTGAAGTGCCAGTCGGGCGTGGCCTGCCAGGCGAGCGCGGCCTTGGGCGAGACGAAGCTGTTCTTGCGCGGCGCGAAGTCGAGCAGCCGCGCCGCGTTGCCGAGCTGGCCGCCGTAGGCCTCCCAGCGCTCGTGGCGCAGGCCCAGCGTGGTTTTCCAGTCCTGCGCGAAGCGCCAGGTGTCCTGCACGAAGAGCGAGCGCAGCCGCGTGTTGCCGTTGAAGGCGGAGAACGGCGACACGGCCGGCCCGCCGATCCAGTCACGCGTGTTGCCGATGGCGCTGCGCAGCCGTGCGGTGTCCTGCTGGACGCCGAAGTCGACCACGTGCGCGCCCACGCCTTCGGCCGAGCCGGTGGGCCGCCAGGTGCCCGCGGCCTTGAGGGTGTGCCAGCCGGTGCCGCCCATGTCGGTGGTGCGGCCGGGGCCGCCGTAGAAGGCGCCGGGCAGCGCCGTGGTCGGCGTGCGCGAGGTGTCTTTCGCGTAGTCGAACAGGCTCGCCGCCACCTCCCAGTCGAACACCCCGCCGGTGTGGCTCTTCACCGAGAGGCCGTGCATGTAGTGCGTGAGCGCCGTCTCGGTCGGCGCGAAGGCCGCCGCCGGTGCGTCGAGGTTGTAGGTGCGTCCGCCGAGGTTCACGCGCCCGCCGTACACCGGCTGGCCGAGCGCATCGCGCAGGTAGGTGTCGGTGCGGCCGTGCGTGGTGTTGTGCCAGGCGCCCAGCGTGTAGGTGGCGCGCACGGTGGGCGAGAAGTCGTAGGCCAGCTTGAGCTTGGCCTGCTCCTGGGTGGTGTCGTAGGCGGTGATGCCGCCCAGCAGCCACCACGGCTGGTTCGACGGGTTCAGCCCGAGCACCGCGCCGGTGACGGGCGTGCCCGCGCTGCCCACGGTGCCGGCGCTCACGAGCCGGTTGGCGAACGACAGCGACTGCCCCTTGCTGTGCGTGCGCGAGGCACCGAGCCACCACGACCAGTCGCCGCTGCGGCTGCCCAGCGACAGGTCGAGTTGCTGGCCGCCCGGCGACGCATGGCTGTTGTACAGGTCGAAGTTCGAGGCGAAGCCGCTGAGCTTGACGTGCGCCTCGAGCTGCGTGGGCATGCGCGTCACGTAGTCGACCACGGCGCCCACCGAGTTGCCCGGGTAGGCGGCCGAGAACGGGCCGTAGAGCACGTCGACGCGCTCGATCTCGTCGGGCGACACCATGCCCCAGCGCGGCGCGAAGGTGGCGCCGTTGCCCAGCGGGTTCGACAGCATGATGCCGTCGGCGTAGACCATCGCGCGGGCGCTGTTGCCCGTGCCCGAGGCGCGCGTGGCGAGCACCGCGTGGTTGAAGTCGCCGATGTAGCGCTTGCGCACCAGCAGGCTCGGCAGGTACTTGAGCGCGTCTTCGGCGTCGGTCGCGTTGACCGTCTCGGCGATCTGCTCGGCGGTCACGCCTTCGATGGTGGTGGGAATCTGCGTCGGCAGCGAGGTCGGCCGGCCGCCGCTGATGGTGACGGTGCCCAGCGCGCGGCCCGGGGCGGCCGTGGCCTCAGGCGGCGGTGGCTGCTGCTGCGCCCACACCGGCGCGCTGAAGGGAAATGCCATGGCGATCGCCAGGGCGAGGGTGTTCTTTTTCAAGGGGAACCGGCTCCACGAACTTCATCAAGCCAAGGGGGCTGCCCGCGCGCACCGGGGTGCGCCGACAGACGGCGATGGGCGGATCGCTCAGGCGAAGTTCGGGGGCCCGCGCGCCGGCAGCGGCGCGGCGGTGGCCGCAGCATGGCGCGCGGCAGGAATGGGTTGGAGCACGCGCCCCAGCGGCAGTGGCGCATCGAACGCGGCCGCCACGGGCGGCGGGGGCGGTGCGCCGGTCAGCACGCACAGCGGGCAGTCCATGTGCGTGGCGCCCATGTCCTGCACGCCGTCTTCGGTGTGCACCACCACCTTGATGGTGCCGGCGCCGGAACACACCAGCTCCATCGCCTGCGGATGCACCACCGGCGACGCCACCGCCACGCCCAGCGACAGCACGAACCACAGCAGCACCCACCGGCCGAGGCGGCCGATCAGGCGGGGGTGAGGACGCAGCGTGTGCATGGCGGTCGCGATTATCGGCGCACTTTGCTGTTCGCGGCCTTGGGGGCGGCACGGGGTGCGGCCTTTCCCTTGGGCGCGGCGGCAGCCTTCGCCGCCGGCTTGGCCCCGCCCTTCGCGGTCGCCTTCTGGCCGGCGCCCTTGACTGCCTTCTGCCCCTTCACGTTCTTGCCACCGCGCACCGCCTTGCGGGCCGGCGGCTCGGGCGCGGCGAGCGCCGGCATCGGCAGCGCCTGCTGCGCTTGCGCCTCGGTGAGCACCGGCGTCACGGTGAAGCCGCGCGCCGCCATCAGCGTGGGCAGCCCCTGCGCGCCGACCATGTGCAGCGCGCCGACCGCGGCGAACGCGCTGCGCCCGCCCGCATGCAGGCGCTCGATGCCGTCGGCCAGGCCGGGGTTGCGGTCCTCGAGCAGGCGCTTCATGAGGCGCTGCTCGGCCGGCGTGTTCAGGCACTCGCACCACTCGGGGTAGCGCGCCAGCCGGGCCGCGTCGCTGCGCGCCCAGATGTCGGCCAGCGTCTTGAGCTGGCCGCGCAGCCGGCCCGACTCCAGCTCGTCGAGCATGGCGTCGATCTGCTCGGCCTCTTCGGCTTCGGAGCCGCCGGTGAGCCAACGCAGTTGGTCGGCGGCGTTCTCGAGCGCGACGATCGGCTTGTTGCTGTTGCGGGCCGAGACGGCCAGCGTCTCGTCGACGCCGAACTCCGCGTACAGGCCGTCGGCGCGCGCCGCCAGCGCGGTCAGCGCCGTGACCTGCAGGATGGGCGGCAGCCGGGCGGTCGAGCCCGGCGGCACACAGGCCTCGGCGTTCTGGCGCTCGAGCCGGCGGGCGCGTTCGCCGCTGAGCACGCGCGCCACCGCGGCCGGGTCCGCAGGCTGGCTCAGGGCGCGCACCGTGGCGTCGTCGCGCGAGTCGAGTTCCAGCGCGAGCGTGTCGCTCTGCGCCATTGCCCTCTGCACGGTGGGGCCGGGGCGCACCCATTCGCCGCGCCCCAGGTGCAGGGTGCCGTAGAGCCACGAGGTGCGGCCGTCGCGCTCGATGCGCCACAGCAGGCCGCGGTCGATGCCGTTGCGCAGGCCGATGCCGGGCTTCTCGAGGCTGGCGATGGCCGAGGGCGGGCAAGCGGCGGCATGCGCCGCGACCGCGATGAAACAACCACCGACAGCCGCGAAGGCCTGGCGGGTCAGACGTGCAAGAAGGCGCTGGGGCGCCGGCCGGTCGGTGCCGCGCGACAGCAGGCGCAGCGGTGTGACGAGGGCTCGGAGTATCCGCAAGGCGAGCTCCATGATTAAAGAAAGTCCGGCATTCTCACAGCACCGCTGCCCATAATCCAAAACCATGCAAAGCATCTTTCACCTTGCCTTCCACGTGCGCGACCTGGACGGCGCCCGCCGCTTCTACGGCGACGTGCTCGGCTGCGCCGAAGGCCGCAGCACCGACACCTGGGTCGACTTCGACTTCTTCGGCCACCAGATCTCGCTGCATCTCGGTGAACCCTTCGCCACCACCCGCACCGGCCGCGTCGGCGATGCGATGGTGCCCATGCCGCACTTCGGCATCGTGCTCGCGCTGCCCGACTGGCAGGCACTGGCCGGGCGCCTCGAGGCCGCCGGCACCGAGTTCGTGCTGAAGCCGCAGGTGCGCTTCGAAGGCCAGCCGGGCGAGCAGTGGACGATGTTCTTCTGCGACCCCTTCGGCAACCCGATCGAGGTCAAGGGCTTCCGTTCGCTCGACACGCTTTACGACAAGTGACCCTGCGCCCGCCCGCTCCCGCTTTTCGGGCGCCCCGGGCGGCCGCGTCCCTCCTCGGCCCGGCCGCGATCGCATTGGCTGCGCTGCTGGGTACCCCGACGGTCCACGCGCAGCAGGAGTGCGAGCTGAACGGCCAGCGCGTGAGCCCGGCCGACGGCAACAGCACCGCCGGCAAGACCGGCCTGATGCGCTGCAAGGACCGCGGCACCGGCGAGCTGCAGCGCGAGCAGCAGGTGCAGAACGGCGTCTTCATGGGCCTGGTGCGCTTCTATGAAAAGGGCAAGCTCGCGCGCGAGCACACCGTCAACGCCAAGGGCAACATGCACGGCCGCGCGCGCGAGTTCGCGCCCGGCGGCCAGGTGCTGCGCGACGCCATGTACGACGACGGCCAGGAGCGCGGCCTGGTGCGCAGCTTCTACCCCGGCGGCCAGCTGCGGCGCGCCACCTTCTACCCCGACCGCGGCACCGAGCGCGCCATGGTCGAGTTCACCGAGCGCGGCCAGATGTCGATGCTGCGCTGCGCCGAGGCGCCCGTGCTGGCGCCGGTGGCCGACGACGCCAAGCTGTGCGGCTTCACGGGCGGGCCGTCGAACGTCGACCTGTTCGACGCGCGTGGCACCCTGCGCTCGAAGCTCTCGTACCAGGCGGGCAAGCGCGTGCGCACGCAGGAGTTCTACGACAACGGCAAGCCCTCGGTGGTCGACGAGACCGCCGGCAACCGGCGCGTGGAGCGCAGTTTTTCGTCAGAAGGCGTGAAGCGGCGCGAAACCGTGTGGCTGCTGGTCGGGCGCTCGTCGATCCGCCAGCGCGAGCAGGAGTTTTCCGACCGCGGCTCGCTGGTGCGCGACCAGCGCTGGAACGCCGCGGGCGAGCCCGTGAGCGACGACAGCTACCACCTCAACGGCCAGCCGCGCAGCAAGGCCGTCTACAGCGGTGCCGGCAGCGAGCGCATGGTCGACGTGACCGAGTTCTACGACAGCGGCCAGCGCGCCGCGCAGGGCCGCTACCTCGCGCCGGGGCGCGGCCGGCAGGTGCCCGTGGGCACGCACCAGCGCTTCAATGAAAAGGGCGAGCTGCTGGCCGAGTCGAGCTTCGACGACAAGGGCCGCGTGACGCGCGAACGCAGCTGGGACGAGAACGGCGAGCTGCAGCGCGACGACGAAGTCTTCGAGGACGGCTCCAGAAAGGCATTCACCCGTTGAGGTGAACGCCCCCTGACGGCATCAGTCCAGCTTGATGCCGGCCTGCTTGATGATCGGGCCCCAGCGCTTCGACTCGGCGCGCGACAGCGCCGCGAACTGCGCCGGCGTGCCGGGCATCGCTTCCATGCCGAAGTCGTCGAAGCGCTTTTGCACGGCCGGCGTGCTGAAGGCCTTGTTCAGGTCGCTGTTGAGCTTGTTCACCACCGCGGCGGGCAGGCCGGCCGGGCCGAGGATGCCCTGGAACGCGAACACCTCGGTGTTGGGCACGCCCACTTCGGCCAGCGTCGGCACGTCGGGCAGGCGCTTGCTGCGCGCGCCCGAGCCGATGGCCAGCACGCGCACCTTGTTGCCCTGCATGATCGGCAGGCCCGAGGCCAGGTCCAGGAACATGCACGGCACCTGGCCGCCCATCACGTCGGCCATGGCCGGCGCCGCGCCGCGGTACGGGATGTGGGTGATGAAGGTGCCGGTGCGCGCCTTGAACATTTCCATCGCCAGGTGGTGCGGCGAACCGTTGCCCGGCGAGGCGTAGTTGACCTTGCCGGGGTTGGCCTTCACGTAGGCCAGGAACTCCTTGAAGGTCTTGGCCGGGAAGTCCGGGTGCACCACCAGCGCGAGCGGGAACTTGCCGATGGCGCCGATGTAGGTGAAGTCTTTCTCGGGGTTGAACGGCAGCTTGCTGAACAGGTGCTCGTTGAAGGCCAGCACGGCGTTGTCGGCCGACAGCACCGTGTAGCCGTCGGGCTTGCTCTTGGCGACCAGGTCGGCGCCGATGTTGGTCGACGCGCCGGGGCGGTTGTCGACCACGATCTGCTGGCCCAGCGTCTGGCGCATGGCCTCGGCCAGCACACGCGCGATCACGTCGGTGCCGCCGCCCGCGGGGTACGGCACGACCCACTTGATGAGCTGCGCGGGGTAGTCCTGGGCGTGGGCGAAGGGGGCTGCGGCCACGGCGGCGCCGGAGGCGAGCGTGGCGAGAAGGGTGCGGCGATCCATGAGATCAATCTCCTGTTTTTTGTTCGGAAGCGGACAGCGATGGTACGGGCAGCGCGCGCAACGCGTCGGCCAGCGCGGCGCGGCAGCGCGCCTCGTCGCCGACCTGCTCGAACAGCAGCAGCGCGAGCCGCGCGAGGAACAGCGATTCGCGCTCGGCGCCGGCCTCGGTGATGGCGCGCGCGCACTCGGCATACAGGCGGTCGCGGGCGTCGGGATGGAGCGAGGGGGCGGAGGTCGTCATGCGGGGATGTCCTGTGAAGTGGCGACGGCCGCGCGCGCCAGCGCGGCGGGCAGCGCGCCGGCCGGCAGGCGGTGCCAGCGCGCGGCCACGTGGCCGTCGGGGCGCAGCAGGTAGACCGCACCGTCTTGCGCGCCAAGCGCTGCGAAAACGGCGGGGGATGCCTGCGCATCGGTGCGGTCGTTGCTCCCCAGGCTGCCGATGGTGCGCACCGCGAAAGGCAAGGCGCCTTGCCGGGCCTGCGCGATGTCGGCGTCGGGCAGCGGCGCCAGGTCCGGCTGCAGCACCAGCAGCGTGAACACGGGTCCGATCCAGTCGGTCAGATGGCCTTGCGCGAGCGGCTGCTCGGGCATCGCCTCGCCCGGCAGCGGCCCGGCGGGCAGCGCATCGCCCGTGCTCGACAGCGCCGAACCGTCGTAGCGCACGGCCTGCGTCTGGCGCGGGTTGATGAGCTGCGCGATGCCGCGGTGCACCTCGGACAGCGACAGCGCCGCCTCGCGCAGCAGGTCGAAGCCGCGCGAGGGCGGGGACATGAACTCGGTGCTGCGCATCGCGCTCTCGGCGTTGATGTGGAAGGCCGCGATGCGCTCCTGCGAGTACGAATCCAGCAGCGCCGGGCCCGACAGGCCCTGGGCCACGAAGGCCAGTTTCCAGGCCAGGTTGTCGGCGTCGTCGAAGCCCGAGTTGAGGCCGCGCACGCCGAAGATCGGCATCGCATGCGCCGCGTTGCCCGCGAACACGACGCGGCCGTGGCGGTAGCGCTCGAGCGTCATCGCGCCGGCGCGGTACACCGAGGTCCACACCGTCTTCCACGGCAGGTGGCCTTCGCCGATGGCGTCGAGGTGGCGCTGCACGAACTCGGCCACCGCCGCGGGCTGCAGCGCGTCTTCGGTGCTCTGGCCGGCGCGCAGCTGGTAGTCGATGCGCCAGATGTCGTCGGGCTGGCGGTGCATCAGCACGGTCGAGCCGGGGTTCCACGGCGGGTCGAACCAGGCGCGGCGCTCGGTCGGGTGGTCGCTGTGCAGTTCGATGTCGATGATCACGTAGCGGCCTTCGTAGCCCGTGCCCTCCAGCGCCAGCCCGAGCGACTTGCGCACGAAGCTCTGGCCGCCGTCGCAGGCCGCGAGCCACTGGCCGCGCAGGCGGTAGGCGCCCTCGGCGTTGCGCACGTCGAGCGTCACGCCCTCGCCGTCCTCGTCCTGCGCGAGCGCGGTGAGCTCGGTGCCCCAGCGGATGTCCACGAGCCCCGGCGTCAGAGCGTTGCGGCGTTCGATCTCGTCCAGCAGGTACTGCTCGATGTAGTACTGCTCCAGGTTGATCATCGGCGGCAGCTTCTGCTGCGCGGCCTGCGGCATCTCGAAGCGGAACACCTCGGCCGTCTTGTAGAAGCTGCGCCCCACGCTCCACGGCAGGCCCTTGCCCATGAAGGCCGGCAGCGCGCCCAGGCGCTCGACGATCTCCAGGCTGCGGCGCGAGATGCAGGCCGCGCGGCTGCCCACGCAGACCGTGTCGTCGGCCTCGAGCACCACGCAGCGCACGCCGTGGTTGGCGAGCCCCAGCGCCAGCGCCATGCCCACCGGGCCGCCGCCCGCGATCACGACGGGGTGGCGGCCGGGCTCCATGCCGTCGGCGCCGAGCGACGGCAGCCGGGGCGCGAAGCGCGTGTAGTGGAAGGCGCCGACCGAAGGCGGCAGCGCGGTCGCGGAGGACGACGGCGGCACGGGGCCGGTGGCGGCGTCGGCGGTACGGGTGGTGGTCATGGAACGGGATTGTCCCGATGCACCGCCCGCGCCAATGTCATAACTTCGTAGGAGGTATTTACCCTAGTCTCCCTTCGACACCCATGAAACGCTGGCGCCTCCACCCCGCCGCCGACGCGCTGTTGTCGGCGGCCGTCGTCGGCGACGTGCTGGCGGGCATCGGCACGCCGCACCTGGCGGCCAGCTGCCTGGCGGCGATGCACCGCGTGATGCCCGTCACCTTCTGCACCGTGTTCGGCGTCGACGCCACCGGCCGTATCGAGACCGTCTCGGCCGCCAGCAGCTACGGCCACACGGCCGAGCGCACCGCCGAGCGCTACGTGGCGCAGCGCTACGACCGGCTCGACCCCCACATGGCCTGGCTGGCCGCGCGCAAGCTGCCGAAGCGCGCGCAGCTGTGGATGGGCCACCAGCACGGCGACGAGGTGGCCGACCCCGCCTACCGCGCCGCCTGCTACGGCGACGTGGGCATCCGCGAGCGCAGTTCGGTGCTGCTGCTGCGCCCGAGCGGCCAGCGCGTGGCCGTGAGCTTCTACCGCAGCCTGGCGCAACCCGAGTTCGGCGAGACCGACTTCGGCGTCATCGCCGCCCACGCCACCCTGCTGGCCGACGCCGCCAGCGCCCACAGCCGCAGCGCGGCGGCCGTGCACGAGGCGGCCGCGCCCACCCTCGCCTCGCGGCTGTTGACGCTGAGCCTGCGCGAGCGCGAGGTGATCGGCCACCTGATGGCGGGCCGCACGGCGAAGGAAACGGCGCGCGTGCTGGGCGTGGAGCTCAGCACGGTGCGCACGCATCAGTACCGGGCGTTCCGGCGGTTGGGGATTCGGACGCAGAAGGAGTTGCTGCGGGGTGCGATGCCTGCGGCCGCCTGACCGGTGTCGTCGATGACGCTCAGTCGCCCAGCATCGACGCCACGTGGCCCACGTGCAGCTCGAACACCTGCGTCATCTTGTCGAGCACCCGCACTTCCGCCTCGACAGGCGAGTGCGCACGATCGATGGCGGCCCGGACTTTCTTCCACGCGGGCAGCAACGCACGCGCCATCTTTCGCAGCTCTTCGAGCGTTTCCGCCGGACGAAAGCCGCAGTCCTGGCACAGCGCCTCCCAGGAGTGACGGCCGACGGCGTCGAAGGTCTTGTCATCGCCGATGAAAAGGGCCAGCCCGGTGTCGCCATAGGCGCGCACGCACAGCAGGTCGTAGAACGGCGCGAGGCGAAAGCCCTGGTCGTCGACGATCACCGACACGTTCTTCGCATGCGCGTCGGCATTGCCGATCAGGTAATTGAACATGACCCAGCGCTGGAACTGCAGCAGGTCGGCGCCCCGCACGCGAAGCCCGCGCAACGCACCGACCAGCAACGGCAAGCTCACGAGCCCGCCGCTTCGCTCGTACTTCCAGGCGGGCCCGTGCCCCAGCAGCTGGCAACCGTCGATCTGGTGCAGGCTCACGATGTTGCCGGCGACCCGCACGCGGTCGTAGCGCGCGACGACGTAAGCGGCTTCCGGGATGCGCAGCATCCAGACATCGGGCACCGGCAGTTTGAGCGCACGCGCCAGTTGCATGCACGCCAGCTCGTTGATGGCGCTCGGCCGGTAGCGCGCCTGCCGGGTGTCGGGCTTGAGGATGTGCGTGGTCGGCGATGCGCCCACGCTGTCGCTGAACCGCATCTGCTTCGCATCGAACCGCAGCCCGATCTTGTCCTGCGCGCCGGGCAGCGACATGGTCGCCTCGGCGTTCGACACCAGCAACGGCGTGCGGTCGCGGTCCGCCAGCCGGCGGCTGAGCACTTCGAGTGGCAATGGCCGGTACGCCTGTGCGGGTGCGGGCCGGGCATCGGCCGGCAGCAGCGACAGCACCCCCGGCAGTTCAGCCCCCAGGCGCCCCAGCAGCTCGAAGGACGACGCGCCTCGCAGGTGGATCGCACTGACGATGTCCTCGAGCACTTCGCCTTCCGGGAGCAGGTTCTCGAAGAAGACGCGCACCGCGTTGCCCGTGTACCGGTCGGCGCCCAGTGGAAACTGCGGCGCCAGCACATGGCGGCCCGGCTGTTCGAGCCACTGTGCGTCGTATTCGAAGAAGTAGTCCGCGGCGGCGTGACCGAACCATCCCATGGGACGGGCGTTGGCCCAGACGCGCAGCCGGATCATTCGGCGTTCCCGTCCAGCGACGCGGCGTCACCGCCGGGGTCTGTGAGCCATCCGTCGAAACTCGCCTGCAAGCCCAGGCCGGAGCCGAGAAGCAGCAGCTTCAACAGGGAACAGCGTCCGGGATCGCTTTCGGCATCGCGGATGAACGAAGTGCTGACACCGCAGACCGCGGCAGCTTGCGCACGGGACAGGCCTTGGCGCCTGCGCTCCGCCTTGAGGCGCAAGGCCAGCGCTGGAAGGCTGTCGGGGGTGAGCTTCATGAATTTGACCTCAGGAGAGCACATTAGCTCACGGAATAGGCAAATCCGTCAAATTTGACCCGCTGAGATCAAATTGATGCGCCTGCGGTCTTTTTTTGTCCTCATGAGGATACTTTTGATCAAAAACTTGGCAGATCAATAGCATTTGACCCCATGGGATCAAAATTTCAGTCTCCAGTGGACTCCTCGCCCGCCTTCACCAGCGACACCGGCGCCTCCACCGGCCGCCCCGCCGTCGACACGATCTCCTGGTCGATCGCGCCGAACAGCGAGCGCCCGTCCAGGCCCTTCATCTCGATGCGGATGGTGTCGCCGAACTTCATGAAGTCGGTGGCGGGCGCGCCGTCCTGGATGGTCTCGATGCAGCGCTTCTCGGCGATGCACGAGTAGCCCTTGGGCCATTCCATGCGGCCGCTCTTCTCGACGCCCTTGTTGCTCACGGTGCCGCTGCCGACGATGCTGCCGGCGCGCACGTTGCGGGTCTTGGCGATGTGGGCGATGAGCTGGCCGAAGTGGAAGGTCATCTCGGGGCCGGCGTCGCACAGGCCGACCTTGCGGCCGTTCCAGCTGCTTTGCAGCGCCAGGTGCACGCGCCCGTCCTGCCAGGCCTCGCCGAGCTCGTCGAGCGTGACGGCCACGGGGCTGAAGGCGGTGGCGGGCTTGCTCTGGAAGAAGCCGAAGCCCTTGGCCAGTTCGGCCGGGATGAGGTTGCGCAGGCTCACGTCGTTGGCCAGCATCACGAGGCGGATGCCGTCCAGCGCCTGCTCGGGCGTGGACCCCATCTTCACGTCGCCGGTGACGACGGCGATCTCGGCCTCGAAGTCGATGCCCATGGCCTCGCTGGGCACGATCACGTCGTCGACCGGGCCCAGGAAGTCGTCGCTGCCGCCCTGGTACATGAGGGGGTCGGTGTAGAAGCTCTCGGGCACCTCGGCGTTGCGCGCCTGGCGCACCAGCTCGACGTGGTTCAGATAGGCCGAGCCGTCGGCCCACTGGTAGGCGCGCGGCAGCGGCGCCATGCACTGGGCGGGGTCGAAGGGAAAGGCGTGGCGCGCGCGGCCGTGGTTGAGGGCGTCGTACAGGTCCTGCAGCTGCGGGCTCATGAAGCCCCAGTCGTCCAGCACCTGCTGCAGCCGGCTCGCGATGCCGGTGGCGTAGTGGGCGAGCGTGAGGTCGCGCGAGACGACGACCAACTGGCCGTCGCGCGAGCCGTCCTTCAGGGTGGCGAGTTTCATGGTGCGGGCGTGAGCAAGAAAAAGGGCGCGGCGCCGCGCCCACTAAACTGGTTGAACGGGCGGCAGTGTACCGAGTGGACTTCGTGAACCTCGGCGCCGCGGCCCACTCCACCTACCCATGTCGACGCACGTCGCGCCCCCACCGCTGTCCCTCGGCCTGCCCGGGCGCCCGTCCTGGCGCGCGCTCGCGGGGCTGACACTGATGGTGGCGCTGGCGCACCTGCTGCTGCTCGGGCTGGCGCCGATGGCCATCGGGCCGGAGCCTTCGCCGCTGGCCAGCAAGTTCATCACGCGCACGATCGTGATCGCGCCGCCCGCGGCGGAAGCCCCCGCGGCACCGGCCGCCGCGCCGGTCGCGGCCAAGCCGCCGCCACCGGCCAAGCCCCGGCGTCCGCGCGAGGCGTCGGTGCCCCGCCCCAAGCCAGCCCCGGCGCCCGTGCCGGACGCGCCGGCCCAGACGCCTCCCCCGGAAACGCCCGACCAGACCGCGCAAGCCGCTACAGATTCAGGAGCAACCGCCCCCGAGGCACCGGCCAGCGCCCCGGCCGCCGCCACCGGCACCACGGCCGGTGGCACGCAGGGCGGCACGACGACGGCCGGCAGCGGCGCCTCGGGCACCATCGCCGGCACCCAGGCGCTGCGGATTCCGGGCTCGGTCACGCTCGATTTCGAAGCCACGGGCCAGAAAGGCGCCTCGCCGCAGCGCGGCGTGTTCGGCGAACTGGTCTGGCTGCAGGACGGCACCCGCTACGACGGGCGGCTCACGCTCAAGGCGGTGTTCTTCACCCTGCTGAACTGGCACAGCACCGGCAAGATCGGCCCTTCCGGCCTGGAACCCGAGCGCTATTCGGAAAGCCGCAAGGCCGAGGTGGCCTCGCATTTCGCGCGCGACCAGGGGCAGATCATCTTCAGCAACAACGCCCCCAGCGTGCCCCTGCAGCCCGGCGCGCAGGACCGCATGAGCGTCATGATGCAGCTGGGCGGCCTGCTGGCGGCCAGCCCGGCGCGCTACCCGGCGGGCACCCGGATCTCGGTCCAGACCGTGGGCGTGCGCGACGCCGAGGTCTGGGTCTTCGAGGTGGGCGACGAGGAGCAGCTGAGCCTCCCGGCCGGCGACTTCACCACGCGCAAGCTCACCCGCACGCCCCGCAAGGAGTTCGACCGGAAACTGGAGCTCTGGCTGGCGCCGCAGTACGGCTATCTGCCCGTGCGCATCCGGCAAACCGAGGCAAATGGTGATTTTGCTGACGCCCAATTGCGCAAACCCCTACCCCAGGCGCCCGCCAATTGAGGCAAAAAGGTTCACATATCAACGGCGCGACGACAACTGTTCTTGAAACTGGCGCGTTGATTGCTATCTAACCCCCATGAACGCCATCGACATCCTCACAGGGCCCGCCATGAACATGCTTTACGACTCCGAGTCCTTCGTCGTCGTGCACGTGCAGCCGAACGACGGCGACGAGCCCAGCACGAAGCCCAACGGCCCCGTGCTGGAACGCCACGGCTTCGAGATCGTCGACAAGCGATCGGGCAAGGAGGTGTACCTCGACGGCTCCTGGGCCGAACTGTTCCAGCAGCAGATCGCCGCCTGGCAGCTCAACACGCCCACGCAGGAAGAGGTCGAAGACACGCTCGAGGGCTACGCCGAGCTGGCGCACACGCCGGTGCTGGTGCACTGAGCGGCCTGCCCCGCCCGAACGAAAAAAGCGCCCCGCGGGGCGCTTTTTCTTTGCCTGTCTCCCAGGCCGTCAGCGCTCGGTCCAGCGGTACATCGGCCCCACGATCAGCAACACCGCCACCAGCCGGCACACCTGGAAGGCCGTGACCACCGGCACGCCCAGCTGCAGCACCTTGGCCGTGATCGACATCTCGGCGATGCCGCCGGGCGAGGTGCCCAGGATCATCGTGGCTGGATGCAGCCCCGTCGCCCCCGCCAGCAGCCAGGCCGCGCCGGCGCACAGCACCAGCATGCCGACCGTGCCCAGCGCCACCGAGCCGAGCCAGCGCGGCGCCGTGTGCAGGAACTCGCGGCTGAAGCGCACGCCCAGGCTCACGGCGATCACCAGCTGTGCGGTGTTCGACAGCCAGGTCGGCACGGCCGACAGCGACTGCCCCGCCACAGTGAAGCCCATCGCCACCAGCAGCGGCCCCATGAACCACGGATTCGTGCGACCCAACGCCCGCATCACGAGCCCGCCCACGCCGGTGGCCAGCACCAGCAGGGCCAGCCCGGCCGGGTTCACCTCGCGCACGCCGGGCGGGTTGATCTCCAGGCCGTGCAGCCCGCTCCACTGCATCGCGAACGGGATCGTCACCGTCACCACCATCAGGCGCAGGCTGTGCGCGGCGGCCACCAGGTCGGTGCGCGCACCGGCCGATTCGGCCAGCAGCGTCATCTCCGAAGCCCCGCCGATGGCACCAGCGAAGTAAGTCGTGGCTCTCATGGATTTCGCCGGCACATGCGGCATGCGCGCCGCATGCACGCGGTGCAGCCAGCGGCCGAAACCCCAGCCCAGCAGCAGCGCCCAGCCGATGGCCAGCAGGATCGCCCACCACACGCCGGCCACCAGCGTCACCACCTGCGGCGTGAAATACAGACCCAGCGCCGTGCCGATGGCCCATTGGCCCATGTTGCGCAGCGGCGTGTGGCTCGCGGTCGGCAGGCCCGCGATCGAGGCCAGCGACACCGCGAACAGCGGGCCGATCATCCAGGGCAGCGGGGTGTGCAGCGCGACACAGGCGAGTGCGGCGGCCAGCGCCAGCAGCAGCGTGGCCAGCACGCGAAGGGGAAAACGAAAGGACACGGGCAGAGAAAGCAGCGGAAAAGGACGACAGCCCGGTGCGGGGCGCCGGGCATAGTATGGCGGGATGCCTCCTCGCCCTTCCCGTGCTTCCCGGTTCCTCGCGCCCCTGGTCGCCGCCGCCCTGCTCGCCGGCTGCGCCGCGCTGTCCGCCGAGGCGCCCGTCGCGCGCCGCGTGGCGGCCCTGCTGCCGGCCGATGCCCTGCTGCTCGGCGAGCAGCACGACGCCCCCGAACACCACACGCTCGAGCGCGAGACCGTGCAGGCCCTGGCCGAGCGCGGCCAGCTCGCCGCCCTGGCGCTCGAGATGGCCGAAGAAGGCCGCAGCAGCGCCCGCCTGCCCACCGATGCGACCGACGCGCAGGTGCAGGCCGCCCTCGGCTGGAACGACAAGGCCTGGCCCTGGACGCGCTACGGCCCGTCCGTGATGGCCGCCGTGCGCGCCGGCGTGCCGGTGGTCGGCGCCAACCTGCCGCGTGCGCGCATGAAGGACGCGATGGCCGACGTCTCGCTCGACGTGCAACTCAACGGCGAGGCCTACGCCATGCAGCAGGAGGCCGTGCGCGAGGGCCACTGCAAGCTGCTGCCCGAATCGCAGATCGGCCCGATGACGCGCATCCAGGTCGGGCGCGACCGCGCCATGGCGCAGGCGCTGGTGAAGGCCCGCCAACCCGGCAAGACGGTGGTGTTGATCGCCGGTGCCGGCCACGTCACCAAGGTGCTGGGCGTGCCGCAGCACCTGCCGACCGATGTGTCGGTGAAGACCGTCCACCTGCAGGCCGGTGGTTCGACTGAAGACGACACCGCCGCCTACGACGCCACCTGGCGCACGCCGGCGCTGCCCGAGAAAGACTACTGCGCCGAACTCAGGCAACCGCCCGCCAAGCGGCCCTGAGATGAACCCCGTCTCCTACTTCGAAATCCCGGTCCAGGACATGGCGCGGGCCCTGCGCTTCTACGGCGCGGTCTTCGGCTGTGCCTTCGAGCGCGCGACCGTCCATGGCAACGACATGGCGTTCTTCCCATACGCCGAAGGCGGTCGCGGTGCGAGCGGCGCCCTGGCCCAGGGCGACAGCTACGTTCCGGGGAAATCCGGCGCACGCCTGTACTTCAGCGTGCCCGACATCCAGGCCACGCTGGCCAAGGCCATCGAGGCCGGCGGCACCGTGCTGTTCCCGGAAACCGAGGCGGGCAGCTTCGGCTCCGTGGCGGAGATCGAAGACCTGGAAGGCAACTGCATCGCGCTCGCGCTGCACACCGCAGCGCGATGAACCGGCTACCGGCCGCCGCTCAGGCGTGCTTCTTGATCGAATCCGCCAGCGTGTTGACCAGCGTGTCGATGTGCTGCTTCTCCACGATGTAAGGCGGCGCAATCACCAGCACGTCGCCCGCGGCCCGCACCAGCGTGCCCTTGTGGAAGCAGTCGAGGAACACCTCGTACGCCCGCTTGCCCGGTGAGCCGGCAATGGGCGCCAGCTCCACCGCCGCCGCCAGGCCCAGGCTGCGGATGCCGATCACGTTCGGCAGGCCCTTGAAGGTGCTGTGGAAGGCATCGCCCAGCACCTTGCCCATCTCGCCGGCGCGCGCGAACAGGTTTTCTTCCTTGTAGAGATCGAGCGTGGCCACCGCCGCCGCGCAGGCCACCGGGTGGCCCGAGTAGGTGTAGCCGTGGAAGAATTCGACCACGTGCTCGGGCGCGTCGGTCTTCATCATCGCGTCGTAGAGCTTGTCGCGGCAGATCACGCCGCCCAGCGGAATCACGCCGTTGGTCACGCACTTGGCGAAGTTCAGCATGTCGGGCACCACGCCGAAGAAGTCGGACGCGAAGTTGGTGCCCATGCGCCCGAAGCCGGTGATCACCTCGTCGAAGATCAGCAGGATGCCGTGCTTGTCGCAGATCTCGCGCAGGCGCTTCAGGTAGCCCTGCGGCCCCAGGTACCAGCCGGCCGAACCGGCCACCGGCTCCACGATGATCGCGGCGATGTTGCTCGGGTCGTGCAGCGGCAGGATGCGCGTCTCAAGTTCGACCAGCGGGTCTTCGGCCCACACCGGCTCCTGGTTGTGGATGTAGGCATGGTTCACCGGGTCGTGAATGAAGCGCATGTGGTCCACGCGCGGCAGGAAGGCCGAGCCGAACACCTTGCGGTTGCCTGGAATGCCGCCCACCGACATGCCGCCGAAGCCCACGCCGTGGTAGCCCTTCTCACGGCCGATGAACACGTTGCGGTGGCCCTCGCCGCGCGCGCGGTGGTAGGCCAGTGCCACCTTCATCGAGGTGTCGGCGGCCTCGGAGCCCGAGTTGCAGAACAGCACCTTGTTCAGGTCGCCCGGCGCCAGCGCGGCGATCATCTCGGCCGCCTTGAAGGCCTTGTCGTTGCTGACCTGGAAGGCGGTGGCGTAGTCCAGCGTGTCCAGCTGCTTCTTGATCGCCTCGTTGATCGGCTTGCGGTTGTGGCCCGCGCCCACGCACCACAGCGAGGAGATGCCGTCGACCACCTTCTTGCCGTCGTGCGTGGTGAACGTCATGCCGTCGGCCGCCACGAACACCCGCGGGTCTTTCTTGAAATGGCGGTTGGGCGTGAAGGGCAACCACTGGTTGTCCATGTTGAAGTCCTGGAAGGCCATGTCTCGCTCCTGCGGTTATGTATGGAGGGAAAATCGCGATTCTGGCACCCCTGCCACAATCCTGCCCCTGATGACGACCACTACGCCTGCCTACATCCTGAACCTCTCCTGTCCCGACCGGACGGGCATCGTGCACGCCGTGTCGGGCTTCCTGCTCGAGCGCGGCGCCAACATCGAAGAGGCCGCCCAATACAACGACCACGGCACCGGCCTGTTCTTCATGCGCGTGCGCTTCGCCTGCGGCGAGCACAGCGAAGCCGTGCTGCGCGAGGAGCTGAAGGCCTTCGCCACCGGCTTCGGCATGAGCCTGCAGCTGCACGCCGCCGCCGACCCGATGAAGACCGTGATCCTGGTCAGCAAGGAAGGCCACTGCCTGAACGACCTGCTGTTCCGCTGGAAGAGCGGCCTGCTGTCGATCGACGTGCGCGCCATCATCTCGAACCACCGCGACTTCTACCAGCTGGCTGCCAGCTACAACGTGCCCTTCCACCACATCCCGGTGACGGCCGCGACCAAGGCGCAGGCCGAGGCGAAGCAGCTGGAGATCATCGAGGCCGAAGGCGCCGAACTCGTGGTGCTCGCGCGCTACATGCAGATCCTGAGCAACGACCTGTGCAAGAGCCTGGCCGGCCGCGCGATCAACATCCACCACTCGTTCCTGCCCAGCTTCAAGGGTGCCAAGCCCTACTACCAGGCGCACGACCGCGGCGTGAAGCTGATCGGCGCCACCGCCCACTACGTGACGGCCGACCTCGACGAAGGCCCGATCATCGAGCAGGACGTGGCCCGCGCCGACCACACCGACACGGTCGAAGACCTCACGGCCCGTGGCCGCGACACTGAAAGCCAGGTGCTGGCCCGCGCCGTGAAGTGGCACAGCGAGCACCGCGTGCTGCTGAACGGCCACCGCACGGTCGTGTTCCGCTAACCCTCAACCCTCCTCACCGCCGCTCCCAGATGCGCCTGCAGCTTCCGCTTTTCGCCCTCGCTGCCGCTCTGGCAGCGCCCGCCACCTTCGCCCAGGACGCACGCGCCGGCAGCGCCCCGCTGGCGCCCGACGCGCTGTTCGCGCGCGTCTCGCCCAGCGTCTGGCTGGTGCAGGCCAGCGACGCCCAGGGCAAGGTCCTGGCCACCGGCAGCGCGGTCGCCACCGGCCCGGGCACGGCCGTCACCAGCTGCAAGCTGCTGGCCAAGGCCAGCGCCGTGGCGCTGCGCCGCGACAACGTGAGCTACGGCGCCGCGCTGGAGCACCCGGACGTCGAACGCGACCTATGCCAGCTACGCATCGCGAACCTCGTGTCGCCCACCCTGGGCGTCGTGCCCGCGGGGGCGTTGCAGGTCGGGATGCCGCTGTACGTCATCGGCGCGCCACGCGGGCGCGAACTGACGCTCGGCATTTCCATGCTCGGCGGTGTGCGCCGCAATGCCGCGGGCGCGCTCGAGTCGCTGCAGCTGGCCACGCCGACCGAAGCGGGCCTGGCCGGTGCCGGCCTGTTCGATGCGCAAGGTCGCCTGGTGGGCCTCGTCGCCGGCTCGGCCCCGGCAACCCTCGCCATGCCGGCCGCGTGGATCGCAGAGCTGCCGACGCGCGGCCAACGCGCCATCGAGCGCCTCGCCGCCCAGCCGGCTCCGACGTCGCTGCTGCGCCCGAACCTCGTGGAGTACCAGCTGCACGACCGGCTCACCAACACGCACCGCAAGGTGATCTACCGCGCGGACACGGCCACCACCACCGACGATCGCCTCAGTTTCAACAACGGCGGTTGGATCGAGAAGCCGGGCGGCGAGGTGATCGGCGTCACGACGGCCGTGGCCGGCGAGTTCGACAGCGTCATGCCGCCGGGCGGTTGGGCCCGGCCGAGCCTGGAGCCCGATGCGGCCTGGGCCTCCGAGTACGACACCACCATGGGCGGCACGCGGATCAAGATGGACCTGCGCGCCACCGTGGTGGACGACGCCGCCACGCTGCCGTTCGACGGCCGCGAGCTCAAGGTGGTGAAGATCGATTACCGCGGCCACACCCAGCGCTTCGCGAACGCGGGCGCCTGGAGTGGCAACCAGTACGGCACCTACCGCGCCAGCGTGTGGTTCTCGCCGGAGCTGGGCCGCGTCGTCCGCTTCGAAGTGCAGACGCGCGGCGGTGCGAGCGGCGGCGCGTTCCAGGTCAGCGAAGTGCTCGAGCTGGTGAGCATCCGCTAGCCCCGGGCGCGCGCCGCGCGCTCTCTATCGATCAATTGCGGTACGGGTTGTCCGGACGCCGGTCCTGGCGGTTCGGCACGCCGTCGCCGTCGCGGTCCCAGCGGCCGCGGTTGTATTCCCAGCGGCCATTGTTCTCGCGCCACTCCGGCGCGCGGTAGGCATAGCCCGGGCGGGCACGCACGTACATGCCGCGCACCCACACATGGCGACCGCCACGCCACTCATAGTGGCCCGGCGACCACACATAGCCGCGACGCGGCGGCGGCATGCGCTCGTAGCGCGGTGGGGGCGGCGGCCCCTGGATGGTGATCACCGCCTGCGCCTGCGCGGCCGTGGGAACGGTCAGGGCGCCCACCGACAGCAGCGAAGCGGCACCGATGGAAAGAGCGACTGCGAGTGTTTTCATGAGAAAGCCCCATGGTTGTTGGAGGAGCCTTCATGCTGCCGGGACCGTGTGAAGCGCCTGTAAGCGCTGCGCGAAATCTTGTGTAGAGCTGTTTCGCCGCGATGGCCGCGCTTTATTCCTGCAATTCGCGCAGGTCGATGGCCGCGGCCATGGCCGCGTGGCCGGCGCGGTTGGGATGCAGGTGATCGCCGCTGTCGAATGTCGGATTCAGCTGACGCGGCGCAGCGGGGTCGCGCAGCACGGCATCGAAGTCGATCACGCCGTCCACGTCCTGGCGGCTGCGCACCCAGCGGTTCACGGCCTCGCGCATGGCCTCGTTGGCGTCGGTGCCGTAGAGGGTGTTGCCGAAGGGCGGCACGGTGCCCAGCAGCACCTTCACGCCCTTGGCGCGCGCCTGCTTGACGAGCTGCCCCAGGCCCTCGGTGATGCGCTCGGCCGTGGGCACGTCGTGCGGCGGCACCTTCAGGCCGGGGATGCCCGCGAAGATGGCGCGGCCGATGTCGTTGGTGCCCAGCAGCACGATGACGTGCGTCACGCCGCTCTGGCCCAGCGCATCGCGCGCAAAGCGCGACAGGCCGTCGGGACCGATGCCGTCCACCAGCAGCCGGTTGCCGCCGATGCCGGCGTTGATCACCGACACCGCATGCGCGGCCTGCGGGCTGTCGCGCAGCCGCGTGGCGAGCATGTCGGGATAGGCGCCATCGCCCGACTCGCCACCGCCCGCGGTGATCGAATCGCCGAACGCCACCACGGTGCGCACGGGCTTCGTGGTGAGCACGTCGAGCCCGGTCACGATGTGGCTCATCGGCAGCGTCGTCGCTTTCGGCAGCCGGGGCGACGCCACGGCGTTGCCATGGGCCAGCCAGCCCGTGTCGGTGGACAGCAGGTACATCGTGGCGAAGGGGGTCGCGCGGTCGAGAAAAAGGCTCACGGCCACGCCCTGGCCCGCCGCGACGTTCAGCGCCACGCCGTCGCTCCAGGCTTCCGCGCCCGGCGCCACGGTGACGCTGGCGCGACCGCCGAAACGCAGCGTGCGCAACGAGGCCGGCGAGACGGCATCGCCGCCCGTGCCCAGTGCCACGGTGGCGGCGGCGATGCGCAGCGGCGCCTTGCCGAAGCGGTTGGACACGCGCACGCGGATGCGCTCGCCGTCGAGCGTGGGGCGCATCATTTGGCGCAGCGTCTGGCCGCGGAAGATGTGGTCGCCCGGCCCGCCGATGGCGTTCGTGGCGGGGTTCGCATCCAGCTCGGCGAAATCGAGCGGCGCCACGGCCCAGCTCGCCACCCAGCGGGCCTCGGCCGGCTGGCGCGCGGGCGGCTCGACCTTCTCGGCCCACACCGCCTGCATGCCCACGAGCAGCACCGCCAGGCCGAGAACGGCCAGCCAGTGTGCGGGGGAGACAGCGGCATCGCGCAGACGCGCGCGCCAGCGGGCGGAAGGGTTCATGCGTGCAAAGCGCCCCAGTGTACGGAGCCGCCTTGCCCGCGCAGGTGACGAGGTCTAAGCCTGCGTTACCAAGTGTCGACGTAGGCCGAGACCGCCTCGGTCGGCCGCGTGGCCGACGCCAGCCCGCGCACCAGCCAGCTGCGCGTGTCGGCCGGGTCGATCACGGCATCGATCTCCAGCGTCTGCGCCATGTGGATCGCCTCGCCGTTCGCGTACTGCTGCGCCACCAGCTGCTTGAACAGCGCGTCGCGCTCGGCGCCCTCGGGCACGGCCGCGAGTTCCTTGCGAAAGCCCAGTCGCACCGCGCCTTCGAGGCCCATCGCACCGAACTCGCCGGTGGGCCAGGCCACGGTGAACACGGGCGCATCGAAGCCGCCGGCGGTCATGGCCTGCGCACCCAGGCCGTAGCCCTTGCGCAGCACCACCGCGAAGAAAGGCACGCGCAGGTGCGAGGCCACCATGAACATGCGGCACACGTGGCGCACCTGCGCCTGCGCCTCGACCTCGGGCCCGACCATGAAGCCGGGCGTGTCGCACAACGACACGATCGGTAACCCGTGGGCATTGCACAGTTGCATGAAGCGTGCGGATTTGTCGGCCGCCTCCACGTCGATCGCGCCGCCCAGGTGGTGCGGGTTGTTCGCCATCAGGCCGACCGGCTTGCCCTCGATGCGTGCGAGCGCGGTGACGATGCCCGCGCCGAAGCCCGCGCGCAACTCGAGCAGCGAGCCGGTGTCGGCCACGCCGCGCATCGCGGCGCGCACGTCGTACACGCGCAGCCGGTTCTCGGGCACCACGTGGCGCAGCGTGCGCGGATCGGCGCATTGCCAGTCGCTCACCGGACCCTGGAAGTACGACAGGTACTGCTTCGCAGCCGCCACGGCCGCAGCTTCGTCTTCCACCAGGATGTCGATCACGCCGTTGCGCGACTGCACGCTGCTCGGCCCGATCTGCTCGGGCGCGAAGGTGCCCAGGCCGCCGCCCTCGATCATCGCGGGGCCGCTCATGCCGATGTTGCTGCCCTTGGTGGCAATGATCACGTCGGCGCAGCCCAGCAGCGCCGCGTTGCCCGCGAAGCAGCGGCCATGCACGATGCCGACGACGGGCACCTTGCCCGACAGCGCCGCGAACCGGCTGAAGGTGTGGTTGTTCAGGCCCGCGACGATCGGCATGTCGGTGTCGCCCGGCCGCCCGCCCCCGCCCTCGGCGAACAGCACGACCGGCAGCTTGAGCTGGTGCGCCACCGCGAGCAGCCGGTCGGTCTTGTGGTGGTTGCGCATGCCCTGCGTGCCGGCCAGCACGGTGTAGTCGTAGGCGAGCACGGCGCAGCGCGATTTCTCTGGGCCGAACTGTTTTGCGTTGACGCTGCCCAGCCCCGTCACCATGCCGTCGGCCGGCGTGTTGGCGATGAGGTCTTCGAGCGCGCGGCGGCGCGTCTGCGCCGCGATGGCGAGCGCGCCGTACTCGATGAAGTTGCCCGGGTCGCCGGCCATGTCGCACAGGTCGGCGATGTTCTCACGCGCGGTGCGCCCGCCCTGCGCATGCCGCTTGTCGACGGCCGCCTTGCGGTTCGCATCCAGCGTGGGCGCATGGCGGTCGATGACCTTCTGCAGGTCGGGACGGATCGCGTCGAGGTCATGCGCGACGCGCGCCTGCGCCTCGACACCCTGCGCATCGACGGCCTCCAGCCGCACCAGCGACTGGCCTTCGACGAGGTAGTCGCCCGGTGCGGCCAGCAGCGCCAGCACACGGCCGGCCACAGGCGCGTGCAGCAGGTGCTCCATCTTCATGGCCTCGAGCACGCCGAGCTGCGCACCGGCGGGCAGCACGTCGCCCACCGCGACTTCGAACTGCACCAGCTTCGCGGGCATCGGCGCCTTGACGGTGAGGCCGTCGTCTTCGCCCTCTTCCTGCACCGGTGCGCTCACCGCTGCGGGCGCGGTGACCTTCTTCGTGTGCTTCTCGAACGCCTTCGCGTCGGCGAGCAGGTCGCCCAGGTGCGCTTCCACGAAGCGCGTGTGCACCGCCTGCGTCGCGAACTCGGGCCGCGCGGCAATGGCGCACAGCAGCGGCAGGTTGGTGGCGATGCCGTCGATGTGGCATTCGTCGAGCGCGCGCAGCGAGCGACGCAGCGCGTCCGCAAAACGCGGCGACGGCGAATGCACGATGAGCTTGGCCAGCAGCGTGTCGTAGTGCGGCGAAGGTGCCAGGCCCGCATAGCCGTGCGTGTCGACGCGCACGCCGGGGCCGGCCGGCAGGTCGAAGCGCGCGAGCGTGCCGCCCGCGGGGCGTGCGTTGCCTTGCGCGTCGAGCGTCTCGGCGTTGATGCGCCACTGCACCGCGAAGCCGCGCTGCGGCGCCGTGCGGCCGGCCTCCACGCCGAGCGCGTCCAGCGTGTCGCCCGAGGCGACGGCGATCTGCAGCTGCACGAGGTCCAGCCCCGTCACGGCTTCTGTCACCGTGTGCTCGACCTGCAGGCGCGGGTTCGCCTCGATGAAGACGAAAGGCAAAGTGGTCGACGCGGCATCGACCAGGAATTCGAAGGTGCCGAGACCGCGATAGCCCACGGCCTTGGCCATGCGCAGCGCGGCCTGCGTGACCTGCGCGCGCAGCGGCTCGGGCAGCGAGGGGCTCGGCGCGATTTCGACCAGCTTCTGGAAGCGGCGCTGCAGCGTGCATTCGCGCTCGCCGAGGCTGGCCACGGCGCTGCCGTCGCCGAGCACCTGCACCTCGATGTGCCGTGCGTTGCGCATCAGGCGCTCGACGTACACGCCCTCGATGCCGAACGCCGCCTTGGCTTCGGACATGCAGCGCGCATGCGCCTCGGGCAACTCTTCGGCGTTCAGCACCGCGCGCATGCCGCGCCCGCCGCCGCCGCCGATGGCCTTGACCATCACGCCCGCGCCCTGCGCATGCTGCTCGGCGAAGAAGGCCTGCGCCTGCGCGAGCGTCACCGCACCGGCGCTGCCGGGCATCACGGGCACGTCGCACTGCGCGGCCAGTTCGCGGGCGCGGGCCTTGTCGCCGAACAGGCCCAGCTGCTCGGGCGTGGGGCCGATGAAGACCAGGCCCGCGTCGGCGCAGGCCTGTGCGAAGTCGGCGCGCTCGCTGAGGAAGCCGTAGCCGGGATGCACCGCATCGCAGCCTTGTGCCTTCGCCACCGCGATCAACGCGGCCACGTCGAGGTAGGCCGAAGGGCCGGTCGCGTCGAGCGCCACCGCCACGTCGGCCAGCTGCACATGCAGCGCGGCGGCATCGTCGCGCGCATGCACCGCCACGCTGGCAATGCCCAGGTCGCGCAACGCGCGCACCAGGCGCACGGCGATCTCGCCGCGGTTGGCAATCAGAACTTTGGAAAACACGCGAGGAAGCCTTTCAGGTCTTGTCTTTGAGCAGGCGACGCAGCACCTTGCCCGCGCCGGTGGTCGGCAATGCATCGATGAAGCTCACGGCGCGCGGCGCCTTGTAGCTCGCCATGTTCTCGCGCGCCCAGGCCACGAGCGCGTCGGCCTCGAGCGCGGCGCCGGGCTTGCGCACGATGAAGGCCTTCACGACCTCGCCCTTCTCGGGGTCGGGCTGCGCGATGACCGCCGCCTGCGCCACCGCCGGGTGCTTGATGAGGATGGTCTCGACCTCTTCGGGGAACACGCTGTAGCCCGAGACCTTGATCATTTCCTTGAAGCGGCCGATGAAGGTGAGGTAGCCGTCGGCGTCGAGCTTGCCCATGTCGCCCGTGTGCACCCAGCCGTTGCGCAGCGTGGCGGCCGTGGCTTCGGGCTTGTTCCAGTAGCCCTTGAACGAGCCGGCGCTGGTGAGCACGATCTCGCCGACCTCGCCCGTGGGCATGTCGGCCTGCGTCTCGGTGTCGATGATGCGGATGGTCACGCCCGGCACCGGCACGCCCTGCGTGCCCCAGCGCGGCGCCACGTGCGGCGTGTAGGTGTCGCAGGTGTGGGTTTCGCTCAGGCCGTAGGCGGCCTCGAACGAGCTGCAGTGGTTGGCGTGCGAGCGCCACTGCGCGGCCAGCGGTTCGGTGAAGGCGATGCCGAAGCTGGTGACCGGGTTCATCTTCAGGCTCGACAGGTCGAAGCGGGCGATGTCGGGCACCTGCATGCAGGCCACGTTCATCGGCGCGATGCTGTACCACCAGCTGACGTCGTAGCGATCGATGGCCTGCAGCACGGCGCGCGGATCGAAGCGGTGCATCAACACCGAAGCGGCGCCGCTGAGCACGGGCACGTTGACGCCCATCAGCATGCCGGCGATGTGGTACAGCGGCGCGATCGACAGCAGCACGTCGTCCGGCCCCACGCCGTTGCAGTCGGCCGCGGCGCGCGTCTTGAAGAGCGCGTTGCCGTAGCTGAGCATCGCGCCCTTGGGCAGGCCGGTGGTGCCCGAGGTGTAGGTCATGAGCGCGATGTCGTCCATGTCGATGGCGACGGGCTGCGGCGTGGCGCCGCTGCGCATCACGGTGAGGAAGTCTTCGCAGCCTTCGGGCACGCTGCGTTCGGCCGTGCGCTCGGCGGCCAGTTCGGCCGGCAGGTCGAGCGTGGGCTCGGCGGGCAGCAGGTCGGCGTAGTGCACCACGAACACATGCGCGAGTGCGCTTTCGGCCTGCACCTTGCGCACCACCGGCATGAGCGGCGCGGCCGCGACGATCACGCGCGCCTTCAGGTCGTTGACCTGGTAGGCCAGCTCGTGCTCCTTGTTGAGCGGGCCGCTCGGGCAGACGATGGCGCCGATCTTCTGGATGCCGAAGTGCGCCACCAGGTACTGCGGGCAGTTGTTGAGGAACAGCACCACGGGTTCGCCCTTGGCCACGCCCAGGGCCTGCAGGCGCGCGGCGAAGGCGTCGCTCGCGCGGTCGAGCTCGGCCCAGCTCAGGGCCTGGCCGTACCAGAGGCAGGCGGTGGCGTCGCCGCGCGTGCGTGCGTGGTCGCGCAGGTAGGCGTGCAGGGGCTGCTGCACGCGAGGCGGCAGCTCCTTCAGACGTGCGGGGGTGGCGGGCGTTGTCTCCATGGCGTCACTTTCTCAGGGTTATCGATAGCCGCCTGCACAGGGCCGGCGCTTGCCAATGCGGCATCGTGCACGAACAATCCTACCCATGGGTATAACTTCCGCGACACCGAACAAACCCTCTGCCACGCACACGGCACTGGCGGCACAGCCGCACCTGCCGCAGGGTACGGGCCGCCAGCGCGCGGCCACGCAGGGCACCGACCTGCAGCGCGAGCGCATCCTGCAGGCCGCGGCGCAGCTGTTTGCCGCGCAGGGCTACGCCAACACGACCATGGCGCAGATCGTGCGCGAGCTGGGCGTGACCAAGCCTTTCGTGTACTACTACTTCCGCGACAAGCAGGAGATCTTCGAGACGCTGTCGTGGCGCCCCGCGGTCGACTGCTTCACCGCGCTCGACTTCGCCGCCGCCGACCCGCGCCGCGCGAGCGAGAAGGTGATGGAAGGCATCGAGCGGCTGATCCGCGCCACCATCTCGCACCACCCGGTGGCCTTCTTCGCGTACCGCGAGCCGCAGGTGTACCGCCCCGAGTACCTCGAAGCGCAGAAGAAGCTCGCGTACCACTTCTACGACCTGCTGTGCCCGCTGCTCGAAGAAGCCCGGCGCGACGGCGACCTCGACTTCGACGAGACCAAGATCACCGCGCTCGCGGCCTGCAGCCTGCCGGGCTTTCTCTACAGCTGGTACCGCCCCAACGGGCGCCTCTCGCCCGACGAGGTGGTGGCGCAGCTCACGAAGCTGGCCAGCCGCGTGATCGGGCTGCGCGCGACGCACTGATTCCGTCTTTCACACACCCTCCGGAGACACCCATGAAGCTCACGCATGCGCCCCTGGCGCGGATCGCCCTTGCCTCCTTGTTTGCCATCGCCGGCACCGCGGCACAGGCACAGCAGCCGACCTACAAGATCGCCTACATCGATCCGCTGTCGGGGCCTTTTGCCAACGTGGGCGAGCTGATGCTGATGCACACGCAGTACGCCATCGAGGACATCAACGCCAAGGGCGGCGTGCTCGGCGGCATGAAGCTGCAGCTGCTGCAGTTCGACAGCAAGCTCTCGGCGCAGGAAAGCCAGAGCGCGCTGCAGGCGGCCATCGACCAGGGCGCCAAGGCGATCGTCACGGGCGGTTCGGGCTCGTCGGTGGTGACGGCGCTGGTGCTGGCCGTGGCGCGCTGGAACCAGCGCAACCCGGGCAAGGAGCTGATCGTGCTGAACCACTCGTCGATCGACCCCGAGATGACCGGCAAGGGCTGCAGCTTCTGGCACTTCCAGACCGAGGCCAACACGGCGATGAAGATGAAGGCGCTGGCCAACTACATCAAGAAGACGCCGGACGTGAAGAAGGTGTACCTGCTCAACCAGGACTATGCCCACGGCAAGCAGTGGGCCAGCTACGGCCGCCAGCTGGTGGGCCTGGCGCGCCCCGACATCCAGTTCGTCGGCGAGACGCTGCACCCCATCGGCCGCGTGAAGGACTTCGCGCCCTACATCGCCAACATCAAGCAAAGCGGCGCCGACTCGGTCATCACCGGCAACTGGGGCCAGGACATGACGCTGCTGCAGAAGGCCGCGGGCGACGCGGGTTACAACCTGCGCTACTTCAACCACAGCGCGGGCTCGGTGCCGGGCACCGTCACCGCCGTGTCGCAGGCCAAGACGGGGCAACTCACCTGGGTGGCCGAATGGCACCCGGGCCAGGCCGACACGCCGAAGGTCGACGCGCTGGCCAAGGCCTACAAGGCCAAGACCGGCAAGGACTTCCTCGCGCCGCGCATCGATATGACGCCGCGCCTGCTGGCCGCCGCCATCGCCAAGGCCGGCAGCGCCGACACGGTGAAGGTGGCGCGCGCCCTCGAAGACCTGAGCTTCGACTCGGTGGTGGGCCCGGTGCGCATGCGCGGCGAAGACCACCAGCTGCTGCTGCCGCAGGTGGTGAACACCATCGCGCCGGTGGACGGCAAGGCGGTGAAGACGGGCTGGGAAGGCACCAACTACGGCTTCCGCACCGATGCGGTCTATACCGGGAACGAGCTGGCGCAAGGGACCGACTGCAAGATGGTCCGACCCTGACTGAGTTCTTTCGGGGGACGTGCCCGGGCCACTGTGAATGACGATCACGCTGACGGCGTGATCGCCCCCTGCGCCGCGTCATTGTTTCCTAGGGAAACCCCGTCCTGCCCACCCCCTGTGCCATCGGGATACTCCGGATTCGCATCCCGGACATCCGAAGCGGGTCCATACCGAAGGCACAACAAGGTACACCATGGCAGGAAAGAACTCGCTCCATCCGATCCCCCATCCGGCGAAGAAACCCTTCGTCGGCAATCTGCTGTCCATCGGCTCCGACTCGCCGGTGCTCGACATGTGGAAGATCGCGCAGGACCTCGGCGGCATCTACTGGCTCGACATGCCGGGCATGCCGGTGATCGTGGTGTCGTCGCCCGCGCTGGTCGACGAGCTGTGCGAAGAGCCGCGCTTCGACAAGAGCACGCGCGGCGCGCTGCGCCGGTTGCGTGCCGCGTCGCACGGCCTCTTCACGTCCGACACGCACGAGGAGACGTGGTCGAAGCCGCACAACATCCTGTTGGCCAACTTCAGCCAGCGCGCGATGCAGGCCTACCACCCGATGATGCTGGACATCGCGGGCCAACTGGTCACCAAGTGGGAGCGCCTCAATTTCGATGAAGAGGTGGACGTGGTGCGCGACATGACCGCGCTCACGCTCGACACCATCGGCCTGTGCGGCTTCGGCTACCGCTTCAACTCGTTCTACCGCGAGGGCTTCCATCCTTTCGTCGATGCGATGGTGCGCACGCTGGAGACGGTGCAGAACCGGCGCGGCATTCCGCTCGAGGAGCTGATGCTCAAGAAGGAGCTGGCGCAGCAGCGCAAGGACATCCGCTACATGCACAAGATGGTGGAAGACATCATCGAGGAGCGGCGCGCCAGCGGCGCCGACATCGCCACCAAGCCCGACCTGCTGAGCTACATGATCGCGGGCGTGGACAAGAAGAGCGGCGAGAAACTCACCGACAAGATGATCCGCGACGAGTGCATCGAATTCCTCATCGCGGGCCACGAGACCACCAGCGGCCTGCTGTCGTTCGCCATCTACTTCCTGCTGAACAACCCCGAGGCGATGGCCAAGGCGCAGGCCGAGGTCGACAGCGTGTTCGGCGGCGACACCACGCAAAAGCCCACCTACGCGCAGGTCAACCGGCTGCAGTACGTGATGCAGGTGCTGAAGGAATCGCTGCGCCTGTACCCGACCGCGCCCGCGATCTCGATGCGCGCGAAGGAAGACACCAAGATCGGCGGCCAGTACACGATCAAGAAGAACAACATGGTCATCATGCATGCGCTCGCGCTGCACCGTGACAAGGGCATCTGGGGCGAGGACGCCGACCAGTTCAACCCCGACCACTTCAGCCGCGAGGCCGAGCGCGAGCGGCCCGTGAACGCCTTCAAGCCCTTCGGCAACGGCCAGCGCGCCTGCATCGGGCGGCAGTTCGCCCTGCAGGAAGCGGTGCTCACGCTGGGCATGATCCTGCAGCGCTTCAACCTCGTCGATCACACGGGCTACAAGCTCAAAATCAAGGAAGCGCTGACGATCAAGCCCGAGAACTTCAAGATCAAGGCGCTGCTGCGCGACCCGGCCTCGCGCCCGCGCGGCAACGCAGAGGCGACGGCCGCGCCCGCCACGCCGACGAAGCCCGCCGCGCGCAAGCCGCAGGCGGCGCGCCACGGCACCTCGCTGCTGGTGCTGCAGGGCTCCAACCTCGGCACCGCCGAAGACCTGGCGCGCCAGCTGGCCGAGGCCGGCGAGCTGCGCGGCTTCTCGACCCAGCTGGCCTCGCTCGACGACTATGCCGAGCGGCTGCCGGCCAGCGGCGCGGTGGCGATCGTCTGCGCCTCGTACAACGGCGTGGCGCCCGACAACGCGGCGGAGTTCCACCGCTGGCTCGACAAGGCCGACGATTCGCTCAACGGCGTGCGCTTCAGCGTCTTCGGCTGCGGCAACACCGACTGGGCCGCCACCTACCAGGCGGTGCCGCGCCGCATCGACGAGCGGCTCGAGGCGCTGGGCGCCGACCGCGTGCACGCGCGCGGCGAAGGCGATGCGCGCGAGGACATGGACGGCGCCTTCCAGGACTGGAGCGACGCGCTGTGGCCCGCGCTGGTGAAGACCTTCGACATCAAGAACGGCGCCGACACGCCGGCCGAGGCCGAGCCGCTGTACACGCTCGAAGAGCTGCCGCCGCCGCAGAAGAACGCACTGGTCGATGCGCTGGGCGCCGTGCCGCTGCGCGTGATCGAGAACCGCGAGCTGCAAAGCGCCGGCGCCAACGGCGAGGCCGGGCGCTCCACGCGTCACGTCGAGCTGATGCTGCCCGAGGGCGTGAACTACGTGCCCGGCGACCACCTGAGCGTGGTGCCGCGCAACAGCCCCGCGCAGGTCGAGCGCGCGATGGCGCGCTTCGGCTTCGATCGCTCGGCGCACGTGCGCCTGTCGGCCGTGCCGGGGCGCAAGGCGGCGCTGCCGGTGGACCAGGTGATCGCGGTCGATCGTTTGCTGGGCGACTACGTCGAGCTGCAGGACGTGGCCACGCGCAAGCAGATCGCCACGCTGGCGGCGCACACCGAGTGCCCGTTCACCAAGCCGAAGCTGCAGGCGCTGTCGGGCAGCGACGAGGCCTCGCAGGCCGCGTACAAGGCCGAGGTGCTGCACAAGCGCAAGTCGCTGCTGGAGCTGCTCGAAGAGCACCGCGCCTGCCAGGTGCCGTTCGCGGTGTTCCTGGAAATGCTGTCGCCGCTGTCGCCGCGCTACTACTCGATCTCCTCGTCGCCGACGATGACGCCGGGGCGCTGCAGCGTGACGGTGGGCGTGGTGAGCGCGCCCGCGATGTCGGGCAAGGGCACCTTCGAGGGCGTGTGCTCCAACTTCCTGGCGCGCGCCGAGGCCGGCGACACGGTGCACGGCGTGATCCGCGAGACCACGGCCGAGGGCTTCCGCCTGCCGGAGGATGCCAACCGGCCGCTCATCATGATCGGCCCGGGCACCGGCCTGGCGCCGTTCCGCGGCTTCCTGCAGGCGCGCGCGGCGCAGGTCGAGCGCGGCGAGGCGCTGGGCGAGGCGATGCTGTTCTTCGGCTGCCGCCATCCCGAGCAGGACTTCATCTACGCCGAGGAACTGCAGGCCTGGTCGCACCGCGGCCTGATGAAACTGCACACGGCCTTCTCGCGCGCCGGTGACCGCAAGGTCTACGTGCAGGACCTGATCCGCGAACAGGGCGCGGCCGTGTGGAAGCTGCTCGAAGCGGGCGCCGTGGTGTACGTGTGCGGCGACGGTTCGCGCATGGAACCCGACGTGCGGCGCACGCTCAGCGACCTCGCGCGCGAGCACGGGCAGGACAGCGCGGCGTGGATGGACAGGATGATTGCCGAGCAGCGCTATGTGCTCGACGTGTGGGCCGGGGCCTGAAGAACCCAGTCTGGAGCCCCAAAGAAGAAGACCGGCATTCGCCGGTCTTTTTTCATTGGGAGTGTTCGCCCCGGGTCAGACGTTGCGGTCCGGGTCCGGGTACACCAGCGGCCCGAGCATGCCGCGGTTGAACGGCTTCCACTCGCCCTCGGGCTGCGCCAGCCGGTCGGCCACCGCATAAAGCACGGCCGGGTGCGCGCCGAGCCCCAGGTGGCTCGCGACCACCTCGATGTTCTCGGACTGCGGACCGGTCTTCTCGAGGCTGCAGCGCCACGCCACGACACCGTCGGTGCGGCTGAAGATCGAGGTCGTGGGCACGGGCGGCGTGGGTTCGACGAACTTCATGCGGCGCGGGTCGTGCGAGCTCTGGCCGCTCACGCCTTCGTACACGCGCCAAGCGTTGGTGGCGCGCGGGCTGCCCGAGAACGGGCTGCCCAGCGTGATGACATTGCGGATGAGGTCCTTCTGCGCCGAGGCCAGCAGCCGCGCGTACACGCCGCCCAGGCTCCAGCCGATCACGCTGACCTTCTGGCCGCTCTTGTCGGCCAGGGTCTTGAGCAGGTCGACCATGCCGTCTTCGACGCCGGCGCGCGGGCCCAGGTTGCGGCCCTGGCCCCAGCCGTGCGCGTCGTAGCCGCGGCTGCACAGGTAGCGGCGCAGCAGCAGCGTGGACACGTCGCTGGCCACCAGGCCCGGCAGCACGAGCACGGGGTGCCCGTCGCCACGCGGCGCGAGCTGCAGCAGCGGCCACATGGCGAGGCCGGCGCCGGTTTCCCAGAGAGCGCGCGCTTCGGCCAGCAAGAGCAGGCGCGACGGCGGTGCGATGGGTTCGTGGGTGGCGGTGGTCATGATGGCGGCTTCCTTTCTGTTTCTTTCTTCTGTAGGACGACGATGGGGGTGCGAAGTTGCATTCCCCGTCGGACGACGACTTCATTTATCCGAGGTATTTGCCCCTCAGGTAATCAAGATAAGCCCTCGATTCGCTGGAAACATACGGAGAAACCAGCGTGAGTGTGTAGAAAGCCGCCAAACCGGGGTCGGCTTGCGCCAGGGCGTCGCGTCCCGGCACCAGCCGTTCGAACGAGAGCCAGCAGGTGGTGGTGAAGACCATCTGCAGCGCGAGGATGCGGGCCTGCTCGGCGCTGGTCTCGATCACGCCCGAAGCCACCAGCCCTTCGCACAGCGTCTGGGCCGCCAGCAGGTTCTGCGCGGTCATGGCCTGGGCACGCTGCCCCAGGGCCGGGTACTCGCTGGCCAGGAAGGCCATGTCGCGGTAGATGAAGCGGTATTCGTCGATGGCCTCGAAGCGCAGGTGCAGTGCGAGCCACAGGTCGTCGATGGCGGCAATGGACGCCGACGAGCCGTTGAGCACCTCGAGCCGCTGCTCGAAGCGCCGGAACAGCCATTCGACGATCAGCCGCTTGGCCTTGAAGTGGTAGTGCAGGTTGCCCGGGCTCATGCCGAGCTCGGCCGCGATCTTGTGCGTGGACACGGCCGGAAGGCCTTCCGCGTTGAACAGCGCAAGGCTGGTCTGCAGGATGCGATCGCGCGTGGTGTTGGAGCTGGCCACAAGCGGCGTGTTGCGTGCGTTGCGTGCCGCTCAGCGCTTGCCGCCGGAGCCGCCTGAACTGGCGCGTGGGCCGGACGGTTTCTCGAGTGTCGCGAGGCGTTCGCGCAACTGCGCCACCTCGTCGCGCAGGGCCTGCACCTCGTCGGCGCTGGGCATGCCCAGGCGTTGCAGGGCGGTGGCGACACGCTGGTCGAACACGTCCTCGAACTTGCGGATGCCGAAGGTGTCCAGGCTGGGGAAGCCGCGCGTCAGCGCCGCCTTGGCACCCGCTGCGTCGGCCTTGCCGTGCCCGATGCCGAGCAGGCCTTCGATCACGTTGGCCTGGCGCTTGGCGACGTCGTTGCGCACGTTGTCCAGCGCCTTGAGGCCGGCGCGCAGCAGCGCTTCGGCCTTGTTGGTGCCCGCCGCAGCAGTGTCTGCAGGCGGAGCTTTCGCAGCCGGCGCCGCCTTGCGGGGCGCGGCTTTCTTCTTCGCCGCCGGAGCCTTCTTCGCAGGCGCCGCCCTCTTCTTCAACTTTGCAGTGTCATCGGGACGGGTCGCCATGCGGTGGTGCTCCAGGGGCGGTAGAAATGAAAAGGGCGCAGTCAGCGCCCCGGGATCAGGCCGCCTTGCGGGCAGCGCGGCGAACCGGCTTCTTGGCCGCAGCGACCTTGGCCTTCACGGTGCGCACAGGGGCGGCTTCTTCGGTGCCGCTCACACGGGCTTCGATCTGCTTGGTGCCGGCGACGATGCGGTCGGCGATCTGCACCGACACGGTGGCGAAGGGCTGGTTCACGGCCGACAGGGCGTTCAGCACGGTGGTGGCAGCGGGCGATTCGATCTGGGCGACGCGGTTGGCGACGGTTTCGATGCCGCTGGTGGTGCCGGCGGCGACGCGGTCCATCGCGTTCACGATGCGGCTGGTGTCGATGTCCAGGCGGTTGGCCAGGAAACCATGCACCTTCTCTTGCGCGCCGATCAGGTTGGCCTTGATCTGCTCGCTCACCAGCGGGATCTGGCGGTTGCCCAGGAACTCGCTGTAGCGCGAAGCGGCACCGCCCAGCAGGCGTTGCACGCCGGTGCGGTAGGCACCGACCAGGGTCTTGCCGGCGTCGTTGTACTGGCCGACGACGTGGATGGCGGCGGAAGCGATGTTGGTTTGCGTGGACATGTGAGATTTCCTTGAAGTTGAATGGCTCGCGGGGAATCGCGATGGGCCAATCATCTTCCGCAGGGCCTAGGCCTGGAAAACTAGAACGGTCGGAAAACTAGTCCAACTGCCCCAATTTTTTGCCCAGGCCGGGCCCGCCTGTCGATCATGCCGCAGCGGCGCGGGGCGATGCGGCGGCCTTGCGGGCCGCGGGCCGGGGCGCGGCCTTCTTCGCTGCAGCCTTCTTCGCAGGGGCTTTCTTCGCTGCCGCCTTGACCGGTGCGGCCTTGGCAGGCGCCTTCTTCTTGGCTGCGACGGCCTTCACCGGCGCCTTCTTGCGCGCGGCCGGCTTGCGGGCGGGGGCTTCGGCCTTGGCTTCTTCTTTCTCTTCCGGCGCAGGCGCGGCCACGGGCTTGGGCGCAGCCGTCGCACCGGCTGCGGCCGGGTACTTCTCGGTGAGCGACATCAGCAGCTTGTGCTCGGCCAGCAGGTAGTCGCCGATCTCGGTGATGTCGGGCACGGCGCGGCGGCAGGCGATCAGGCCGTAGTCCATGCGGCCGTTGTAGCTCTGCACGGTGACGTTGAGCGCCGTGCCGTGGCTGGCGATCGACACCGGGTAGTAGCAGGTGACCAGCGCGCCCGCGAAATACATCGGGAACGGCGCGCCCGCCACGTTCGAGACGGCCACGTTGGCCGCCGGTGGCAGCAGGTTGACGATGCCCGAGCGCCCCACCATCGAGGCGATGCCCGACATCAGCCAGGGCGCGGCAAAGGTCGGGAAGTCGTCCAGGATCACCGCCTTGAAGCGGTTCATCGTCGACTTGGAGCTGTTCGACGAGGTGTTGATCGCCTTCAACCGCTGCACCGGGTCGGTGATGTCGGTGGCCAGGCTCACGAGGATCATGCTGGCCTGGTTGTTGGCCGTCTGGTCGCCGGCCTCGCGCAGGCTCACCGGCACGCCGGCCACCAGCGGCTTGGCCGGCAGCTCGTTGTTGTCGGCCAGGTAGTGGCGCAGCGCGCCGGCCACGGTGCCCAGCACCACGTCGTTGAGCGACACGCCGAAGTGCTTGGCGATGTACTTGGTCTCGGCCAGCGAGATGGTGCGGCCCGCGAAGGTGCGCTGGTTGGTGATCGACACGTTCAGCGAGGTGCGCGGCGCGAAGAGGTTGAACTTCTTCGGCGCGGCGGCCACCGCCTTGTCGGCCGCCTTCTCGTCGGGCTTGGCCAGGCCGCCGATGGCGCGTGCGATGGCCGGCGCCATCTTGAAGAGCTTCACGTACTGCTGCGCCGTGTTGCGCAGCGCGGCGGTGGCGAGCTCGGCCATGCCCAGCTGGTAGCCGCTGCTGCGCGGACGCGCACGCGGCGGCTTGATCACGCGGCCCGTGGCCTCCAGGTCGAAGATGGCCTTGCCCACTTCCACACCGGCCTGTCCGTCGATACCCGCATGGTGCACCTTGGTGTACAGCGCCACCTGGCCGCTCTGCAGGCCGTCGATGATGAAGAACTCCCACATCGGGCGGCTGCGGTCGATGAGCGTGGAATGCAGCCGTGCCACGTACTGCTGCAGCTGGCGGTTGGTGCCGGGCTTGGGCAGCGTGATGTGGCGCACGTGGTAGTCGATGTCGATGTCGTCGTCGTCCACCCACACGGGGTTGGACATGTCGAAGGGCATCAGCGCGAGCTTGCGCGTGAACACATCGGCCAGGTGGATGCGGCTGGCCATGAACGCCTTGGCGTCTTCGTAGAAGTCGCCCTTGTAGCCCTTGGGCAGGTCCAGCACGTTGAGCGAACCCACATGCATCGGCATCTCGGGGGTTTCCAGGTGCAGGAAGGTGGCATCAAGACCGCTCAGGTGTTTCATGTGTGGTTCTCCTCGTTGGGGCATGCGCCGTCCGGCAGGATACCGTGGGCATCGCGTTCGTGGGCCTTCGCTTCTTCAGTGTTTCCACCGGGGGAAGGCACGCGCGGGACAGGGGTTTGCCCCAAGCTTTGCGGGGGTGCGCGTCCACTTGTAATGAAAAAATCAACGCGCCCTACAGGCCGCAACCGGGCCGCAACAACTGCTCACAGGCCGCCGCATTCACGGGGGCTTCGTACACTGTGCCGCATGACCTCTGCGCACAACGAAGACCCCCATCTCTGGCTCGAAGACATCGACGGCGAAGCCGCTCTGGACTGGGCTCGCCAGCAGAATGCACACGCCGTTCACACCTATGCGCAGTCGCCGGCCTTCCAGGCGATCGAGCAGGGCCTGCTCGAGGTGCTCGACTCGGACGCGCGCATTCCGATGGTCAGCAAGATCGGTGCGCTGTACTACAACTTCTGGCGCGACAAGGCGCACCCCAAGGGCCTGTGGCGCCGCACCACGCTCGATGAATACCGCACGCCCGAGCCCGCGTGGGAGACCGTGCTCGACCTCGACGCGCTGGCCGCGCAGGACGGCGAGAACTGGGTCTGGCACGGCGCCGACTGCCTGGAGCCCGCGTACGAGCGTTGCCTGATCTCGCTGTCGCGCGGCGGCGCCGATGCCGACGTGGTGCGCGAGTTCGACCTCGTGAGCCTGACGTTCGTCGAAGGCGGCTTCGCGCTGCCCGAGGCGAAGAACCACGTCACCTGGAAAGACATCGACCACCTGTACGTGGGCACCGATTTCGGCCCCGGCTCCATGACCAGCTCGAGCTACCCGCGACTGGTGAAGCAATGGCAACGCGGCACGCCGCTGGCCGAGGCCGTCACCGTGTACGAAGGCGCGCACGAAGACATGTCGGTGAGCGCCTGGAGCGACCACACGCCCGGCTTCGAGCGCGACTTCGTCTCGCGCCAGATCGACTTCTACGACAGCGAGACCTGGCTGCGCGCCCCCGATGGCACGCTGGCCAAGATCGACGTGCCCGACGACGCCAACACCGGCGTCACGCGCGAGTGGCTGCTGATCGAGCCGCGTGAAGACTGGACCGTGGCCGGCCGCACCTACACCGCCGGCTCGCTGCTGGCCGCGCGCTTCGACGACTACATGGCCGGCGCGCGCGAGCTCACGCTGCTGTTCGAGCCCGACGACACCACCGCGCTCGACGACTACTCGTGGACGCGCCACCACCTCATCCTCAACGTGATGCACGACGTGGTGAACCGGCTGGAGGTGCTCACGCCGCCGGCGGACGGCCTGGGCGACTGGGCGCGCGACAGCCTGGGCGGCGCGCCCGCGCTCTCGTGCGTGGCGGCCGGCGGCATCGACGAGACCGAGAACGACGACTACTTCCTGACCGTGAGCGGCTTCCTGCAGCCGACCACGCTGTACATCGGCACCCTCGGCCAGGGCGAACCCCAGCCGCTGAAGCACAGCCCCGGCTTCTTCGACGCCTCGCGCTTTCGCGTGAGCCAGCATTTCGCGACCTCGGCGGACGGCACGCGCGTGCCCTACTTCGAGATCGCCGCGAAAGACCTCGTGGCCGACGGCACGAACCCCACGCTGCAGTACGCCTACGGCGGCTTCGAGATCTCGCTGGAGCCGAGCTACAGCGGCGGCATCGGCCGCGCCTGGCTCGAACGCGGCGGCGTGTACGTGGTGGCGAACATCCGCGGCGGCGGCGAGTACGGCCCGCGCTGGCACCAGGCCGCGCTGCAGGAGAACCGCCTGCGCACCTGCGAAGACTTCGCGGCCGTGTCGCAGGACCTGTTCGCGCGCGGCATCACCTCGCCCGCGCACCTGGGCGCCATGGGCGGCAGCAACGGCGGCCTGCTCATGGGCAACATGCTCACGCTGTACCCGCAGCTGTACGGCGCCATCGTGAGCGAGGTGGCGCTGCTCGACATGAAGCGCTACACGCAGCTGTCGGCCGGCGCCTCGTGGATCGCGGAGTACGGCGACCCGGAACTGCCCGACGAGTGGGAATTCATCCAGACCTTCTCGCCCTACGAGAACGCCAAGGCCGACACGCCCTACCCGCCCGCCCTTTTCACCACCTCCACGCGCGACGACCGCGTGGGGCCCGTGCATGCGCGCAAGATGCACGCGAAGCTGCTCGCGCAGGGGCACGACAGCAGCTTCTACGAGAACATGGAAGGCGGCCACAGCGCCGCCGCGGACAACAAGGCGTCCGCCTTCATGGATGCGCTCGGCTACGCCTACCTCTGGCACCACATCGGGAGACCGACATGAACAGCAGCAGCACCGGGACCACCACCCTCGAACTGATCGGCGCGCCGACCGACATCGGCGCCAGCGTGCGCGGCGCGGGCATGGGCCCCGACGCGCTGCGCGTGGCCGGCCTGGCCGAGGCGCTGGCGGGCCAGGGCTTCACGGTGCTCGACCGCGGCAACCTCGCGGGCCCGGCCACGCCGTGGGCACCGCCGGCCAACGGGCTGCGCCACCTCCCCGAGGTGATCGCGTGGAACCGCTCGGTCTACGCCGCCGTCGACACCGCACTGGGCGCCGGCCACGTGCCGGTGATGCTGGGTGGCGACCACTGCCTGGCGATCGGCTCCATCAGCGCCGTGGCCTGGCATGCGCGAAAACGCGGCAAGAAGCTGCGCGTGCTGTGGCTGGACGCGCACTCCGACGTCAACACCGAGACCACGAGCCCCAGCGGCAACCTGCACGGCATGCCGGTGTCGTGCCTGCTGGGCCACGGGCCGGCGGACCTCACGGGCTGGAGCGGCGAGCCCGCGGCGCTGGCGCACGACGCCATCCGCTTCATCGGCATCCGCAGCGTCGATGCCGACGAGAAGGAAGCGATCCGCACGCTCGGCCTGCACGTGTTCGACATGCGCCACATCGACGAGAACGGCATGCGCACCACCATGACCGAGGCGCTTCAAGATGTGGACGAAGACACCCACCTGCACGTGAGCTTCGACCTCGATTGCCTCGACCCGGCCGATGCGCCCGGCGTGGGCACGGGCGTGCGCGGCGGGCCGACCTACCGCGAGATGCAGCTGTGCATGGAAATGATCGCCGACACCGGCCGGCTCGGCTCGGTCGACGTGGTGGAACTCAACCCCGCGCTCGACGTGCGCAACCAGACGGCCGAGGTGGCGGTGGAGCTGATCGAGAGCCTGTTCGGCAAGTCGACGCTGGTGCGCTGAGCGCCCGGCCTGTTCAGCCGCGGTTCGGCGACGGCGCCACCGGGAAGGTGGTGGCGGCGGGGCGCGTGGCGGGCTTCGGTGCGTCGTCGGCGTCGGCGGGTGCCGCATCGGCCGGCATGTCGGGGCCGCCGCCCTGCAGGAAACGCTCGACCAGCGTGAAGAAGCGGTCGTAGAAACGCTCGTCGGACAGCGTCTCGCTCGCCACCTTGACCATCGCCTCGTTGCTGCCGCCGAAGGGCAGCGAAAGCGAGCCGATGGCGCCCACGCCCAGGCTGGCCGAGTTGCTGCCCTTCTTCAGGCCGTAGCGGTCCTGCAGCGCGGTCGCGAAGGCCACGGTGCTGCGTCCGGCCGAGGCGCTGCCAGTACCCATTTCTCGCGCGCAGACCACGCGGAACTCGACCTCGACGTGCGTCTCGGCCGCGGGCTGGAAGCTCTTGCGCGCGGTCACCAGATCGGCGTTGGCAGCCGTGACCATGTAGCCCTGGCTCAGCAGCGCGCGGCGCGCCGCCTCGCAGGTCTGGGCCTCGCTGGCGGCGTAGTTGCGCGTGTGGGTGGTGGTCGAGTCGAAGTCTTCGGGCTCGTAGGTCTGGCGCGTGCCCAAGGTGCCGCAGCCGGCCAGCACGAGCACCGACAGCAGGCTCGGGAACAGAAACGCCGGCACGCGGGCCGGCGAAGAGAAGAAGGCAGCAGAAGAGGTGGGGGGCATGGCAGGGCGGGAAGGACACCGGATGCTAACCAACCGGCGGCTTCGCTTCGAGCCCCCGGCAGGCCGGGGGTTCCCGAAAGGCCCTGCAAGCCCCGGAGATCGCGTCAGGGGTACAGACCGCGTTCCTGGCGCGCCATCAGGATGCGCTCGCAGGCCACCGCGTAGGTGGCGGTGCGCAGCGGGATCTTGTGCTTGTCGGCCGTGTCCCAGATCTGGTTGAGCGCGTTCATCATGATGCGATCGAGGCGCACGTTGATCTCGTCCTCGTCCCAGAAGAAGGACGAGAAGTCCTGCACCCATTCGAAGTACGAGACCGTCACGCCGCCGGCGTTGCAGATCACGTCGGGCACGACCAGCACGCCGCGCTCGGCCAGGATGTCGTCCGCCTCGGGCACCGTCGGGCCGTTGGCGCCTTCGAGCACCAGCTTGGCGGTGGTCTTCTTGGCGCGCTCGGCCGTGAGCTGGCCTTCGAGGGCGGCCGGGATCAGGATGTCGCAGGTCACGTCCCAGAAGTCTTCGTTCGGCACGATGTCGCCGCCGGCCTTGAAGCCGACCACGCCGTCGGTGCGCGAGATGGGCACGAGCTGGGTCAGGTCCAGGCCGTTGGTGTTCACGATGGTGCCGGTGTGGTCCTGCACCGCGACGATCTTGGCGCCCGCCTCGACGAACAGTTCGGCCGCGACCGAGCCCACGTTGCCGAAGCCCTGCACCGCGATGCGCGCGCCGCGCAGGTCCATGCCCAGTCGGCGGGCCGCTTCACGGCCGGTGACGAACACGCCGCGGCCGGTGGCCTTCACGCGGCCCAGCGAGCCGCCCAGGTGCAGCGGCTTGCCGGTGACCACGCCGGTGGCGGTGCCGCCGACGTTCATCGAGTAGGTGTCCATCATCCACGCCATGATCTGCGCGTTGGTGTTCACGTCGGGCGCGGGGATGTCGGTGTGCGGGCCGATGATGATGCCGATCTCGCTGGTGTAGCGGCGCGTGACCTTCTCCAGCTCTTGCAGCGACAGCTTCTTCGGGTCGACGCGGATGCCGCCCTTGGCACCGCCGTACGGCAGGTTGACGGCGGCGGTCTTGATGGTCATCCAGGCCGACAGCGCCATCACTTCTTCCAGCGTGACGTCGGGGTGGAAGCGCACGCCGCCCTTGCCCGGACCGCGGCTCATGTTGTGCTGCACGCGGTAGCCCTCGAAGTGGGCGATGGTGCCGTTGTCCATCTCGATCGGCACGTCGACGATCAGCGCACGCTTGGGGCGCTTGAGGGTTTCGACCCAGCGCGCCAGCGGGCCGAGGTACGGCACGACACGATCGACCTGCGACAGGTAGGTGCCCCAGGGGCTGTTGGCCGTCGGATTGACGAAGGAGAGTTTCTCGTTCATGGAAGATTCCCTTGGTTGGAATGGATGGGCGCAACGATATTCCGACTGCGGGCCGCGCGCCATGGCTTATGCATGCCGCGATGGCGGTTATGCAAGAGAAGTTGGAAGGCCCCTTGCGGTCCCTCTCGGCGCGGCCCGATGCAGGTGGATACGCACATGACAAAACCGTCATCCAGACGTTATCGGTCGCGTGGATGCGCTTCGTACAGTCGTTCTCACCAACCAAGCAACCACCTCAAGGAGTGAACGAACATGAAGCTTTCTTCCACCACCCGCCTGCTGAACACCGCCGCCGTCGCCGCCCTGCTCGGCCTCGTGGCCGCGCCGAGCTTTGCCGGCAACTACGCCGAAGGCGATCCGCGTCCCGCGCCCTTCGCGTCGTCGACGACGCGCGCCGCCGTGACGGCCGACGCCCAGCAGTGGCTGAAGACTGCGCCCACCCAGGGCTACAACGAGAACATGGGCCAGGAGCCGGTCGTGGTCTCGGCCAACAGCCGCGCCGCCGTGGCCGCCGACACCCAGCTGTGGATCCGCTCGGGCCTGGCCGCCCAGCAGTCGGGCGAAGCCGGCGCCGACACGTCGCGCCCCGGCTACCGCGAAGCCCAGGCCGCCTACACCAAGCTGCGCGAAGGCCCGGCCTACGGCGCGCTGGTCGACCAGCTCTCGGGCCGCCAGGCTGCCGCACCCGGCGCGACCACGGTGCGTTGAATGCGGTGACCCACGGCTTTCGGTAGTCCAAATGACTGCGAAAGGGTAGTCCAACGGCATTTCCTTGGTTCTATCTCCTATGGCCGTGGCAAATAGGCCGCATTTCTTGCAGTCGATCGGTGCGTGCGCCGGATAATTCTCGAATGCTTGATCTGGACCGCATCGATCTGCGCCTGCTGAAGATCCTTCAGGAAGACGGCCGCATCACCAACCTCAAGCTGGCGGAGGCGGTCGCGCTGTCCCCCACCGCCGTGCTGGCGCGCGTGCAGCGCCTCACGCGCGACGGCTTCATCCTGGGCTACGAGGCCCGCCTCGACCCCTACAAGCTGGGGCGCGGCTTCACCGTGTTCGTCGAGGTCCTGCTCGACCGCACCACCGCCAATGTCTTCGACCAGTTCAAGGCCGCCGTGCAGGTGCGCGACGAGATCATGGAATGCCACATGGTCGCCGGCGGCTTCGACTACCTCCTCAAGACCCGCATGGCCGACATGGCCGCCTACCGCGAGTTCGCCGGCACCGTGCTGTGGCAGTTGCCCGGGGTGCGCGAGACGCGGACCTATGCGGTGATGGAAGAGGTCAAGAGCAGCGCGCGCCTGCCGCTGGGGGTCTGAGGCGCACGCCCGCCCGGGGCGTTTGGGTCGGCGTTATTGCATGCGACAATTAAATTTTGTCGACAATATGTCGTCCCACGCCACGTGGGCGGCACGCCCCCGAAGAAGCAAACCATGGAAAACGAGCCTGGAAAAACGCTGTCCCAGACCATCTCGGACCGCCTGGCCGAGGAAATCGTGTTGCGCCGTTTCCAACCGGGCGAGCGCCTGGACGAACAGACGATCGCGACGCGCTTCGGCGTCTCGCGCAGCCCGGTGCGCGATGCGCTGCGCCAGCTCGCCTCGACCCGGCTGATCGAGCACCTGCCGCGCCGCGGGTTCTCGGTGGCGACGATGGCGCCCGCCGACCTCGACGGCCTCTTCGAAGCCTCCGGCGAACTGGAAGCCCTGTGCGCCAAGCTGTGTGCGCTGCGCGCCGCGCCGTCGGAGCGCAAGCGCATCGAGTTCGTTCATCAGCAAGCCGGGCGCGCCGCGGCCGAGGGCGACGCGAAAGCGTACGCCGCGCTGAACGAGGAATTCCACGCGCTGATCTACGCCGGCGCCCGCAACAAGACGCTGCAGGACCTCGCACTGAGCCTGCGGCAGCGCCTCGCCCCCTTCCGCTCGCAAGGCTTCTTCACGACAGAAAACCGCCTGCAGCATTCCCATGTCGAGCACGAAGCCCTCGTTGCCGCCCTGCTGGCGCACGACGGTGACGCCGCCGCCGCCGCCATGCACAGCCATGCAGCCAACTCGGCGATGAACGTGCTGCAGCACTTCGACGGCAGCGCCTCCCGCACTCCGTCTTCCAGCGCCGCCGCCTGACGCGGCTGCCGCGCCCTCTTCCTCCCTCCCGTTTCCGCTGCCCGCCCCGGCCCGCCGTTCCCGGCGCAGGCCGGCCGCGGCGTGCGTCTGCACGCCCGTTTCAGTCACGCCGCGACAAGCCCTTGACGTTCTTGAACACCAAAACATAAAATTGCACACAATTCGCAGACACTGAATGCAAAAACCTGTCGCGGATTCCAACCCACCTACAAAAGAGGAGTCAATCGAATGTCTTGGATCGCGCTCGCCACTTACCGCCGCGCCGGCGGGCTTGCCCCCGCCCTGGTGCTGGACGACCAGCTGTACGACCTGGAGGCGGCCCGCGCGGCCGGCCTGCCGCCGCTGCCCGAAGCCTGGGTCACGCAAGGCGTCGAAGCCATGCTGGGCGATTGGGCGAACGCGCAGGCCTGGCTGCGCGACGCCACGCCCATCGCCGCCGCGCTGGCCGCCTCGGGCGCCATCCGGCCGGTGGCCGACGGCGCCGCGGCCGTGGCTGCGCCCTTCGTGCCGAGCCGCATCTTCTGCGCCGCCTCGAACTACGCCTCACACGCCAACGAGATGGGCACGGTGCTGGCGGCCAAGTCGCAGAGCAAGCCGTACATGTTCCTGAAGCTCTCGAACACGGTGATCGGCAACGGCGAGACGATCCAGATGCCGCCCGAGACCAGCAAGCTCGACTGGGAGGTCGAACTCGCCGCCGTGATCGGCAAGCGTTGCCGCCGCATCTCGGTCGAAGACGCACTGGACGCCGTGGCCTGCTACACGATCGTCAACGACATCTCGGCGCGCGACCTCAACATCCGCGGCGACTACCCGTTCAAGCACGACTGGTTCCAGGGCAAGTGCCACGACACCTTCGCCCCCATCGGCCCGTGGCTGGTGCCCGCCTGGCAGATCCCCGACCCGCAGGCCGTGCAGATGCGCCTGGACGTGAACGACGAGCCGATGCAGCAGGACAGCACGGCCAACATGATCTGGACGGTGCGCGAGCAGATCGCCTACCTGTCGACCATCGTCACGCTCGAACCGGGCGACGTGATCGCCACCGGCACGCCGACCGGCGTGGGCATGGGTCGGGGTATCTACCTGAACGCAGGCGACCGGCTGGTGGCGAGCATCGAAGGCATCGGACGGCTGTCCAACCAGGTGCAAGCAGAGCGCCTCTGAGCGTCCGCACGGCGGGGCCACGGCCCCGTTCTTTCGAATCACGAACAACAAGGTATGGAGACAACGACATGCAACCCACCCGCAGAGGATTCGCCGCGATCGCGCGCGCGCTGACCGGCCTCGCCTGCAGCGCGCTGCTGGCCGGCGCGCCCCCCGCGTTCGCCCAGGAGAAGGTCACCTACAACATGGCCTGGCTGCCGCAGGGCAGCTCGGTGGGCGTGATCGTCGCGCAGGCGCAGGGCTACTTCCGCGAGCTGGGCCTGGACACCGCCATCGTGCGCGGCTACGGCGGCAACCGCACCGCCAACGAGCTCGACCAGGGCCAGTTCGAGTTCGGCTACGTCGACCCGATCAGCCTCGTGCTCAACCGCGCCAACGGCGGCAAGATCCGCATGATCGGCGCCATCAACACACGCTGGCCCGCGGGCATCTGCTTCGACACCAAGCGCCACCAGCCGAAGACGCCGGCCGATATGAAGGGCCTGCGCCTGGGTGGCGGCTCGGCCTCGCCGGTGCACAACGTCGTGCCCGCCTGGCTGGAGCTGAACCGCCAGCCCAAGGACAGCATCCGCCTGCTGCGCATGGACCCCGCCGTGGTCGACGCCTCGCTGATCGAAGGCAAGGTCGACCTGGCCGAGTGCTGGCGTGGGAGCAACCGCGCCGTCACCCAGAAGCAGGCCCAGGCCGCGGGCGTGACGCTGGGCTGGATCGAGTACAGCGACTTCGGCCTGGACGCCTACGGCAGCGGCTTCGCGGCCAGCGAAGACCTGATCAGGAAGCGCCCCGAGGTGGTGAAGAAGTTCCTGCGCGCCTCGTACCGCGGCTACGAGTTCGCCATGGCCAACCCCGAGCAGGCGGCCGACCTCATGGTGAAGATGTTCCCCACCACCGACCGCGCCGTGGCGCTGGCGCAGATCAAGGACATGAACGACCTGCTGGTCGACCCCGCGGCCAAGGCCAAGGGGCTGGGCCACCTGCGCGAGGACCGCATGCGCGCCACCGTGCAGTTCGTCGACAAGGCCTTCGGCCTGGGCGGCAAGGTGAAGCCGCAGGACGCGTACAGCAACGACCTGCTCGCACCATGAGCGCGGGAGCAACACCGATGGTTCAACGCCCCCGTCCCCAGCGCCTCGGGCACGTCGTGCTCAACGTGCGCGACCTGAAGGCCTCCGTGCGCTTCTACACCGAGATCGTCGGGCTGGAAGTGTCCGACCACATCGAGGACCAGATGGCTTTCCTGCGCTGCGGGAACGACCACCACGACCTGGCGCTGGCGCAGATTGCGCCCGGCGATCCGCAGCATGCGGCCACCTACACGCCAGGGCGGCCCGGGCTGGAGCACTTCGCCTACCAGCTCGGCTCACTGGCCGAGATCGAGGACGCCGCGCGCTACCTGCAGGCGCAGGGCATCGACATCGTGCGCGGCATCGGCAAGCACGGGCCCGGCGAGAACCTGTTCCTCGTGTTCAAGGACCCCGACGGCAACTACTGCGAGTTCTACGCGGAGATGGTGCAGATCACGCCCGCGCAGCCCTACACGCCCCGCGTCTGGAAGAACGACCTCGCGGCCTTCGACCAGTGGCACTTCGACCGGTTCGTGGTGCCGCCGCCCGAGTGGGGGCCGCGCACGGCACAGGACACCAAAGGCGAAGACAGCGACAACCCGAAGCGCTGAACGCCCACCACGCGACAAGACAAGACACGACACAAAAAAAGATCCGGAGACAAGACACATGCACCCCGCCCCTTCCTCGCGCGCCGAATCGTGGCGCCGCTTCACCGACCCCGCCCTGCTGTTCCTCGCACTGGGCCTGCTGTGGGAAAAGTCGGTCGACGTGTTCGGCATCAAGCGCTACCTGCTGCCGCCGCTGTCGCAGGTGCTCGACAGCCTGTGGACGAACCGCATGGCACTGCTCGTGCAGTCGTGGGTCACCACGCAGGAGGTGCTGGCCGGCTTCGCGCTGGCGGCCGTCGGCGGCGTGCTGCTCGGGCTCGCGATCCACGCCATCCCGGTGGTGCGGCGGGCGCTGTACCCGCTCATCGTGGTGTTCCAGGGCCTGCCCAAGATCGCGCTGGCGCCGCTCATGGTGATCTGGTTCGGCTACGGCGACACCTCGAAGGTGCTGATGGCCTTTCTCTTCGCCTTCTTCCCGGTGGTGATCGCCACCATGGGCGGGCTGGCGGGCACGCCGGCGCACCTGGTGGAGCACTTTCGCGCCATCCGTGCCTCGTCGTGGACCACCTTCCGCCGCCTCTACGTGCCCTCGGCCCTGCCGTCGATCATGGACGGCCTGCGCTCGGCCATGCCGCTGGCCGTGATCGGCGCGATCGTGGGCGAGTTCGTCGGCTCCGAGCGCGGGCTCGGCCACCTCATCCTCGAGGCCAATGCCAACGCGCGCACCGACTACCTGTTCGCCGCGCTGGTGGTGATCTCGGCGGTCGCCGGCCTGCTGTACCTGCTGGTCGAGCTGGCCGCCAAGCGCATCTGGTGGCGCGGGCTCTGAGCCCTTTCCTTTTCTCTTTCGCCTTTTCCAAAGATTTCAACTCAGGAGACATCCCCATGGCCAAACTGCGTCACATCGCCCTCGCCGTTCCCGATCCCCAGAAGGCGGCCAAGTTCTACAGCGAGGTCTTCGACCTCACCATCGTCGAGCCCACGCACTCGCCCATCGCCGACGGCGTGTACCTCACGGACGGCACCATCTGCCTGGCGCTGCTGAACTACAAGACCGACGAGGCCGCCGGCCTCGAGCGGGGCAAGGACTGGATCGGCACGCATCACTTCGGCTTCTGGGTCGACGACCTGGACGCGCAGCGCAAGGCCATCGAGGACCACGGCGGCACCTTCTTCATGGACCTGCCGCACGACAAGAAGAGCCTGTACTACGAGATGAAATTCCGCGACCTCGACGGCGTGGTCTTCGACATCTCCGAAGGCGGCTGGGTGGGAGCGCGCAAGTGAAGCCTGGGACCGTGGCCACCGGCGAGGCGACGGTGCGCGCCCCCGGTGCCATCGACACAGCGATCGGCGTCAGCCGCGTCGCCAAGACCTTCGACGCGCGCCACAGCGTGCGCGCGCTGGAGCAGGTCGACTTCACGGTGCAGCGCGGCGAGTTCGTCTCGATCCTGGGGCCCAGCGGCTGCGGCAAGAGCACCCTGCTGCGCATCGTGGCCGGGCTGATCCAGCCCGACGCGGGCGGCGAAGTGCGCGTGCTGGGCCACCTGCAGACGCGGATGTCCGACGACGTGGGCGTGGTGTTCCAGACCCACAACATGCTGCCGTGGGAAACCGTGGAGGCCAACATCCGCCTCGCGGCCGAGGTGCGCAAGCTGCCGAAGAAGGACATCGACGAGCGCGTGGAGGCGCTGCTGCCGATCCTCAAGCTGGAGAAGTTCCGCCGCAACTACCCGCACGAACTCTCGGGCGGCATGCGCCAGCGCGCGGCGCTGGGGCAAATCCTCGTGATGCGGCCCCAGGTGCTGCTGCTCGACGAGCCCTTCGGGGCGCTCGACGCGCTCACGCGCGACCAGCTCAACGTCGAGCTGCTGCGCCTGTGGCAGGAGATGCGCCAGACGGTGATCCTCATCACCCACAGCATCTCGGAGGCCGTCTTTCTTTCGGACCGCGTGCTCGTGATGTCCGAGCGGCCGGGGCGCATCGTCGAGGACATCCGCATCGACCTGCCGCGCCCGCGCGACCCGCGCACCACCAAGGAAGCGGCCGCCTTCGGCCACTACGTGGTGCAGCTGGGCCACCTGATGGGCGTCGACTGACGCCGCCCTTCGCCCCCTCTTCGTTCTTCTTCCGGAGCTCTCTGCCTTGAACCTCTCGAAATTCCACGGCGTGGTGCCCGCCATGGCCACGCCTTTCACCGCCGACCACCGGCTCGACGAAGCCCGCGTCGGCGAGCTGATCGACAGCTACATCCGCGCCGGCGTGCACGGCATTTCCGTCGCCGGCAGCCAGGGCGAGTTCTTTGCCCTGGAGCGCGACGAGCACATCCGCCTGCTGGAGCTGTCGATGCGCGCCATCGACGGCCGCGTGCCGTTGTACGCCGGCACCGGCGGCGCCACCACGCGCGACGCCATCGCGCTCACGCAGGCCGCCGAAGCCCTGGGCGCCGACCTGGCGCTGGTGATCACGCCGTACTTCGTGCAGCCCACGCAGGACGAGCTGGTGGCCCACTACACCGCCGTGGCGCGCGCGACGAAGCTGCCGGTGATGCTCTACAACAACCCGCCGCGCACCGCCGTCAACGTGCTGCCCGCCACGCTCGCGCGCTGCATGCAGGCGGCCGACAACATCGTGGGCATGAAGGACTCGGGCGGCGACCTCACGCAGTCCATCGAGTACCTGCTGACCGCGCCGCACCCCGCGCTGCTGTTCTCGGGCCGCGACACCATCGCGCTGTCGATGATGTTCCACGGCGCGCAGGGCACCATCTCGCCCGCCGCCAACGTGTTCCCCGAGCTCATGGTGCGCATGTACGACGCGCTGCGCGCCGGCCGCCACGACGAGGCGCTGCGCGTGTCGAACATCTTCGCGCCGCTGCGCGCGGCCTGGGCCTGGGGCTCGTTCCCGGTCGTCATCAAGGAAGCGATGACGCTCGCGGGCCGCAGTGCCGGGCCGACGCGTCCGCCCGTCGCCGCGCTGACGGAGAAGGTGCGCGCCGACCTGCGGGCCGTGGTCGAGCGCATCGGCGCCAGCGCGTAACCCGCCATGCCGCCGAACCCCACGGCCGGCGACGGCGAGCGCCGCTACAACGCGCGCCTGGCCGTCCCGCACTACCAGGACATCTTCGACGGCTGGGCACGCGCGTCCGCCGCGGTGCGCGAGCGCGCCCGCGCGCGGCTCGACATCGCCTACGGGCGGCACGCGGCCGAGCGCCTCGACCTGTTCCTGCCCGAGGGCCGCCCGCGCGGCACGCTGATGTACATCCACGGCGGCTACTGGCGCTCGCTCGACAAGTCGGACGCCTCGCTGGTCGCGCCGCCTTTCACCGCGGCCGGCTACGCGGTCGCGGTCGTCAACTACGCGCTGTGCCCGGCGGTGGACGTGGAGACCATCGTCGCGCAGATGCGCAGCGCGGCAGTCTGGCTCGCCGCGCACCACGCGCAGTGGGACGCACCGCGCGGACGCCTGTTCGTCTGCGGCCATTCGGCCGGCGGGCACCTGGCAGCGATGCTGCTGGCCACCGAACCCGAAGTGAAAGCCGCCGTCTGCATCAGCGCGTTGTACGACCTGCGCCCACTGCTCGACGTGCCGTCGGTGATGGAGGCCACGCGCTTCACGCCGCACAGCGCGGCGGCCCTGAGCCCGGCCCTGTTGCGACCGGTCTCTGCCGCGCCCCTGCTCACCGCGCTGGGCAGCGAGGAGAACGCCGGCTTTCACGAACAATGCGGGATCATCCAGCGCCAGTGGCACGACGTGCACGCCGGCCACATCGACTGCCCCGGCCACGATCACTTCTCGATCCTCGATGCGTTGACGCGGGCCGACGGCGCCATCGCCATCGCGGCGCTTCGCCTGATGCGGTCCTTCGACGACACACCTTCCCCATGATTCCAGACAGCGCCCTCGACACCCTTTTCCGCCAGGCCCGCTCCCACAACGGCTGGCTGCCCCGCCCGGTCAGCGAGGCGCAGCTGCGCCAGATTTACGAGCTCGTGAAGTGGGGGCCGACCTCGGCCAACTGCTCGCCGATGCGTGTGGTCTTCGTGCGCACCGACGAAGGCCGCGAACGCCTGCGGCCGCTGCTCTCGCCCGGCAACGTCGACAAGACGATGACGGCGCCCGTCACCGCGATCCTCGGTTTCGACACGGCCTTCTACCGCGAGCTGCCACGGCTCTTTCCGCACCGGCCGTCGATGCAGGACGACTTCACGGGGCCCGACAAGGAGGCGCACGCGATGCGCACTGCCTTTCGCAACGCGAGCCTGCAGGCGGCCTACTTCATGCTCGCGGCCCGCGCCATCGGGCTGGACTGCGGGCCGATGTCGGGCTTCGACGCGGACGGCATGGACGCCGTCTTCTGGCACGGCACCTCGGTGCGCACCAACTTCCTGTGCAACCTCGGCCACGGCGACCCCGTCAAGCTGTTCGAGCGCCACCCGAGGCTCGCGTTCGAAGAAGCCTGCCGCTTCGCCTGAGGGTCGCACGATGCTTGTCGATGCGACGTTGATCGCCGCCGCCTTCGTGGCGGGCACCCTGAACGCGGTGGCCGGCGGCGGCAGCTTCCTGACGCTGCCGGCCCTGGTGTTCGCGGGCGTGCCGGCCGTGAGCGCCAACGCCACGGGCACGCTCGCGCTGCTGCCCGGCTACCTGTCGGCGGCCTGGGGCTTTCGCGGCGACACCCAACCGCCGCCCGGGCTGTCCATGCGGGCGCTGGTGCTGCTCTCGCTGCTGGGCGGCAGCACGGGCGCCGCGCTGCTGCTGATCACGCCCGATCACACCTTCCGCCGCGTCGTGCCGTGGCTGCTGTTGCTGGCCACGCTGCTGTTCGTGCTGGCGCCGCGCCTCACGGCCTCGCGGCAGGCGGGCGCGCGCAGTCCGGCGGTCGCGAGGGTCTCGGTGCTCGCCGTCACGGTCTATGGCGGCTACTTCAACGGCGGGCTGGGCATCCTGCTGCTGGCGCTGTTCGGCCTGCTCGGACAGACCCGCCTGCTGGCCGCCAACGGCCTCAAGAACCAGGTGTCGGCGCTGCTCACGCTGATCGCGGTCGCCCTCTATGCCTGGGGCGGCCTCATCGCCTGGCGCGAGGCCGCGATCATGGCGGGCGCCGCACTGCTCGGCGGCTACCTGGGCGCACGCGGCGCGCGACGCCTGCCGCCGGCCTGGCTGCGCGCGGGCATCGTCGCCACGGGGCTGACGATGAGCCTGCTGTTCTTTCTTCGCTCCTCGTGAAGGCCCGATGGACGCTGGCGTGTCGGGTGGCGATGCGCCCACGCGTTCACACACCGATGCGCTTGAAGGTGTTCGACCGCAGCAGCCCGATGAAGGCCTGGCTCGCGCGGCTGGCACGGTAGGTCGTCCCGAAAGCCAGGCAGGCACGGAACATGAGCGCCGGTTCGAAAGGCACGCTGGCCAGGCCCTGGTTATGGAACTTGTGCGCCACGATGGGATTCGTGATCGCGATGCCCGCGCCGGCCAGTGCCAGTTCGCATTGCGTGAGGCTGTAGGGCGTGCTGATCGCGGGCTGCCAAGGCACGCCGGCGTCGACGAAGCTGCGCCTCATCTCGGCGCATGCGGGGGCCGGCGGAGAAAGCGCGATGACGGCTTCGCCCGCCAGATCGGCCGGGACCAGAACCGCCCGCCGCGCCAGGCGATGGCTGACCGGCATGACGCAGACGGCGGGCACCTCGTAGAAGCTCGAGGCCGTCAGCCCGGCCAGGTCGACCTCGTCGCTGAGCACCGCGAAGTCCGCCTTCCCCGCCAACAGCGCGTCGCGAATGCTGCGCGAGCTCTCCACCATCAAGGTGAGGCGGATGGTGGGAAAGCTCTGCCTGAACTGTCCCACCGCTTCCGGCAGCACCGCGGTGGCCAGCGCATGCAGGCATGCCACCGTCAGTTCGCCCTTCGCCGGCGAGCGCAATGCGTCCAGGCGCGCGCCGACGCGCTCCATGGCGCCGAACACCTCGTCGATGTCGTCCACCAGAGCCTGCGCGGCCGCCGTCGCGGCAACGCGGCCATGACGCCGGGTGAGCAGCTCGACACCGCAGTCGCGCTGCAGCTGCGACAGCGTCTGCGTCACCGATGGCTGGCTGACGTGCAGCGCCTGCGCCGCCCGGCTCAGCGAGCCCAGTTGCACCACGGCCCGCAGCACTTCGAGCTGGCGCAACGTCGGTGTCCAGTCGGGGGCCGGGGCGGAAGGGGTCTGACGGGTCATAAGGCCAACTTATATACCCTAAGGCCCGCTGGCTGGCCGCGCTGCGGTGCGCTGCCTAGACTGCCCGCATGCCTTTTCCCGCCCCCCAAGACTTGCAGCCCGCGCATCGCAGCGGCTTGCGCTGGAACCCCGCTCTCGAGGGGCTGCGCTGCCTCTCGTGCGGAACGCTCTATCCCGTCTCGCTGCGCCACGATGGCTGCGCGAAGTGCGCCGCCGACGGCCGCCATGTGAGCCTGGCCGCTTCGTATGCGGGCGCTCCTGGCCAGGGCATCTCGCTGCCCTTTCTCGGTTTCGCGCAGCAGACACTGGCCGGGACCTCGCGCTCGCTGCCGGCGTTCGCCCAGGCCCTGGGTGTCGCGCAGCTCACGGTGCACGACGAAAGCGGCAATCCCTCGGGCTCGCACAAGGACCGCATGTCGGCCTTCGGCGTGGCGCACGCGCTGCTGGCCGGCGCCGACACGCTGGCGCTGGCCTCGAGCGGCAACGCGGCCCTCTCCGCAGCGGTCTACGCGCGCGCCGCCGGCCTGCGCTGCGAAGTCGCGACATACGCCGACATGCCGCCGTCCTATGTCGACGCGCTGCAAACCCAGGGGGCCGTGCGCTTCGTCTTCCCGGACAACCAGGGACGCTGGGACCACGTGGCCCGCCGCGCCGGTGACACGGGCGTCCTGCCGTTGACCAACTATCACCTGCCCGCCTTGGGCGGCGCACCGCTTGCCATCGAGGGCTACAAGACGATCGCGGCCGAAATGGCTGCCTGGAGCGCGTTGCCGGACCACATCGTGGTGCCGACGGCACGCGGCGATCTGCTCTGGGGGATCTATCGCGGCCTGTCGGAACTGCACGCCGCGGGGCGCATCCGGGCCATGCCGCAGCTGTGGGCCGTGGAGCCGTTTCCCCGCCTCTCCCTGGTCTTGAACGGGGCCTCGCTGCACGCCTCCCACCCGGGCCAGACCGTCCAGTTCTCGACCGCCGGCGCCACGACCACGTGGCTGCAGCATCAGGCCGTCACCACAACGGGTGGCGGCGCGGTGGCGATCGACGACGCGACGGCCCGGCGGGCCAGGGTCAGCTGGCAGGCCGTGGGCAGCCAGCCCGAGCTTTGCGCGGCCGCGACCCTGGCCGCCGCGCAGCAACTCGTCGCCACGCAGCGCATCGCCCCGTCCTCGCACGTGTGCCTTGTGCTGACCGCCAATGCCACGCGCGACCCGGCGTGGCCGGACCCGGCCACCACCCCTTCCTTGTTCGAACCCTCCCACGGAGTCCCCGCATGACGCTGCATCCTTCCCGACGCCAGGCCGTCCTTGCGCTGCTTGCCGCCGGCCTCGCAGGCCCGGCGAGCGCCCAGGCCGCGCCGATCAAGATCGTGGTGCCCTGGGCGCCGGGCGGCAGCACCGACGCCATCGCACGGGTGCTGGCGCAGCGGCTGTCGGAAACCATGGGCCGCACCGTGCTCGTCGACAACAGGCCGGGCGCGGCCGGGCAGATCGGCACCGATTCGGTCGCCAAAGCGCCCCCCGACGGGAACAGCCTGTTGATCGTGGAGTTGCCGCACGCCATCGCACCCGCGGTGACGGCGAAGCTTCCCTATGACCTCCTGCGCGACTTCGCACCCGTCACGCTGCTGGGCACGACGCCCCTCGTTCTCTTCACCAGTGCCGATTCCGGGGCGCCCACCGACTTCGCGAGTTTCGTGGCACGCGCCAGGAGCGAGCCGCCGCTCGCGCTGGCCCACAGCGGGGCCGGGACCATCAGCCACCTGTCGTCCGAGTTGCTCGCCGCGCGCAGCGGATTGAAGTTCACCCTCGTGCCCTACAAGGGCTCCGCGCCGGCGCTGGTCGATGTCGCCGGCGGCATCGTCGCCGGGCACTTCTCGTCGCTGGCAGCCGGTGCGTCGCTCTACCAATCGGGCAAGCTGCGCGCCCTCGCCGTCACGTCCGCGAGCCGCATCCCCCTGCTGGCGAACGTGCCCACGCTGAAGGAACTCGGTGTGCGCGAAATGGAGATCGACCAGTGGTGGGCCCTGGTGGCGCCGGCGCAGGCCAGCGCGGACATGCTGGAGAAGCTGCGCTTGCAGGTCTCAGCGGTCATGGCCAACCCCGGTGTGAAGGACAAGCTTTCGTCGCTGGGCATCGTGCTGCGCTTTTCATCGTCCCGGCCCGAGCTGGCCGAGTTCATGCAGGGCGAAGTTCGACGCTGGGGCGCCGTCGCGCGCGGGCTCGCCTTGAAGCCGGAATAGGCTGGCGGGCCACTCGGTATCCGGGCCACGGCCCGCGGGTTGCCGGCGGCTTCGACTACCTCCTCTAGACCCACATGCCCGCCTACCGCGAGTTCGCCGGCACCGTGCTGTGGCAGCTGCCCGGCATGCGCGAGACGCGGACCTATGCGGTGATGGAAGAGGTCAAGAGCAGCGCGCGCCTGCCGCTGGGGGTCTGACTGTTGCAGCCCGAGGGCTGCATCGTCGACACCTATTGAAACATTTCCATTGTTTACCCAGAATGCTCCGCCATATCAACACAACGGAGCGAGGGAATGTTCAAACGCATTGGATCGGCGGTCGTCCTGGTTGCAACCTTGTTGCTGGGCGCCTGCGTGGGACCGGTACCGAAGATCGACGCGCCGCTCGAACGCTTGGTGGAAATCAAATCGATCGCCGTGGTCAAGGTGCCTGAGCCCAAGACCTACACGGTGTTCAACATGGGCCATCCCGGCATGGCCTTCGGCCTGATCGGCGGGCTGGTCGCCGCGGCGGACCAATCCAGCAAGCAGGACACGCTGTCGGCGGCCTACAAGGCACAGGGCACGGCGATCAACACCCTGCTGGTGAAGCAGCTTGTCGCACGCCTCGAGACACAGGGATATGCCGTCACCGAACAGGACGCACCGTGGGTGGAAGCCAATGGCGGCTACACGCTCGCGTTCGACAAGCTCGAAAGCCCCGCGGACGCGATCCTCGTCGTGTCCCCGACGATCGTCGGCTTCGTCTCGCCGCCTCGGGTGAGCGTCTACCTGCCGACGATCACCTCGGTCGCGGTCCTGCTGGGCAAGGACAAGACGAAGCCAATCTACCGCGGCTACCACTCGGCCGGCTGGAAGCCTCTCGCCGAAGGGTGGCGCAATACAGAAGCGAAGACAACCTTTCCCGACTTCGCAGCACTGATGGCAGACACCAAGGTCAGCGCTGGCGGCCTCGAGAAGAGCGCATCGGACATCGCCGACCTGGTGGTCCAGGATCTGAAGCGCGCCCAGAAGACAGCCGCCGCCCCCTGACCACCTACACGGGCGTCTTCACCCGCCCGCCGAAGATCGCCGTACCGACCCGCACCATCGTGCTGCCGGCACTGACCGCCGCTTCGAGGTCGGCGCTCATGCCCAGCGAGAGCGTGTCCAGCGCGATGCCCGCCGCGCGGATCGATTCGAACACCGCATGGGCGCGCAGGCACAGTTCGCGCTGCGCCGCGAAATCCGCCGCCGGTTCGGGGATCGCCATGAGCCCGCGCAGCGTCAGTTGTGGCAAGGCCGCCACAGCGCGTGCCAGCGCCAGGGCTTCTTCCGGCGGCACGCCGGACTTGTTCGCGCCGCCGTCCACGTTGACCTGCAGGCACACCTGCAGCGGCGGCAGATGGGCCGGCCGTTGGGCCGACAGGCGCTCGGCGATCTTCAGGCGGTCGATGCTGTGGACCCAGTCGAACTGCTCGGCCACGGGCCGCGTCTTGTTGCTCTGCAGAGGGCCGATGCAGTGCCATTCGAGCCCCGCGCGCAGGTCGGCCAGCGCAGCGATCTTGTCCAGGCCCTCCTGCACGTAGTTCTCGCCGAACGCCGCCTGGCCGGCCGCGTGCGCCTCGCGCACCGCCTCCGGCCCGAAGGTCTTGGACACCGCCAGCAGGCGCACCGCCGACGGGTCGCGCCCGGCGTCTGCACAGGCCTTGTCGATCCGGGCCCTTACTTGCTGGAGGTCGTCGCCAATCATCGTCATAATCTTCCGAATTCGTATCAAAACGTCACTAAAGCCTGCCTGAGGAGCCCCGTGGACATCACCCAACTGCTGGCGTTCAGCGTCAAGAACAAAGCCTCCGACCTGCACCTGTCGGCCGGCCTGCCGCCGATGATCCGCGTGAACGGCGACGTGCGCCGCATCAACGTCGATGCACTGGACCACAAGGCGGTGCATGCCATGGTGTACGACATCATGAGCGACACGCACCGCAAGCACTACGAAGAGTTCCTGGAGGTCGACTTCTCGTTCGAGATCGACGGCCTCGCGCGCTTTCGCGTGAACGCCTTCAACCAGGCACGCGGCGCGGCGGCGGTGTTTCGGACCATTCCCTCGAAGATCCTCACGCTCGAGCAGCTCAACGCCCCGAAGATTTTCGGCGAACTCGCGCTCAAGCCGCGCGGGCTGGTGCTGGTGACGGGCCCCACGGGCTCGGGCAAGTCGACCACGCTGGCGGCGATGGTGAACTACCTCAACGAGAACGAGTACGGCCACATCCTCACGGTGGAAGACCCGATCGAGTTCGTGCACGAATCGAAGAAGTGCCTGATCAACCAGCGCGAAGTGGGGCCGATGACGCTGTCGTTCTCGAACGCACTGCGCTCCGCGCTGCGCGAAGACCCGGACGCGATCCTGGTGGGCGAGTTGCGCGACCTTGAAACCATTCGCCTGGCGATGACCGCGGCCGAAACCGGCCACCTGGTGTTCGGCACGCTGCACACCTCGTCGGCCGCCAAGACCATCGACCGGATCATCGACGTGTTCCCGGGCGAAGAGAAAGAAATGATCCGCGCGATGCTGTCGGAGTCTTTGCAGGCCGTGATCTCGCAGACGCTGTGCAAGACCAAGGACGGCCAGGGCCGCGTGGCGGCGCACGAGATCATGCTGGGCACGCCGGCCATCCGCAACCTGATCCGCGAGGCCAAGGTCGCGCAGATGTACTCCACCATCCAGACCGGCCAGGGCTCGGGCATGCAGACGCTCGACCAGAACCTGACAGAGCTGGTGCGCCGCAATACGATCTCTGCTGCCGAAGCGCGCGGCAAGGCCAAGATCCCAGAAAACTTCCCCGGCTGATTCGAACAGCCACCCGGAGCACAGACATCATGGAACGCGATCAAGCCAGCCAGTTCATCAACGACCTGCTCAAGCTCATGGTGAGCCGCAACGGCAGCGACCTGTTCATCACCGCCGACTTCCCGCCGGCCATCAAGGTCGACGGCAAGGTCACCAAGGTGTCGCAACAGGCGCTGGGCGCACAGCACACGCTGGCGCTCACTCGCTCGATCATGAACGACCGCCAGACGGCCGAGTTCGAGCGCACCAAGGAGTGCAACTTCGCGATCTCGCCGACCGGCATCGGGCGCTTTCGCGTGAACGCGTTCGTGCAGCAGGGCAAGGTCGGCATGGTGCTGCGGACCATTCCCGCCAAGCTGCCGACCATCGACGGGCTGGGCATGCCGCAGGTGCTCAAGGACGTGGCGATGACCAAGCGCGGCCTCACCATCCTCGTGGGCGCCACGGGCTCGGGCAAGTCGACCACGCTGGCCGCGATGATCGACTGGCGCAACGAGAACTCCTACGGCCACATCGTCACGGTGGAAGACCCGGTCGAGTTCGTGCACCCGCACAAGAACTGCGTGGTGACGCAGCGCGAAGTGGGCATCGACACCGACAGCTGGGAAGCGGCGCTGAAGAACACGCTGCGCCAGGCGCCCGACGTGATCCTGATGGGCGAAATCCGCGACCGCGAGACCATGGAGCACGCCGTGGCCTTTGCCGAGACCGGCCACCTGTGCATGGCCACGCTGCACGCCAACAGCGCCAACCAGGCGCTGGACCGCATCATCAACTTCTTCCCCGAAGAGCGCCGCGCGCAGCTGCTCATGGACCTGTCGCTGAACCTGCGCTCGCTGGTGTCGCAGCGGCTGGTGCCTACCGAGGACGGCCAGGGCCGCGTGGCGGCGGTCGAGATCCTGCTGAACACGCCGCTGATCTCCGACCTGATCTTCAAGGGCGAGGTGGGTGAGATCAAGGAGATCATGAAGAAGAGCCGCAACCTGGGCATGCAGACCTTCGACCAGGCGCTGTTCGACCTGTTCGAGGGCAACGCGATCAACTTCGAAGAAGCAATCCGCAACGCCGACTCGGCCAACGACCTGCGCCTGCAGATCAAGCTCAACAGCCAGCGCGCGCGCAGCACCGACCTGGCGGCCGGCACCGAGCACTTCGCGATCGTCTGAGGCCGCCCCGCCGGCGCACCGCGGGGCGCGCCGGCCTTGTTTCTTTCTTTGGCTTTAAGCTGTCGGCCATGAGCAGCATCAACCCCCGCACCTACGAATCCGTTCCCGCCCAGACGGTGGCCTTCCTCGGCCTCGGCGTCATGGGCGGGCCCATGGCCGGGCACCTGGCCAAGGCCGGCCACACGGTCACGGTCTACAACCGCACGCCCGCCAAGTCGCAGGCCTGGGTCGCCGAGTTCGGCGCGCCCGGCCGCCACGCCCCCACGCCGCGCGAAGCCGCGGCTGGCGCGGACATCGTGTTCTGCTGCGTCGGCAACGACGACGACCTGCGCTCGGTGGTGCTGGGCGACGACGGCGCCCTGGCCGGCATGAAGCCCGGCGCCGTACTCGTCGACCACACCACGGCCTCGGCCGACGTGGCGCGCGAGCTGTCGAAGGCGGCGCTGGCGCGCGGCCTGCACTTCATCGACGCGCCCGTGTCGGGCGGCCAGGCGGGCGCGCAGAACGGCGCACTCACCGTCATGTGCGGCGGCGACGCGACCGTGTTCGAGCGCATCAAGCCGGTCGCGATGGCCTTCTCGCGCGCGGTCACGCTGCTGGGCGAGAGCGGCGCAGGCCAGCTCGCGAAGATGGTCAACCAGATCGCCATCGCAGGGCTGGTGCAGGGCCTGTCGGAGGCCATCGCCTTCGGCCAGCGCGCCGGCCTCGACATGGAAGCCGTGCTGGGCGTCATCGGCAAGGGCGCGGCCCAGAGCTGGCAGATGGACAACCGCGGCAAGACCATGATCGCCGGCAAGTTCGACTACGGCTTTGCCGTCGACTGGATGCGCAAGGACCTGGGCCTGGTGCTCGACGAAGCCAAGCGCAACGGCGCGCGCGTGCCGGTGACGGCGCTGGTCGACCAGTTCTATGCCGACGTGCAGCAGGCCGGCGGCAGGCGATGGGACACATCGAGCCTGATCACCAGGCTCAAATGAAAAAAGCCCGCGGAAGCGGGCTTTTCTGTTTCAGCGGACCGGCGCGGTGGTCGCACCACCGGACGGCGCCGGCAGCGGCTCCATCGGCGGCAGCGGCACACGCGAACCCGAGGCAGCACCCGGCGTCGACGGCGTCGCGTTGCTCACCGGTGCCGGGCCCGTGCCGCCACGCTGTGCCGCGGCCTGGTTGGCCGCCTGGCTCGCGGCGAGGTCGGCCTCGCTCACCACCTCGACCACGCGCACCACCTTCGCCACGCCCGTCACGCCGCGTGTGATCTCGGTGGCGCGGTCGGTCTCGCGCCGCGTGGCGATGCCCATCAGGTAGACCGTGCCGCGCTCGGTCACGACCTTGAAGGAGTTGGCGAAGATGTCCTTGGCGTCGAGCAGCGAGGCCTTCACCTTGCCGGTGACGTACAGGTCGTTCGAACGGTCCTGGAAGGTGCTCGGGGCGCCGATGGTGAGCTCGTTCACCACCGAGCGCACGTTGACGACGCGGCTCACCTCGTCCTCGACGCGGCGGCGGTCGGCGTCGTTGCCGACGGCACCGGTCAGCAGCACCTGGCGGTTGAAGCTGGTGACGCTCACGTACATGTTGTCGTTGGCGATGTCGCGCACGCGGGCCGCAGCACGCAGCTCGATGCCCTGGTCGTCCAACTGGGCGCCCGAGCTGCGGCGGTCGGTCGCCACCATGCCCACGCCCACCACCGCGGCGCCGCCCACGACGAGCGGCACGCAGGCGGACAGGCCGCCCACCAGAGCGGCGCCGAGGGTGAGCGCCAGAGCGAAACGTTGGGTCGAGGCCTTGGTCAGGGTCGTCATGGTCATGAGGAAACTTCCTGTTCTCCGAGTAACTGGGCATCCACGCCGTCGCACAGGCAATGCAGCGCGAGCAGGTGGATTTCGTGAATGCGTGCCGCACGCTCGTGCGGCACGCTGATCTGGACGTCGGTTTCGCGCAGCGCGCGGCCGATGGTGCCACCTGTGCCGCCCGTGCCGCCGACGCCCGGCGCTGCCGTTGCCAGCCCCGTGGCCGCGTTGCCGAGCAGCGCCACCACCGTCATGTCGCGCTCATGCGCGGCGAGCACGGCAGCGAGCACCGCAGACGAATGCCCGCTGGCGCTGAGCACCAGCAGCACGTCGCCGGCCTGGCCCAGCGCGCGCACCTGGCGCGCGAAGCGGTCGGCATCGGCGGCCTGCGGGCTGTCGGCCGCCGGGTCGGTGGTGTCGCCGGGCAGCGCGATGGCGCCCAGCTCGGGCCGCTCGCGTTCGAAGCGGCCCACGAAATTCGAGGCGAACTGCGCGGCCAGCAAGCCCGACACGCCGGCGCCGCAGGCCAGCACCTTGCCGCCGCTGGTCACGCAGGCCAGCAGGGCCTGCATCGCTTGAGAGATGGGTTTGCTGAGGACCGGGCCGGTCTGGTATTTGAGGTCGGCACTGTCAATGAAGTGCTGCTGAATCCGTTGCTCGAGCATGGGGCGCGATGATAACTGGGGGTCGTGAAACAAGACGTTTGAGTGGTGGAGCCTTCAGCAAGGCTTCAGTTCCCTGGCGGGTGCGTCAGCCGGCGTCGAAGGCGGCTTTCAGCCAGGTGATTTTCTCCTCGATCAGCACCACATCGAAACGGCACGGCGGCAATGCGCGCAACCGGCCTAGGTAGTGCCGCGCGGCCAGCACGATGCGTCGCTGCTTGCCCGCCGTGATGCTGCCGCCCGCACCGCCGTGCGAGGCCGCGCTGCGCTGCCGCACTTCGACGAACACCAGCGTGCCGTCGCGCGGATCGCGCATGATCAGGTCGACCTCGCCGCCGCCGCGCCCCGGCGTTCGATAATTGCGCGCGACCGGCACGAGGCCGGCCCGGCGCAGGTGGTCGAGCGCGGCGTCTTCCGCCGCATCGCCGCGATGCTTCGTCGTCGTGGTGCTTGTCGTCATGGCTCCCTGCCCTGTTTTTTGTTTTCGCTGCCCTACGGAGAAACCCCTTGGCTTCACTCGCCCCTGCTTCCTTCGGCGCGGCCCTGCCGGCCGCGCACGACGCCGCGGGCGCGCAGCATTATCCGCAGGGCACGCTCTACGTCGTCGCCACGCCGATCGGCAACCTGGCCGACATCACGCTGCGCGCGCTGCATGTGCTGCAACTGGTGGACGTGATCGCCTGCGAGGACACGCGCCACACACAGACGCTGCTGCGCGCCTACGGCATCGACCGCCCCGGCGCACGGCTGCTGGCGGTGCACCAGCACAACGAGGCCGAGGCCGCACAGGCCGTGGTCGCGCGGCTCGCGCAGGGCGAGCGCATCGCCTACGTGAGCGACGCCGGCACGCCCGGCGTGAGCGACCCCGGCGCGCGCCTGGCCGCCGCCGTGCGCGCGGCCGGCCAGCGCGTGCTGCCGCTGCCGGGTGCCAGCAGCGTCGTCACGCTCGTGAGCGCGGCGGGGCTGGTGGCCGACGGCGGCGAGAACAACGCACACAACAGCAGCGCCTTCGTGTTCGCGGGTTTCCTGCCGAGCAAGGCCGGCGAGCGCGACTCCGCCGTGCAGGCCCTCGCGCAGGAGCCGCGCGCCGTGGTGTTGCTCGAAGCGCCGCACCGCATCGAAAGCCTGGCCCGCGCCCTGGCCGTGCTGGGCGAGCGCCGCATCACCGTGGGCCGCGAACTCACCAAGCAGTTCGAAGAGATCGCCACCGTGGCCGCCAGCGCGCTGCCCGACTGGTTCGGCGCCGACCGCGACCGCACGCGCGGCGAGTTCGCATTGGTGCTGCACCCCGTGGCGGTGAGCGGCGACGGCGGCGCGGAAGGCGAACGCGTGCTGCGCCTGCTGCTGGCGGAACTGCCGGTGAAGACGGCCGTGAAGCTGGCCGCCGAGATCAGCGGTGCGCCGCGCAACACGTTGTACGAGCTGGCGCTGCGCATCCGCAACGGCGCGGAAGGCGAGTAGGCCGGCCGCGGCTACGCGCCGGGCCCAGGTTCCGACAGGAATTCCGGCGGCACGCACGCGGTCAGCCAGACCCCGTTCTCGGCGAGATGAAACGCGTGGCCGAGCGCATGCATGCGGCCGGTGTCCACCCGCAGCACGAGCGCCTTGCCGTGGCGCCGCCCCACCTGCACCGCCGTGGCCTCGTCGGCGGACAGGTGCACATGCTGCCGCGCACCCGGCAACAGACCCTGCACGCGGATGGCCGCCAGAAAGCGCGTCGCGGTGCCGTGGAACAGCAATGCCGGCGGCGTCACCGCCTCGAAGCTGCGGCTGACCTGCGCCGTGGAGTGCCCTTGCAGCGCGCGGATGCGCAGCCCGTCGCCGGACAGCTCGTAGCGCTTCTTCATCCCCGAATCGACGGCGCGCACGACGTCCGGCCGGGTCAGGTCGCGGCCAGACGCCACAGCGCCCGCGACGAGATCGTCGATGCCGGCCCACCCCTCTGCATCGAGGCGCAGGCCGACGGATTCCGGCGCATGCCGCAGCACGTAGGCGATGAACTTGCTCGCGTCTTCGGGTGTCATGGCGCCTTCCGGCCGGAGGATTGAAGGGCCGCCTGCCAATGGTCGGCATGGGCCAGCAATGCGTCCTTGAGGCGCTGCTCGTGCGGCGTGGGCGGCCGGTCGGCCGCATGGAACACGTGGTACTCGAGCGGCGGATAGCCCTGCAATGGAATGGCGACCAGTTCCCGAGGAATGCGGCAGCAGGCGTTCACCACCGCAAGGCCGAAACCCAGTTGGGCGAAACGCAGCATCAACTCCCAGCCGTTGGCTTCGAGCGAGGGCTGCCAGGGCACCGACTCGGCCTGCAGCAGCCGGCCGAGCAGTTCGCGGTGCGGCCTGCCGGCGGGCGGCACGATCAGGTGCGCGCCCTTCAGGTCCCGCAGGCGCACCGACTTGCGCCCGGCCAGCGCGTGCGTGCGGGGCACGACCAGCACCTGCCCCACGGACGTCAGGCGCCGCGCCTGCAGGTCCGCGGGCACCGTGCCGAGCGGCGCGATGCCCAGCTGCGCCTGCCCGGCCCGCACCGCCTGGACCGCTTCGTCGCGGTTGCGCGTGAGCAGTTGCAGGTGCGGCGATGCGCCCGGCCCCGAGAACTGCGACAGCGCCTTGCCCAGCAGATAGAGGTACGCGCCCTCGCCAGCCGCCAGCGTGACCACCGGCGTGTCCTGCCCCATGGCCAGCCCCTTGACGAAACGCCGGTTGAGCGTCAGCAGCTCCCGCGCATGCCGCGCGACCTGCTCGCCGGCCTGCGTGAGCTGCAGCGCGCTGCCCACCCGCACGTACAGCGTTGCATCGAGCTGCTCGGACAGCTTGCGCACCTTCGCGTGCAAAGCGGGCTGGCTGATGTGCAGCAGTCGCGCCGATTCGCTGAAGTTCAACGTGTCGGCAAACACGGCGAAGGACTGCAGCGCGTCGAGGTTGGTGCGGGGGATGTCCATCTATCCATTTTATGGATAGCTCATCCAATATCAGTAGTTCCTGGTGATCGCCTTCATTTCTACGATCCGCTTGCTTCATCAAGACACAAGGAACAAGAAATGAAAAACACACACCCACTTCCCCGGCTCGGCATCGACATCGGCCGCGTGCTGATCGCCCCCGAGGACGCCGATGGCGCGGACACCGCCTTCATCGGCGGTTCGCTCGACGATGCGCTGCGCACGCCGCCCTACGAAGGCATGTTCGATGCGGTCGGGCCGCTGGTAGAAAAGTTCGAAGGCCGCGTCTGGCTGGTTTCGAAATGCGGCCCGAGCGTGCAGGCCAAGAGCCGTGCCTGGCTGCGGCACCACCGTTTCTTCGAACGCACGGGCATTGCGCCGGCCAACCTGCGCTTCTGCCTCCAGCGACCGCAGAAGGCCGATCACTGCCGCGAACTGCACATCACGCATTTCATCGATGACCGCAGCGATGTACTGCGCCACCTGGAAGGCATCGTGCCGCACCGGTATCTGTTCGGCCCGCAGCGCAAGCCGGTGACGGTCGCGGGCCTGGTGCGGCTGCCCGCATGGCGGGACGCAGCCGCGCTGATCGCGTGAAACGGGGGGGCTTCAGCCGTCCAGCTCGGCGTAGCGCCGAAAGATCCCGTCCTCGTTGAACGCAATGCGACGTGGGCTCTGCAGGTAATCGTGCACGCGCTGGCGTCGCCGGATGTTCGCGTGCAGCTTCACGACCGCGGGCGTATTGGCCAGCGCCCGCGCAGCGGCTTTCGGAAAGGCGTACTGCAACCCATCCACCAGCTGGAACAGCGACAGGTCGGCATAGGTCAACACGTCGCCGACCAGGTGCAGGTCGCCCGAGGGGTTGCGCTGCAGCACCTGCTCGAACCAGTTCAGAAACTTCGGGATGCGCGCTTCGCGGAAGGCACGCGCACGCTGCAGGGCCGCGTCGCGCTGGTCTTCGTAGTAGTCGCCGGTCGAGATCGGGTGGTGGGTGTCGTGCGCCTCGGCCACCGCGTCGGCAATGGTGAGTTGCAGCTGGTGCGTCCACAGGCCGTCGGATTCGCCGATGCCGGCCAGTCCGAGCTTGGGACCGAGGTACAGCAGGATCGCGGCGGTCTGGCCGACCACGATGTCGCCGTCGACGAGGAACGGCGGTGCGAACGCGGCGCGCGGGTTGTCGGGATCGCCGAGCCGTCGGCCCAACGCGGACTCACCACCGCCTTGCGAGGCGGGCAACCGCGCGACATCGACGTAGTCGGCGCCCGCGGCCTCGAGTGCGAGCCGCACGAATTCGCCACGGCCCTGGATCGTGGGCCAGTAATGAAGTTGGTATGCCATGCGGCCATGGTGTCAGGGCCGGCGGGGCGCTGCAACCGGTGCCGGCTACAGGGGATGTCTCAGATCAGGCAGCGAAGGCGCGCGGCCGGTTCACCAGAACTTCCACCACGGACGCGGTGGCTGGCGCAGGGCCAGGGGACGGGTGTCCAGGTCGGCGCTCTGGCTCGGCGGCATCGAATCGCCGAAGCGGCGGCGCATCTCGGCCTCCAGGGCATGTGCGATGCCACGGGCCTGTTTCTCGCCGCGCAGCGCGCGCCGACGCCATTCGGCGGCGTGTGCTGCGAGGCTGGTTTCGTCCAGTTCGGAGAGCTCCATCATGCGGGGAATTTTTACATGCGTGCGTCCGGGTGACAGGGTGCAACGGCGTGTCACGGCCCGGTCGCGCGGATCTCCGGATCGGCCTTGTCGCGCAAGGCCGCGCCGGGTCGGGGAAGAAGTGAAAAAACCGGAAGCCCTTGCGGAATTTCCGGTCTTGAAGGTGGTCCCGCCGCCAGGAATCGAACCTGGATCTCAGCCTTCGGAGGGCCGAATTCTATCCGTTGAAATACAGCGAGAGGGGTGCTCCAGAATGCACCGGAGCCACACATTATGGCCTATCAGGCCGCGGCGGTTTCCGCGTCCTGCCCCGCCGGGACACCGCCGGCCGGCGTGCGCGGGAATCCGAGCCCGGCCAGGTAGACACGGAACGTACGCCGGCCGGTCGACACGAGGTCGAAGGCCGTGGGGTCGAGCAGCCAGTTCTGGATCAGCCCGCCCATCAGGGCGTGCATGCCCTGCGCAGCGACCGCGCCCGGCAACGGCAGCCGGATGCGGGCGCGCCGCGCGGCCAGCCGCAGGGCCTTTTCGAAATCGATCACGCAGGCGTTGCGCGCGTCCAGGTGGCGCTGCTGCACCGAGGCCATGTCATGCGTGTACTCGACCTTGTGGGTCGCGATGTCGAACACGCGCCGCACCTGCGGGTCGGCGACCATGAGCGTCAGCGCGTGGATCAGGCCCTCCTCGATCTCGACCAGCGGATCGTCGCTGCCCCCGGGAGCATCGCTCTTGGGCGGCGTCTCCAGCGGCAGGATCACGCGCTCCATCATGGCGTTGAACAGGTCGGCCTTGTCCTTGAAGTGCCAGTAGATGGCGCCGCGGGTCGCGCCGGCCTGCTGCGCGATCTGCTGCAGCGTGGTCTGCGAAACACCTTGCGCCTGAAACAACAGCTCCGCGGCATCGAGCAATCGATTCCGCGTCGCCAGTGCTTCTTCCTTCGTACGACGTGCCACCAAGTCTCCTGATTTGTAAAGCGAACGCCCTTTGCGTATCGTGGGGCCATTGCATGGCTGTCACTATACATCCATGAATGTATGTAAACTAGCGCGCTTCTCGGATGGCCCACCTGCCCGTGCTGGTTTACGGATCTCTCCCGCAAACGCGCCATCTCCCGTCTTCGCATCAAAGGAATCACATGCCTCTTCTGCATGTCTCGCGTCAACCGTCCTTGTCGTTTTCGCCGCGTCTCGCGACCGTGGCCCTCGTCTCCCTCCTGTTCCTGGCCGCCTGCGGCAAGGGCGAGGCCCCGGCCGGACCGGGCGGTGGTGGCGGTGGCGCCCGTCCGGCGCCTGAAGTCGGCGTGGTGACGGTCAAGCCCACCGACGTGGGCCTCGTGACCGAGTTGCCCGGCCGCCTCGAAGCCTCGCGCATCGCCCAGGTGCGCGCCCGCACCCCCGGCATCCTGCTCAAGCGCGAGTTCCGCGAAGGCAGCGACGTGAAGGCCGGCCAGCTGCTGTTCCGCATCGACCCGGCACCGCTGGTGGCCGCCACGCAGAACGCCCAGGCCGCCCTGGCCCGCGCCGAAGCCAACGCCGTGCAGGCCAAGGCACTGGCCGACCGCTACAAGCCGCTGGTCGAAGCCAACGCCGTGAGCAAGCAGGAATATGCAACGGCCGTGGCCTCCGCCAAGACGGCCGAAGCCGACGTGGCCGCCAACCGCGCGCTGCTGCAGACCGCCAAGATCAACCAGGGCTACGCCGACGTCACCTCGCCCATCGCGGGCCGCATCGGCCGCGCGCTGGTCACCGAAGGCGCACTGGTCGGCCAGGGCGACGCCACCGAACTGGCCGTGGTGCAGCAGATCAACCCGCTGTACGTGAACTTCACGCAGTCGGCCTCCGACGTGCTCAAGTTGCGCCGCGCCGTGGCCGCCGGCCAGTACAAGCGTGCCAGCGGCGAAGAAGCCGCGAGCATCCGCGTGGTACTCGAAGACGGTACCGACTACGGACAGGACGGCAAGCTGCTGTTCTCCGACCTCACGGTCGACCCGACCACGGGCCAGGTCACGCTGCGCGCCGAGATCCCGAACCCCAAGGGCGAATTGCTGCCCGGCCTGTACGTGCGCGTGAAGCTCGAGCAGGCCCAGGTGACGAACGCGATCACGGTGCCGCAACAGGCCGTCACGCGCACCCAGCAGGGTGATCACCTCACGGTGGTCAGCGCCGACGGCAAGCTGAGCCAGCGCACCGTGAAGATCAGCGCCGCCAAGGACAACCAGTGGGTGGTGCTCGACGGCCTGAAGGCCGGCGAACAGGTGATGGTCGACGGCTTCCAGCGCCTGCAGATGATGCCGCCCGGCACGCCCGTGAAGGCAGTGCCGTGGCAGAAGCCGGCGCCGAACGGCGCGGCTGCACCCGCGGCTGCTGCACCCGCGGCACCGGCAGCGTCTGCTGCCGCAGCGGCACCCGCCGCCAGCCCGGCTTCGGCCCCGGCTGACAAGAAGTAATCAGGAGCGCCTCGCATGGCCAAATTCTTTATCGACCGACCGATCTTCGCGTGGGTGATCGCACTGTTCATCATCGTGGTGGGCGGCGTCGCCATCACGCAGTTGCCGATCTCGCAGTACCCGCCGGTGGCCCCACCGGCCATCGTGATCAACGTCGCCTACCCCGGTGCCTCCGCGCAAACGCTCGAGGACAGCGTGCTGTCCGTGATCGAGCGCGAGATGAACGGCTCGCCCGGCCTGATCTACATGGAATCGGTGGCCCAGGCCGACGGCACCGGCGCCATCACCATCAGCTTCGAGGCCGGCACCAACGAAGACCTCGCGCAGGTGGACGTGCAGAACCGGCTCTCGCGCGCCACGCCGCGGCTGCCTTCGGCCGTGACGCAGCAGGGCGTGCGCGTCGACAAGTCGCGCAACAACTTCCTGCTGTTCGCGATGCTGTCCTCGGACAACCCCGACTTCGACCCGGTGGCGCTCGGTGACTATGCCGCGCGCAACATCGTGCCGGAACTGCAGCGGATCGATGGCGTGGGCCAGGCCCAGCTGTTCGGCTCCGAGAACGCGATGCGCATCTGGATCGACCCGGCGAAGCTGCAAGGCTTCAACCTGTCGTCCAACGACGTGAATACCGCGATCCGCGCGCAGAACGCGCAGGTGGCTTCGGGCACGCTCGGCGACCTGCCGAACATCCCGGGCCAGGCGATCTCCGCCACCGTGACGGTGAACGGCCAGCTCAACAGCGTCGAGCAGTTCCAGAACATCGTGCTGCGCGCCAACACCGACGGCTCGACCGTGCGCCTCAAAGACGTGGCGCGCGTCGAACTCGGCGGCCAGAACTACGCCACCTCCGCGCGCCTGAACGGCGTGCCGGCGGTCGGTATCGGCGTGCAGCCCACGCCCACCGGCAACGCGCTGAAGTCGGCCAAGGCCGTGCGCGCCAAGATGGCCGAGCTGGAGCGCTACTTCCCCAAGGGCGTGAAGTGGGACATTCCGTACGACAGCTCGCGCTTCGTGCAGATCTCGATCTCCGAAGTGGTGAAGACGCTGTTCGAGGCCATCGCGCTGGTGTTCCTGGTGATGTTCCTGTTCCTGCAGAACTGGCGCTACACGATCATCCCGACGATCGTGGTGCCGATCGCGCTGCTGGGCACCTTCGCCACGCTGCTCGCATTGGGCTTCTCGATCAACGTGCTCACCATGTTCGGCATGGTGCTGGTGATCGGTATCGTGGTGGACGACGCCATCGTGGTGGTGGAGAACGTCGAGCGCATCATGAGCGAAGAGGGGCTGTCGCCGCTCGACGCCACGCGCAAGGCGATGCAGCAGATCTCGGGCGCCATCATCGGCGTGACCGTGGTGCTGATCTCGGTGTTCGTGCCGCTGGCCTTCTTCGCGGGCTCGACCGGCAACATCTACCGCCAGTTCTCGGCGGTGATGGTGGCCTCGATCGGCTTCTCGGCCTTCATGGCGCTGTCGCTCACGCCGGCGCTGTGCGCCACGCTGCTCAAGCCGGTGGAAGCCGGTCACCACCATGAGAAGCGCGGCTTCTTCGGCTGGTTCAACCGCGGCTTCTCGCGCACGGCCAAGGGCTACGAAGGCGTGGTCGCGCGCATCCTGCGCCGCGCCGCACGCTACCTCGTGATCTACGCTGCGATCATCGGCGCCGTCGCGTACTTCTACTCGCACCTGCCGAGCTCGTTCCTGCCCGAGGAAGACCAGGGCAACATCATCGTGAACGTGCAACTGCCCCCGGGCGCGACGCAAGAGCGTTCGCTGTCGGTGATGCAGCAGGTCGAAGGCTTCATCCTGAAGCAGCCTGAAGTGCAGAGCATCGTGAGCGTGATGGGCTTCAGCTTCTCCGGCCAAGGGCAGAACGCAGGCCTCGCCTTCGTGACGCTGAAGGACTGGGAAGAACGCAAGGACCCGGCCCACTCGGCCAGCGCGCTGGCCGGCCGTGCCTTCGGTGCACTGTCGGGCATCCGCGACGCCTTCATCTACCCGCTGAGCCCACCGCCGATTCCCGAGCTGGGCAACGCCAGCGGCTTCAGCTTCCGCTTGCAAGACCGTTCGGGCGCAGGTCACGAGGCGCTGATCAACGCGCGCAACCAGCTGCTGGGCATGGCCTCGCAGAGCAAGATCCTCGCGCAGGTGCGCCCTGACGGCCTGGAAGACGCGCCGCAGCTGGAGATCGACATCGACCGCGACAAGGCCAACGCCCTGGGCGTGAGCTTCGATGCGATCAACAGTGCGCTGTCGACCTCGCTGGGTTCGAGCTACATCAACGACTTCCCGAACCGCGGCCGCCTGCAGCGCGTGGTGGTGCAGGCCGATGCGCCGGCACGGATGCAGCCGGACGACCTGCTGCGCCTGAACGCCGTGAACACCAAGGGCCAGCCGGTGCCGCTGTCGGCTTTCGCGACCACCAAGTGGGTCTCGGGCGCCACGCAGACCGTGCGCTACAACGGCTACCCCGCCATCCGCATCAGCGGTGACGCGGCGCCGGGCCAGAGCACGGGCGCGGCCATGGCCGAGATGGAAAAGCTCGCCGGCCAGCTGCCGCAAGGCTTCGGCTTCGAGTGGACCGGACAGTCGCGGGAAGAAAAGCTCGCCGGCTCGCAGGCCATGATCCTGTACGGCTTCGCGATCCTGGCGGTGTTCCTCTGCCTGGCCGCGCTGTACGAGAGCTGGTCGATCCCGCTGTCGGTGATCCTGGTGGTGCCGCTGGGCGTGCTGGGTGTGCTGGTGGCGACGATGCTGCGCGCCTACTCCAACGACGTGTACTTCCAGGTGGGCCTGATCACGATCATCGGCTTGTCCGCGAAGAACGCGATTCTGATCATCGAGTTCGCGAAAGACCTGCAGGCGCAGGGCCGCGGCGTGGTCGAGGCCGCGCTCGAGGCCGCGCACCTGCGGTTCCGTCCCATCATCATGACCTCGCTGGCCTTCGGCCTGGGCGTGCTGCCGCTGGTCCTGGCCTCGGGCGCTGGCTCGGCGAGCCAGCGTGCCATCGGCACCGGCGTGCTCGGCGGCATGGTGACCGGCACGATCCTGGCCGTGATCTTCGTTCCAGTGTTCTTCGTGGTGGTGCGCACGCTGTTCAAGGGCAGCGCGCGCCAGCACGAGGCCGACAAGCGGCATGCAGCCGCGGCCGGCATCACGGGAGACCAAACACATGACTAAGAAACCTCTGATTCCTACCGTGCTGGCAGCCGCGATGCTGCTGGCGGGCTGCTCGCTGATCCCGACCTACGAGCGCCCCGCGGCGCCGGTGCCGACCACCTTCCCGGGTGACCCGGCGCAGCCGTCGGGCCCCGCCGCAGCCGCCCTGCCATGGCAGGACTTCTTCACCGACCCGCGGCTGGCGGGCCTGATCCAGACGGCGCTGGCGAACAACCGCGACCTGCGCGTGTCGGTGCTCAACATCGAGCAGGCGCGTGCGCAGTTCCAGATCGAACGCTCGGCGCTGTTCCCGGCGCTCGGCCTCACGGGCACGGGTTCGCGCTCGAGCCCCAACGCCTACCAGGCGATCGATCCGACGCAGGGCAGCGTGGCCTCGCAGTACGCGGTCAACTTCGGTTTCACCGCGTGGGAGCTCGACTTCTTCGGCCGCATCCGCGCGCTGAAGGACCAGGCGCTGTCGCAGTACCTGGCCACCGAAGAGTCGCGCAAGGCCGCGCAGATCAGCCTGATCGCGGCCGTGGCCAGCGGCTGGCTCACGCTGCTGGCCGACGACGAGCTGCTCGAGATCACGCGCCAGACGATGGTCACGCGCGACGAGTCGGTGCGCCTGACCAAGCTGCGCTTCGACAACGGCGTGTCGTCCGAGATCGACTTCCAGGCCGCGAACTCGCAGGCCGAGACCGCACGCGCCGCCTATGCGCAGCAGCAGCGCGCCCGCCTGCAGGACGAGAACGCACTCGCCCTGCTGCTCGGCGCGCCGGTGCCGGCCGAAGCCACCGCCGGTGGCGCCAAGGGACTCGCGGGCATCCGACCGATGCCCGACGTGCCGGCCGGCCTGCCCTCCGACCTGTTGTCCGAGCGGCCCGACATCCGTGCGGCCGAGCAGCAGCTGATCGCAGCCAACGCCAACATCGGCGCTGCGCGCGCGAACTTCTTCCCGCGCGTGTCGCTCACGAGCTCGATCGGCACCGCGAGCAGCGAGTTCTCGGGCCTGTTCGACCGCGGCACCAAGGCCTGGAGCTTCGCGCCCACGGTCACGCTGCCGATCTTCGACGCGGGCCGCAACATCGCGGGGCTCAACTCGGCCAAGGCCGGGCGCGAGATCGCGGTGGCGCAGTACGAGAAGTCGGTGCAGACCGCCTTCCGCGAAGTGGCCGACGCGCTCGCGGGCCGCGCCACCCTGGGCGAGCAGGCGCGCGCGCAGACCGCGCAGGCCGACGCCGAGGCGGTGCGCTACAAGCTCTCCGACCTGCGCTATCGCAACGGCATCGCCAGTGCGCTCGACCTGCTCGACGCACAGCGTTCGCTGTTCACGGCGCAGCAATCGGCCGTGGCCACGCGCCTGCTGCAATTGCAGAACCAGGTCACGCTGTACAAGACGCTGGGTGGCGGCTGGACCACACGCAACAACGGTTGAGACACCTGCGCGTCCAATATGGAGAGGTCAATTGCCCGCGCGGGCAAAGGGCCTCTCTATAATCGCCGGTTGGTTAGAAAAAGCCCCCGACGAGCCCCCCGTTATTGAGGACGCCATGAGCGCAGACCCGCACAACCAGGCCACAGAAGAAGCCCATACCGGCCCGATCAAGAACCCGAAGCAACTGCTGCTCGCGGTATTTTTCTCTTTCATCATTCCGATCCTGATCATCGTGGGCCTCGTGTCCTATGTGGTCTCGGGCACCAAGCCCGCCGGTACCGCGGAGGGCGACAACATGGCGCTCTACGGCGTGACCAAGGAATCGCGCGACCGTGAAGTGGCCGAGCGCCTCAAGAAGGTCGGCTCCATCGAGATCCGTGACGCCAACCGGCCGCTGGCCCTCGGCGAAGCCGTGTTCAAGGCGCAGTGCGTGGCCTGCCACGGCGCCCCCGGCATCCCCGGCGCCCCGCACCTGAACGACGCCGCAGCCTGGGGCCCACGCATCGGCCAGGGCTACGCGACGCTGCTCGAGCACGCGCTCAAGGGCAAGGGCGCCATGCCCGCCCAGGGCGGCGGCGACTTCGAAGACATCGAAATCGGCCGTGCCGTGGTGTACCTGGCCAACGCCGGCGGCGCCAAGTTCCCGGTGCCGGACCGTCCGGCAGCGGCTGCCGCGCCGGCCGAAGGTGCTTCGGCTGCCGCCAGTGCACCTGCTGCTGAAGCAGCCAGCGCGCCCGCCAAGTAAGCAATTTATTGATCGACGGCGCCTCGCGCGCCCACAAAAACCGGCTTCGAGGCCGGTTTTTTTATGCCCGGATGGCCCGGATTGCTATCTTTTCAATAGCTATGCAGCCGCAGTGACATGGCGTTCTGCCGGACTCAGCACATGGCCGAAGCGCCCCGGCAGGTCGGCCGCGTGCACCGGCTCCGGCGTCCAGATGCCTTGCTCGATCGCTTCGGCGGCGATGCCCACGTCCTGCGTGTGCACCAGCCCGAGCCCTGCCGGCGCAACCAGATAAAGCCGGCCCTGCTCATCGAGCAGGCAGCCGGTCACCTCGGCCGGCGCGCCCGTGTGGGCCGTGACCGTGAACGCGTTCGCGCCCTGCTGCGCCACGCGCCACACCAGCGGCGCCGCCTCCAGCTCGACGTACACACGCTGCGGCCCGTTCTGGAAGAACCACTGGCCGTCGGCGTCGTGCTCGTAGTTGCGGTGAATGAAGTCGATCAGCTTGTCGTGCCGGAGCATCGAACCCTTGGCGCTGCGAAACGGGCCCTGCGCCTGCGTGCGGTCGTCGCGCATGTACCAGTTGCCGCGCGCGTCCAGGCCGAGCCAGCCGTAGCAGTGCGGCACGTTCGGCCACTTGGCCAATGCCTGTTTGACGATGTCATCCATGGGCCGTATTTTGCGCCTGCGTCGACGAGAGATGGTGGGCCAGCCACCCTCCCACGCGCTCGGGCATTCCGCCCACATGCCCCGGCGGCAGGCCGAGCGGAAAGCCCACGTGGCCACCACCCGCGGGCTGCCACAGCGTGACGTGCGACCCGACCTCGCTGGGCCCGGGCAGGCTGCGGGCCGGAATGAAGGGGTCGTTGCGGGCGTTCACCACCAGCGCGGGCACGCGGATCGCGCCCAGCAGCGGCTTGGACGAGCCGCGCGCCCAGTAGTCGTCGGTGTTGCGAAAGCCGTGCAGCGGTGCCGTGAACACGTCGTCGAAGTCGTACAGATCGCGCGCCGCCATCAGCCGGTCGCGATCGAACAGGCCCGGGAACTGCGCCAGCTTGGCCAGCGCCTTGGGCTTCATGGTCGCGAGGAACATGCGCGTGTAGACCAGCCGGTTGAAGCCGTGCCCGATCGCCTCGCCGCCCGCTGCGAGGTCGAGCGGCGCGCACACCGATGCCACCGCATCGACCGAGGCGCGCGCAGTGTCGCCCGCCTCGCAGGCCCAGCGCAGCAGCGCATTGCCGCCCAGCGAAACGCCAGCCGCCAACACCGGCCCGCCGCCGCCCTGCACCACGTGCTGCGCGTGCATGCGCCGCAGGATCCAGTCGATCTCCTCGTGGTCGCCCGAGTGGTAGGCGCGCGGCGCGAGGTTCAGCTCGCCGCTGCAGCCGCGAAAGTGGGGCACCGCGAAGGCCATGCCGCGCGCGGCGGCAAAGGCCGCGAAGGCCTCGGCGTAGTGGCTGCGCGACGAGCCCTCGAGCCCGTGGAACAGCACCAGCAGCGGGCGCGGGCCGGGCTGCGGCGCATCGGCGAAGTCGACATCGATGAAGTCGCCGTCCGGCGCGGTCCAACGTTCGCGGCGGTACACCGGCGCCGCCCCGTCGAAGCGGCGCGCCCACAGCGCGGCCCAGATGGTCTGCAGGTTGCCGCCGGGCAGCCAGCGCGGGGCGTCGTAGCCCATCGCGCCGTATGCAACAGGCGACGCGGAATCCGGTGAGAAAGAGGAAGAAGGAAAGGGAGAGGCCATCGCTCGGGGGCAGGACTCAGTGAAGGACCTGCGGCGTATCGTTCGCATCGTCCGGCTCGCGCGCGCTGCCCGGGCTCGCGTGGTGCGCCACCAGGCGCCAGCCCTGCGCGGTCTTGTGATAGACGTTGGTCGCCAACACGAAGGCATGGCGCGGCCCCTCGGCCGTGAGCACCTCGATGCGCTCCAGCACGTTGTGCACGGCGCTCGCGAGCGACTCGATCTTGCGCACGCGCGCCGGCGTCGCATGGATCGCACCGTTGCCGAACATCTGCTCGAAGGCCGCGCGGATCGCCACCGCGCCCACCAGCCGCGGGCCGCCCGGGTGGACGCAGAACACCTCGTCCTCGTCGGCCCAGCAGGCCATCAGCGCATCGACATCGCCGCGTTGCAGCGCTTCGTAGAAGGCGGCCTCGACATCGTCGGCGGTGCCGCCGATGGCCGCGGCGGCGCGGAAAGGGGTCTTGGGCATGGCGGTGAAGGGCGAGAGCGAAGGGGGTACGGCAGATTTTGCCCTGCCCGCGTCACGGCCATGTGGCAGCAGATGACTGGGCCGCGGGGGCTTCGGTAACGGACGCGGGAATCAGCCACGCGCGCGCCGCCGCCTCGGTGGCGCCCTGCGCGGCCTGCCACACCATCTCGGGCGCGGCCACGTGCACGCCCGGCGGCGCCACGCGCAGCGCGAGGTCGACCAGCTCGGCCATCTTGGGCGCGCGCACCGGCTGCTCGTTGGCCGGCACCATGAACCGCATGATCGACAGCATCCAGGCCGCCAGCCGCTCGCCCATGTTGGCCAGGCGCACGGCGGTGGGCTTGCGCGCCGAGCGCAGCAGGATCACGCGCTCGAAGCCGCAGGCGACCACGGCCTGCTCGTCCAGGCTGGCCAGCCCGCGCTTGAGTGCCTCGGGCAGCCGGCCGCGGTCGTGCGGCTGCACGATGGCCAGCGTGCGCACGCCGCTGGCGCGCAGCCAGCGCGCCAGCTCGGGCAGGTCGGCGGGCTCGGGGTGCCACAGCGCGCGTTCGCGGCCGTGGTACAGGCGCGGCGGGTCGAAGGCGACCACCGCGACATCGGCCGCGACCGGCGGCCACTGCGCGATCGGTGGCGCCGGGCACAGAACACTTTCGACGCCGGGCAGCCCGTCGTGCATGGGCTCGCGCGCCAGCACGCGCGTGCGCTGGAAGCGGTGGCGGCCCGCGAGCCGGTGCAGCAACTCCTGGCCCAACGCGCCGGTCGCACCCGCGATCAGCAGGGTGCCGGTGGGCGGCGCGGCAGCGATGGGCACCGCGCGGTTCGCGGCTTGCAGGGCGTGGAGGGGATCGAGGGCCATGACCCCATCTATGCTAACTTCGGCCTCCTTCTGCGGAGGTAATGCAAATGATGATGAAGCGCTGGTTCCTGATTCTCGCGGCCGTCCTGTCCCTCAGCGGATGCGGCTACAACCAGTTCCAGTCCCTCGACGAGGCCAGCAAGTCGGCCTGGAGCGAGGTCCTCAACCAGTACCAGCGGCGTGCCGACCTCGTGCCGAACATCGTCGCCACCGTGAAGGGCGAGGCCAGCTTCGAGCAGGACACGCTCACCAAGGTGATCGAGGCACGCGCCAAGGCCACCTCGATCCAGGTGACGCCCGAGACGCTCAACAACCCCGAAGCCTTCAACAAATTCCAGCAGGCGCAGGGCGAGCTGTCGTCGGCGCTGTCGCGGCTGATGGTGGTGTCGGAGCGCTACCCCGAGCTCAAGGCCAACCAGGCCTTCCGCGACCTGCGCGTGACGCTCGAGGGCACCGAGAACCGCATCACCGTGGCGCGCAACCGCTACATCGAGAGCGTGCAGGAGTACAACGTGCTCGCGCGCAGCTTCCCGACCAACCTCACGGCCATGGTCTTCAGCTACAAGCCGAAGGCGAATTTCTCGGTGCAGAACGAAGCCCAGATCTCGACGCCGCCGACGGTCGATTTCAGCGCCCCGAAGAAGTAAGAAGCGGCGCCGATGGCCGCTGCCCTGATCCGCCGCGCACTGGCTGCGATCTTCATCGCAGCCCTCGCCTGGACCGGCCTGCCCGCGCTGGCGCAAGGCCTGCTGCCGATCCCCGCGCTCACCGCGCGCGTGATCGACCAGACCGGCACGCTCGACGCCGCGCAGCGCTCGGGCCTCGAAACCAAGCTCGCGGCCTTCGAGCAGCGCAAGGGCTCGCAGATCGTGGTGCTGATGGTGCCGACCACGGCGCCCGAAGACATCGCGAGCTACGCGCAGCGCGTGGGTGACGCCTGGAAGATCGGCCGCAAGGGCGTGGGCGACGGCCTCCTGGTCATCGTTGCCAAGGACGATCGCAAGATGCGCATCGCCACGGCCAAGACGCTCGAAGGCGCGGTGCCCGACCTCGCGGCGGTGCGCATCATCGACGAGGAGATGAAGCCGCGCTTTCGCAACAACGACTTCGCGGGCGGCCTGAACGCGGCGGTGGACCGGCTCATCGGCCTGGTCGACGGCGAGCCGCTGCCGGAGCCTTCGCGCAACAACCAGAGCGGCAGCAGCAACGACGGCTTCGACTGGGAGAACCTCGCGATCTTCCTGTTCGTCGGTGTCTTCGTCGGCGCGCCGATCGCGCGCGCCATCCTGGGCAAGACGCTGGGCTCGGTCGCCATGGGCGGCGGCATCGGCGTGGTCGCGTTCTTCCTCACGACCAGCACCGTGATCGCGGTGATCGCCGGAATGATCGCGCTCATGGTCTCGCTGTTCTCGGGTCTCGCCGGCTTCGGTCCCGGCCGCGGCGGCCGAGGAGGCGGCGGCGGTGGCGGCTGGAGCAGCGGTGGGGGAGGCGGTGGCTGGGGCGGAGGCGGCGGGGGGGGCGGCGGCGGTTTCAGCTCCGGCGGCGGTGGCAATTTCGGCGGCGGCGGCGCCTCGGGAGACTGGTGAACGACATGGCAACTGCAGACCCCACGCTCCTCTCGAAGCTGGGCCGCATCTGGCGGCATCGCTGGACCGACGAAGCCGCGGTGCGCCGCGTGCTGCCGGCCGATGCACTGGAGCGCCTGGCCGGCCGCGTGGCCGCGAGCGAGCGGCGCCACAGCGGCGAGGTCCGCATCTGCGTGGAAGCCGGCCTGCCGATGTCCTACCTGTGGCGCCACGCGTCGCCTCGCGAACGCGCCGTCATGCTGTTCGGCAAGCTGCGCGTGTGGGACACCGCGCACAACAACGGCGTGCTGATCTACCTGCTGCTGGCCGAGCACGCCATCGAGATCGTGGCCGACCGCGGCATCGACGCGCATGTGGACAGCGCCGAATGGGCCGCGATGACGCAGCGCATGGGCACGGCCTTCCGCGAAGGCCGCTTCGAGGACGGCATCACGCTGGCGCTGGAAGAGGTGTCGGCGCTGCTGATGACCCACTTCCCGCTGGCCGAGAACCAGCCCGACACCAACGAGCTGCCCGACGCGCCCGTGGTGCTCTGAGGCCCGGCGCCCTCGGCGCCTGCGCCTTGCAATCCGCGCACCCGGCCCCTATTTTTCGGAGATGACCGAATCCGAATCGCTGCACATCGTCTGCCCGCACTGCCACACGACCAACCGCGTGCGCACGGCGCAACTGGGCAGCGCGCCCGACTGCGGCAGCTGCCACCGCCCGCTGTTCACCGGCCACTCCACCGCACTGCCCGACGTGGCCACCTTCGACCGCCACATCGCGCGCAACGAGATCCCGGTGCTGGTCGATTTCTGGGCGCCCTGGTGCGGCCCGTGCCGCCAGATGGCACCGGCCTACGAACAGGCGGCGGCCCAGCTCGAACCGCAGGTGCGGCTGGCCAAGGTCGACACCGAGGCGGTGCAGGCGCTGGGCGCGCGCTTCAACATCCGCAGCATTCCGACGCTGGCCCTGTTCAAGGGCGGGCGAGAGGTCGCGCGGCAGGCCGGCGCGATGGGCGCGGCCGACATCGTGCGCTGGGTCAAGGCGAACGGCGCGGGCTGACCCGCAACCGGCCGCGCTCACTTGCGCGGCGGCATCTTCGCCATCGCGTCGAGCATGTTCATCTTCATGCCGTTGCCCATGACCATGTCGCCCGGCTTCTGGCCCGGCTTGCAGGGGCCGACCCACTTGGCGTCGATCACGCTCGTGCCTTCGGTGCGGCCCATCAGCGGCGGGCTGTAGGTCGACTTGCTTTCGACGCGGTAGGCGCTGCTGAAGTCGCCGGTCATCACGGCGCGCGAGGTCGCGGTGGTGGGGCCGATCTTGCAGACCGAGTCGATGACCAGCTTCACGCCTTCGAGGCGCAGGTCCTGCTTGGAACACATGTCCTTGCCCATGCCCTGCCCCATCTCGCGCATTGCCTTGTCGGTGGCCGCGTCGATGCATTGCTGGATCGTCTGGCCCGGCGTCGTGGCCGGGGCCGCGCCGCCCTCGCCGGTCTGGATTTCCCACAGGCCCGCCTTGCGTGCCGGGTAGTCGATGGCGAAGGCGGGGCCGGCCAGGAGGCAAGCAGCAGCGGCGATGGAGAGCAGGCGAAAGGTCATGGCGGGCTCGGTGAACAGCGATGCCGCTTTGTACCGTCGGTGCCCGCGCGGCGGAATACCGCGATCGGTCTACGCCGCGACCGGCGCCAGCGCCGCCGATGGGCGCTCGCGCAACGCGAAGCCCATCGCCAGACCCAGCCCGAGGCCACCCAGCACGTCGATCAGCACGTGCTGGCGCACGGCCATCGTCGAGTACACGATGGCCACGGCCCAGACGAGGTTGAGCAGCCGCAGCCAGCCCGGCGCGCCGGCTTCGCGCAACTGCCGCGCCAGCACGATGCAGGCGAAGACCGAGAACGACACATGCAATGAAGGAAAGGCGTTGCCCGCCGCATCGAAGGTCTTGAGGAAGTGCAGCGACGAGCCCGGCGCCGCATCGATCGCGAAGTTCGGGATCGCCGTCGGCATCCACCAGAACACGGCCAGCGCGATCGCCGTCATCACGGCGCAGCCGATGGCGATGGTGTTCAGCTCACGCCGGTCCTTGGCCAGCAGCACCGGCAGCGCGATGTAGGCCCACAGCGTGAGGTACACCGGCAACATCGCCGGCCAGAACGCGATCAGCCGGTCGATGGCCGTGAGCGGCAGCACCCACGCCGGCCCGGCGTGGCGCATGACCCAGAAGTACAGCGGGAAGAAGCCCAGCGTGGCGACGGTGTTGCCGGCCAGCTTGAGCAGCCACAGCGTGGTGCAGCGCCGCCACAGAGCTGCGGGCCAACGGTGGGGGCCCGCAGCGACGGGTTCGGAGGAGGCGAGGGTCATGGATGGCAGAGGCGTGCGCCCGTGTGCATCCACTGTATTCGCTTCAGCGCACCTCCGACGTGACCACCGTGGCCGGGCATGCGCCCGAAGCAGCACCGCTCGGCACAGACATCAGGGTCTCTCTCAGGGTGAGCAACACCCGGCGCGAGCACTGCTCCGACACCAGCGCCGCACGCTCCACCTTCTCCGTCTTGCCTTCGAAGTAGCGGAAGGTTCTCTGAGGAGTCGCGCCACCTGGCATCGTCTTCGCGGCCATGGACACGGCAAGCTCCACGGACTCTCGCATCAGCGCCCCCGCCATCTGGCGCAGCGGTGCACCGTTGTCGCGACGCCAGTACCCGAGGATGTCGGGCTCGTCGAGCGGCGACGACACGACGCGGATCACGCTCTCGTACGCGGGCGCGCCCTGAGTACCCGCACGCCGCACGCTCACGGCGTTGTCGAGCACGAGTGCGGCCTGATCCTGCGTGAGCGCGAACACGGGCGCGCTCTGCACAGACCACGTCTCGCCCGTCGAATCGGCGGGCGCCTGCACGCTCGATGCCAGCTCGGCGTGCGTGTAAGCCGAGAGCATCGGGCGGTAAGGCAGCAGGACGCGATCGGCCTCTTCCTGGAGCTTGGTCTTCTGCGCGTTCTTGGCGGATTCGTTCATCAGGCCGTGCACGATGATCGCGGCCAGCAGGCCCGCGGCATTCGGCGCGGGGTACACCATGGGCGCGCTGCCCACGCCGGCACTGTCGAAATTCTCCAGCCCCCTGAAGGCCACGGGATCGCTGGTGGGCAACTGGATCGCCCATCGCGGCGACGTGGCCACGGCCGATGGCGGCGCAAGAGGCGCCGGCGGTGCTGCCGGCTCTTCCTGCGCACAGACGCTGGAAACCCCCAGGACGGCGCTTGCGATGGCAGCCCGCCACACGGCGATCGGCGCCCGGGCGTTCGGTGACACGCGCACAGGCCTACTGCCCGTCGGGTGCGGTGGCGGCAGACGCGCCCGCGGCACGAAGCGCGGCGCTGCCGAGCGGCTTGAGCACGCTGTCGCGGCTGGCCTCCACGACCTGGAAGTAGGCATTGGTCAGGCCCGGGAACTTGGGCGGCTCGTCCCATTTCTCACCTGCACTGCGGCTGATGTCGATCGGCAGGTACCAGAGGTAGGTGTTGGACTTCAGGTCGACCAGGTAGGCGGCGCCGGTGACGACGGCCTTGGGGTCGCTGGTGGGCACATAGGACGAATACGTCCGCACGTAGCCGACCAGAGGCATGTCGATGACCAACAGCTTGTCGATGGCATGCTTGGTGCGCAGCGAGGCGAAGTCCTTGCGCGACGCTGTGGGCACCTCGGTGCGGATGTCGGGCAGCGACTTGAGATCGATGGGTTCCTTGATGACGACGACCTCGACGTTCTTCTTGCGCAGCGCAGTCGCCGCATCCTCTTTGAGTGCCCCCAGGTCGTCGTGCGCCAGGGTCTCGGAGTGCTTGGTCAGCGAGGCGTTGGATGCGCTGGCAAACGCGTAGCAAAGCAGGCAGCCTGCGCCGGGGAAGTAGGTGTCGACCTTGGGCAGCGCCGACATCGCGACGCCGACCCGGGCACCTTTCGAACTCAGCGCCTCCGATTCCAGAGGCACCGGCTGTTGCGGCTTGATCGCGCACCCGCTCAGAAAAATGCCAAGCACCGCGGTGGCGGCCATCAGATTCCATCTCATCTTCTTCTCCTCGTTTGTTATGGACGGCAGAACTGACGGGATTAAACCTGCGCCCGCGGAAGCGCCGCCACGCCTTTAAGAAGGCGCGGCTCAAATTGTGACATTTTGTGAACTAGTTGCGAAACTTTCGATGCCGTGCCGTCACCACGACGTCCACTTCAGCTCGCTTCCAGCCGACGCCACCGTGCGCTCGATGAAGCGCACGCCGCGCGCCCCGTCTTCCACGCGCGGATAGTCGGCCGCCAGCGGATCGGCCACCTGCCCCGCGAGCCGTGCGCGGATGTCCGCCGCCACGCCCGCATAGACGTTCGCGAACGCCTCGATGAAGCCTTCGGGATGGCCGGCCGGCAGGCGGCTCGCGCGCCGCGCCGACTCGCACAGCCAGGGCGCGCCGCGCGTGAGCAGGCGCCGAGGCCCGTCGTGCGGCAGGTGCACGAGCTGGCTCGGCTGCTCCTGGCGCCATTCGAGCGTGCCCAGCGTGCCGGAGACGCGCAGGCGCAGGTCGTTCTCCAGCCCGGTGTTGATCTGCGAGGCCACCAGCACGCCGCGCGCGCCGCCCTGGAAGCGCAGCAGCAGGCTGCCGTCGTCGTCGAGCAGGCGGCCCGGCACCAGCGCGCCGAGGTCGGCGCACAGGCTCTCGATGTCGAGGCCGGTGACGGTGGCCACGAGGTTCTCGGCATGCGAGCCGATGTCGCCGATGGCGCCCGCCGCGCCGCTGCGCGCGGGGTCGGTGCGCCAGTCAGCCTGCTTGTTGCCGCCCGCGGCTTCCACGTGGCTGGCGAGCCAGCCCTGGTTGTATTCGACGACGACCTTGCGGACCTCGCCGATCTGGCCTGTGCGCACCATCTCGCGCGCCTGCCGCACCATCGGGTAGCCGGTGTAGTTGTAGGTCACGCCGAACACCGTGCCCTGCTTGGCCACGGTGGCGACCAGCGCATCGGCCTGGTCGCGCGTGTGCACCAGCGGCTTGTCGCACACCACATGGAAGCCCGCCTCGGCGAAGGCCTGCGCCACTGGGTAGTGCACGTGGTTGGGCGTGACGATCGAGACGAAGTCGATGCGCTCGTCGGCCGGGCGCTTCAGCTCGTCGGCCAGCAGCGCCTGCCAGTCGCCGTGGTTGCGGTCGTCGGCCAGGCCGAGGTCGCGGCCCGAGGCGCGCGCCTTGTCCGGGCTCGACGACAGCGCGCCGGCGACCAGCGCGATCTGGCCGTCGAGCGCCATGGCCTTGCGGTGCACGGCGCCGATGAAGGCGTCGCGACCGCCGCCGACCATGGCGCAGCGCAGCGTGCGAAGAGGGGTATCGCTCATCAATCTCCTCGGTATTCCTGACTTGGTCACTGTCCCCTCTCCCTCTGGGAGAGGGCTAGGGTGAGGGCATCGGCCTTTGCACGCGCACAACCTGTGCCGGTGCTGCTGCCCTCACCCCAACCCTCTCCCCGAGGGGAGAGGGAGCAAGGCGAACCGCCTCAGAACGGCGAGTTCGGGTGGTAGAAGTCCTTGGCGTTTTCCTTGGTGATCAGCACCGACGGAATGATCGTGGTCGCCGGCAGCTTCTCGCCCTTCAGGCGCGCCTCGGCCGTGAGCTTGATCGCGTCGTAGATGAACTTGGGCGAGTAGCTCACGTCGGCCGTGATGCGTTTGTCCTTGCCGTCCATGATGGTCTTGACCATGTCCTTGGCGCCTGCGCCGCCGAACACGATCTTGATGTCGTCACGCTTGGCCTGCGCGATGGCCTTGAGCACGCCCACGGCCATGTCGTCGTCGGCCGCCCAGATGGCGTCGATCTGCTTGAAGCGCGTCAGGTAGTCCTGCGTGACCTTGAAGGCGTCGTCGCGGTTCCAGTTGGCGTACTTGGCGTCGAGCAGCTTGATGTCTGGGCTGCCCTTGAGCACCGCGTTGAAGGCGTCCATGCGCTCGTTGTCGAGCGTGGTCGCGATGCCGCGCAGCGCCACCACATTGCCCTTGCCGCCGAGCTGCTTGACGATGTACTCGGCCGGGATCTTGCCGAAGGCCGTGTTGTCGCCCGCCACGTACGCATCTTGTGCGCTGGTGTCGGTGAGGCCGCGGTCGACCACGGTGACGTACGCGCCCTTGGCCTTGACCTGCGCGACCGGCTTGGTCAGTGCGGCCGATTCGAAGGGGAACACGACGAGCGCGTTGATCTTGGTGACCGTCGACAGGTCCTGCAGCTGGTTGGCCTGCTCGGGCGCGTTGGCGGCGGTCTTGATCGTGATCTTCAGGTCCTTGTGCTCTTTCTCGAGGTCCTTCTTCGCCTGGTTGGCCCAGTAGTTGATGCCGCCCATGAAGCTGTGCGTGGCCGCGGGAATCGACACGCCGAGGTTGACCTTGTCCGCGGCAAGCGCGGGCAGGCTGGCGGCGAACGCTGCGGTGGCAACCGCCGTGAGCGCGAGGCGTCGGGTGAAAGTCGTCATGCTGGATGTCTCCTCTTGGGTGGGTGGAACGGGAACGGAACGAACAACGAAAACTAGCGGCGTCCGCGCTGCAGGAACGCGACGACGATGATCACGAAGCCCTGGACGGCTGCGTTGAGGTACACGCTGATGATGCTGGTGAGGTTCAGGATGTTGCTGATGACCGAGAGCAAGATCGCGCCCACCACCGTGCCGGTGATGCTGCCCGCGCCGCCCTTCAACGCGGTGCCGCCGACGATCACCGCAGCGATCGCTTCGAGCTCCCACAGCAGGCCCGTGGTCGGCGAGGCCGAGCCCAGGCGCGGCACGTACAGCAGCGTCGCAATGCCCACGCACACGCCGAGCAGCACGTAGGTGAGGATCTTCACGCGGTCGACGTCCACGGCTGCGTAGCGCGCCACCTGCTCGTTGGAACCGATGGCCTGCACGTAGCGCCCGTAGGCCGTGCGGTTCAGGATGACGCCGCCGATGATCGCGACGATCACGAACACCCATACCGGCACCGGGATGCCTCCAAGGCTCGCGTAGTACACCGGCGCATAGAGGTCCGACAGCTCGTTGTCGAGCGTGAGCGCGCCGCCGTCGGCAAAGTACGTGAGGTACGCGCGGAAGATGCCCAGCGTGCCCAGCGTCACGATGAAGGGCTCGATGCGCCCCTTGGTGATGAGCAGGCCATGCGCCAGGCCGAACAGCGCGCCGAGCACCACGGCGAGCACCGCGCCCATCATCACCGCCATCAGCGGCGAGCCCGAGGCGGGGCCGGCCCAGTTGATGAACATGATCACGCTGCCCGCGATGAGCGCGGCCATCGAGCCCACCGACAGGTCGATGCCGCCCGAGATGATCACGAAGCACATGCCCACCGCGATGATGCCGATGAAGGCGGTGCGCGTGAGCACGTTCATCGCGTTGTCGACGGTGGCGAAGTCGCTGTTGAGCAGCGTGCCCGCGATGCACAGCAGCACAAGGCCGATGACCGGGCCCAGGCCGTGCAGGCGCTCGGTCCAGCGCGGCTTGGCCTCGCTGCGGTGCGCTGCTGCGGCCGCTTCAGGCTGCGGTGGAGGTGTCTGCGGTTCCGGTGGCATGAGCGATGAGCTCCTCTTCAGTCAGGTGGGTCGCGTCCAGCGTGGCAACGAGCCGGCCCGCGCGCATCACCGCGACGCGGTGGCACAGGCCGATCAGTTCCATCAGCTCGGACGAGACGACGATCACCGCGAGGCCTTCGCGGGCGAGTCGCTGGATCAGGAAATAGATGTCGCGCTTGGCGCCCACGTCGACACCGCGCGTGGGTTCGTCGAGCACCACCACCTTCGGCTGCGGCTGCAGCACCTTGGCGAGCGCGAGCTTCTGCTGGTTGCCGCCCGACAGCGACGAGGCCCGCACGTCGAGCGAGCCGGTGCGGATGCCGTAGTCCTTCACCGCTTCGCCGAGCGCCGCGCGTTCCGCGTCGGGCTTGAGCCAGGGCTGCGCATAGCGCTCGAGCGCCATCAGCGTGAGGTTCTGGCGCAGGCCGAAGTGCACGTGCAGGCCCTTGCCCTTGCGGTCTTCGCTGAGGTAGGTGAGGCCGTGCTTCGCGGCATCGCGCGGGTTGCGCCAGCCCTTGCCATGCGGCACGGGCTCGCCGCGCATTTCGACCGAGCCGCTGGCGGGGCGCAGCCCGAGCAGGCCTTCGAACAGCTCGGTGCGGCCCGCGCCGACGAGGCCCGCGAAGCCGAGGATCTCGCCGGGGCGCACCTCGAAGCTCGCGTCCTGCGCCCAGCCGGGCACGCTGAAATGGCGCACGCGCAGCGCGGGCGCATCGGCGGCCACGACGAGGTCGCGCGGCGGGTACAGGTCGGCGAGTTCGCGACCCACCATGAGGTTGGCCATCTGCTGGCGCGAGACCTCGGGCGTCGGTGCGCGCGCCACGAAGCGGCCGTCGCGCATCACGATCACCTCGTCGGTGACCTGCTCCACCTCGTCGAGCTTGTGCGAGATGTAGACGATGGTCACGCCGTCGGCACGCAGTTGCGCGATGAGCTTGAACAGGCGCTCGGTTTCGCCGGGCGTGAGCGTGGCGGTGGGCTCGTCCATGACGAGCAGGCGCGCACGGCGGGCGATGGCCTTCGCGATCTCGACGAGCTGCTTCTCGGCGACGATGAGCCGACGTACCTTGGTGCACGGGTCGATGGCCAGGCCCACGGCGGCGAGCGCGGCGGCGGCGTCGCGTTCCATCGCGGCGTCGTCGAGCAGCCAGCCTTTTTTCTTCTCGTGACCCAGGAAGATGTTCTGCGCCACGCTGAGGTCTTCGGCGAGGTTGAACTCCTGGTGGATCAGCACGATGCCCAGCGCCTCGGCATCGCGTGAGCTCGTGAAGCTTTGCGGCTGGCCGTTGATGCGCAGTGTGCCGCTGGTCAGCGACTCGTAGCCCGACAGGATCTTCATCAGCGTGGACTTGCCCGCGCCGTTCTCGCCGAGCAGGCCGTACACGCGCCCCGGCGCGAGCGCAAAGCTCACACCGTGCAGCACCTGCACGGGGCCGAAGGCCTTCACCACGCCGTCGAACTCGACGGCCACGCTGCCCTTGGTTGCCACGGCGTTCGTCATGGCGCCACCCCGCGAGCCTTGAGCGTTTCCTGCATCGCCAGCACGCCCGCGCCGACGAGGCCGCCCTGCGTGCCCAGCGGCGTGTACTGGATCTCGAGGTGCCGCGTCGACAGCGCGAGCGAGCGCTGGTACACGCTCTGGCGCACGGCCGCGAGAAACAACGGCCCGATGCGCGTGATGCCGCCGCCGATGAACACGTGCGACGGATTGAAGAAGTTGACGACCGACGCGAGCATCTGGCCGATCAGGCTGCCCGCGCGCTGGATGATGGCGTTGGCCGCCGGGTCGCCGCCGCGGCTGGCCTGGCCCACGTCGAAGGCATCGATGCGCCCGCGCGTGCGCAGGCACTCGGCCAGCGTTTCGCTTTCGCCGGCTTCGGCCGCCTGCATCGCCATGCGCGTGATCGCAGGGCCGGCCGCCATCGCCTCGACGCAACCCAGGTTGCCGCAGTGGCAGCGCGGGCCTTCCTGGTCGACGCAGATGTGGCCCACGTCGCCGGCCGAGCCGGCGGCGCCGCGGTACACCTCGCCGTGGCAGACGATGCCGCAGCCGATGCCGGTGCCGATCTTGATTACGAGGAAGTTCGAGAGCGAGCGCCGCAGCCGCCACAGCTCGCCGAGCGCCATCAGGTTGACGTCGTTGTCGACGAACACCGGCGCCGCATAGTCCTCGCGCAGGTAGTCGCGGATCGAGAAGCTGTCCCAGGCGGGCATGAGCGGCGGGTTCACGAGCTGGCCGATCTCGAAGTTGACCGGACCGGGCACGCCGATGCCGATGCCCAGGACGTTGCGTGCGCCCTGCCCGCAACGCGCGAGCAGTTCGCGCATGAGCACGCGCACACGGGCCAGCACCACGGCCGGGCCTTCGCGCACGTCGGCGGCTTCTTCGTGCTGGGCCAGCACCGTGAGGTCGGGGCGCAGCACCGCGACGTCGAGGCTGGTGGCGCCGATGTCGATGCCGACGAGCACGCCGAGTTCGGCATTGAGCTGGAGGTTTTCGGCGCGCCGCCCGCCCGAGGAGCGCTGCAGGCCGGCCTCGGCGAGCAGGCCCTGGTCGACGAGGCCGGCGATCAGGCCGTTGGCCTTGCTCTTGGAGAAGCCGAGCTGTTCGGCCATGGCATGGCGCGAGCCGCCGGCCGACCAGAAGGTCGATTCCAGCAACCGCATTTCGTCGGTCGTGATGCCGCTCCAGGGTGCCACGCGTTTGTCTCCGCTCTTTTTGGAAAGGCGCCGGTCGAACGATCGGGTGATCGGCCGCCGGGCGAAGGCGAATACTAGGAGGGCACCTTCAGCCGGGCAAGGCTTAACTTCGACCTATTTCAAATCAAACTTGCCCGCAACCTGGACTGGACGGACGAAAAAAAGCCGCCCGGAGGCGGCTTTCTCGTTGCGTCTGCCCGAAGGCAGAGGCGTTGATTTACTTCTTCTGGCGGTACTTGCGCAGCGCAGCGATCTGCGCAGCCATCACGGCCAGTTCCGACTGCGCCATCGCGATGTCGATGTCGCTCTTCGCGTTCTTCAGCGCTTCCTCGGCGGCGGCCTTGGCATGGTTGGCCTTCTCGTCGTCGAGGTCCTTGCCGCGGATCGCGGTGTCGGACAGCACGGTGACGGCGTCGGGCTGCACTTCGAGAATGCCGCCGGCCACGAAGACGAACTCTTCGCCGCCGTCGGCCGTTTCGATGCGCACGGCACCCGGGCGGATGCGCGTGATCAGTGGCGTGTGACGCGGATAGATGCCGAGCTCACCGGCTTCACCGGGCAGCGCGACGAACGTGGCTTCGCCCGAGAAGATCGACTCTTCCGCGCTGACCACGTCGACGTGAATGGTGTTGGCCATCTGAGTTCCTATGCCGCCTTAGGCGACCTTCTTGGCTTTTTCGAACGCTTCGTCGATGGTGCCAACCATGTAGAACGCTTGTTCCGGCAGGTGGTCGGCTTCGCCGTTCACGATCATCTTGAAGCCGCGGATGGTTTCCGACAGCGGCACGTACTTGCCCGGCGAACCCGTGAACACTTCGGCCACGTGGAACGGCTGCGACAGGAAACGCTGGATCTTGCGGGCGCGGGCCACGGCGAGCTTGTCGTCGGGCGCCAGTTCGTCCATGCCCAGAATCGCGATGATGTCGCGCAGTTCCTTGTAGCGCTGCAGCGTGCCTTGCACCGCGCGGGCCACGTTGTAGTGCTCTTCGCCGACCACGTTCGGGTCGAGCTGGCGCGAGGTCGAGTCCAGCGGGTCCACGGCGGGGTAGATACCGAGCGAAGCGATGTCACGCGACAGCACCACGGTCGAGTCCAAGTGGGCGAAGGTCGTGGCGGGCGACGGGTCGGTCAAGTCGTCGGCAGGGACGTACACGGCCTGGATCGAGGTGATCGAGCCGACCTTGGTCGACGTGATCCGCTCTTGCAGACGGCCCATTTCCTCGGCCAGCGTCGGCTGGTAGCCCACGGCAGAAGGCATGCGGCCCAGCAGTGCCGACACTTCGGTACCGGCCAGCGTGTAGCGGTAGATGTTGTCCACGAAGAACAGCACGTCGCGGCCTTCGTCGCGGAACGACTCGGCGATGGTCAGGCCGGTCAGGGCCACGCGCAGACGGTTGCCCGGGGGCTCGTTCATCTGGCCGTAGACCATGGCGACCTTGGAGTCTTCGAGCTTCTCGAGGTTCACGACGCCGGAGTCGGCCATCTCGTGATAGAAGTCGTTGCCTTCACGGGTACGTTCGCCCACACCAGCGAACACCGACAGACCCGAGTGGGCCTTGGCGATGTTGTTGATGAGTTCCATCATGTTCACGGTCTTGCCCACGCCGGCGCCACCGAACAGGCCCACCTTGCCGCCCTTGGCGAACGGGCACACCAGGTCGATCACCTTGATGCCGGTTTCCAGCAGGTCTTGCGACGGCGACAGTTCGTCGTATGCGGGAGCCTTGCGGTGGATGGAGGCGGTCAGCGTCTGGTCGACCGGACCACGCTCGTCGATGGGCGCGCCCAGCACGTCCATGATGCGGCCCAGCGTCGCCTTGCCCACAGGCACGGTGATGGGGGCTTGCGTGTTGGTCACGATCAGGCCGCGGCGCAGGCCGTCGGAAGAACCCAGCGCAATCGTGCGGACCACGCCGTCGCCGAGCTGCTGCTGGACTTCGAGCGTCAGTGCGCTGCCTTCGAACTTGAGGGCGTCGTAGATCTTGGGCATCTTGTCGCGCGGGAATTCCACGTCGACCACAGCGCCAATACACTGAACGATCTTGCCTTGAACTGCTTCTGCTTGAGCCATGTCTGCTCCGATAAAAATTTAAATCTGTTGAGGTCCGAAGGGCTCAGACACCGGCGGCCGCCGCAGCGCCCGAAACGATTTCCGAGAGCTCCTTGGTGATGCCGGCCTGGCGGGTCTTGTTGTAGACCAGCTTCAGCTCGCTGATCACGTTGCCTGCGTTGTCGGTGGCAGCCTTCATGGCCACCATCCGCGCCGAATGCTCGGACGCCATGTTTTCTGCCACGCCCTGGTAGACCAGCGACTCCACATAGCGAACCAGCAGCTCGTCGATCACGCTTTGCGCATCGGGCTCGTAGATGTAATCCCACGAATGCTGGCCTTCCTCGACTTGCAGCGAGTCAGCGGCCAGCGGCAGCAGCTGCTCGACGAGCGGCTCCTGCTTGATCGTGTTGATGAACTTCGTGTAGCACAGGTACACGGCCGAGAGCTTGCCTTCCGCGTAAGCGTCGAGCAGCGTCTTGACCGGACCGATGAGCTTGTCCAGATGCGGCGTGTCACCCAGGTGGGTGACGTGTGCCACCACGCGGGCGCCGATGCGGTTCAGGAAGCCGAGGCCCTTGCTGCCGATGGCGACCGACTCGATGGCCACGCCAGCGGCCTGCGCTTCGCGCAGCTTGGTCGTCACGGCGCGCAGCAGGTTGGTGTTCAAGCCACCGCACAGGCCCTTGTCGCTCGTCACGATGATGAAGCCGATCGCCTTGGCGTCGTTCTTCTTCATGAAGGCGTGCGTGTACTCGGGATTCGCCTTGCCAAGGTTCGCCGCGATGTTGCGGATCTTCTCGCTGTAGGGGCGGGCGGCACGCATGCGCTCTTGCGCCTTGCGCATCTTGGAAACCGAGACCATTTCCATGGCCTTGGTGATCTTCTTGGTGTTCTCCACCGATTTGATCTTGCCGCGGATTTCCTTACCAGCTGCCATATGAGCTCCTTCTTGCGTCGGTCAAAAGGTCGCTCAGGCGAACGACTTCTTGAACGAGGTGGCTGCGGCCAGCAGTTCGGCTTCGGCGTCCTGGCACACCTTCTTGAAGGCCTGCTTTTCTGCGCTGTCGTCCGGCTTGGCGGGCTTGGCATCCCACTTGGCACCGTTCTTTTCCATGGTCTCGAGCAGCGCAGCGTGGCTGGTCTTCAGGAGCTGGTGGAAGCCGTGTTCGAACGGGAGCACCTTCTTGACTTCGATGTCGTCCATGAAGCCCTTGTTCACTGCGAACAGCGTGGCATTCATCAGCGAGATCGGCAGCGGGCTGTACTGGGTCTGCTTGAGCAGTTCCGTCACGCGCGCACCGCGGTCGAGTTGCTTGCGGGTCGCTTCGTCGAGGTCGGAAGCGAACTGCGCGAACGCGGCCAGTTCACGGTACTGGGCCAGGTCGGTACGGATACCGCCCGACTGGTTCTTGATCAGGTTGGTCTGCGCCGACGAACCCACGCGCGACACCGAGATACCGGCGTTGATGGCGGGACGGATGCCGGCGTTGAACAGGCTGGTTTCCAGGAAGATCTGGCCGTCGGTGATCGAGATCACGTTGGTCGGAACGAAGGCGGACACGTCGCCGGCTTGCGTTTCGATGATCGGGAGGGCCGTCAGCGAACCGGTCTTGCCCTTGACTTCACCCTTGGTGAAGGCTTCGACATAGTCGGCGTTCACGCGGGCTGCGCGCTCGAGCAGACGGCTGTGGAGATAGAACACGTCGCCGGGGTAGGCTTCGCGGCCTGGCGGGCGGCGCAGCAGCAGCGACACCTGACGGTAGGCCACGGCTTGCTTGGACAGGTCGTCATAGACGATCAGGGCGTCCTGGCCGCGGTCGCGGAAGTACTCGCCCATCGTGCAGCCCGAGTAGGCAGACACGTACTGCATGGCAGCCGATTCGGAGGCCGAAGCAGCCACGACGATGGTGTAGTCCATCGCGCCGGCTTGTTCCAGCGAGCGCACCACGTTCTTGATCGACGAAGCCTTCTGGCCGATCGCAACGTAGACGCAGGTCATGTTCTGACCCTTCTGGTTGATGATCGCGTCGATCGCCACGGCGGTCTTGCCGGTCTGGCGGTCGCCGATGATCAGCTCGCGCTGGCCACGGCCGACGGGCACCATCGAGTCGATCGACTTCAGGCCGGTCTGCATCGGCTGGTCGACGGACTTCCGTGCGATCACGCCTGGCGCGACCTTTTCGATCACGTCGGTCATCTTGGCGTTGATCGGACCCTTGCCGTCGATCGGCTGGCCCAGTGCATTCACCACGCGGCCGATGAGCTCGGGGCCCACGGGCACTTCCAGGATGCGGCCCGTGCACTTCACGGTGTCGCCTTCGGAGATGTGCTCGTACTCGCCCAGAATCACGGCGCCGACCGAGTCGCGCTCGAGGTTCAGCGCCAGGCCGAACGACGGGGTGCCGTCAGCCGTGGGCGGGAACTCGAGCATTTCGCCTTGCATCGCGTCCGACAGGCCGTGCACGCGCACGATGCCGTCGGTCACCGAGACCACGGTGCCCTGGTTGCGGATGTCGGCGCTGACGCCAAGGCCTTCGATACGGCTCTTGATCAGTTCGGAAATTTCTGCGGGATTGAGTTGCATGACTCTTTCCTTCTTTCAATAAATAGGGCCAACCGCGGCTCGCCGCCTCAGGCGGTGAGCGCTGCTTTCATTTGTTCGAGACGCGCCTTGACGGAGGTGTCGAGGACTTCGTCCCCCACCACCACACGGATGCCGCCGATCAGCGAAGGATCGGATTCCACACGCGTGTTCAGCGTGCGACCGAAACGGCGTTGCAGCGCGACGGCGACCTCGGCGAGACTCGCCGCGTCGATCGGGAAGGCGCTGTAGATCACCGCGTCGGACGTGCCGCCCTTGGCGTTCTTGAGCTCGCGGTACTGGGCCGCGACTTCGGGCAACGCAGCGAGCCGGCCGTTGTCGATCACCGTGCGCAGGAAGTTCTTGCCGGCGTCCGGCAAGGCTTGCGGCAGCAGACCGGAGATCAGGTCGAAGACCTGTTCCGGCGACACCTTCGGGTCGGCAGCGAACTGCAGGAGCTGGGGATCGGCAGCGAGAGCGGCCAGCTGGCCGATCCAGCCGGCCGTGCCTTCGAGGTCGCTCGAAGTAGCCTCGAAGAGCGCGTCCGCGTAGGGGCGGGCAATGGTCGCAAGTTCGGCCATATCGTCCTCAGAGCTCGGTCTTCAGGCGCTGGAGCAGGTCGGCGTGGACACCGGCATTGACTTCCTTGCGGAGAATCTGCTCGGCACCCTTGACGGCCAGTGCAGCGACCTGCTCACGCAGGGCTTCACGGGCACGCACGGACTGCTGTTCGGCTTCGGCGTGCGCGTCGGCCACGATCTTGTTGGCCTCCACCGTTGCACGGCCCTTGGCCTCTTCGATGATCTGCTGGGCGCGGCGCTCGGCATCGGCCAGGCGGCTGGTGGTCTCGTTGCGAGACTGAACCAGTTCCTGCTCGACGCGCTGGTTGGCGGAAGCGAGTTCAGCCTTGGCCTTCTCGGCGGCCGCCAGGCCCGCAGCGATCTTTTGTGCGCGTTCATCCAAAGCCTTCGCGATGGGCGGCCACACGAATTTCATCGTGAACAGCACCAGCAGCAAGAAGACGATGGCCTGAACGAACAGGGTCGCGTTGATACTCACGGCAACACCTTTCTGGAGTGGCGTTGAACCGGCTTACTTGGGCAGGTTGGCCAGCAGGGTCGCGGCGAACGGGTTGGCGAAGGCGAACAGCAGGGCGATGGCCACGCCGATCAGGAAAGCCGCGTCGATCAGACCAGCCAAGATGAACATCTTGGTCTGCAGGTCGTTCATGAGCTCAGGTTGACGGGCCGACGATTCCAGGAACTTGCCACCCATCAGCGCGATGCCGATGGAAGCACCGATGGCGCCGAGACCGACGATCAGACCACAAGCGAGAGCGACGAGACCGAGAATGTTTTCCATGATGACTCCTTAGAACAGATTTAAAGCAAACGAAAAGAAAAAGGGAAACTCAATGCGCCTCATGCGCCTGGCCCAGATAGATCAGGGTCAGCATCATGAAGATGAAAGCCTGCAGCGTGATCACCAGGATGTGGAAGATCGCCCAGACAGTGCCGGCAATGATGTGCCCGATGGGCAGCAACACACCGGAGAACGAGGCCGCCATGGCACCGCCCATGAGGGCGATGAGCATGAAGACGAGCTCGCCTGCATACATGTTGCCGAACAACCGCATGCCGTGCGAGACCGTCTTGGCCAGGTACTCGATGACCTGCATCAGCAGGTTGATGGGCCACAGCAGAGGGTGGGCACCGAAGGGCGCGGTGATCAGCTCGTGGCCCCAGCCGCCCAGGCCCTTGACCTTGACGCTGTAGAAGAGGCACAGGAGCAGCACGGAAGTCGAAAGACCGAGCGTGGTCGAGAGGTCGGCGGTCGGCACGGCACGCATGTAGGCGTGGTGCGGGTCGTGGCCCAGGGCCGAGTAGACCTGGGTCCAGATGGCCGGCAGCAGGTCGACCGGCAGCATGTCCATCGCGTTCAGCAGGAAGATCCAGACGAACACGGTGAGCGCCAGCGGCGCAATGAACTTGCGGCTCGCGGCGTTGTGAATGTTGGCCTTGGCCTGGTTGTCGACCATCTCGACCAGGATTTCAACCGCCGCCTGGAAACGGCCGGGCACGCCGGGCGTTGCCTTGCGGGCAGCCAGCCACAGCACGAAGCAGCCCAATGCGCCAATGATCAGCGCGTAGAGCACCGAGTCAAGGTTGATGACGTTGAAGTCAACAATGGCGGATTGAACGACGGGCTTGAGGCTCCAGTCGACTTGCCAGTGCTGGAGGTGGTGAACGATGTATTCACTCGCGGTCGGGGCGTGTCCTTCGGCGGCCATCTTTCAGCGTCTCTCTTCCAAAACAGTCAAATCCGGTTCAAAAATTTGGGCCGCACCAACAGTGCCACCCAGTACATCTTCATGGCGACCACCACGCCAGCCACCATGGCCAGCCAGACGAGCCCCCCGATCAGCCACGGCGCCGCAGCCAGCAAGGCAACGGTCAGCGCGATCTTGATCATCTCCCACACAAAAAACCTCAACATGACAGCCTGCGACGGCATGCCCGGTTTGCGCCGGACACCGCGGACAAACAAGGCCGCGGGGATCGCTACTGTCATGGCTCCGTAAAACGCCGAGATTGCAGCCTCGGATCGCGCCGTCCAGATCCACGCCAGGCAAGCTACCACCACACCTGCAGCCACTTGGGCTGCGATCACCCACCAGGGTGACAGCTCGGGGTTTTGCTCGCGCAACTTCTGGGCCTCTTCGGCCGTGAGTGGCTTGAAATCTGATTCTTCGGCGTCAACCTCAGGGACAGGGGCGTTGGTTGTCATTCGAATGCACCCCGTGTTTGTCCCCGGAGAATTTTACAAAGCCATTGATTATAAGTAAAACCTAGCGGGGTCCCGACATAACGTGACACTTCGTCGACAGTTCTGCACCGAGTGTGGCGTCCGCCCATAATTTGCGGATGCAAGACATCACCTCGGCACTGCCCGACACGCCGTGTTTTCTCAACGGCGAATTCACCCCCCTGCGCGACGCGAAGATCAGCGTCCTCGACCGCGGCTTCATCTTCGGCGATGGCATCTACGAAGTCATCCCTGTGTACTTCGGCGTGCCCTTCTGCTTCGACGAACACATCGCGCGCCTCGAGCGTTCGCTGGCCGAGCTGCAGATCGACAACCCCTACACCCGCGACGAATGGCGCGCCATTGCAACGCAGCTTGCCGCGCCGCTGGGCCAAGCACCGCAGGCCGTGTACTTCCAGGTTTCGCGCGGCGTCGCACCACGTGACCACGCCATGGTGCGCGGCCTGCGCCCCACCGTGTTCGCGATGGTGAACCCCCTGCCGCCGGTGGCCGATGCGGTGCGCGCCAAGGGCGTGACCTGCGTCACCGCCGACGACTTCCGCTGGCAGAAGGCCCACATCAAGAGCACCAGCCTGCTGGGCGCGGTGCTCGCGCGGCAGATCAGCGTCGAGGCCGGTGCGACCGAGACCGTGATGTTCCGCGGCGACTGGCTCAGCGAGGCCTCGTCGAGCAACGTGTGGATCGTGAAGGACGGCACGCTCATCGGCCCGCCCAAGGACAACCTCGTGCTGACCGGCATCCGCTACGGCCTGCTCGAGCGCCTGTGCCGGGACAGCGGCATTCCCTTTGCGCTGCGCCGCGTGTCGCGTGACGAGGTGTTCGGCGCCGACGAGCTGTTGCTGTCCTCGGCCACCAAGGAAGTGTTGCCCGTCGTCACACTCGATGGCCAGACCATTGGCAATGGCCGTCCCGGCCCCATCTACCAGAGCTTGTATGCCGCCTACCAACAGGCCAAGCAACGCAACGCTGAGAAGCCAGGAGCCCTTGCATGACCGACAACACCACGCCCCCGACCGACGACACCACGGCCCCGATCCCCGACCCGCGCAAGGAGTCGCTGATCGAGTATCCCTCGCAGTTCCCGATCAAGGTGATGGGCGCCAAGACCGACGGCCTGGTGCACGCCATCACGCAGATCGCCGAGCGCTTCGACCCGGCCTTCGACGCCACCACCGTCGAGCTGCGCGACAGCAAGGCCGGCAACTACCTGGGCGTGACCATCACCGTCACCGCCACCAGCCGCGAGCAGCTCGACGACCTGTACCGCGCGCTGTCGTCGCACCCGTCGGTCAAGGTCGTTCTTTGACCATCGAAGCGCAGTCGCTCGGCCGGGCTGACTACCTCGCCACCTATGCGGCGATGCAGCGCTTCACCCAGGAGCGCACGCCCGAGAGCCCCGATGCGCTATGGATTTGCGAGCACGACCCCGTGTTCACCCAAGGGCTGGCGGGCAAGACCGACCACATCCTGGCCCCCGGCCCGATCCCCGTCGTGCAGACCGACCGGGGCGGCCAAGTCACCTTCCACGGCCCCGGCCAGGTGGTGGCCTACCCGCTCATCGACCTGCGGCGCGCCGGCTACTACGTGAAGGAATACGTCTACCGCATCGAGGAATCGGTGCTGCGCACGCTCGCCCACTTCGGCGTGACCGGCCACCGCGTGGCCGGCGCCCCGGGCATCTACGTGCGCCTGGACGACCCGTTTTCCCATGCCGCACTCACCGGCCCGATGCCCGGCGCCGACCCGTTCCGGGGCCTGGGCAAGATCGCCGCGCTGGGCATCAAGGTGAGCCGCCACGCCACTTACCACGGTGTGTCGCTCAATGTCGCCATGGACCTCGAACCCTTCTCCCGCATCAACCCTTGCGGCTACGCGGGGCTGAAAACGGTCGACCTTTCTACAATCGGCGTCCAAACCACATGGGAAGAAGCTGCCGGCGTGCTGGGCCAGAAGCTCATCACCTTCCTGGCACCGTAGCAATCCAATGAGCACCACCGAAGTCGTCCGCGACGCCCAGAGCGCCGAAAACTACAACCCCCTGGCCAAGCAGAAGGCCGCGGCCAAGCTGTCGCGCATCCCCGTCAAGGTGGTGCAGACCGGCGAAGTGCTCAAGAAGCCCGAGTGGATCCGCGTCAAGGCCGGCAGCCCGACCACGCGCTTCTACGAGATCAAGCAGATCCTGCGCGAAAGCAACCTGCACACGGTCTGCGAAGAAGCCTCGTGCCCGAACATCGGCGAATGCTTCGGCAACGGCACGGCCACCTTCATGATCATGGGCGACAAGTGCACGCGCCGCTGCCCGTTCTGCGACGTGGGCCACGGCCGCCCCGACCCGCTGGACAAGGACGAGCCGCTCAACCTGGCCAAGACCATCGCCAAGCTGCGCCTGAAGTACGTGGTGATCACCAGCGTCGACCGCGACGACCTGCGCGACGGCGGCAGCCAGCACTTCGTCGATTGCATCGCGAACATCCGCGAGCTCTCGCCGATGACGCAGATCGAGATCCTGGTGCCCGACTTCCGCGGCCGCGACGACCGCGCCCTCGAGATCCTCAAGGCCGCCCCGCCCGACGTGATGAACCACAACCTGGAAACCGCGCCGCGCCTGTACAAGGAAGCGCGTCCGGGCAGCGACTACCAGTTCAGCCTGAACCTGCTGAAGAAGTTCAAGGCGCTGCACCCGAACGTGCCGACCAAGAGCGGCATCATGGTCGGCCTGGGCGAGACCGACGAAGAGATCCTGCAGGTGATGCGCGACATGCGCGCCCACGACATCGACATGCTGACCATCGGCCAGTACCTGTCGCCGTCGGGCTCGCACCTGCCGGTGCGCCGCTACGTGCACCCCGACACCTTCAAGATGTTCGAGGAAGAGGCCTACAAGATGGGCTTCAGCCACGCCGCCGTGGGCGCGATGGTGCGCTCCAGCTACCACGCCGACCAGCAGGCGCACGCCGCCGGCGTCTGACGCCCCTGCCCGACCGCCCGCCGCACGCGGGCGTCGGCGCACACCCCTCTGTCCCGACCCCTTCGACCTCGCCCCGCAGCCGTTTCCCGACGGCCGCGGCGACGGTCGCGCGCGCCTGCCGCGCCATCCAAAAAACTGATTAAGACCTTCGGGGGAAATAACCCGGGGTATCAAAAAATTTGCGGCGGCATTCGCTTGCGCCTGCCAAATTCATCCCCTACGCTGACCTCCTGATTTCGCCCGGCCTGGAATTTAAAAACCAGAGCCGACGCGATTTCAAGATCCCTAGGAGGCTTTGACAAGGAAATTGAATTATCAATTTCCAAGGCATTGTTTTGCCCAAAATCAATCAAAACCGCATCGCACAAGGAATTCAGTCGCCACGGCCCGCGCGTTTCCATCTCACGGAGAAACCGGAATGCATGCCCTGCTCGAAGCCATCGATTCGCCCCATTCGCTGCGCCAGCTCGGCGTTGCGCAATTGCCGGGCCTTGCGGATGAATTGCGCGCCTTCATCGTCGACAGCGTGTCCCGCACGGGCGGCCACTTCGCCTCCAACCTGGGCACGGTCGAGCTGACGGTCGCCCTGCACTACGTGTTCGACACCCCGCGCGACCGCATCGTCTGGGATGTGGGCCACCAGAGCTACGCCCACAAGATCCTGACCGGCCGGCGCCAGGCCATGCCCACCTTGCGCCAATTCGGCGGTATTTCCGGATTTCCCCGGCGCACCGAATCCGAACACGATCATTTCGGCACCGCGCATTCCAGCACCTCCATTTCCGCCGCCCTGGGATTTGCACAGGCCGCCCGAATTTCCAATTCGACCGACCACGCCATTGCAGTGATCGGCGACGGCGCTTTGAGCGCCGGCATGGCCTTCGAGGCCATGAACAATACGCAGGCCTGCGGCCGCTTGTTGGTGATATTGAACGACAACGACATGTCGATTTCGCCACCCGTCGGCATGCTGCGCCTTTATCTGGGCGGATTGATTTCAGAACGCGCCTATGCCAGCGCCAATGAAGCCAGCCGGCAAAGATGGCGCGCCATGCGCCCGGCGCTGGCCCCTTGCGAGCCCTCGGAGCTCGGCCTGTCGCCCGCCACCCTGTTCGAGCAGTTCGGCTTCCACTACACCGGCCCCATCGACGGGCACGACCTGGGCGCGCTGATCCCGGCCCTGCAGAAGCTGCAGGCGCAGCCGGGCCCGCAGCTGCTGCACATCGTCACGCAGAAGGGCCACGGCTACCGCCCGGCCGAGCAGGACCCGGTCCTGTACCACGGCCCCGGCAAGTTCGACCCTGCCGCCGGCATCAAGACCGCCCCGGCAGCCGCCCCCGCCAAGCCGACCTACGCCCAGGTCTTCAGCGACTGGCTCTGCGACGAGGCCGAGGCCGATGCGCGCGTGGTCGCCATCACGCCGGCCATGCGCGAGGGCTCGGCCCTGATGGACTTCGAGCGCCGCTTTCCCGAGCGCTACTTCGACGTCGGCATCGCCGAGCAGCACGCCGTGACCTTCGCCGCGGGCCTCGCGGCGGCGGGGATGCGGCCCGTGGTCGCCATCTACTCGACCTTCCTGCAGCGCGCCTACGACCAGCTGATCCACGACGTGGCGCTGCAGAACCTGCCGGTCGTGTTCGCGGTCGACCGCGCCGGCATCGTCGGCGCCGACGGCGCGACGCACATGGGCGCCTTCGACGTCGCCTACCTGCGCTGCATTCCGAACATGGTCGTGATGGCCGCGTCCGACGAGGACGAGTGCCGCCAGATGCTGCACACCGCCCTGCGCCACGACGGCCCGGCCGCCGTGCGCTACCCGCGCGGCGGCGGGCCCGGCGCGCTGCCCGTGCGCGCGCTGCAGCCGCTGCGCATCGGCCGCGGCCAGGTGCGACGCGAGTCGACGCAGCCGATGGGCGCGCGCATCGCCATCCTGGCCTTCGGCACCATGGTCGCGCCCAGCCTGGCCGCCGCCGAGCGGCTCGACGCCACGGTGGCCAACATGCGCTTCGTCAAGCCGCTCGACGCCGAGCTGGTGCTCTCGCTCGCCGAAACGCACGACGTGCTCGTGACCGTCGAAGAAGGCTGCGTGATGGGCGGCGCCGGCGCCGCCTGCCTCGAATCACTCGCCGCGCAGGGCGTGCTGATTCCGTCGCTGCACCTGGGCCTGCCCGACCAGTTCGTCGAGCACGGCGACTGCGCCCGATTGCTCGCCGCCCACGGCCTGGATGCCGACGGGCTGGTGCAGTCGATCCAGGCGTTCTTCGATGCCAACGCCCCCGCGTTCCGCACGGCTCGCATGAGCCTCGTTTCCTGAAACCCACCGTGACCGCCAGCCACAGGAGAACCCGATGAGCACAGCCACCGCACGCCGCATCGACGCGCCCGCCCCGCCTTCGCTTCAAGTGATCCGGGGTGCCGAGGCCAACCCGTACCACGCCAAGGTCGAGTACACCTACCAGGACGACCCCGAGGACTGGCGCAAGGCCATCGGCGAGGACCTGATGTTCCAGTTCGGCGTCTACGACGACCCGCGCTCGGTGCCGCCGATCTCGCTCAACGAATCGGGCCTGCGCTACTTCGACCAGCAGATGGAAATCGCGGGCCTGGACCAGCCCCCGCCCTTTCCCATCCGGCGCATCCTCGACGTGGGCTGCGGCTGGGGCTTCGGCCTGCGCTACCTCGCGGAGCACTTTCCGCAGTGCCGCCAGCTCGACGGCATCAACATCAGCGAGACGCAGCTCGCGCACTGCGCCCGCTACCACGCCCAGCAGCACCTGAGCGACCGCGTGAACCTGTACCTGTGCGATGCGCAGGACGTCGCCCTGCTGCCCAACCCCGACACGCCCTACGACCTGGTGACGATCCGCGGCGTCATCTCGCACTTTCCCAACGACCTGTACGAGCGCTCGATGAAGCAGGTGGCCGCGCGCATGCGCCCGGGGGCCAAGGTCGTCATCTCCGACAACCTCTACAACATCCCGCTGGACAACTACCGCTCCGACATCGAGGACGAGGTCGACCGCCTCGCCTGCAAGCACCGCAAGACACCGGCCTACTTCCGCCGCGTGCTCGAGGAGAGCGGCTTCGTGGTCGAAGACATGCGCGTGCTCCCGCGCAACATCGACGTGGCGCGCTGGTTCACCGACGTGAAGGAAAACATCGAGAAGAACTTCACGCCGGACACCATCCCGCCGCCGCTGGAAGAGCTGCGCGTCATGGCGGTCAGCCTCTCGGTCGCGCTGATCAAGGACAAGTTCTCGACCTACAGCGTCATCGCGCGACGCGTCTGAATTTCCCCCACCAGGAGCGCCCACACCATGCAAGCATCCGCGCAAGCCGTCGGCATCGACGTCATCCACAGCCGCAGCCTCGACCACTACCAGGACAAGATCGAGCAGGTCTACGCCGACACGCCCGACCAGTGGCGCAAGGCGATCGGCAACAAGCTCTGGTACCAGTACGGCGTGTTCGACGACAAGATGGACCCGCACGACCTCCCGCTCGACGCCTCCGGCCGGCGCCACATGGAGCACCAGTTCGAACTCGCCGAACAGGCCGGCGCCGACCTCTCGCCGGCCACCGTGCGCCGCGCGATCGACATCGGCTGCGGCTGGGGCCCGGTGCTGAAGTTCATCGCGCAGCGCTACCCGCAGTGCGCGCGCATCGACGGGGTGAACGTGAGCCGCCCGCAGCTGGAATGCGCGCGCGAACTCATCGCGCACGAGGGCCTGGCCGACCGCGTGCGGCTGTACCAATGCAACGCCAAGGACATCGGCGAGCTGCCCGAGCCGCAGGTGCCTTACGACCTGGCCATCCTGCGCGGCAGCCTGATCCACTTCACGCCCGAGGTGCTGGAGCAGGCCATGGCCTCGCTGTCGGCGCGCATGCGCACGGGCGGCACGGTCATCATTTCGGAGAGCCTCTACAAGGTGGACCTGGCGACCTACAAGTCGCACATCCCGGACAAGGTCGACCGCGCCGCGTCGGGCTACCGCAAGACGCCCGACGGCGTGAAGCAGGTGCTCGAGCGCCACGGCTTCGCGGTGCTCGACCAGCGCGTGCTGCCCTCGAACGCGGAGGTGATCCGCTGGTACGGGCTGGTCAAGGACAACCTGGACGCGCACCACCCGACCAGCAAGACCGCCACGTTCACCGAGCTGCGCGACATCGCGGTGAGCTTCTCGGACGCGCTGGCCAAGGACAAGGCCTCGTCGTTCAGCTTCATTGCGCGGCGGACCTGAGCATGCCCGAACCGACCCCGTTCGCCCAAACCCTGGCCCGCATGCCCGAACTGGGCAGCAAGGTCCATCTCCCCGACCCGGGCCTCACGCTCAAGCCCATCTGGCACCCGCAGAACGACGCCATCGAGGCGCGGCTGGCGGTGGACGACCGGCCCTATGTGCTGGCGCACTTTCGCAGCGAGAAGGCCACGGCCGCCTACCTCGGGCAGCGCGTGCCGGCGTACGGCGGCCTGTGCTACCCGCATGCGAAAGCGGACCGCATCTATTCCGTCATGCGCATGATGAATGCGGGGACCCTGATGGACGATGCCTTCACGCCCCTGGAGCTGAGCGCCGACCAGCGCCCGCGCGACGAACTCCTGCGCCACTACCTCGATGCCCTGGAAGGCATCCTGCCGCCTGCCAGTGCGCCGCTGCCCCGGCTCCTGTTCGACACGCTGCCGCCCATCCAGGCCCAGCTGGCGCCAAAGCCCCGCGTCTGGGAACGCATGAAGGCCGGCATCCGCAGCCAGCTGGTGCGCATGGCCGATCCGCTGGCCTACCAGATGGACACGCTGACGCTGGACGGCTACATGGACCTGCGCCGCGACAACGCGTTCGGCGAGTACCTGACCATGCTGACCGAGTACGCCCTGGACGTGGACATGACCGATGCGCTGGCCGAAGACGCATCGCTGCGCGCGGTCCGCACCGCGGCCATGGACGCGGTCATCCTGGTGAACGACTTCTTCTCGTTCCGCAAGGAGGTGCCGGCGAGGGATTCGCTCAACGCCATGTGGGTGCTGATGCGCGAGGAAGGCCTGGACCTGCAGCAGGCGGTCTACCGCCTGGCCGCGCTGTGCGCGCGCAACGAGCAGGCGCTGATCCGGTCGCGCGACGCGGTGCTCGCCGGCCCCCTTGGGCAGCGCCCCGACGTGCGTGCCTATGTGCGCGAGCTGGAATACATCAGCTCGGGCAACGCGGAGTGGTGCGTCATCACGCGGCGCTACCACCTCTCGGACCAGCGCTTCGTTTCCGGCGAAGTGACCATCGCGGCGGCTCCGACGCTGGACGACATCGTGGCGGCCGACGCGCGCGCCGCCTGACCCTGCGCCACACCGACATCCCCACGCACTTCGATCCATTTCACAGGAGCAGATGCATGAATGCCGTTCTCGAAAGCACCACGCCCGCGGCGCTGGAGCCGCCCCCGAAATTCGTGATCCCCGAGATGTTGAAAGCCATCCGGCCGCGCATCAACACGAGCTACCCCTACATCAAGCGGCTGCATGCGCAATGGCTGTACGAGAACTACGGCAAGCCGGAAGCAGGCAGCCTGCACGGCGCCATCGAGCGCATGGATTCGCTCTACGACGCCAGCGTGTTCCCGGACGGCATTCCGGAGCGGGTCGCGCACCACGCGAGCATCCTGACGCTGATCTTCCAGTGCGACGACCTGACGACCAGCGACCCCGAGCAGTGCGCGAAGATCATCGCCGAAGACCCCGACGCCCACGACGCGCGCGTCATGGAAGGGCTCTGGCAGACCATCCGCCAGCATGCGCCCAGCGACGCGGTGTACCAGCGCCTGCGCGGCCGGTGGACCCGCTGGATGCACCACCTCAAGGTCGAGAAGGAATTTCGCGACAACTGGGCCAACGAGGACATGGAGAGCTTCCTCAAGGTGCGCCTGATGTCCAGCGGCATGCAGCCGTACATCGCCGCCATGGAATACGTGCTGGACATCGACGTGTCCGACCTGATCGAAGACCCCGACATGAAGCGCGCGGTGGACCTCGTCAGCTGGCACTGCGCGTTCACGAACGACGTGTACTCGTATGCCGTCGAGTACTACTCCACCGAGGACACGCTGAGCTCGGTCCTCATCATGCGCAACACCCGCGGCCTCGATGCGCAGCAGGCCATCAGCGCCGTCTGCGAAATGATGGAAGAGATGTACGCGGAGCTGGCCGGCCTGATCGCCCGGCTGCACGAGCGCTACGCCAATCACCCGCTGGGCGCGCGCCTGCACCTGTACCTGGACACCTACCTCCTGATGGTGGTGGGCACGCTGCAGTGGCACATCGAATCGCCGCGCTACGGCGGGCACGGGCACATCTGGAACGGGCTGCCCATGCGGCATGTGGACGTGAGCCTGGCGGGCACCGACAAGATGGAGGGCGCGGGCGCCCCGCAACAGGCACCGGTCGGCTCTGTCTACGTGTCGTAGAGGCCGCGCCATGAAGCTGCCGTACTTCGAGTGCCCCATTCCCAGCGCCATTCATCCCGGGGCGGCGCACGCGGATGCGCAGTCGGTCGCCTGGATGCGGCGCTTCTCCCTGTGCCTGAACGACACCGAACGCGACCGCATGGCCCGCTCCGGCTGCGGCGAACTCGCGGCCCGCATCGTGCCCGATGCCACGCCGCAGACCCTGCAGATCCTGTCGGACTTCTTCATCTGGAACGTCTCGTTCGACGACGAGTACTGCGACGAAGGTCCGCTGAGCCGGCAACCCGGCCGGCTGGCCGGCGTGCTGGCAATGATCCACCGGGCGATCGAGACGCCGGAAGACAGCGCGCAGGTCGACGACCGCTATGCCGCCGCCATGTGCGACATCCGCCGCCGCCTGGACGCGCACGCCACCGCCGACCAGATGGCCCAGTGGCTGGCCGCCATGCGGGGATGGTTCTTTGCCGAGGTCTGGAAGGCGGGCAACGTGGCCTCGGGCCATGTCCCCTCGCTGAACCAGTACGGGCTGCTGCGCCTGTACAGCGGGGGCGGCCTGGCCTTTCCCACGCTGGCCGCGATCGCCGAAGGCTATGCCGTGCCCACCGACCTCCTGGAGGATCGCCGCGTCAGGGCGCTCGCGGAAATGGCGCTCACGCTGGCCACCTGGAGCGCCGACATCGTGTCGTACGAGAAGGAGGTGGCGCGCGAGCAGGGCGGGCACAACCTGATCAGCGTGATCCAGCACGGGTCCCAATGCTCGCCCGCGGCGGCAGGCGCACGGGCCGTCGCCATGTACATGGAGATCATGCAGCTCTTCCTGAGCCTGCGCGGCGAACTCATCGCCGCCGGCACCTCGCCCGCGCTGCAACGCCATGTGCAAAGCCTGGGCCGCATCGTCAGGGCCACGTTCGACTGGTGCCACGGCTCCGAGCGCTACGTGCAGGACGGCGTGCCCGACGGAGCCGGGCCGGAGGGCGCCACACCGTCGAAGGCGGCACCGCCGTCCACCGCCTCCGCCATCCCGTGCATCGCCTGGTGGTGGACGCACGACCCTGCAGCGCAGGAAGCCCGCCGGGGCATGCCGGCCCAGCACGTCTCCGGCCAGGGTGAACGCGCCCGTGCGGGAGCGCTCCCATGAATCCGCCCACGATGCCGCGCGTGATCGATGCGGCCTTCCAGGAAGCAGGCGACCTTGCGCCGCCCGCCGCGGCAAGCTGCGGCCCGGCCGCGCACACCATCGGCCTGCAGCAATTTCGCAGCACCGTGGGCGAAACGCGCCGCCCGCTGCCCTATGCCGAGGGCTGGTTTCTCGGGTGCTTCTCCAGCGAGCTCGCGCGCGGGCAGGTGCTGACGGTTCCGTTCATGGGGCAGGAACTCGTCCTGTACCGCACGCACGCCGGGCTCGCCCGTGTCGTCGAGCCGTACTGCCCGCACCTGGGCGCGCACCTGGGCCACGGCGGCAAGGTCGACGGCGAGAACCTGGTGTGTCCGCTGCACGGGCTGGCCTACGGGCCGGACGGCGGCTGCGTGCGCACCGGGCATGGCGAGCGGCCGCCGCGCGCCGCGCTGACCGCGCGCCACGTCCGGGAAATCGACGGTGCCGTCCTGGTGTGGGTCGACCATGCGGGCCGCCCTCCCCAGTGGGACGTGTCGCATCACGACCTCGGCGACTTTTCTTCCGCCTGCTACATCCGCAAGACGCTGGACGGCTACGCGCACGATGCGGTGGAGAACGGCGCCGACATGGTTCATTTCGGCTGGCTCCACGGGCTCTCGGACATGACCATGTCCCACCGGGCGGAGGACTGCAGGTTCGAGATTTCGCTATCGGCCCGCTGGAAGGGGCTGCACATCCGTGGCGAATTCATGAACTACGGCGTCGGCTATGTGATGGGCTCGTTCGAGATGCCCGACCTGGGCGTGCGGCTGCAGACGCAGGTCTTCTTCACGCAGATCGCACCGCTGAAATGGAAGCTGGCGATCGCGGACCGGCTGCGCATCGTGCGGCTCGGCCGCGCGCCCCGCATGCTGAGGCACGCGATCTACGCCGTGCTCACGCCGATCGCCAGCCGATGGATGCGGTGGTTCATCGAGCCGGACTTTCCGATATGGAATGCCAAGAGTTTCATCAAGCACCCTCGGCTGACCGCGGGCGACAAGACCCTCATCGTCCACCGGCGCTGGGCGTCCCGGTTCTATCCGGGCGGCCTGGTGGACGACCCCGGCGCACTGCATGCGGGAGACCACCATGCCCCTTGACGCCCTGCTGCCGTGCGACGTCCGCGAGGCCCCGGTGCCGCAGGGCGGACCCGCCGCCCCCTTCGACACCTGGATGCACGACGCGGTCCGCCGCACCGAGCACGCCCTCGCCGCCGGCCTGCCGCCGGCCGAGACCCTGCCCACGCACCTGCACGAAGCGCTGCGCTACGCCGCGCTCGGCGGCGGCAAGCGCATCCGCCCGCTGCTGTGCCAGGCGGCGGGCGCCCTTGCCGAAGCGCCACCCGACGCGCTCGACGCCACGGGCGCCGCGATCGAGATGGTCCACGTCTACTCATTGGTGCACGACGACCTGCCCGCGATGGACGACGACGACCTGCGCCGCGGCAAGCCGACCGTGCACGTGGCGTATGACGAGGCCACCGCCATCCTCGTCGGCGATGCGCTGCAGGCGCAGGCCTTCTTCACGCTGAGCGAACTGCCGCTGCCGGCCGAGCGCCGCATCGCGCTGGTGCGCGAGCTGGCGCAGGCGGCCGGCTCGCGCCAGCTCGTGGGCGGCCAGGCCATCGACCTGCAAAGCGCAGGCCGGTCCTTGAGCCAGCCCGCACTCGAGCAGATGCATCGCATGAAGACCGGTGCGCTGATCCGCGCGGCCGTGCGCATGGGGGCGCTGTGCGGTGCGGCCGACGTGCCGGCCAACGCCGCGCTGTACCGCGCGCTCGACGACTACAGCAGCGCCATCGGCCTGGCCTTCCAGGTGGTCGACGACATCCTCGACGCGACCGCTGACACGGCCACGCTCGGCAAGACCGCGGGCAAGGACGCGTACGACGACAAGGCGACCTGCGTGTCGATGCTCGGCCTCGACGCCTCGCGCACGCTGGCCCGCACGCTGAACGCACGCGCCCATGCGGCGCTCGCGCCCTTCGGTGAACGCGCCGCGCGGCTCGGCCAGCTGGCCGACCTCGTGGTCCAGCGCGCGCACTGAGCCCCACCTGCGAATGCCCCCGCCCCAGGAGCCCCGACATGCCTGAACCGACGACCCATTTCATGAGGGAACCGCTGGGCGTGAACAGCGCCCCGCCCGCTGCCGACGAACGCCACGCGCGCATCGTGGAGGTTCGCACGCCGCCGCGGCCCATGCGCAGCACCACGGGAGAGACACGCCCCCCGCACCCGTATGCCAACGGCTGGTTCGCCGTGTGCTTCAGCCACGAGGTCAAGCCGGGCGCGGTGCGCATCGTGCCGTTCGCGGGACAGGACCTGGTGATCTACCGCACGCAGTCGGGCCTGGCCCGTGCCATCGATCCGTACTGCCCGCACCTGGGGGCGCACCTGGGCCACGGCGGGAAGGTCGACGGCGAAAACCTGGTCTGCCCGTTCCACGGCCTGAGCTTCGGCCCCGATGGCGGCTGCGTGCGCGCCTGCACGGGCCAGACCCCGCCGAACGCGGCGCTGACGGGGCGCTACATGAAGGAGATGAACGGCGCGATCATGGTGTGGCGACACAGCGAGGACCGGCCGCCCGACTGGGACATTCCGGAAATGGACCTCAGCGACCGCCTCAACCCCCGGTACGGCAGCCACGCGCTCGAAGGCTACTTCGACTCGATGGTCGAGAACAGCATGGACCTGACCCACTTCGGATGGGTGCACGGGTTCACCGAGACCGCGCTGTCGCACGAGGTGGATGGGCACAAGCTCATCGTCACGATCACCGCCCGCTGGAAGGGGCAGCGTTTCCACTCGCGCCTGACCAACTTCGGCCTCGGCTTCACCCGCGGGGAAAACGCGTTGCCGGACCTCGGCGTGCAGGTCGTGACCCTGGCCTTCGCGACACCCGTCGCGCCCATGAAGTGGAACTTCCGCTGGAGCGACAACCCCAGCGTCGCGCGCTTCGACCGTTGGCCGGCCCCGCTGCGCAAGCTCGCCTACCAGGTGCTCAATCCGCTGGCGCACCGCTGGCTGATCTCGGTGGTGGGCGGCGACTTCCCGATCTGGGACGCCCGCACCCGCCTGCCGCATCCCAAGCTCATGGCGGGGGAGCGCTCCTTCACCGCCTTCCGGCGCTGGTCGGCGCAGTTCTATCCGCCCACCTCCGGCGACGACGCGCAGGCCAACCATGTCCTGCGCATGTCTGCGGGACGCTGAGCCACCCCCACCAGGAGTTCCCACCATGCGCGTCATCCTTGCCCAGCCCCGAGGCTTCTGCGCCGGCGTCGTGCGGGCCATCGACACGGTCGAACACGCGCTGCGGCGCCACGGCACGCCCATCTACGTGCGCCACGAGATCGTGCACAACAAGCACGTCGTCGACGACCTGAAGGCGCAGGGCGCCGTGTTCGTCGAAGAGCTGGCCGAGGTGCCCGCGGACGCGGTGGCGATCTTCAGCGCGCACGGCGTGAGCCACGCGGTGGAGGTCGAGGCTCGCGCGCGCGGCCTGCGCGCGATCGACGCCACCTGCCCGCTGGTCACCAAGGTGCACGAGCAGGGGCGCCGCTATGCCGCCAAGGGCTATGCACTGATCCTCATCGGCCACGCCGGGCACCCCGAGGTGACCGGCACGCTGGGGCAGATTCCCGCGCCGGTCACGCTGGTGCAGACCGAGGCCGACGTGGACGCGCTGGTGCTCGATGCCGACACGCCGCTGGCCTACATCACGCAGACCACGCTGTCAGTGGACGACACGCGCGGCATCATCGATGCGCTGCAGCGGCGCTTTCCGCAGATCGTCGGACCCGACACGCGCGACATCTGCTACGCCACGCAGAACCGGCAGACGGCCGTGCGCGAACTGAGCCAGCAGGTCGACGTGGTGCTGGTGGTCGGCGCGCAGAACAGCTCCAACTCGCAGCGCCTGCGCGAGATCGCGGCGCAGGCCGGCGTGCGCAGCTACCTCATCGCGCAAGGCAGCGAGCTCAAGCCCGACTGGGTGCGCGACGCCGGCGCGGTGGGCGTCACCGCCGGCGCCTCGGCGCCCGAGACCATGGTGCAGGACGTGGTCGCCGCGCTGCGCCGACTGGCCGAGGTGGAACTGCTGACGCTGCCCGGGCGCGAGGAGCACGTGGTGTTCCGGCTGCCGGCCGAACTCGCGGCGGACACGGCCATAGAGGCCACGCCATGAAACCGCCCGTCGCACGCCGCGGCTCGCGGCAGGTGCGCGTGGGCACCGTGCGCATCGGCGGCGACGCGCCCGTGGCCGTGCAGGCCATGACCAACACCGACACCGCCGACGCGGCCGCCACCGTGGCGCAGGTGGCGGCGCTCGCGCGCGCGGGGGCCGAGCTGGTGCGCCTCACCGTGAACAACGAAGAGGCCGCCGCGCAGGTGGCGCCGATCCGCGACGCGCTCGCGCGCCAGCAGGTGCACGTGCCGCTGGTGGGCGACTTCCACTTCAACGGCCACCGCCTGCTCGCGCAGTACCCCGACTGCGCGCAGGCGCTGGCCAAGTACCGCATCAACCCCGGCAACGTGGGCCGGGGCGACAAGCGCGACGCGCAGTTCTGCCAGCTCATCGAGATCGCCTGCCGCCACGGCAAGCCGGTGCGCATCGGCGTGAACTGGGGCAGCCTCGACCCCGCGCTGCTGGCGCGCCTGATGGACGCCAATGCGCAGGCGGCGCAGCCGCAGCCGGCCGACGAGGTGATGCGCCAGGCGCTCATCGTCTCGGCGCTGGAGAACGCCGCGCGTGCCGAAGACGTCGGCCTGCCGCCCGATCGCATCGTGCTGTCGGCCAAGGTGAGCCAGGGGCAGGACCTGATCGCCGTGTACCGCGAACTCGCCGCGCGCTGCGACTACCCGCTGCACCTGGGCCTGACCGAGGCGGGCATGGGCTCCAAGGGCATCGTGGCCTCGGCCACCGCGATGGGCGTGCTGCTGCAGCAGGGCATCGGCGACACCATCCGCGTTTCGCTCACGCCCGAGCCGAACGGCGACCGCACACGCGAGGTGCTGGTGGCGCAGCAGATCCTGCAGTCGATGGGCCTGCGCGCCTTCACGCCCAGCGTGACGGCCTGCCCCGGCTGCGGGCGCACCACGAGCACCTTCTTCCAGTCGCTGGCCAGCCAGATCGAAGGCTGGCTGCACGCGCAGGCGCCGGCCTGGCGCGTGCGCTTTCCGGGCGTGGAAGACATGCACGTGGCCGTGATGGGCTGCGTGGTCAACGGCCCCGGCGAGAGCCGGCTCGCGCACCTGGGCATCTCGCTGCCGGGCTCGGGCGAGCAGCCGGTGGCGCCGGTGTACATCGACGGCGAACGCGCGCTGACGCTCAAGGGCGAGCACATCGCCGACGACTTCACGCGGCTGGTCGAGACCTACGTGGCCGCGCGCTACGGCGCCGATGCCGAGGCGAGCGAGCGGCTCGGTGCGTGGATGAAGCCGTCGTCGCGCGAGCGCGTCGTACCGATCGCTGCCGTCTGAAGGCACCGCCATGGCCACGCAACGCCTCACCCTGCTCGGTGCCACCGGGTCGATCGGCGACAGCACGCTCGACCTCGTGGCGCGCCACCCCGACCGCTTCACGGTGCATGCGCTGACGGCGCACCGCAACCTCGACAAGCTGTTCACGCACTGCGTCGCCTTCCGCCCCGAGGTCGCGGTGGTCGGCGATGCGCCAGGCGCTGCGCAGCTGCAGGCGCGGCTGCGCGCGGCCGGCCTGCGCACCGAGGTCATGCACGGCTCGCAGGCGCTGTGCGAGGTCGCGCAGTCGGCGGGCTGCGACACGGTGGTTGCGGCCATCGTCGGCGCGGCGGGGTTGCTGTCGTCGCTGGCGGCGGCGCGCGCGGGCAAGAAGATCCTGCTGGCGAACAAGGAGGCGCTCGTGATGTCCGGCGCGCTGTTCATGCGCGCGGTGGCCGCGCACGGCGCCACGCTGCTGCCGCTGGACAGCGAGCACAACGCGATCTTCCAGTGCCTGGCGGGCGCGCCGCCCGGCGGCGCGGGCGTGCAGCGGCTGGTGCTCACCGCGTCGGGCGGGCCGTTCTTGCATCGCCCGCTGGAGGCGCTGGACCGCGTCACGCCCGACGAGGCCTGCGCGCACCCGACCTGGCGCATGGGCCGCAAGATCTCGGTCGACTCCGCGACGATGATGAACAAGGGCCTCGAGACCATCGAGGCCCGCTGGCTGTTCGCGATGCCGCCCGAGCGCATCGAGGTGGTGATCCACCCGCAGAGCGTGATCCATTCGATGGTGGCCTATGCCGACCAGTCGGTGCTGGCGCAGCTGGGCCGCCCCGACATGCGCACGCCGATCGCGCACGCGCTGGCCTGGCCCGAGCGCATCGACTCGGGCGTGGCGCCGCTGGACTTCCTGCAGCTCGCCCACCTGAGCTTCGCCGCGCCCGAGCTGAAGCGCTTTCCCTGCCTGCGCCTGGCGCTGGAGGTGCTGCGCGAGGGGTGCGCGGCCAGCGTGACGCTCAATGCGGCGAACGAAGTGGCGGTCGATGCGTTCCTGAACGGGCGCCTGCGCTACACCGACATCGCGCACGTGGTGGAAGACTGCCTGCAGCACGCGCCTGCGTCCGCGCACGAGGACCTGGACGACATCCTCGCGGCCGACGCGCAGGCGCGCGTGCGGGCGGGTCAGGCGATCCAGCGTGCAGCGTTGCGGTCCCCATCGCCGGCAGTCCCGCTGTCCGAGTCGGTCACCTTGGACGAAGGCATGGGCGCGCGGCTGTAGCGCGACAGCCACTTGGCCGCCACGGCCAGCGCCATCGGCGGTGGCGTCTCACGCACGGCGCGCGACGCGCCATGCGCCTCGTGCGCCGCGCCGCTCACCATGGCAGCGAGTAGGTCTTGGTGTTGGTGAAGCTCTTCATCGCTTCGAGCACGCCTTCCTTGTAGCCCAGGCCCGAGTCCTTGATGCCACCGAAAGGCGTGAGCTCCAGCCGGTAGCCCGGCACCTCGCGCACATTGACGCTGCCCACGTTCAGCTCGCGGATGAAACGCGTGATGTAGTCCAGGCGGTTCGTGCAGATCGAGGACGACAAACCGTAGGCGGTGCCGTTGGAGATGCGGATCGCCTCGTCGATGTTCTTGAAGCGGATCACCGGCGACACGGGGCCGAAGGTCTCGTGCTTGGCGACGGTCATCTCGGGGTCGACATGGTCGAGCACGGTGGGCGAATACAGCGCACCGCGGCGTTCGTTGCCGTACAGCAGCTTCGCGCCGGCGGCGATGGCTTCGTTGACCACGGCTTCGAACTGCTTGGCAGCCGCCTCGTCGATCACGGTGCCCATGTCGGTGTCGGGGTCCATCGGGTCGCCGTACTTCAGCGCGCGGGTCTTCTCGACCAGCAGCTCGACGAAACGATCAGCGACCGACTCGTGCACCAGCATGCGTTTGACTGCGGTGCAGCGCTGCCCCGAGTTCTTGTAAGACCCGTTGGCAGCCAGCGTCGCAGCCTCCTCGATGTCCGCGTCTTCCATCACGATGATCGGGTCGTTGCCGCCCAGCTCCAGGATCTGGCGCTTGTAGGTGGCCTTGCCCGCGATGTACTTGCCGATGGGCACGCCGCCCGTGAAGGTGACGAGGTCGACGTCGGCATTGGTCAGCAACTCGTCGGCGATCTCCTTGGGGTCGCCCGTGAGCACCGACAGCATCTGCGGCGGCAGGCCCGCTTCGTACAGGATGTCGGCCAGCAGGAAGGCCGTGAGCGGCGTCTTCTCGCTGGGCTTCAAGACGATGCGGTTGTTGGTCGCAATGGCCGGCGCCACCTTGTGGATCACCTGGTTCAGCGGGTGGTTGAACGGCGTGATGGCGGTGATGGCGCCCAGCAGCGGCTCGCGCATCGTGTAGACCTTGCGGCTCTTGCCGTGGTGCGTGAGGTCGCAGGAGAACACCTGGCCGTCGTCAACCAGCGCCTGGTTGGCGGCGAACAGCAGCACGTCGGAGGCACGGCCCACTTCGTACAGCGAGTCCTTGCGCGACAGGCCCGACTCGAGCGTGATGGTGCGCGACATCTCATCCAGGCGCGAGGCGATGATCTCGCCGGCGCGCATGAGGATCTTGTAGCGCTCGTAGCGCGTGAGCGTGGGCTTGTAGTCGCGGGCGATGCGCAGGGCGTTGCGCACGTCGTCCAGCGTGGCCTTGGGCACGGTGGCGATCACCTCGCCGGTGTACGGGTAGGAGACCTCGATGGTGCGGTCGCGGTGGACTTTCTCGCCGGCGATGCGCAGGGCTTCGCGGTACACGGTGCCGGGCTTCAGGCCGGCGTGGTCGGATGGGCTCATGGAATGCTCCGTCAAATGGGGGTCAGGCGGCCACGGGGCCTTGGGCGTGGTTCAGTGCGAGGTCGAGCGCGTCGAAGTTGCGCAGCCGGCGCGTGCTCGCCACGCCCGCGACGGGGCGGTTGCAGATCAAGGGCACCTTCTGCTCCGACACGCCGCCGTGCGAGCGCAGCGGCACTTCGAGCGCCGTGAGGTCGTGGCGCGTGGCCGAGGTACCGATGACGGTGCTTTGCTCGCTCACCACCACGATGTCGCCGATGCGGTCGGGCGGCAGCTCGAAGCGCTGCGCGGCTTCCTTGCGCGAGAGCACGAGCTGCATGCCGGGGATGCGCTGGATGCGATCGATCCAGCCGGGCACCTCGTCCTCGCTCGGCACATACACGGTGGCAAACGAGCCGAGCGCGCCGTGGTGCACCACGTACGGATCGGTGATCGGCAGGATCACGCGCGCGCGGTCCGGGCCGTACCAGCCGTCGAGCACGTCCTGCAGGTAGATCACGTTGGGCGAGCCGTCGGCGCCATGCTTGTCGTTCATGCCGTGGTCGGCCGTGAGCACGATGGTGGCGCCCAGCGCATCGAGCTGCGCGAGGTAGCCGTCCATCATTTGATAGAACGCGTTGGCGGCGGGGCTGCCCGGCGCGGCCTTGTGCTGCACGTAGTCGGTGGTCGACAGGTACATGAGGTCGGGGCGCTGCGACTCCATCAGCTTCACGCCGGCGGCGAACACGAACTCCGACAGCTCCGCGCTGTACACCGAAGGCACCGGCATGCCGACCATGTCGAGCACGTTGTCGATGCCGTTCTCTTCCATCGTCACCTGGTCCGACTTCTCGGACGAGAAGCAGATGCCCTTCATCTTGTGACCCAGCAGCTTGCGCAGCTTGTCCTTGGCCGTGACCACCGCGAGCTTGGCGCCCGCGTCGGCAAAGGCGGCCAGCACGGTGCCGGCACGCAGGTACTTGGGGTCGTTCATCATCACTTCCTGGCCCAGCTCGCGGTCGAAGAAGTAGTTGCCGCAGATGCCGTGCACGGCCGGCGGCGCGCCGGTCACGATCGACAGGTTGTTGGGGTTGGTGAACGAGGGCACGACGCAGTCGGCGAGCAGGTCGGCGCCGCCCTTGCGCATGGCCTCGAGGTACGGGGCCACGCCGGCGGCAATGGCCGCGTCGAGGTACGCGGGCTCGCAGCCGTCGACGCAGACGACGACCACCGGGCGGACCATCCAGCGGTAGCTGCGGCCGTTCACTTCGAGTCGATCGGATTTCATGAAGAGATGCTCCTTGGCAAGTTGGGTGTGTCGGTGCGCGGGCCTCAGCGGCGGATGAACACCGCGATGCAGGCGCTGATGAGGCAGCTGGCCGCGACGATGGGGAACACCATCGAGGTGTTGCCCGAGTGGTCCAGCATCCGGCCGATCAGCGGTTCACCGAGGCCGGCCAGCAGGTACGAGAAGAAGTTCATGACACCGGTGGCGGTGCCGGCGCGCTTGGCGCCCACCAGGTCGGGGCACAGGGCCCAGAACGACGAGGCCGGGCCGTAGACGAAGAAGCCCGCCAGGAACAGCAGCCCCAGGCCGAGGATGCTGGTGGGCAGCAGGTACATGCCCATCGAGGCGACGCAGCCCAGCAGCATGTACAGCACGATGGCCTTGTAGCGCTTGGAGCCGAACACCTTGTCGGAGATCCAGCCGTTGGTGAGCGCGCCGAAGGCCATGCCCACGGGCAGCGCCACCGAGATCCAGGCCGGGTCGATCATGCCGTCGGCGGCCTTGGCCCAGTCCTTGCCCAGGAAGTGCACCGGCACCCAGACGATGAGGCCGTAGCGCGCCGCGTTCTGGAAGCCGATGGCCAGCGCGGCGATCATCAGCTTGGGGTTGCTGAGCACGGCCTTGTAGCGCGACCACGAGCTCTCTTGCGGTTCGCCGTCGGCCACGCCGGCCTGCGCCTCTTGCGGGTTGTTGTTGGCCACGCCGGTGTCGGGCGACTTGAAGCCCATGTCTTCCGGCCGTTCACGGGCGATCAGGTAGAAGGCGATGCCGCCCACCAGCATCAGCAGCACGGGGAGCCGGAAGATCCAGCGCCAATCGAGGTGCAGCACGTTGACGACGATGATCGACGTGACGAACGACAGCACCGAGGCGCAGCCGGCGGCGAACACGTAGAAGCCGTAGACCTTGCCGCGCTCGCCCGCGCCCCACCAGTTCGACAGCAGCCGGCTGCCCGGCGCCCAGCCCAGGGCCTGGAAGTAGCCGTTGATGCCCCACGGAATCGCCAGGCTCTTGAAGCCGACGGCGAAGCTCACGACCCAGTTGGCGGCGCACGAGAGGATGGCGCCGGCGGTCATCACGCGGCGTCCGCCGAACTTGTCGCCCAGGTTGCCGTTGATGGCCTGCCCGACGGCATAGCACCACAGCAGCGAGGTCGAGGCCCAGCCGAGCACTTCCTTCGAGAGGCCGAACTCCTTCTGGATGCCGGGGATGGCGAAGCCGAAGGTCTGGCGCCCCGTGTAGAAGAAGAAGTAGCAGAACATGGCCGCCAGCAGCATCCGCCACTGCGCCTTGCGGAACGAGTTGTCGAGGGGGCGTGCGTAGGTGCCCGCCTGCAGGATGGGATTGGCCGCTTGCATGGTTATGTCTCCTTGTCTTGACGGGCGTGGGGCCCGTGGGCCCGGCTCGATGGCCGGCATGCTGTCTGTCTTGTCTGGCTGTCTCTGTCTTTTCTCGCTGCGCAGTCCCTGCCTGTCAGGCCAACGCCGCCGCGCCGATGAAGTTCTTGCCGCGCGCCCCGTCCATGGCCCGCGCGATCATGGCCGCCGCTTCGCTGTCCGCCACGCCATAGTCGGCAAACTCGGTCTTCACGCCAAGCCCCTGCAGGAATGCCCGCAGTCGCTGCGTGGCGGTCGCCAGGTCGGCGCCGAACAGCAGCTGCAGCGTCTGGTCGCGGTCGGGCGAGCGGGCCCAGGCTTTCTCCAGCACGAGGGGCAGCGTGAACGAGCAGGCGATGCCGTGGGCCAGGCCGTGGCGCAGCGTCATCTCGTAGGAGATGGAATGCGCCAGCGCCGTCTTGGTGTTGGAGAACGCCATGCCGGCCTTCAGCGCGGCCAGCGCCATGCGCTCGCGCAGGTCGAGGTTGCCCAGGTCTTTCAGCAGCGCCGGCAGGCAGTCGAAGATGTCGCGCACGGCCGAGACGGCGAAGGTGTCGGAGACCGGGTTGGCGTTGACGTTCCAGATGGCTTCGAGCGCGTGCGACAGCGCATCGAGCCCCGTCGACACCGTGGTGCCCGCCGGCACCGAGAGCATGAGCTCGGGGTCGACGATGGCGGCCTCGGGCCAGGTGGCGTCCAGGTGCAGCGAGTATTTCTTCTGGTTGCCGGCGTCCCAGATGGTGGCCCACGGCGTCACCTCGCTGCCGGTGCCGGCGGTGGTCGGCACGGCGATCAGCGGCTTGACGCTGGCGGGAACGAAAGGCTTGCCGGTGGCCAGCAGCGCGACGAGCTCGTCGAACTGGCCGTTGGCCGTGCCCACCATCAGGGCCTTGGCCGTGTCGATGGCGCTGCCGCCGCCGACCGCCACGATGGCGTCGCAGGGCGCGTCCGATTGCCAGAAGGTGTTGTACAGGTCGCGCAGATGGGCGACGTCGGGGTTGGGGCGCACGTCGTCGATGACGGTGACGAGCGCGTCGCCCAGCAGCGCCTGCAGGCGATCGACCAGGCCCAGGCCGCGGGCCTCGGGGAAGGTGACGAGCGCGACGCGGCGGCCCGTCAGGAGCGAGGGCAGCCGAGCGAGGCTGCCTCGCCCGGAATGAATGGACACGGGGTTGCGGTAGGCGTGGGGCATGTTTTTTTGTCTCCGGTTTCTGTCTGGGCCGCAGTGTCGAAGCGGCGCGCAAAGGCGTCCAATCGCATTTCGCGCGTGCAACCCGTCCAAAACCGATGGATGCCTTCGGGAAAGCCTGCATAGGCGCCAGCGCCGCATCTGAGGGAGGCTCGGCGCACGCCCCTCACGACCGCCTTCATGTTTCACCAGTACTACAAGTGGATCCGCTGCTTCCACGCCGTCGCCAAGACCGGCGGCTTCACCACGGCCGCACGCTACCTGCACATCGGCCAGCCCACCGTGACCGACCAGGTCAAGGCGCTGGAAGAGCGCTTCAACGTCGAGCTTTTTTTGCGCAGCGGGCGCGCCGTGCGGCTCACGGCCGCGGGTGAGCAGCTGTACGCGATCACGCAGGGCCTGTTCGGGCAGGAGGAAGAGGCGATGCAGTTCCTGCAGCGCGCCCACACGCTGCGCACGGGGCTGGTGCGCGTGGGCGCGGTGTCGCCGCCCATTGCGCTGGAGCTGGCGCGCAGCTTCAAGCGCAGCCACGCCGGGCTCGACCTGACGGTGTCGATCGGCTCCGAGGCCTCCACGCTCAGCGGGCTGCAGGACTTCGACATCGACGTGGGCATCCTCGTCGAGCCGCCCGAGATCGAAGGCCTGCACCAGGTGCCCTACCGCGTGGAGCGCATCGTGGCCGTGGTGCCCGCGAAGCACCCGTGGGCCCGCAAGCGCACCATCGCCACGCGCGACATCGCGGGCGAGCCGGTGATCCTGCGCGAGCCCGGCTCCAAGACGCGCCACCGCGTCGAGCGCGCCTGCGCACAGCAGGGGGTGCAGATGCACTGCGTGATGGAGATCAACAGCCGCGAGGCCATCCTGCACGCCGTGGCCAGCGGCATGGGCGTGGGCTTCGTGACGCAGATCGAGTGCATTCCGCTGCCCGGCCTGAAGATGGTGGAGATCGACGACGACGAGCTCTCGATCAGCTACTCGCTGTGCTGCCTGGCGGTGCGCAAGGACCGGCCGCTGATCCGCGCGCTGTTCGAGGTGGCGCAGCAGGGCGACGACACGGCCGACTGATCGGGTTTCGTCGCGGGCGGCACACCCCGCGGCGGGCTTCTTCGCTATCCTGCCGTCTGGCCTCAGACGAAGGATCGACCTTGAACTTGCACCCCGCCCTCCAGGACGCCGCCGCGCGCGACTTCGGCACCCTTGCCGACCTGGTCCGCCTCCACGCCCAGCACACCCCCGAGCGCCCCGCGCTGGCCGATGCCCAGCAGACGCTGGACTACCGCGCGCTCGACGCGCTCATGGACCGCATCGCCGCCGCCCTGCAGCGCGACGGCCTGCGCGCCGGCGACGCCATCGCCGTCTGCGCCGCTTCGTCGGTGCCCTACGCCGCCGTGTTCCTGGGCGCGCTGCGCGCCGGCGTGGCGGTGGCCCCGCTGGCCCCCGGCTCGGCGCCCGCCAGCCTGGCGCGCATGATCACCGACGCCGACGCGCGCCTGCTGTTCACCGACGCCTCGGCCGCCGAGGTGGTGGGCGCCGCGCAGGCCACGGGCCTGCCGCACATCGCGCTCGACGGCTCCGACGTCGGCCGCGCGCTCGACGACTGGCTCGCGGCGCCCGGCGCGAAGCCGGAACCCGTCGAGGTGCAACCCGGCTGGGCCTTCAACATCATCTATTCGTCGGGCACCACCGGCGAGCCCAAGGGCATCGTGCAGGGCCACGGCATGCGCTGGTCGCACATCCAGCGCGGCGCCAAGTACGAGTACGGGCCCGAGACGGTCACGCTGCTGTCGACGCCGCTGTACTCCAACACCACGCTGGTGGTGTTCTTCCCCACCCTCGCCTTCGGCGGCTGCGTGGTGCTGATGCCCAAGTTCGACGCGCTGGGCTACCTGCAGCTGGCCGTGCAGCACCGCGTGACGCACACCATGCTCGTGCCGGTGCAGTACCAGCGCCTGATGGCGCACCCGCGCTTCGACGCGCACGACCTGTCGACCTTCCGCCACAAGTTCAGCACCAGCGCGCCCTTCAACGCGGCGCTCAAGGCCGACGTGCTCAAGCGCTGGCCGGGCGGGCTGGTCGAGTTCTACGGCATGACCGAAGGCGGCGGCACCTGCATCCTCGAAGCGCACCTGAACCCGACCAAGCTGCACACCGTGGGCCAGCCCGCGCCGGGCAGCGACATCCGCCTGATCGACGAAGAGGGCAACGAACTGCCGCGCGGCGACACCGAGGTGGCCGGCGAGGTGGTGGGCCATTCGGCCGGCATGATGACCGGCTACCACCGCCAGCCCGCGAAGACGCGCGAGGCCGAATGGTTCGACGCCACCGGCAAGCGCTTCATCCGCACCGGCGACGTGGGCCGTTTCGACGCCGACGGCTTCCTCACGCTGTTCGACCGCAAGAAGGACATGATCATCAGCGGCGGCTTCAACATCTACCCGAGCGACCTCGAAGGCGTGCTGCGCGGCCATGCGGCGGTGGCCGACGTGGCGGTGGTCGGCATTCCGTCCGAGCAGTGGGGCGAGACGCCCGCGGCCTTCGTGGTGCGCCGCGAGGGCGACACCACCACCGAAGAGGCGCTGCTGCAGTGGGCCAACGCGCAGGTCGGCAAGACCCAGCGGCTGGCGCGCCTGCGCTTCATCGACGAGCTGCCGCGCAGCGCGATCGGCAAGGTGCTCAAGCGCGAGCTGCGCGACCTGAGTGCCTGATCGGGTGAGCGCCGCAAGCACCGACACCGCCCCGCCCGAACACGGCGGCGGCAACGGCCTGCTGTGGGTGCTCGTGGCCGTGGCGGTCGTGTTCGCCTTCGTGCGCCCGCGCGCGCCGATGGACTGGCTGCGGCTGGTCGACTGGCAAACGGTGGGCGCGCTCGCGGGCCTGCTCGCCATCACGCAGGGCGTGGAGAAGAGCGGCATGCTGCAGGCCGCCGCGCGGCGCCTGCTGGCCCACACGCACAGCCAGCGCGGCCTGGCGATGGCGCTCACGGCCACGGCCGCGCTGCTGTCGGCGCTGGTGACCAACGACGTGAGCCTGTTCCTGCTGGTGCCGCTCACGCGCGTGCTGGCCGTGCAGGCGCACCTGCCGCTGGCGCGGCTGGTGGTGCTGCAGGCGTTGGCCGTGAACGCGGGCTCGGCGCTCACGCCCATCGGCAATCCGCAAAACCTGTACCTGTGGCACCGCTCGGGCGAGAGCTTCTTCGGCTTCATGGCCATGATGGGCCCGACCGTGGCGGTCATGCTGTTCTGGCTCTTCGTGGCCGTGTGGTGGCTGGTGCCGCGCACGCCGATCGCGCTGCGCGAGGAGACCGAGGCCGCGCCCGTGCAGCCGCGCCTGCTGGCGCTGGCCGGCGTGCTGTTCGTCGGCTTCGTGGTCGCGCTCGACCGCCACTGGCTGCTGCCCGGCCTGGGCGTGGTGTTCGGCGTGCTGCTGCTCACCTACCCGCGCGTGCTGCGCGGCATCGACTGGGCCTTGCTGGCGATCATCGCGCTGATGTTCGTCGACCTGCGCCAGGCCGCCGAGCTGCCCGCCATCGCGGCGCTGCTGGGCCACTGGCCCATCGGCGAGGGCTGGCGCGCCTACCTCGCGGCCATTGCGGCCTCGCAGGTCATCAGCAACGTGCCGGCGGCGATCCTGCTCGACCGCTACGTGCACGACCTGCCCGCGCTGGCGGCCGGCGTGAGCGTGGGCGGATTCGGCTGCGTGCTGGGCTCGCTGGCCAACCTGATCGCGCTGCGGCTGGCCAAGCTGCCGCACGGGCTGCGCGAGTTCCACCGCATCAGCATTCCGTTCTTGCTGGTGTGCGCGGCCTCGGCGCTGCTGCTGCGGCTGGGGTGATGACAGGCGGCGGGGCGGCGCGGACAATCGCTCCCGCCATGCACACGCCCGCCCCTGTCCTCTCATTGCGCGACTACACCCAGTCTCGCGGCAGCCACGCGCACGACCACTTCCAGGTGCTGCTCGGGCTCGACGGCGTGCTCGAGATCGAAGTCGAAGGCCGCGGTTCGGGCATCGGCACGGGCCAGGCCCAGGTCGTCGCGCCCGGCGACCGTCACGACTTCGAGGCCCGGCGCGGCGGCAGCGTCTGCCTCGTGCTCGACACCCCGCATGCCCCGTGGGGGCGCTGCGTCGAACAGCCGCCGGCCGACGCACCCCGGCTGCATGCGCTGGCCCGCTACCTCGCGCACTGCCTGCAGCAGCCGCAGCACGCGGCCCTCGCCTTGCAGCACGGCCCGGCGCTGCTGCTCGAGGCCTGGGGCGCCGCCCCTTCGGTCGCGGACACGCGCCGCCGCCGCATCGACTGGCCGGCCCTCGCGGCCTGGGCGCAGGCGAACTGGCACCGGCCGCTGGGCGTGGCCGACCTGGCCGAGGTCGCCTGCCTGAGCCCCAGCCAGTTCGCGCAGCGCTGCCGCGAGGAACAAGGCCAGAGCGCGATGCTCTGGCTGCGCACGCTGCGGCTGGCCCATGCGCGCGAACTGCGGCTCGAGGGCCTGAGCGTGGCCGAGACGGCGCGCCGCACGGGCTACCGCTCGCCGTCGGCGCTCACGGCCGCACTGCGCCGCTGACCTCGCATTTCTCCCTCCCCCGCTGGGGGAGGGCCGGGGTGGGGGCACGACGGCCTCCGCAAGAACGCAGCGCCTCGTCGAAGGCCTGCCCCCATCCCCGCCTTCCCCCAGCGGGGGAAGGAGCAACACCAGACCGTCGTTGCGCGACGATGTGCAGTCATCGCGCGACGACCGCCTCACGTAGCCTCGACGTCCATGCCCGCCACCGTCTACGCCCTGCTCGCCATCGCGCTGTGGGCCACCCTCGCCACCTTCGGCACCGCGCTGTCGCACCTGCCGCCCTTCCTGCTGACCGGGCTGGCGTTGATCGTCGGCAGCGTGCCGAGCTGGCCGCTGGTGCTGCGCGACCGCCGCGCCTGGCGCGTGCCGCCGCGCACGCTGGCGCTCGGGGTGTACGGGCTCTTCGGCTTCCACTTTCTGCTGTTCATCGCGCTGCGGCATGCGCCGCCGGTCGAGGCCAACCTCGTGAACTACCTCTGGCCGCTGCTGATGGTGGTGCTGGCGCCGGTGCTGCTGCCGGGCGTGTCGCTGCGCCCGCTGCATGTGGTGGCGGCGCTGCTGGGCTTCGCGGGCGCGGCCATCGCGATCCTCGGCGCGCGCGGCGGCAGCGCAGCACTTCCCGGCGCGCCCGCCACGTACTGGGGCTTCCTGCCCGCGGCCGGCTCGGCCTTCATCTGGGCCAGCTACTCGCTGTGGACGCAGCGCGTCACGCCCTTCCCGACCTCGGCCATCGGCCTGTTCGGGCTGGTGTCGGGCGCGCTCTCGCTGGCCTGCCATGCGCTGCTGGAGCCCTCGGTGGCGCTGTCTGCCAAGGACGGCCTGCTGGTCGCGCTGTGCGGCCTGGGCCCCTTGGGCGCGGCCTTCTTCGTATGGGACATGGCGCTCAAGCGCGGCGACGCGCGGCAGATCGGCATCCTGAGCTACCTCACACCGCTGGCCTCCACCGCGCTGCTGCTGGCCGTGACCGGCCGGGCGCTCACGACCAGCATCGCGCTGGCCGCGGCGCTGATCATCTCGGCCGCCGTGATGGGCACGCGTGCGAAATGAGACAAATCAGGGCGATGCCCGACAGAGCTTGTCGTTTTTTATGGCTAGAGTGGAGGCTCAGGAAAAAGGAGTCACCCCCATGGATCAGAAGAACAACAAGACCGAGGATTTCGAGATCACGCCCAAGCTGGTGTTCGACATGAACCTGGCGCTGTACCTCGACCTGGTGGCCGCGCTGGAGGGCGCGGGCGCCGTCACCTACCGGCAGATGGCGGCGCGGGTCCTGAACATCAGCATGGACGCCCGCACCGACGGCGACACCGGCCTGTCGACCGTGCTCGAGGGCATCGCCCAGGGCTTCGCGGGCCACGGCGACGGCCTCTCGATCGAACTGCTGAAGGCCGCGCGCGGCCTGCGCGAGGACGATGCGATGGGCGACATTCCGATGCGGCCCAACCTGGACGATTGAGGTCCGGGGCGCCGAGGCGCCCCTTCTCTTGTTACTCCTCGGCGACTTGAAGCACCAGCTTGCCGAAGTTCTCCCCCGCGAACAGCTTGTTCAGCGACTCGGGGAAGGTGTCGAGGCCCTTCACGACGTCTTCCTTGCTCTTCATGCGGCCGTCCTTCAGGTAACCGGCCATCTCGGCGATCGCGATCGGGTAGCGGTCGGCGTAGTCGAACACCACGATGCCTTCCATGCGCGCGCGGTTCACGAGCAGGCTCAGGTAGTTCTTCGGGCCGGCGGCCGGCATGCTGTTGGCGTTGTTGTACTGGCTGATGGCGCCGCAGATGATCACGCGGGCCTTGCGTGCCAGGCGTGCCAGCACGGCGTCCAGGATCTCGCCGCCGACGTTGTCGAAGTAGATGTCCACGCCCTTGGGGCAGTGGGTCTTGAGGCCTTCGCGCACCGCGCCCGCACCGGCCTTGTAGTCGATGCAGGCGTCGAAGCCCAGCTCCTTGACCACCCAGTCGCACTTGGCGGCACCGCCGGCGATGCCGACCACGCGGCAGCCCTTGATCTTGGCCAGCTGGCCCACGGTCTGGCCCACGGCGCCGGCCGCGCCCGAGACGACCACCGTTTCGCCTGCCTGGGGCATGCCCACGTCCATCAGGCCGAAGTAGCCGGTCATGCCGGGCATGCCCAGCACGTTGAGCCACTGGGTGATGGTGCCCACGCGCAGGTCGACCTTCACGAGGCCGTTGCGCTTGATCTGGTCCTGCGGGATCAGCATGTATTCCTGCACGCCGAGCGTGCCGTACACGGTGTCGCCTACGGCGAACTGCGGGTTCTTCGAGGCCACCACGCGGCCGATGCCGCCGGCGCGCATCACCTCATCGATGGCCACGGGCGGGATGTAGCTCTTGGCGTCGTTGAGCCAGCCGCGCATGGCGGGGTCGAGCGACAGCGACAGCGTCTTGACCAGCACGCCGCCCTCGTCGGGCTGGGCCACGGGCTCGGTGCTGAAGCGCCAGTGCTCGCGCGTGGCCGTGCCCTCGGGGCGCTTGGCAAGACGGACCTGGTGGTTGGTGAGGGCGCTGCTCATGGTGTCTCCTTGATGGGTGAATGTGCCGGGCATCGGCGACGCAGCCGCATCGTAGTCGCGGGCCAAGACCCCGCGCGTAGCGCAGGCGACAGCCCGCGCGCGCCCTCCGGGCACCCTGCTATGGAAGCAGGAGCAGCCCGTACGCCGCCGCCGTGGCGACGCCCAGCACCGAGGCCACGGCGCCGACGCGCCGCGCCCAGCCGGGCCGGTAGCTCACGAGGCCGACCACCACGAGCGCGGCGGCCGTGAGGGCGCCCAGCCACAGCACCCAGCCCATGGCCAGCCCGCGCAGCCGGAGTGCTGCGACCAGCGAGAGGAGAAGCAGCGCCGCGCCGCCCAGCTGCTGCCAGGGCCGCGACGGGCCCGGCGTGCGGCCGCGCCCGTGGGCGTCTTCGTAATGCCGGTCCATCGCCAGGCTCAGCGTGACGAAGCCGCCGAGCGCCGACGCGAACAGGGCGCACACCAGCGCGAAGGTGCTCATGAGCAGCCCCCCCGCGCCGGAAGCCCCGCCCTCACCGGACGACGAAGCTCAGCGTGGCGACGTGGCGCGTCTGCGTGTAGGGCTTGCCGTCCCAGCTGCCCTTGCCGTCCTTGTCGGTGTGGTTCACCTCGACCACGTACTGGCCGGGCCAGGGCGTCTGCAGCGTGACCTGGCCGGCGTCGTCGGTGGTGAACTTCTTCTCCCACTTGGGCGGGCCGAACACGACCACCTCGGCCTTGGGCAGCGGCTTGCCCGCCAGCAGCAGCGTGAAGCTGTTGCTGTTGGCGGCCTGCGGCACGAGCTCGAGCGTGTGGCGCGCGACGGTTTCGGTGCGGCCGGTGCGCGCCTGGTAGAGGCTCGCCACGCCCTTGTCGCTGACGTAGGCGCCCACGAGGCGCGCGTCGCCGCTGGCGTCGGCCTTGACCACGAAGTGGTCGGCATGGCGCGTGGCGGGCGTCTGCTTGCCGTCGGCGGCGATGCCTCGCGGCGCGCTGACCAGCTTCAGGTGGCCGGACTCGGTCTCGCGCAGGTCGTCGGCCCATTCGCCGAAGTAGGCCTTGGCCTCGCCGCCCGCGGCGGGTTCGAGCCAGACGAAATGGGCGTGCGCGGCGCCCGAGAAAACGAACGCGGCCGCCGCGAGGGTGGCAAGGGAGAACAGGGGGTTTTTCTTCATGGTCGAAGCTCCAGGGTTGGTTGAGGATTGAGACGGATGGGAAGGTCGCTTGTTCAGAACTTGGCGCGCAGGGTCAGGCTCACGTTGCGCGGCTCGCCCCAGAACACGCTGTCGTAGAAGCCCACGTTGCGGTAGTACTTCTTGTCGAAGACGTTGCGGATGTTCAGTTGCGCCGTGACGTTCTTGTTGATCTCGTAGCTGGCCATGAGGCTGAACACCGCGTACGCCTTCTGCGAGATGCGCGGCAGCGGGTCCTTCATGCTGAACAGCGGCGGCTGCCCATACCACGACTCGCCGTAGATGCCGCTTTGCGCCGTCATGTCGCCGCCGACCTTCAGGCCGCGCCAGGCGCCACCGAAGCGGTAGGCGGTCGACAGGCGCAGCAGGTGCCTGGGCTGGTTGGGCACGGCACGCGCGCCCTTGGCGGTCTTGGCATCGAGATACGTGTAGCCGGCGGCCACGTTCCAATCGGGCGTGATCTGGCCCGACACGTCGAACTCGAGGCCGCGCGCGGTCACGCCGTCGCCGCTGGCCACGTAGGCCTGGCCGCCGTCGGGCAGGCGAAAGCCCGCGGGCACGCTGCGGTCGAGCTCGGCCAGGTTCTTCTTCTTGACCTGGAACACGGCGGCCGATGCATTGAGCGCACCGCCGAAGTACTCGCCCTTCACACCCAGCTCGGCGCTGGTGCCGGTCTCGGGCGTGAGGTACTGGTCGTTGCGGTCCTTCGAGGTCTGCGGACGGAACAGCGTGGTGTAGCTGGCATACAGCGAATGGCGCTTGTCCAGGTCGTAGACCGCGCCGACATACGGCGTGACCTCGTCCTTCGACTCCGACTTGCCCGTGGTGCGCGTGTACTGCAGCGCCGTGTTGTAGGCGTGCGTGTAGCTGCGGTAGTTGCTCACGCGCGCGCCGACGATCACGCTCAGCGGGTCGGTGAGGCTGAAGCGACCCGCCACGTAGCCGCCGTTGAGCTGCGTGAAGCCCACGGTCTTCGAGCCATCGGCCAGGAAGATGGGGCGCGGGATGTTGCCGGTCCACGTGCGGTAGTCGGGAATGGCCTCGGGGTACGGGATCACCGGCGTGCCGCCCTGCGAGGTGTAGGTCTGGTTGCCGCCGTTCCATCCGGCGATGAAGGTGTGGCGCCGCCCGAACAGGCTGAAGGGGCCGGTGGCGTACAGGTCGAAGTTGTCGTTGACGTACTCCCCCTCGCCCCACACGCCGCTCCACAGCTTCATGCCCTGGCCGGTGAAGCGGTTGGGATAGCCCGCGCCGCCGTTGGCCACGGTGGTGTTGTTGGTGCTGGTGGTGCGCGCATAGCCCAGGTGCACCTTCCAGTCGTTGTCGAAGCGGTGCTGCAGCGAGACGAAGGCCGTGTGCTGCTTGTTGGCCCAGGTGCTCCACGGCGCGCTCAGGCTGGTGTTGCGCGGCAGGTTGGCGAGCGTGCCGTCGTGGTTCCAGTACGGAACGGCGCCCCAGGTCGCGCCCGTGGGCTTGTTGTCCTGGAAGTCGATGCCGGCGGTGAGCAGCGTGGAGCGCGTGAGGTCGGCCTCGACGATCACCATGCCCACGGTCTTGCGCTCGTGGTACAGGTCCATGTACGAATCGCGGTCCTGCCAGGCCAGCGCGGTGCGCGCGCGGATGCGGCCGTCGGCGGTGAGCGGCACCGACAGGTCGACCTCGGCGCGCTTGTGGTTCCAGCGCCCGTAGCTGAGCGAGGCGCTGCCCTGGAACTCGCGCGTGGGGCGCTTGCGCACCGAGTTGATGGTGGCCGACGGGTCGCCCGTGCCGCCCATGAGGCCGGTGGCGCCGCGGATGACCTCGATGCGGTCGTACAGCACGGTGTCGGACAGCGGCGAATTCGGGCCGCGCGGCATGCCGTCGATCTGGAAGTTGTTGATCGAGAAGCCGCGCGCCGAGTAGTTCACGCGCTCGCTGTCGGCCTGCCCGACCATGATGCCGGTGGTCTGGCCCAGCACGTCGTCGATGCGGGCGCTGCCCAGGTCGTCCATGCGCTCGCGCGTGATCACGGTCACCGACTGGGGCGTCTCGCGGATCGACAGGTCCATGCGCGTCGCGGTGGAGGCCTGCTCGGCGGTGTAGGAGCGGCTGCCCTCGGTGCGGCCGCTGCGGTCGCCCGAGACGGTGACCTCGGACAGCGCCGCGCCGCTGGCGGCGGGCTGTTGTTGCTGCTGCGCGCTGACGACGCCGCAGCAAAGCAGGGCGACAAGGGCCACGGGAGACCGCCGGAAGCGGGCGCGTGAAAACGAATGCTGGTTCATGGCATGAAGAAAGGGGGCGGCCCGACCCGAGAGGTCGGCAACGCCCGTTGGCAGGAGATGGCTAGCGACGCACCCGGCCGCGAAGGGGCCGGCAGCGACCTGGCTGCGGAGAAAAAACGCGGTGCGTCAGTAGGTGCCGCGCAAGGTCACGAGCAGGTGGCGCGGGGCGCCGTAGAAGCTGCTGCTGGTGCTGGTGCGGTAGCGCGTGTCGAAGACGTTGTTCAGCGCCACCGACACGGCGAGGTGCTTGTTGATCGGGTAGCGCGCCATGAGGTCGAGCGTGGTGTAGGCCTGCTGCGTGAAGCGCGCATGGCCCGAGGGACCGAGGCCCGTGCTGTAGGTGTCGCTCTGCCAGTTCAGGCCGCCGCCCACCGTGAGGCCGTTGCCGATGCCGGCGATGCGGTAGCTGGTGAAGAGCTTCAGCAGGTTCTTCGGCACCTGCGTGTTCAGGCGCCGGCCGGCCGCGTCGCGTGCCACGCTGTGCGCAAAGCCGCCGCCGACCTGCCAGCCGGGCAGCAGCTCGCCGGCCACTTCGAATTCGTAACCGCGCGTGGTCGTGCCCTTGGCGGCGCGGTAGGCGGCCGAGCCGTCGGGTGCGAACTCGTTGTCCAGGCGCACGGCGAGGTTGTCCTGCTTCACCTGGAACACGGCGGCGCTGAGGTTGAGGCGGTCGTTGTGGAACGCGCCCTTCACGCCCGCCTCGTAGGCATGGCCCTCGAGCGGGTCGAGGTAGGTGCCGCTGCGGTCCTTGCCGGCCTGCGGCTTGAAGATGCTGGTGTAGCTGGCGTAGGCCGACCAGTGCTTGTCGAGGTCGAACACCACGCCCGCGTACGGCGTGACGACGCCCTTCTCGCTGCGCGTGGTGAGGGTGGCGGCGCGCTGCAGGGGGACGGTGCGCGTCACGTCCTTCCAGTCGCTCGCGCGTGCGCCGACGATGACCGAGAGCGCATCGGTGGGCCGCAGCCGCACCGTGGCATAGGCGCCCGACTGGCGCGTGGCCGTTTCCTGGCGGCCGGTCACGGGCTGCTGCGGCTGGGCCGGCAGGTCGCCGGTCCAGCTGTTGAAGTTCGCGATCCACGGATCGAAGCCCGCCACGTTCCAGCCCGCGTACAGCGGCGCGTCGCTGTGCGTGCGCGAGGCGTTGTAGCCCAGCACCAGCTCGTGACGCCGGCCGAAGAGTTCGAAGGGGCCGCTCGCGTACAGGTCGAATGCGTTCTGCACCGGCACCGCGTTCCAGCGGTTCGTCCACAGGCCGAGCCCGGCACCCGTGGCGCGGTTCATGTAGCCGCGCAGGGCGTAGCCGATGACGTCGTCGTAGGCGCGGCGCGAGCGGTTGAAGGCGGCGTGCACGGCCCAGCCGTTGTCGAAGCGGTGGTCGAGCGCGGCGAAGTACTGGCGCTGGTCCTGGTACGAATGCGCCCAGCGCGCTGCGGCACTGCGCGAGCGGCCGTAGGTGGCCTCACTGCCGTCGCTGAAAAACAGCGGCAGGCCGGCGCGCGCCACGCCGTCGTTGTCGTGGCGCTGCAGTTCGAAGCCGGCGCTCAGGCGCGTGCTGCGCGCGAGGTCGGCTTCGACGATGCCGTAGAACAGGCGCTTCTTTTCGTGATGGCGCTCGATCCACGAGTCACCGTCCTGCACCGCCGCGACCACGCGCGCGCGCACGCGGCCGTCGGCGGTGACGGGCCCGCCGATGTCGAGCTCGGCGCGCTGCCGATTCCAGGTGCCTGCACTGAACGAGGCGCTGGCCTGCAGCGCGTTGCCCGGACGCTTGCGCACGAGGTTGACGGTGGCCGCCGGCGTGCCCACGCCGTTGAGCAGACCCGTGGCGCCGCGCACCACCTCGACGCGGTCGTAGAAGGCCAGGTCGCCTGTCTGCATCAGCCAGGTGCCGACCTGCGGGATGCCGTCGACCTGGTAGTTCTCGACCTCGAAGCCGCGCGCATAGACGGCGTTGGCGTCGGTGCCGGCGTTGCCGCTCTGCACGAAGCTCAGGCCGGGCGCCTGGCGCAGCACATCGCTGATCTGGCCCAGGCCCTGGTCGTCGAGGCGGTCGCGCGTGAGCACGCTGACCGACTGCGGTGTCTCGCGCAGGCTGAGTTCGAGCCGCGTCGCGGTGCCGATCGCGCCGTCGGTGGTGTAGGCGCCTGTGCCCTCGGTGACGGTGCCGGTGTCGCGACCGCCGGTGACCGTGACCTCGGTGAGCGCACCGCCTGCCATGGGTGCTTCGGAATGCGGCTTGGCGCCCGATGGGCGCTGCGCCGCGACCCGCAGCGCGTAGCCACCCGACGCGCCGCGCACCGCTTCGAGGCCGCTGCCTTCGAGCAGCTGCAGCAGCGCCTCACGCGCCGTGTAGCGGCCCTGCAGCGCAGGCGCGCGCTTGCCGCGCACGACCTCCGCATCGACACCGAGCAGCAACCCCGTGCGCACGGCGAGCGCCGTCAGCGCACCGCTCAGCGGCTGCGCGGGCTGGTGCCACTCGAAGGCCGCATCGGCAGGCGGTGTTTGCGCGGCGGCCGGCACGGCGAGCAGCACCAGGCTCGCGAGCGCGAAGGCGCGGCGCAGGCGATGCCAGCGCTGCGCGGTCTCGGTCGGGTCTGCGGGTCCTGTCATGGTGTGGTGAATCTCTTTTCACCACCTATGACAAGCGGGCACGGGAAACGGGTAGCGGTGTGCGCGAAAAAGTTCGACCGCCCGGTCACGGCGGCGCCGTGGTGCTCACCCGCACCAGCCACGGCGACAGCGTCGAGACCCGCAAGCTCGGCAGCGCGCTGGCGAGCAGCGCGAGCGCGGCGTCGCTCTGCTGGATCGGCAGCACGCCGGTGAAGCGCAACGCGCCCAAGGCCTCGTCGTCGGCCAGCAGCAGGCCGGGCCGGTGCCGCCCGAGCTGGCGCAGCACCTCGGCCACCGGCGCGTCGTCGAACACCAGCCGGCCCTGCGGCCAGGCCAGGCCGCCGGGCGCGGCGGGCACGGTGTCGGTGGTGACGCCGCGGCGGTCGAAGCGCACCTGCTGCCCCGCCTGCACGTCGACCCAGCGGTCGTCGCCGCCCTCCAGCGGCTGCACGCGCACGCGCGATTCGGTGACGGTGACGAGCGTGTCGCTCGCCTCGCGCCGCACGGCGTAGCGCGTGCCCAGCGCCTGCGCGCTGCCGTCGCGGTCGACCACGGCAAAAGGCTTGTCGCCGTGCGCGACCTCGACGAAGACCTCGCCGCGCAGCAGCTGCACGCGGCGCACGCTGCCGGAGAAATCGATGTCGATGGCCGAGTCGCTGTTCAGCGCGACGCGGCTGCCGTCCTCGAGCGTGAGGTGGCGGATCTCGCCGGCGCCGGTGCGTTCATCCGCCAGCCAGGCCTGCCACGGCATCGCGGCGCCCGCCACGAGCAGGCAGGGCAGCAGCACGAGCGCGCCCAGCGCCTGGCGCGACAGGCCACGGCGCGCAGGCTGCGGCGCGGGGGTGTCGGGCGTGACCGACTCCCACATGCGGCGCATCTCGGCCAGCAGCCGCGCATGGCGCTCGTCGAGCGCGCACCACGCCGCGCAGGCGGCGCGCGTGGCGTCGTCCACGCTGTCGTCGGCGAGGGTCACGGCCCACAGCGCCGCCTCCTCGCGCAGGCGCTCGGTGGCCGCGTCAGGCATGGGCCGGGGCGTCGGCGCTTTCCGTCTCGGGCACGGCCGCGGCCATGCGGCCGTGGCAATGCGCCAGCACCTTGGCGAGGTACTGCTTCACGCGCGTCTCGGACACGCCCAGTTCGGCCGCGATCTCGCGGTACGAGCGGCCTTCGACGCGCGCCATCAGGAAGGCGGTGCGGCTCTTCACGTCGAGCTCGGTCGCCAGCAGCGCGAGCACCTGGCCCAGCAGCTCACGCGCGCAGGCCTTGTCCTCGGCGCTCGGCGCGCAGGCGTCCTCGGCCATCAGCGCGACGGTGCGCAGCACCTCGGCCTCGACCTGCATGCGGCGAAAGCGGTTGATCATCAACCGGCTCGCCACCACCTGCAGGAAAGCGCGCGGCTGGCGCAGCACCGGCTGCTGGGGCAGCTCGATGAGGTTGAGAAAGGTGTCGTGCGTGAGATCGGCCGCGGTGAAGCCGCAGCGCAGGCGGCCCAGCAACCAACTGCGCAGCCAGCCCTGGTGGTCGACGTACAGCTGCCGGACTTCCGGATGGGACATGGTGTGAAGGGGCATCGCGGGAGACGATGCAATTGAGAGTTATTCTCAATTATATAGATTTGTAAAGATTTCCTGTCCCCCGAAACGCCTCATTCCACACAGGGCGCGTGGCGCGCTCTACCCGTTTCGGCGCCTCGCACGTCTTAGCAGCATGACCCTCGCTTTCTTCCGCAAGGGCGCCCGGTGACGGCGCCCGCTTCACGTTCGCGCGCCGGCCGGCGCTTGCGCATCGCCGCCTTCGCGGCCCTGGCCCTGGCCGCCGCTGCCGTGGCCTATGTGGGGGCGAGTCCGCGCGACCCCGGCTGGGACACCGCCGTGCTGCGCCGCGGCGACATCGAAAGCAGCGTGACCGCCATCGGCACACTGCAGCCGCGCCGTTATGTGGACGTCGGCGCGCAGGTGTCGGGCCAGATCCTGCGGCTGCACGTGCAGCCCGGCGACGCGGTGAAGAAGGGCCAGCTGATGGTGGAGATCGACCCCAGCGTGCAGCAGGCCACGGTGGACGCCGGCCGCGCCTCGCTCGCGGGCCTGCGCGCGCAGCTGGCCGACCAGCACGCGCAGCACCGCCTGGCGCGCCAGCAGTTCGCACGCCAGCAGCAGATGGCCGCCGAGGGCGCCACGCGCGCCGAAGACGTGCAGACCGCCGAAGCCACGCTGGCCTCGGCCGCCGCGAAGATCGCGCACCTCGAAGCCCAGATCGCCCAGACCCAGGCCACGCTGAAGGCCGACGAAGCGCGCCTGGGCTACACGCGCATCTACGCGCCGATGGCCGGCAGCGTGGTCTCGGTGCAGGCGCGCGAGGGCCAGACGCTCAACGCCACCTACCAGACGCCCGACATCCTGCGCGTGGCCGACCTGTCGCGCATGACGGTGTGGACCGAGGTCTCGGAAGCCGACGTGCGCCGCGTGAAGCGCGACATGGCCGTGTACTTCACCACGCTCGGTGCCGACCGCCGCCGCTGGGAAGGCACCGTGCGCCAGGTGCTGCCCTCGCCGCCCGTGGCCGCAGGCAAGAGCGGCGGCGACGCGCCGCAGGCCCCGGCCGCCAGCAAGGTCGTGCTCTACACGGTGCTGTTCGACGTCGACAACGCCGACGGCGAGCTCATGCCGCAGATGACCGCGCAGGTGAGCTTCGTCGCCGCCTCGGCGCGCAACGTGGTGGTGGCGCCGCTGCCCGCGCTCACGGCCGTGAAGGGCCAGGCCGGGCGCTTCACCGCGCGCGTGCTCGGGCCCGACGGCCAGCCCGCGCCGCGCGAGGTGCGCATCGGCGTGCGCGACCGGCTCTCGGGCGAGGTGCTCGAAGGCCTGGCCGAGGGCGAGCGCCTGATCACCGGCGAGCGCGCGGCCGGCGGCGGCACGCGGAAGTTCCAGCTGTGAGTGCGACCGAGACGAAGACGACCCCGCTGATCGCGCTGCACGACCTGCGCAAGTCCTACGGCGGCCACGACGGCGCGCCGGCCGTCGAGGTGCTGCGCGGCATCACGCTGGAGCTGCATGCGGGCGAGTTCGTCGCCATCGTCGGCAGTTCGGGCTCGGGCAAGTCGACGCTGATGCACCTGCTCGGCTGCCTCGACCGCCCGACCGGCGGGCGCTACCTGTTCGCCGGCCAGGACGTGGCCGGCATGGACGCCGACGCGCTCGCGCGGCTGCGGCGCGAGGCCTTCGGCTTCGTGTTCCAGGGCTACCACCTGATCTCCACCGAGTCGGCGCAGGAGAACGTCGAGATGCCCGCCATCTACGCCGGCGCGGCGCCCGCCGAGCGCGCCTCGCGCGCGCGCGGGCTGCTCACGCGGCTGGGCCTGGGCGATCGGCTGGGCCACCGGCCGCACCAGCTCTCGGGCGGCCAGCAGCAGCGCGTGTCGATCGCGCGCGCGCTCATGAACGGCGGGCGCATCGTGCTGGCCGACGAGCCCACCGGCGCGCTCGACTCGCGCAGCGGCGAAGAGGTGATGGCGCTGCTCGACGAGATGGCCGCCGCCGGCCACACCGTGATCCTCATCACGCACGACCGCGAGGTGGCGCAGCGCGCGCGCCGCGTGATCGAGATCCGCGACGGCTGCATCGTGTCGGACAGCGGGCGCGCGCCCGTCGAAGCGCTGCCAGAGCCACTTCCGCTGCTCTCGGCCACGCACACGGCCGACGCCGCCGACACGCCGCGCGCCCTGCTCTCCGAGCTGCACGAGGCGCTGCGCGCGGCCTGGCGCGTGATGTGGATCCACCGCTTTCGCACTGGCCTGACATTGCTGGGCATCGTGATCGGCGTGGCCTCGGTCATCGTGATGCTCGCGGTCGGCACCGGCTCGCAGGAGGCGGTGATGAAGCAGATCTCGCTGTTCGGCGCCGACAAGATGTACGTGGCCGCCATTCCCGACAGCGCGCGCGGGCGCGGCGGCAAGCTCACGCTGGCCGACGTCGACACCATCCGCCGCCTGCCCAACGTGCGCGTGGCCATGCCCTACATCGAGGGCTTCGTGGTGGCGCGGCGCGGCAACGTGGACCACCGCACCGAGGGCGGCGGCGCCACCACCGACTTCGAGCAGGCGCTGAAATGGCCGACCGCGCGCGGCATCTTCTTCGACGAGAGCGACGAGCAGAGCCTGGCCAAGGTCGCGGTGATCGGCGAGCGCGTGCAGGCCGCGCTGTTCGCCGACGGCACCGACCCGGTGGGCCAGCGCATCCTGCTGGACAACGTGCCCTTCGACGTGCTGGGCGTGCTCGCCGCCAAGGGCGCGGGCGGCGGCCAGGCCAGCGAGGACGAGCGCGTGATCGTGCCCTTCTCCACCGCCGCCGCGCGGCTGTACGGCAGCAACCATCCGACCTGGGTGGCGGTGGCCGTGCACGACGTCGACAAGGCCTCCGAGACGGCGGCCGAGATCGTCGAGGTGCTGGCCGCGCAGCGCCACGTGCGCGACGTGCAGGTGTTCAACCAGACCGAGTCGATCAAGGCGCGCGCGCAGACCCAGCGCACCATGACCGTGATGCTCGGGCTGATCGCGGCGGTGTCGCTGGTGGTCGGCGGCATCGGCGTGATGAACGTGATGCTCATGACCGTGCGCGAGCGCACGCGCGAGATCGGCATCCGCATGGCCACCGGCGCGCGCCAGCGCGACATCCTGCGGCAGTTCCTCGTCGAGGCGGTGCTGGTCACGGTGACCGGCGGCGTCGCGGGCGTGGCGGGCGGGCTGCTCGTGGGCGCCGCGCTCATCGTGTGGAGCGTGCCGGTGATCTTTTCCCTCACGGCCATCGCGGGCGCCTTCGGCTGCGCCGCGCTCACCGGCCTGGTGTTCGGCTTCATGCCGGCCCGCAAGGCCGCCGCGCTCGATCCGGTCGCGGCCCTGTCTTCCGAATGACGACTGCCATGACGCGCCTTTTCTTCTCTCCCGCCGCGCTGGCCCTGGCGGCGCTGCTGCTCGCGGGATGCGCGACGCCGGCCACCGATGCGCCTGCGCGCACACCGACCGTCGCCGATCCGTGGTGGACGGGCTTCGGCACCACCGAGCTGCCGGCCTTCGTCGCCGCGGTCGATGCCGGCAACCCCGATGGCGATGCCGCCGAAGCGCGCCTGCGCCAGGCCGAGGCGCAGGAACGCATCACCGGCGCCTCGGCCTGGCCCGCGCTGTCGGCGACCGCCGATGTGCAGCGCCGGGGCCGGCTCGGCGGCGATGCGAACGTGAGCGGCAACCGGCGCGCGCTCGGGCTCGACGCGCGCTACGAGGTCGACCTGTGGGGCCGCCTGCGCGCGCAGCGCGACAGCGCCGGCGCCTCGCGGCAGGCCAGCGCCTTCGACCGCGACGCGGTGCGGCTCGCACTGCGCGCAGGCGCGGGCGCGGCTTGGCTCGAAGCGCTGGGCGGGCGCGAGCGCACGGCCATCGCGCAGCGCAGCCTGGACGATGCCGAGCGGCTGCTGCAGCTGGTCGAGGCCCGTGCGCGCGCGGGCACGGCCTCGCCGCTCGAGCTTGCGCAGCAGCGCGGCATCGTCGCGTCGCAGCGACGCACGGCCGCCACGCTGCACCAGCAGTCGCGCGCGGCGGACGTCCGCCTGGCGCGCTGGCTCGGCCAGGCCGGCAGCGAAGTGCCGATCGCCGTCGCCAGCCTGCAGCAGCTCGCGCTGCCCTCGGTCGAAGCCAGCCTGCCGGCCGACCTGCTCGCGCGCCGGCCCGACATCGCACGCGCCGAGGCCGCACTGGCCGCGGCCGATGCCGACGTGGCGGCGGCGCGCGCGGCGATGTTCCCGACACTCACGCTGAGCGCCGGCCTCACGGCCGCGGGGCCGCGCTTCGGCACGCTGTTCGACCACCCGGTGTACAGCCTCGCGGCGGCGCTCGCGGCGCCGATCTTCGACGGCGGTCGGCGCGCCGCGGCGCGTGACCTGTCGGCCGCGCGGCGCGAGGAACTGCTCGCGAACTACCGCGCCGCCACCGTGGCCGCCTTCACCGATGCGCTGACCGCGCTCGACGCCGTGGCCGCACTCGACACGCAGCGCGTGGCACAGGACGAAGAACTGGCGCAGGCCGAACGCGCGCGCACGCTTGCCGAGTCGCGCTACCGCGCGGGTGCCGAGACGCTGCTCACGCTGCTCGACGCGCAACGCACGCTGTTCGCCGCGCAGGACGCGCGTGCCCAGTTGCTGCAGGCGCGCTTGCAAGCCAGCATGGCGCTGTACCACGCGCTCGGCGGCGGATGGTCCGCCGAATCGGCAGCCACCACGCGCCTCAGCCGAACCGCACGCTGATCTGCAGGCCCGGGTGCGCGTTGCGCACCGTGAGCCGGCCGCCGTGGGCTTCGGCGATGAGCCGGCACAGGTACATGCCCAGGCCGACGCCGCCGGTGGCGCGCGCCCGCGCGCCGTCGGTGCGATAGAAGGGCTCGGTCAGGCGTTCGAGCTGCGCGTCGTCCACGCCGGGACCGAAGTCGCGCACCTCCAGCTCGGCACCGCCGTCGGCCGGCGCGCGCAAGCTCACGGTCGGCGGCTGCGGCGCGCCGGCGCTGTAGCGCAGCGCGTTGTCCAGCAGGTTGCGCACCATCAGGCGCACGCGCATGCGGTCGACGGGCTGCGGCGCCAGGCCGTCCGCGAGGTCGAGCTGCACCGCCTGCGCGCCGGGCATCTCAGCCACGATCTCGCGCACCAGCGCGGCCAGGTCGACCGGCTCGCGCTGCAACGCGGCATGCGGGCTCGCGAGGCGTTCGCTTTCGAGCAGGTCGCTGATCAGGTCGCGCATCTCGTTGAGGTCGCGCAGCAGCGCCTCGCGCTCGGCCTGGCCTTCGGGCGTGGCGGGCAGCAGCTCGGCGTTGAGCCGGGCCCGCGTGAGCGGCGAGCGCAGCTCGTGGCTCAGCGCCAGCAGCAGGCCGCGCTTGGCGTCGAGCATGGCCTGGATGTCGCTGGCCATGGTGTTGACGCGCTGCGCGAGGTCGCCCAGGTCGTCGTTGCGGCGGATCGGAATGGGCTGCGCGAACTCGCCGCGGCCGAAGCGCTGCGCGCCCTCGCGGATGTCGATGAGCGGGCGCAGCAGCCGGCTCACCAGTGCGTAGGCCACCACCACGAGCAGCAGCAACACGCACAGCGTGGTCCAGCCCGCCGCGCGCGGCGCGAGCTGCCACAGCCTGGGCGCCCAGCCGAAGATGACCTTGTGCCCGTCGGCCGTGGGGCGCACGAACCAGCGCTCGGTGGAGAACATCGACTCCTCGCGGTCGCGGTCGTAAAACCAGCCGCCGCGCGCGTGCATGTCGTTGCCGGGGTTCGATTCCCAGTTCACGCTGGGCCCGGTGATGCGGATGGTGATCGGCAGCCGGTCGACCAGCGCCTGCGCGCGCACCGTGTCGGGCGGCGTGCCGAGTTCGGCAACGAGGCGGTCGGCGTAGTCCATCAGCATCGGCTGCGCGGCCTCGGCCCAGGTGCTGGAGAACGAACGCTTCATGCCGCCCACGAACACCGCCGCCATCACGAGCGCGAGCACCACGAACATCATCACGATCCGCACGCGCACCGAGCTGCGCCAGCGCTGCTGCATGTGCGCGTGCATGCGCGCATGCCAGTGCCGGCGGCGCTCCTTGCCGGGGCACAGGCCTTCGTTGTCGGCGGGCACGGCGCCTGCGCGCCTGCGGGGAAATCTCATGAAGACGGCTCGCCCGGCGCCACGGCCAGCGCATAGCCGGCGTTGCGCAGCGTCTTGATGCAGTCGAGCGGCTCGAGCTTCTTGCGCAGCCGGCTCACCACGATGTCGACCGCGCGCGTGAAGAGCTCGGCCTCGTGGCCGCGCAGCCGGTTGAGGATGTCGTCGCGGCTGAACACCTTGCCAGGCTCGCCGGCCAGCAGCGCGAGCAGGTCGAACTCGGTGCCGGTGAGTTCCACGCGCTCGCCGTGGCGCGTGACCTGGCGCCGGTCGAGGTCGATCGAGAGCCCGTCGAACACGCGCAGCTGGGCATTGGCGGCGGCCGCCGCCGGCGCGCTGCGCTGGCGGCGCAGGATGGTCTGCACGCGCGCCACCAGTTCGCGCGGCTCGAAGGGCTTGGGCACGTAGTCGTCGGCGCCGAGTTCGAGGCCGACCACGCGGTCCATCACCTCGCCGCGGGCGGTGAGCATCACGATGGGGATGTCGCTTTCCTTGCGGATCTCGCGGCACAGCTCGAAGCCGTCCATCTCGGGCAGCATGACGTCGAGGATGGCCGCGTCGTAGTGCCCCGCGCGCAGCTTGGCGATGCCTTCGCTCGGGCGCTTGGCGCTGTCGAGCGTGCAGCCGAAGCGTGCGAAGTAGGTGGTCAGCGGCGCGGCGAGGTGTTCGTCGTCGTCGATCAGCAGGATGCGCGGCATGGCGGGATTGTGCCTCCTGGCAAAGAGAGCGCGAATGGCAAGGCTTGCAATCAATCCGGCCGGCATCGCACCGTCCAGACCAGGCCGGCGGTGAGGCCGGCGAGCAAAAGCACGTGGTAGACCACGTCGGGCACCGTGCGCGGGCCGATGCCCGCGACGATGGTGCCAAGGCCGACCAGCGTGCCCAGCAGGGCAAAGCCCTGTCCGGCGATCGCCGCCGTGCGGGCATGCGCGGGGCGGCGCCAGGTTTCGAGCGCCGCGAGCACCAGCACGGTGGCGATCACGGCCTCGGCGGTGCGGGCCTGCGGATGCGCGTGGCCGGCCACGAGCCAGCCGCCGTGCACCGCCGACGCGACGGCGAGCGTGAGCGCCTCGCCCAGCATCACGGTGCGCGCGAGCGCGGGGCGCATCAGGGGACGCGAACGGGCCACGGCACTCACCACGGATCGGCGCGGCCGATGCGACCGAGGTGGGTGGACGCAAAACCGGTCGCGTACTTCAGGCCGAAGCCCAGCGCATGGTCGAGCCCGACGCGAGCCAGCCAGATCAGGCCGCCGGCCACCGCCCACGGCTGCGCCGCGAACACGCCCAGCGCCAGCAGCAGCACCGGCCCGATCAGCGCATGCGCCGCGTTGTACAGCGCCGCGCCGACGCGCGGCCCCGCGAGGTAGCCGAGCAGCGAGAGGTCGGGCGCGAACAGCCAGAGCGCGAACACGCCCCAGCCCATGCCGAACTGGGCATAGCCGACCAGCGCCACCGCGAGCACCACCGCGCCTTCGAAGCGCAGCACGGTGCGCACGCCGTCTACGGCCGGTGCTTCGGGTTCGCGGGACACCACGGAGGCAACGTGGTGCTGCGACGCCCGCAGCGCGGGTCGATGCAGCGACACGAAGCGCGCCCAGCCCGGGGGCGAGCCGATTTCAGCCATGGCGCGACCAGCGGCGGCCGCCGCGCTCCATGAAGTCACGCACCTTCTGTTGCTGGGCGGGATTCAGGTGGTCGAAGAAGTCGGCCGCGGCGGCGATGACCTCGGGGCTGCCGGTGCGCACCACGGCGGTCTTCTCTTCGATCAGGCGCGCGGCGCCGGCCTGGTCGAGCGTGTTGCCCGCGAACAGCGCCTTGAACTGCGAGCGCGGATCGCCCGAGCCGCCTGCGCCGCGCATCGCCTGGCGCTGCGCCTGCAGCTTCTCGGCGAGCACGGTGAGCTTCTGCTTCTGTGCGGCGTCGAGTTCGAGCTTGCTGCCGACGCGCTCGACCATCTTGGCGCGGAACTCGGCGCTGTCGCCGCCCCAGCCGTGGCGGTTGCCGGCACAGCCGGCGATGCTGCCGGCCACGACGGCCAGGCCGGCGAATCCGAACAGGGTTCGTTTGATCCAGTGCTTCATGGGGGTGCTCCTTCATGCGCCCCTGCGCGGGGCTGCTTCAGTGATGAACGTGGCGACGGCGGCGACGCATGCGCCGCAGTGGCTCAGAAGGTGCGAATGAATCCGGCGTGGCCGAGCAGCCTGTCCAGGCGCGTCCCCTCAAGGCGCAAAGCGCAGCCATAGCTCGGGCTATGGCGAGCATTTGCAACGCCGAGGGGGCGTGTCTGGGCGGGATGAGCGGACATGGCGGGTTCGTTCACACCTTCTCAGAGACGGTTGCCGCTGTCGCGCGCGGCGGCGGCACGCGCGTCGACGGGGTTCTGCATGGTCGAGATGACCTTGCTGTTCACGCGCGAGCCGGAGGTCACGTTCTGGTCGGGTGCGGCAGCGGTGCGCACGGCTTCGGCGATGACGCGGGCGCGGTCGGTCGACACGGCCACGGTTTCGGGACCGCGCGAACCGCGCACGACGTTCTGGTCGGGGGCGGCGGCGGCACGCACGGCTTCGGCGTTGACATCGGCGCGGCTCATGGCCGACACGGGCGCGTGGACGCCCTCGTAGCTTTCAGCCTTGGCGCCGGCGGCGGCGAGCATGGCGAAGGAACCGACAGCGACGAGCTGGGCGAGGGAGAAGGACGACTTGACGATCATGATGCAGGCCTTTCTTTCAGGGGTTGGAAGAGGAGACCTGATGGTGCGCGTCGATGCCCGGCGAGTCCTTTCACCGCCGTATCGCCGTATTTCGGTTTGTTTCGTCCGCCCCGCAACCCACCGTTTTCACGGTGCACCACGAAGACAAAGGTATGCGAAAGCGCGGGCTCAGCCCGCGAGTGCGGCGGCGGGATCGTCCGCGTCGAGCACGCCCCGCGCCCAGGGCTCGAGCTTGCCCGTGTCGGCACGCAGCACTTCCTGCTTCACGGCGAGGATGCGCGACGGGTGCATCGAGAAGCTGCGCAGGCCCAGGCCCAGCAGCAGGCGCGTGAAGGCGACGTCGCCCGCCATCTCGCCGCACACCGACACACCCTTGCCCTGGCGACGGCACTCGGTGATGGTGTCGGCCACGAGCTTGAGCACCGCGGGGTGCGCGGGGTCGTACAGGTGGGCGACGGCTTCGTCGGCGCGGTCGATGGCCAGTGTGTACTGGATCAGGTCGTTGGTGCCGATCGACAGGAAGTCGAAGTGCTTCAGGAAGGTCTTGAGCGTGAGCGCGGCGGCCGGGATCTCGATCATGGCGCCGAGCTTGACCGGGCCGTACACCGCGCCGCGGTTGTCGAGTTCGGCGCGCGCGAAGTCGATCAGCGACAGCGTCTGGCGGATCTCGCTGGCGTGCGCGAGCATCGGAATGAGCAGGTGGATCTCGCCGTGCGCCGCCGCACGCAGGATGGCGCGCAGCTGCGTGAGGAACATTGCCGGATCGGCCAGGCTCCAGCGGATGGCGCGCAGGCCGAGCGCGGGGTTCAGGTGCTCCTGCTTGCTGGCCGACTTGCCGTCCAGCGGCTTGTCGGCGCCGACGTCGATGGTGCGGATGGTCACGGGCATGCCCTGCATGCCCTCGACCGCGCGCTTGTAGGCCTGGTACTGCTCTTCTTCGTCGGGCAGGCGCGTCTGGCGCGCCGAGTTCTCGCGGCCCATGAAGAGGAATTCGCTGCGGAACAGGCCCACGCCCACGGCGCCGGCCTTGACGGCGCCCTGGGTGTCTTCGGGCATCTCGATGTTGGCCAGCAGCTCGACGCGCTGGCCGTCGAGCGTGACGGCGGGCTTGTGGCGCAGCCGCGCGAGCCGGCCGCGTTCGAGGTCGCCCTGGCGCTGCTTGAAGCCGTACTCGGCCAGGATGATCGGCGACGGGTCGACGATCATCACGCCGGCCTCGCCGTCGATGATGACCCAGTCGTCCTGGCGCACCAGCTGGCTCGCGGAGCGCGCGCCGACGATGGCCGGGATGTCCATGCTGCGCGCCACGATGGCGGTGTGCGAGGTGCGCCCGCCCACGTCGGTCACGAAACCCGCGAACACGCTCTTCTTGAACTGCAGCATGTCGGCCGGCGAGAGGTCGTGCGCAATGAGCACCAGCGGCACGTCGAAGCCGTCGCCCGCGGTGGGATCGTCGTCTTCGTCGTCGTGGTCGTGATGCGCGGCGGCGCGCTTGCGCCGCGGCGGGCTCGGCGCGAGCACGGCGGCCGTGCCCTTCATGCGATGCAGCATGCGCTCGACCACCTGTTCGAGGTCGGCCTTGCGCTCGCGCAGGTACGGGTCCTCCATCTCGTCGAACTGGCGCGCGATGATTTCGAGCTGCGTGGTCAGCGCCCATTCGGCGTTGTACAGCCGCTCGCTGATCCAGTGCTTCACGCCGCCGCTGAGCACGTCGTCCTGCAGCAGCATCTGGTGCACCTCGAGCAGCGCCGCGAGTTCGTGCGGCGCGTCGTTGGGGCCCATCTGCGCCACGCTGGCCTGCAGCTTGGTGAGCTCGTCGGCCACGGCGTTGCGCGCAGTGCGCACGCGGTCGATCTCGCTCTCGATCTCGTCGGGCTTGATGAAGTAGTGCGCCACGTCGATGCGGCTGGACACCACCAGCACCGCGCGGCCGATGGCAATGCCACGGGCGACTGGGAGGCCGTGGACTGCGAAAGTCATACCTTCAGGCCTCGGGTCCGCTGCGGGCGCGAAGCGCGCGCGAATGCGGGGGATGCCGTCGAACCGGCTTTGCCGGGCGACTGGCATCGCCCCCTGCAAGGGGGTTGGCGTTTACACGCAGTGAAAAAGCCTGGGGGTGAGCCATTTCATTCGCCTTCGCCGAACTTGTCGTCCATGAGCTGGACGATGGCGTTCATGGCTTCATCTTCCTGCGGGCCGTTGGTCTCGAGCTCGACGGTCACGCCGAGGCCGGCGGCCAGCATCATGACGCCCATGATGCTCTTGGCGTTGATGCGGCGGTCGCCGCGCGACAGCCACACCTCGCAGGGGAAGCTGCCCGCGAGCTTGGTCAGCTTGGCCGACGCACGTGCGTGCAGGCCCAGCTTATTGCTGATGGTCACGGATTTCTTGATCACTGTGCTTTCTTTTCGCCTGGTTCTGGGGAGCCGCCACCGCCACCTGCATCACGCCGGCGGTGCCGCCCGCGAGGGCGCGCTGTACCAGCGTGTCGAGCGGTTCGTGGCGGTAGGTGACGGCGCGCAGCAGCATCGGCAGGTTGACACCGGCCACGAGCCGCGAGCGCACGCCGTCCACCAGCTTCTGCGCGACATTGCAGGGCGTGGCGCCGAACACGTCGGCCAGCACCAGCACCTGCGAGCGCGGCGCATGCAGCTGCTGCGCAAGCGTGATGCGCGCGGCGGCCAGCGTTTCTTCGGGCGACACGTTGGGCAGCACGTCGAGCGCCACGACCGCCTGTTCGCAGTCGGGGAACACATGCAGCGCGCACTGCCGCAGCGCCTGTGCGAACGGAGAGTGGGCAATGATGAGGATGCTGTTCATGCGGCTCGGAGGACGACGCGTCGATTATGCGGGGGCGCCCAGAGGAAGTAGAGACATGGATGGAGGACACAACGCGCCAGCCGGGGAAGGCGGCCATTGGCGCCACGGCAACAGCTACAAAAACGATAGCTGCGCCTCACGGCCCGGGCTCAGGGCAGGCGCAGGCCCTCGAAGAAAGTCCTGGCCGCCTCGGGCGACGACGGACGACCGAGCACGGTGGCCTGGTAGAGCGACACAGTGCCGTCTTTCTGCGACTGGGCGAACCAGAGCACCTGGACCGGCGCCACGCCCTGCTGCGCCGACTGCCCGTCGAGCCGCACCGGCGCGGGCACGGCGGTGGCACGCGGCAAGGTGGCCGGTGCCTCGATCACCTGCGCCACGCCGAGCTGGCCCCGCGTGGCCGTGCGCCAGGCCGTGAGCCAGGCCTCGGCCTGCGCCGGGCTGGTGGCGGCGGCATGGGCCACGGCGAAGGTCGCACCGCCGGCTTCGCAGCCGGTCATGTCGACCTGCACCGACTCGGCGCCCAGCGGCAGCGCGCGCTGGGCGCGGTCGGCCTTGCAGGGCAGCAGCGCGACCAGGCCGGCGTCGGCGATCGGCACTTCGCGCCAGTTGAAGGTGGGGCTGCAGGCGCCCAGCGCGGCGGCCAGGGCCAGCACGGGCCAGGAGGGGGAAGGAAGCGAAGGCATCGGTGGACGATTATCGAGCGGCCTTCGGGAGGATGAAGGGCCTGCGCCCACGCGATCCTGCACGCGGAACTAAAATCGCTCCGCCTTTCTCTTTCAGGTGCCCATGAAAAAATACATCGCTGCCGCCGCCGTCGTGATCGCCCTGGCCGCCGGCGTGGGCGTGTACCTCGGTTCGGGCAGCACCACCGCCCCGGCCTCGACCTTCGTGCTGCTCGACGGCACCACCAAGAGCACGGCCGACCTGAAGGGCAAGGTCACGCTGGTCAACTTCTGGGCCACCAGCTGCGTGACCTGCGTGGCCGAGATGCCCAAGGTGATCTCGACCTACGACAAGTACAAGGCCCAGGGCTACGACACGCTGGCGGTGGCCATGAGCTACGACCCGCCGAGCTACGTCGTCAACTTCGCCGAAACCCGCAAGCTGCCGTTCAAGGTGGCGATCGACAACACCGGCAGCGTGGCGCAGGCCTGGGGCGACGTGAAGCTCACCCCAACGACCTTCATCGTCAACAAGAAAGGCGAGATCGTGAAGCGCTACGTGGGCGAGCCCGACTTTGCCGAGCTGCACAAGCTGATCGAGAAACTGCTTGCCGAGGCCTGATCTCCCGGCCCTCCAAAGCAAAAGGCGCTCCGAGGAGCGCCTTTTTCGTTGCGGAAGCCCGCGGCTTACTGGTTGCGGAAGCTGTCGTGGCAGGCCTTGCAGCTCGCGCCGGTCGGGCCGAACTGGGCCTTGAGCGCGTCGATGTTGCCGGCCTTGGCGGCGATGACGAGCTTGCCGGTCTCGGCGATCACCTTGTCCTGGTGCTCCTTGAACTTCGCGGCTTCCTTCCAGACTTCGGGCTTGGCCTTGCCGCCCTCGGTGCCGGCACCGAAGCCGGCCCAGGGCAGCTTGGCCATGTCGGCGACGATCTCGGCGTTGGCGGCAGCGGCGGCAGCGTCGTAGGGCGCCCGGCCGTTGGCCATGGCGCCGAGGCGGCCGAAGTGCTGGGCCATCACGAACAGCGCGCTCTGGCGGTACTTGATGGCATCTTCGGGCTTGGCGAACTGTGCCGCGGCGGGCAGGGACATCGCAGCGCAGGCGGCTGCAAGGGCGAACGAAGCAAAACGGGTCATCGTGGGTCCTTGTGTGGGGTTTCGGCACCGTCGAACGCGGTGCTGCAGGCAGTGTAGGGGCTGCCCGTGTCGGGCGCATAGCAACAACCCGGTGGAAGGACCGGGCCGGACTTTGCTAATCTGCGCCTTCCGCAGCCTCGCGCCCCGGCGCCTTTTTCGATGACCGACACCCTCTCGGTGGCCCGCACACGCGTCTGGGACCTGCCGACACGCCTCTTTCACTGGGCGCTCGCCTTCGCCGTGATCGGCCTGATCGTGACGGGCCTGAACGGCATCATGGAATGGCATTTCCGCCTCGGCTACACCGTGCTGGCGCTGCTGCTGTTCCGGCTGGTCTGGGGGGTCGTGGGCGGGCGCTGGTCGCGTTTCGCGGCCTTCATCTATGCGCCGGGCTCGGTCATCGCCTACCTGCGCGGCAAGTCGCACCCCGACCACCTGATCGGCCACACGCCGCTGGGCGCGCTGTCGGTGTTCGCGGTGCTGGCGCTGTTGATCCTGCAGGTCGCCACCGGGTTGATGGCCGACGACGAGATTTCGGCCTCCGGGCCGCTGACCCGCTTCGTGTCGGGCGCGATGGTGAGCCTGGCGACGGGCTGGCACAAGGCGCAGGGCAAGTGGATCGTGATCGCCCTCGTGAGCCTGCATGTGCTGGCGGTGCTGTTCTATGTGCTGGTCAAGCGGCACCGGCTGGTCGGGCCGATGCTGTCGGGCGACAAGCTGGTGGTCGCGGGTGCGGCCGCCAACGGGAACGGGAACGGCAATGGCAACGGCGTGGCCCCGAGCCGCGACGATGCAGTGTCGCGCACGCTGGCGCTGGTGCTGTTCGCGCTGTGCGCGGGCGTGGCGTTCTGGGTGGCGTCGTTGCGCGTATGAGCGGCTTTTCCGTCTCCCGCCCGCTGCCGCTGTCGGACACGCCGGCGGTGGTGCTCCTCGTGCCCGACGAACCGCATGAAGTCGACGCCGTGCGCGCCATCTTCCGCGACTACGCGGGCTCGCTGACCATCGACCTCGCGTTCCAGGATTTCGATGGCGAGCTGGCCGACCTGCCCGGCGAGTACGCCGAGCCGCGCGGCACCTTGCTGCTGGCGCTGGTCGATCCCGCCCATGTGAACGAAGACGCCGGCCGCGCCGCGCCCACGCTGAAGCGCGCCGACGGCACGCTCGCCCACGTGGCGGGCTGCTGCGCGCTGCGCCCGATCGACACCACGGACTACGCGAACGCAGCGGAAATGAAGCGGCTGTATGTGCGCCCCGGGTTCCGGGGGCTTGGGCTGGGCCGGCAGCTGGCCGAAGCCATCCTCGATGCGGCACGCAGCGCAGGCTATGCCTGCGTGCTGCTCGACACCCTCGACGACATGGAGTCGGCGCGCGCCCTCTACGAAGACCTGGGCTTCGCAGAGGTGCCGCCCTACTATCACAACCCCGTCGCCGGGGCTCACTACCTCAAGGTAGATCTCTAGGCCTGTTTCAGCCGCGGGCTTGTGCGAGCAGCGTGTCGGCGTCGCTCACTTCGAACTTGCCCGGGCCTTCGACGTTCAGCGTCGTGACCTTGCCGTCTTTCACGAGCATCGAGTAACGGTTGCTGCGCAGGCCCATGCCGCGGCCGGTCAGGTCGAGCGTGAGGCCGGTGGCTTTGGCGAAGTCGGCACTGCCGTCGGCCAGCATGCGCACCTTGGCGCCGGTCTTCTGGTCGCGCGCCCAGGCGCCCATCACGAAAGCGTCGTTCACGCTCACGCACCAGATCTCGTCCACGCCGGCGGCCTTGAAGTCGTCGAAGTGCTGCACGTAGCCTGGCACGTGCTTGGCCGAGCAGGTGGGCGTGAAGGCGCCCGGCAGTGCGAACAGCGCGATGGTCTTGCCCGCCGTGGCCTTGGTCACGTCGACCGCGTTCGGGCCGATGCTGCAGCCCTCGCCCTCGACTTCGGAATATTCCTGCAGGGTGGCCGAAGGAAGGGTGTCGCCGACTTTGATCATGTAATTTGCTCCTGAAAAAGAAAAACGGCCCACATTGTGGGCCGTTTTCGGATGGGTTGCCTCGAGGGCGACCGGGTGCTTGATCAGACCAGGGCGGCCTTCTCGACCAGACGGGTCACAACCCAGTTCTTGGTCTTCGAGATCGGACGGCTTTCCGTGATCTCGATGGTGTCGCCCAGCTTGTACTCGCCCTTTTCGTCATGGGCGTGGTACTTGCTCGTCTTGGCCACGATCTTGCCGTAGAGCTCGTGCTTCACACGGCGCTCGACCAGCACGGTCACGGTCTTGGCACGCTTGTCGCTGACCACCTTGCCGATCAAGGTGCGCTTGAGGGATTTTTTAGCTTCCGTCATGTTCACTCCTTACTTGGCGGCTTGGGTCTCTTGCTCTTTCTGAGCAAGAATGGTCTTGGCGCGAGCGATGTCGCGACGCGTCACGCGCAGCGTCGTGGTGTTCGACAGCTGTTGCGTGGCTTTCTGCATGCGCAGGCCGAAGTGGGCCTTCTGCAGATCCTTGATTTCGGCTTGCAGGCCTGCGACGTCCTTCGTGCGCAGGGTTGCGGCCTTCGTCACCTTGGCCGAAGCCGCGGTTTCTTTCTTCTTACGTGTTGCCATGGGTGTTCTCCTCTCAGGCGCCGAGCTGGCGAGCGACGAACGTCGTACGCAGCGGAAGCTTGGCGGCGGCCAGGCGGAACGCTTCGCGGGCGAGTTCTTCGGGCACGCCGACGATCTCGAACACGATCTTGCCAGGCTGAATTTCAGCGACGTAGTACTCGGGGTTGCCCTTACCGTTACCCATCCGCACTTCAGCGGGCTTGGTAGAGATCGGCTTGTCCGGGAACACGCGGATCCAGATACGGCCACCGCGCTTCACGTGACGCGAAATCGCGCGACGAGCGGCTTCGATCTGGCGCGCCGTGAGGCGACCGCGGTCGGTGCATTTGAGACCGAAGTCACCGAACGCAACCGAGTTACCCGTGGTTGCGATGCCGGTGTTGCGGCCCTTTTGTTCCTTGCGGAACTTTCTGCGTGCAGGTTGCAGCATGTTTTGTTACTCCGTGAGGGCCCCAGGCACTTGCGTGCCCGGGAGCGACCGATTACTCGGTCTTGGCACCGTCCGCTGCTGCAGCGGGCGCGGCTTTGCGGACGCGCTTAACGGCGGGTTTCGAGTCTGCACCGGCACCGCCGGTTGCTTCTGCGGGCTTGTCGCTGCCATCGGCCGGAGCGGTGTTGCCACCGATCGGACCACGGGCACCGGCACGGGGGCCGGGACCACGACGGTCGCCACCCGGACGGTCGCCAGGGCGACCATCACGGCGGGGACCACGCGGGCGGCGCTCTTCGTCCGGACGCGGCGTTTCGACGGCCGGCAGGTCGTTACGACCCAGCGTGTCGCCCTTGTAGACCCAGACCTTGACGCCGATGACGCCGTACGTGGTCTTGGCTTCCGAGGTGCCGTAGTCGATGTCGGCGCGCAGCGTGTGGAGGGGCACGCGACCTTCGCGGTACCACTCGCAACGAGCGATTTCGATGCCGTTCAGGCGGCCCGACGACATGATCTTGATGCCCAGGGCACCCAGACGCATGGCGTTTTGCATGGCGCGCTTCATGGCACGGCGGAACATGATCCGCTTTTCGAGCTGCTGCGTGATGCTGTCGGCGATCAGCTGCGCATCGATTTCAGGCTTGCGCACTTCTTCGATGTTGACTGCAACCGGCACGCCGAGCTGCTTGCCCAGTTCGCGCTTGAGGTTCTCGATGTCTTCGCCCTTCTTGCCGATCACGACGCCCGGACGAGCCGAGTAGATCGTGATGCGTGCGTTCTTGGCGGGACGCTCGATCATGACGCGCGACACCGAAGCGTTCTTCAGCTTCTTCTTCAGGTATTCGCGAACCTTGATGTCTTCGGCCAGCATGCCCGCGAAATCGCGGTCGCTTGCGTACCAACGGCTGGACCAGTTACGGGTGACCGCAAGGCGGAACCCGGTTGGGTGGATTTTCTGTCCCATATTTCTTCCAGGCCTTCTTAGTTGCCAACCGTCACGTACACATGGCACGTGGGCTTGCTGATGCGATTGCCGCGACCCTTGGCGCGCGCCGTGAAGCGCTTGAGCGTTGCACCTTGCTCGACGTAGATGGTCTTGACCTTCAGCTCGTCGATGTCGGCACCGTCGTTGTGCTCGGCGTTGGCAATTGCCGACTCGAGCACCTTCTTGATGATCACAGCGGCCTTCTTCTGCGTGAATTGCAGAACGTTGAGCGCTTGATCGACCTTCTTGCCGCGGATCAGGTCCGCGACCAGACGGCCCTTGTCGACCGACAGGCGGACACCGCGGAGGACTGCACGTGTTTCAGACATGGTCGTTCCTTACTTCTTCTGGACTTTTTTGTCCGCGGGGTGCCCCTTGAACGTGCGCGTGAGCGCAAATTCGCCGAGCTTGTGGCCGACCATCTGGTCGGTGATGTACACGGGCACGTGTTGCTTGCCGTTGTGCACAGCGATGGTCAGACCGATGAACTCGGGCAGAACCATCGAGCGGCGCGACCAGGTCTTGATCGGCTTCTTGTCCTTGTTCGTCACGGCCTTGTCGGCCTTGGCCACCAGGTGGTGGTCGACGAAAGGACCCTTTTTGAGAGAGCGAGTCATTGGCTACCCCTTACTTCTTGCGACGCGACACGATGAAGACCTGCGTGCGCTTGTTGTTACGGGTGCGATAGCCCTTGGTCAGGTTGCCCCACGGGTCGACAGGATGGCGGCCTTCGCCAGTCTTGCCTTCGCCACCACCGTGCGGGTGGTCGACCGGGTTCATCACCACGCCGCGAACGGTCGGGCGGATACCCATGTGACGCTTCACACCGGCCTTGCCGAGCTGGCGCAGGCTGTGTTCTTCGTTCGCCACTTCACCGATGGTCGCGCGGCATTCGATGTGAATGCGGCGGACTTCGCCCGAACGCATGCGGACCTGGGCGTAGACGCCTTCACGGGCCAGCAGCGTGGCCGAGGTACCGGCCGAACGAGCGATCTGCGCACCCTTGCCGGGTTGCAGCTCGATGCAGTGGATCGTCGAACCCACGGGGATGTTGCGGATCGGCAGGGTGTTGCCGGCGCGGATCGGGGCTTCTGCGCCCGACATCAGGGTTGCACCAGCTTCCAGACCGCGCGGGGCGATGATGTAGCGGCGCTCGCCGTCGGCGTAGCAGACCAGAGCGATGTGGGCGGTGCGGTTCGGGTCGTACTCGATGCGTTCGACCTTGGCCGGGATGCCGTCCTTGTTGCGCACGAAGTCGACAATGCGGTAGTGGTGCTTGGCACCACCGCCACGATGGCGGATCGTGATGTGACCGTTGTTGTTACGGCCGGCCTTCTGGAACTGGGGTTCCAGCAGGGCTGCGTGAGGCGCACCCTTGTGCAGGTGGTCACGCGAAATCTTCACCGCGCCGCGTTGGCCCGGCGAAGTGGGTTTCATCTTGATGACGGCCATGATTAAGCGCCTTCCCCGACGAGGTTGAGCTCTTGACCGGCCTTCAGCGTCACATAAGCCTTGCGCACGTTGTCGCGGCGGCCGATGGACTTGCCAAAGCGCTTGGTCTTGCCCTTGGTGTTGAGCACCGACACGCCCTGGACTTCGACCTTGAACATCAGTTCAACAGCGGCCTTGATCTCGGGCTTGGTGGCGTCTTGCAGCACCTTGAAAGTGACAGCGTTCGACTTCTCGCCGACCATCGTGGCCTTTTCGGACACGATCGGTGCGACCAGCACGTTCATGAGACGGCCTTCGTCGAACTTACGTTGTGCAGGGGTGGGGTTCACGCGGCTCATGCGAACATCTCCTTGAGCTTGTCGACGGCACCCTTGGTGACCAGCACCTTCTTGTAGTGAACCAGCGACACCGGATCGGCGTAACGGGGTTCGACCACGAGGATGTTGACCAGATTGCGCGAGGCAAGGTACAGGTTTTCGTCGACTTCTTCGGCGATCACGAGCACGGACTCGAGATTCATTGCCTTGAAACGGGCTGCCAGCGGCTTCGTCTTGGGCGAATCCACGGTCAGCGAATCGACCACGGCCAGACGGCCTTCGCGAGCGAGCTGCGAGAAGATGGCGGCCATGCCGGCGCGGTACATCTTCTTGTTGATCTTCTGCGAGAAGTTTTCGTCAGGCATGTTCGGGAAAATACGACCGCCTCCGCGCCACAGGGGCGAGGACGTCATACCGGCACGGGCGCGGCCCGTTCCCTTTTGCTTGAAAGGCTTCTTGGTCGAGTGCTTGACCTGTTCGCGGTCCTTCTGGGCGCGCGTGCCTTGACGGGCGTTGGCCTGGAATGCAACGACGATCTGGTGAACCAGGTCTTCGTTGTAGTCACGGCCGAACACGGTCTCGGGGGCGTCGTACTTCGACGCGGCCTGGCCTTGTTCGTTCAGGAGTTCGAGTTGCATTACTTCGCTCCTTCAGCCGCTTGCGGCTTGGCCTTGATGGCGGGACGCACGGTGACGAAGCCACCCTTCGAACCCGGGATCGCGCCCTTGATGAGCAGCAGCTGACGTGCTTCGTCGATGCGGAACACGTCGAGGTTTTGCGTCGTGCGGGTGACGTCGCCGAGGTGGCCCGTCATGCGCTTGCCGGGGAACACGCGACCGGGGTCTTGTGCCATGCCGATCGAGCCGGGCACGTTGTGCGAACGGCTGTTACCGTGCGACGCGCGCTGCGAGCTCATGTTGTGACGCTTGATCGTGCCGGCGTAGCCCTTGCCGATGGTCGTGCCTTGCACGTCCACCTTCTGGCCCACGGAGAACACGCTGCTTGCCGCGATCACGCCGCCAGCCTTGTGCTGACCTGCGGTATCGGCGGTGACGCGGAATTCCTGGCTGATTTCACCAGCTTCGACACCCGCCTTGGCGAGGTGGCCGGCTTGGGGCTTGGTCACGCGCGATGCTTTGCGCGAACCGAACGTCACCTGCAGGGCGACGTAGCCATCGGTCTCTTGGGACTTGATCTGGGTCACACGGTTGTTGGACACATCCACCACCGTGACAGGAACTGCGTCCCCGTCATCGGTGAAGAGACGCATCATCCCCACCTTGCGGCCCAGCAACCCGAGGGAGTTGCTCAGACTCATTTGTTTTCTCCAAAAATGGAAGACTTCCTTCGCCGCTGCCACTTCAATTGGCGACAGCGTTTGGCTGGTTTCCCGGCCTGCGAGAGAAGGTTGATAAATCTCTGCCAAAACGGCGCCCGAACGGACGCAACAAGGGCAGAGCCAGAGATTATAGCCCGCAGTCGAACCGGGGCGCAAGTAGCCCTGTTCGGGCCGGATTCAGGGGCTTCCGACCCCGTTTCGGCTGGCTTTCGGGCCTATTTCGCGGGCAGCGAGATGATGTTGTCGCCGCCTGGCAGCGACTTGATCTCGCCGCCGGCCTTCATGGCGGGTGCCGCCGCGCCGGTCTGGATCGGGATGGAAATGGCGCTGGTCCGGCCGCCTTGCGTGATGAACACGTTCAGGTAGGCCAGCCCCTCGCCCTGGCTGACCACCGTGACGGAAGCGTCGGAGCGCTGCCCCGGCGGCAGGCTCAGCGACGCGCTGCCGGACAGCGTCAGCCCCGCATCGACCGTCAACGCCACGCTGGCGCCCGCGGGATCGGTGACGCCGTCGAACTGGAGGACGACCACGGTCGGCTTGCCGGCCTGCGGCGCGCCGCCCAGCCGGTACTGCAGCTTGACGCCGGAATCGTTGGGTTTTCTCGATGCGGTCACCCAGGGCGTGGCGGAGCCCTTCGGGCCTGCAGGTGACAACTTCGCGGTGGTGCGCGTCGGCGGCACCCCGTCGGCCAGGGCGCAGGCCGAGAGCGCGGACAGTGCAAGTCCCGCCGCCAGTGCGGCAGCCAGAGAGAGGCGAGTGTTCAGGATCATCGCGAGCCTTCCCTTCCTTATTGAACGAGCACGCTGAGGCACACCGGCGAAGCAGAGGAGCTCGTCATTGCGGCATCCCGCACCGCCAGAACGTACTCGCCCGCGCTCAGGCTGACCCGGCTGCCCGATCGAGCGATCTCTCCGCCCCGGAAGACGTCGAAGTCCGGCTGCGCGGCGCCCCCGACCGTGATCTGGTAGTCCCGGTTCGCCAGCGCGGTGAAGCGAAGGTAGGCGATGTTGCCGAGCTTGTTGCCCGAGCCCGCCACGTTGGAAACACAGACGTTGTTGAGCATCGCACCAACAGTCAAGGCCCGGTACATCGGCAGCACGCCGGTCACGGTGGGCAACCCGCCATCGTTCGTTTCGCCCGCGCCGAAGGCATCGTTGGAGATGATGTTCTGCGCGCTCAACAGGCTGTTCAGCGCCGAGGCGTTGCCAGGCGACGTCGCATTGAACGCCGCGGCGAAGGCGTGGATCGACGTGACCGCCGCGCCGCTTCGGAACTGGAAGCCGGTCAAGGTGTCGTGGATGGGCTTGAAGCCAGCCTGCCGGTTGAGGTTCCACAGGATGGACTGGACCGACAGTTCGCGGAACCAGCCCGGATTGCTCGAAGGACCGGCCGACAGATCGAGCGGCTTGCCCCCGCCCTGCTGCCCGCCGGCAGTCGAATCCACATAGTTGCTTCGATTGAGGGCGATGCCCGACCACGCATTGCCCCAGCCCTCGGACAACGCGAGCCGGCGGTCGAGACGATCGGTCCCGTCATGCTCGCCGCCCATCGAATCGTCGCGGCTGAAGGCCGACTGGTAGTAGTGCCCCCACTCGTGCGCGATCACCGGCGCATCGAACTCGTCGGTGTCGACGTCTTCCTTGCCGAGCACATAGATCTGCCGGCCGCTGCTTCCGTTGTTGAAGAAGAAGGTCGTGCCGATCTGGCCCGCCGCCAGGCTACCGGCCGAGGGCGTGTTGTTGATGCTCCAGAAGACCTTCAGCGGAGGGAACGCCGAAGCCGGCGCCACCGACAGCACCTTCTGCATGGAGGTGTAGACCGTGTCGAGCACGGCGAACGGCGCCGCGACCCGCGTCCCGCTGTATCGCGAGCCGTCCCAGCCGCTGTCCGCCCGCAGGTCGCGCGTCAACGCCGCGCTCCCCGACGAGAAGCTCGGCGACTGCATGGAATACATGGCGTCGCTGCGGGTGTTGTCGCGCACCGTGACGTCCCAGGTGGCACCCGAGCCGGTCCGGGTCAACTGGGCTCGCACGCGCACAGCGATGTTCGTGTTGGCCGGCACCGAGACCGCGTAGTTGCCACCGTCATCCGTGGTGGTCAGCGCGAGTTGCGCCGATGTGTTGGCATCGATCACTTCCACCGTGGCGCCGCGCACGGGCTTGGCCGTGGTGTCCGCGTACACGAGGGGGCCGTTGTTGTTCGGCACCGAGTCGTAGGTGGCTTTCCCGCTCAGGGCGACCGGGTTCAGCACGATCGGCAGGCCGATGGGAAACCCACCGCCGCCTCCGCCACCACCGCCGCCCCCACCGCCGCCCCCACCGCAACCCGCCAGCAATGCCGCGGCGATGCACGCCGCACCGAATGCAAAAGAGAACTTCTGGCTCATCACGTGTGCTGCCCTCATTTCAGCCCCGGCGCACTGCGTCCTGCAGGCCGGTGCGCGAGGATGCCACAGTTGAGAATCAAACGTGAAGCACAAAAAAGCCCGCCTGCATTTCTGCGGGCGGGCTGTGCTCGGAATGCGACGCGAGGTCGAATTACTGCAGCTTGATCTCGACGTCGACGCCGGCCGGCAGGTCGAGCTTCATCAGCGCGTCCACGGTCTTGTCGGTGGGATCAACGATGTCCATCAGGCGCTGGTGCGTGCGGATTTCCAGCTGGTCGCGCGACGTCTTGTTGACGTGCGGCGAACGCAGGATGTCGAAACGCTTCATGCGGGTCGGCAGGGGCACGGGGCCCTTGACGATCGCGCCGGTGCGCTTGGCGGTGTCCACGATTTCAGCGGCCGACTGGTCGATCAGCTTGTAGTCGAATGCCTTCAGGCGGATGCGGATCTTTTGCTTGGTAGCCATGGTGATTCCTTTGCTTCCAGCTTAGATGTCGAGGATCTTGGCCACGACGCCCGAACCCACGGTACGGCCGCCTTCACGGATGGCGAAGCGCAGGCC
>NZ_JBYTBC010000013.1:0-147186 GCF_058788795.1 Variovorax sp. FW301-JW7
CTTTCTTCACCACTCACAACCAACACCCCTGAGAGCACCGGTCGCTTCGAAAACCAGAGGTATTCAGCAGCGAAGCCTGCCAGTGTATGTCATTTTGGGCGCCATAGCCAACACAGGATGAAAAGAATCTGCGCTGAGCGCCGCACTCTCGTCTTGCAGGGCATCAGCCAACACTTGACCTTGCTTCCGCTTCTCCCTGGAGCCGGCCCCCTCTCTATATAGATAGAGACACGCTCCCTAGAAAGAACGCCATCGCGCACCTCGGTCGCGCGCCATCGACCACGAGGGGTGATCGTGATGGTGCACCACGTCGTGCCCCAATGAAAAATGCCCGTCAGACATGCGTCTGACGGGCATTTGAATCCACTCAACTGCGGCCGAGCGCTTCAGCGCCCGGCTCAGTCTTGCTTAGTAGTAGCGCGAGCTGTTCATGCGGCGCATCGCTTCGTACAGCGTGGGCATGCGCACTTCTTGCGAACGGCGGTTCATGCGGGCCAGGGCGTCGACCTTGGCGACGGCTTCCACCGACGCGACGTCGTCCGACTGCTGGCGCCAGACTGCGGCTTGCAGCTCTTGCATGATGCGCGGGTCGCTCTGGGCGGTCGCCAGGAAGCGGGCGTCTGCACGGGCTTGCGCACGGCGCTCTGCAGCTTCGCGCCACAGGGTGGCCAGGCTGCTCTTGCGCACCGAGCCGACGAAGAGCGCGAACAAGGCGATGGCCGCGACACAGAACACGGTCCATGCGGCGAGCAGCGCGCCTTCGTCCCAGTTGGAGACGATCTTGTCGGCGACCACGAGCACGGCGGCCGCAAGGGCCAGCACGAACAGTGCGATCAGCGGACGGGCGCCATGGGCACCGGCACGGGCGGCCTGGATCTGGCCAAAGAGAACTTCGGCGCGACGGACGCCGGGATGTTCGGTGGGTTGGTCAACGTGGACAAAGCTGGTCATGATGCATCCCTCCTGGGGATAAGTGGTAATCAGTGGTGGCGAACAAGGCCGATGACCCGATATTAGGGATTACCCCAGTGTTCCGCCACTTTATCTTTCTGATGTTTATCATTCATATCGCTGATGGACGTCAATTTCCGCACATTCGACCTCAACCTGCTGCGCGTCTTCGACGAGGTGATGGCAGAGCGCAACCTCACGCGCGCCGCCCGCAACCTTGCGATCACCCAGCCGGCCGTGAGCAATTCGCTGCGCCGCCTGCGCGAGTTGCTGGGCGACGAGCTGGTGCGGCGTTCCGGTGCGGGCGTGGAGCCCACGCCGCGTGCACAAGCCCTCTGGCCAACCGTGCGCGACGCTTTGCGCCAGCTGCAGCACACGCTGGCACCTGGTGAATTCGACGCCGGCACTGCCGACACGACCTTCCTGCTGGCCATGGCCGACGCCACGGCCGCCGAACTCATGCCGGGGCTGGTGAAGATTGCGGAAGAAGAAGCGCCCGCCATCTCGCTGCGCGTGCTGCCGCTGACCACGCGCGACCCGCGCCGCATGCTGGAGCATGAAGAGGTCGACATGGCGGTCGGCTACTTTCCGGCGGTGATCGCGAGCCTGGCGGCGCGCGGGCAGTCGGGGGTGGGGGTGCCGTTCGAGACCCAGCGGCTCTACCTGGGCCAGTACGTGTGCGTGATGCGGCGCGGCCATCCGCTGGCGGGTGCGCCGTTGACGCTCGACAGCTACTGCACGGCGCGGCACCTGCTGGTGAGTTTTTCGGGGCGGCCGTACGGCTTCATCGACCAGACGCTGGGCGCCATGGGTCGCGAGCGGCGGATCGCGGTGACGGTGAACCAGTTCTTCACCGCCGGACGCGTGGTCGCGAATTCGGACCTGCTGGCGGTGCTGCCGCGTCACTTCGTGAGCGTGACGGGCATCGAGAATCAGCTGATGGTGCGGGACCTGCCCTTCGACCAGCCACCGGTGCACGTGGACGCCATCTGGCACCGGCGCGCCCAGCATGGGCATTCGCACGAATGGTTGCGAACGGCGCTGTTGCGCTCGGCGGCCGCGGCGTTCGCGGGCTCGGTCCACGGGCAGGCGGGACCCACCCCTTGATTCAAGGTGCGCCGCCCGAGGCGGCGGCGCGCGTCAGTTACCTGACGACGCTGAGCCAGGCGGAAGCCGCCGCACGCAGCTCTTGCGCGTGGTGCGCACCGCGACCGGCACGGCTGTCGGCGCTTTCCATCAGCGCGGCAGCGTGGCTGGCGGGGGTCTGGCTCGGCGACGAACGGAAGAAACGGGCCACTTGGGCAAGAAGACTGAACATGACGGTGCGCGGCTTGTGGCTGCGACGGGGTTGATTAACGATGGATGTAGATTAAGGGTAATCCCTAGTAAAGCAAGCCCCAAGTTATGCATCTCACGCATAGTGCGATTCACCTAGACTGATCCCACGATGAAGCTGCAACTGCTCTCCGACCTGCACCTGGAATCCCATCCGCGCTTTCATGCCGACCCCATCGCGGGCGCCGACCTGCTGGTGCTGGGAGGCGATATCGGCTCTTACCAAGAAGGCTCCCGCCTGACGGACACCGACTTCGGCCTGGGCCGCTACTCGCCGCGCAAGGGCTGGCCGACGCCGGTGGTCTACGTGCCGGGCAACCATGAGTACGACAACCTCGATTTCGACGCCACGCACGCGCGCCTGCGTGCGCTGTGCGAGGAGCTCGGCATCCTCTGGCTCGAGCGCGAGACCCTGGTCATCGGGGGCATCCGCTTCATCGGCACCACGCTGTGGGCCGATTTCGACGCGCTGGTCGAGCCCCGCGACGGCCTCGCCGAGGCGCTCAAGAAACGCGGCAAGGCGATGCGCGCGGCCGACTTCTACCTCGAGAAGATGGCCGGCACCCGCGACGGCAAGCCCTTCATGGCGGCCGAGATGAGAGAGCAAGCACTCACCTGTCAGGCCTGGCTGCGCGACGCATTGGCCCAGCCCTACGACGGCACGACAGTGGCCATCACCCATTTCGCGCCCAGCCTGGCGAGCGCCGATCCTCGCTACGGGCTCACGCCCGGCACCGCGGGCTTCTGCAATTCGCTCGACGAGCTGCTGCCGCACGCGAAGCTGTGGCTGCACGGCCATCTGCATTGCCCGTTCGACTATGTGAAGGACGGCTGCCGCGTGGTCGCCAATCCGCTGGGCTATCGCAGCAACGGCGAGCAGGAGGGCTACCAGCCCCAGCTGCTGATCGAAATCAACTGAGCGATCGATTGACCGATCTTCAGCGCGCCGCCAGCCCCTCGAAGCAGGTTCCGAGCACCAGTTCGACGATCTCGGCGTCGCTCTGCAGGCCACCCGCCTTCAGGAACCCCAGCACCGGATCGCAGGCGCGAGCGAACAGCGTGTAGAGCACGGCGATCGCCGGCAGCTTTGGGTTGAGCGCGCCGCTGGCCTGCGCCGACTGGATCCAGCCGCCGAGCACTTCGCTGATCGCGACCAGCCGGTCGAGATAGCCGCGGTGCTTCATCAGCGCGGCGCGCAGCACCGAGTTCTGGTGCGGCAGCGAGGGCATTTCGCCGGCCAGCTGCATTTCCATGGCCCAGCGCACCACCGCGCGCAGCTTGTCGACGGGCGGCTGGTCGGCCGGCACGGACGCCAGGAAATCCTGCGTGCGCTGCATGATGCGCACCATCGCGGCGGCGGCCAGGTCTTCCTTGCTGGGAAAGTGCTTGTAGAGGCTGGCCTTGGCGATGCCGACCGAGGCGGCCACCTCGTCCACGGTCATCGACTCGAAGCCCTTCTCGGCCAGCAGGCGGCTCGCGGTCTGCACGATGGCGTCCTCGCGGGCCAGCAGCATCTGCTCCTTGAAAGAGGGCTTGGCGGGAACGGCGGCGGCATTCATGCGGAAATTCTAGTCATGACCGTCGCCGGCCAGACGCTGCGGATGCCGAAATACCAGCCAGTCTGTTGCAGACCGGGCAGTTTTGCCGCTCAGGCGGTGCGACCCTTGGCCACGAGGCGAATGCCCGGCATGAGTTCGGCGGCGAGTTCGGGCCGCTCCAGCGCGTAGTCCAGGTTCATGCGCGCGATCTCGACGTGCTCCTCGCCGAGCGCCTGCGCCCGCGAGCCCTGGCCGCGCTCGATCGCCTGCACCATCGCGTGGTGCGTGCGGTGCGCCTGGCGCATCCACTGCTGGCCCTCCTCCATCGACGACTGCATGGGCAGCATCGCGCTGGGCGCGGCGAAGGGCTGGCCGCCGAGCATGTCCATCACGCGCTTGAGCGCAAGGTTGCCGCAGCCTTCGAGGATCAGCCGATGGAAGCGGTCGTTCATCTCGACGTAGGCGGCGTAGTCGTCGATCTCCATGCTGGGCTTGTTGACGGCGCGGTCGCCGTCTTCCAGGCAGTCCTTCAGGTCGCGCAGCAGCTGGCGCGACACGCCGTCTTCCGCCAGCAAACGGGCGGCAAAGCCTTCGATCACGCCGCGCACGCGGATGGCGTCGGCCACTTCCTGCGAGGTGAAGCGGCGCATCTGGTAGCCGCCGCTGGGCGACTGCTCGATGAGGCCTTCGTGCTCGAGGCTGGCCAGCGCCAGGCGCACCGGCGTGCGCGAGGCCCCGAGCTTCTCGGCCAGCGGGATCTCGGCCAGCCGCTCTCCGGGCACGAATTCGCCCTTGAGGATCAGGTCGCGCAGTTGCACGAGCACGCGGGATTGTTGGGAGTCCATCGGGAGGCGCCAGGGCAACAAGGAGAGGGATGAATGGGCGGATTCTAGGAGACCCGCCCGCCACTGCACGCAGCATAGCCAAACGGGCGCGGTTGTTGCATGCACTTCAAACAGAAGTGTGTCGAAAACACACAATCACCTCAGAGTTAACCCTATATATGACCGCTTCAAGCCCCAAAACAGGGCGAATCTGTCGATGAAAGTTTGACCTTTGTCAAAAATCACCAAGACAATGCATACAACTGCATGCAATGCCTGCAGGCCTTCTGACAAAGACCTCTCGATGGAGCCCGCACGATGATCAGCGCCGAGCAAAACGATTTCATCACCCGCGTCGGACCCGGCGCGCCCGCCGGCAAGCTGCTGCGCCGCTACTGGCAGCCGGTGGCCCTGGCCGACGAACTGGCGGGCCCGCGCCCGGTCAAGCCCGTGAAGCTCATGGGCCAGGACTTCGTGCTGTTCCGCGACGAGAGCGGCCAGCTCGGCATGCTCGACCGCGACTGCCCGCACCGCGGCGCCGACCTCGCCTTCGGCCGGCTGGAAAACGGCGGCATCCGCTGCGCCTTCCACGGCTGGCTGTTCGACGCCAAGGGCAACTGCCTGGAGACCCCGGCCGAGCCCGCCACCAGCAAGCTGTGCAGCCGCATCAAGCAGTCGGCCTACCCGGTGGTCGAGAAGGCCGGCATCGTCTTCGCGTACATCGGCGAGGGCGAGCCCCCGGCCTTCCCCGACTTCGACTGCTTCGTCGCCCCCGACAGCCACACCTTCGCGTTCAAGGGCCTCTTCGAATGCAACTGGCTGCAGGCGCTCGAAGTGGGCATCGACCCCGCGCACGCCTCGTACCTGCACCGCTTCTTCGAGGACGAAGACACCTCCGAGAGCTACGGCAAGCAGTTCCGCGGCGCCTCGGCCGACTCCGACATGCCCATCACCAAGGTGCTGCGCGAGTACGACCGCCCCGACATCAGCGTGGAACCCACCGACTACGGCTTCCGCCTGAAGGCGCTGCGCAAGCTCTCCGAAGACACCACCCACGTGCGCGTGACCAACGTGGTGTTCCCGCAGGCCTTCGTGATCCCGATGAGCGCCGAGATGACCATCTCGCAGTGGCACGTGCCCGTGGACGACACGCACTGCTACTGGTATGCCGTGTTCACCAGCTTCACCGGCCCGGTCGACAAACAGCAGATGCGCGACCAGCGCCTGAAGCTGTACGAGCTGCCCGACTACACCTCGCGCAAGAACAAGCGCAACAACTACGGCTACAGCATCGAGGAGCAGCTGACCGAAACCTACACCGGCATGGGCGACGACATCAACGTGCACGACCAGTGGGCGGTGGAGTCGCAGGGCGCCATCCAGGACCGCACGCGCGAGCACCTGGGCAGCACCGACAAGGGCATCATTGCCTACCGCCGCGTGCTGGTGAAGGCCATCGAGGCCACGCTTGCCGGCGAAAGCGCGCCGATGCTCATCGACGCCGCGCAGGCCAGCGCCATGACCGGCCCGCCGTCGATCGACGGCATCGGCAAGGTGGTCGATGAAGCCGCCACCGAGGCCTACTGGCAGGACGCCGACCGCGCGCGCCGCCTGAAGTCCGACTGGGCGTCCGCACGCCTGGCCGCCACGGCCTGAGCACGCCGCCATGAGCAGCACCAACACCTTCGTCGACCGCTTCGGTCTCTGGTCGGCCGACCAGCATGCGCAGGCGCGCGAACTCGTGCGCCGCATCGACAGCGGCGAGGTGGACACCGTCCGCTTCGCCTGGCCCGACCAGCACGGCCTGCTGCGCGGCAAGACCCTGGTCGCGGGCGAGGCGCGCTCGGCCCTGTGGGAGGGCGTGAACCTCACCTCCACCCTGCTGGCCAAGGACACCTCGCACAAGACCGTGTTCCCCGTGTTCACGCAGGGTGGCGGCTTCGCCATCGAGGGCCTGCAGGGCGGCGCCGACTTCACCATCGTGGCCGACCCCGCCACCTTCAAGGTGCTGCCCTGGGCGCCGCGCACCGGCTGGATCCTGTGCGACGCCTACATGGCCGACGGCCGGCCCTGCCCCTTCGCGACGCGGCAGATCCTGCAGCGCGCGGTGACGCAGCTCGACGAACTCGGGCTGGACTTCATCGCCGGCCTCGAGGTCGAGTTCCACGTCTTCAAGCTCGAAGACGCGCGCATGGGCCTGGCCGACTCGGGCCAGCCCGGCGAGCCGCCGCGCGTGTCGCTGCTCTCGCACGGCCACCAGTACCTGACCGAGCTGCGCTACGACCGCGTCGACGGCCTCATGGAGCTGCTGCGCTCGCAGCTGATCGCGCTCGGCCTGCCGCTGCGCTCGCTGGAGATCGAGTTCGGCCCGAGCCAGTTCGAGCTCACCTTCGGCCCCACGGCCGGCGTGACGCCCGCCGACACCATGGTGCTGCTGCGCAGCGCGATCAAGCAGATCTGCCAGCGCGCCGGCCTGCACGCCACCTTCATGTGCCGCCCGAAGATCCCGAACGTGATGTCCAGCGGCTGGCACCTGCACCAGTCGCTGCGCCGCAAGAGCGACGGCGTGAACGCCTTCATGCCCGAGCCCGGCGGACGCGACCTCAGCGAGATCGGCATGCACTACCTCGGCGGCCTGAAGGCGCACGCCTGCGGCGCGGCCGCATTGGCCAGCCCGACGATCAACGGCTACCGCCGCTACCGCCCCTTCTCGCTCGCGCCCGACCGCGCGATCTGGGCACGCGACAACCGCGGCGCGATGCTGCGCGTGCTCGGCGGCCCGGGCCAGAACGCCTCGCGCATCGAGAACCGCGTGGGCGAGCCGACGGCCAACCCATACCTGTACCTCGCATCGCAGCTGTTCTCGGGGCTGGACGGCATCCGCCACCAGACCGACCCCGGCCCCTCGGCCGATGCGCCGTACGAAACACCGGCGGAGCAACTGCCGCGATCGCTCGGCGACGCCCTCGCCTGCCTGCGCCGCGACGAGATGCTCAACGCGCAGATGGGCAAGACCTTCGTCGACTACCTGTGCCACATCAAGGAAGCGGAAATCGCCCGCTTCAACCTCGAAGTCAGCGAGTGGGAACACCGCGAGTACTTCGACATGTTCTGAACCCTTCAATGCCCACGATCCACTACATCCTCAAGGACGGCACCACGCGCGAGGTCGACGCCAAGGTCGGCGCCAGCGTGATGGAGACCGCCATCCGCGGCAACGTGCGCGGCATCGACGCCGAGTGCGGCGGCTGCTGCTCGTGCGCGACCTGCCACGTCTACGTCGACGACGCGTTCCTCGAACTGCTGCCGCCGCCCGACGACATGGAAAGCGCGCTGCTCGATGCCGTCGCGTCCGAGCGTCGGCCCGGTTCGCGCCTGAGTTGCCAGCTCAGCGTGAGCGCCGCCCTCGATGGCCTCACGGTGCGTGTGCCCGATACACAGGTCTGACCAACGCGTCGGGCATCATCGCCCGCTGCCAAACATCCGGTTACAAGCCAGCGGCGCCCGTGCGGCGCATTCCACTCCCACTGAAAGGCGTTTTTTCATGACGACGACGATGACCAAGCGAACCCTCCTCTCGACCCTGCTGCTCGCCGGCCTCGGCATGGCGGGTGCGGCCCAGGCACAGACCACCGAGCCGCTGCGCATCGGCCTCATCGCGACCTACTCCGGCCCCTACGCCGACTACGGCCGCCAGTTCGACGCCGGCATCGCGCTCTATCTGAAGGAGCACGGCGGCAAGGTGGGCGGGCGCACCGTCGAGATCATCAAGAAGGACACCGCCGGCCCCGCACCCGACGCCGCCAAGCGCATCGCGCAGGAGCTCATCGTGCGCGACAAGGTGAACGTGCTCACCGGCCTGGACTTCAGCCCCAACGCCTATGCCGTGGGCGCCATCGCCACGCAGGCCAAGATCCCCACGCTGGTGATGAACGCCGCCTCCTCGGCCATCACCACCAGCTCGCCCTACGTGGCGCGCCTGTCGTTCACCGTGCAGCAGGTCACCGACCCGATGGCGCGCTACATGCTCAAGCAGGGCGTGAAGGACGCCTACACCGTGGTCGCCGACTACGCCTCGGGCGTCGACGCCGAGACCGCGTTCAAGAAGGCCTTCACCGCCGGTGGCGGCAAGGTCTCGGGCGAGGTGCGCACGCCGATGAACAACCCCGACTTCTCGGCCTACGTGCAGCGCATCAAGGACGCCAAGCCCCAGGCCGTGTTCTTCTTCTTCCCCTCGGGCGTGATGCCGCCGGCCTTCCTCAAGGTGTGGAAGGAGCGCGGCATGGAACAGGCCGGCATCAAGCTCTTCGCCACCGGCGAAGCCACCGACGACAGCTACCTGGACGCCACCGGCGACGTGGCGCTGGGCCTCGTGACCAGCCACCACTACTCGTTCGCGCACAACTCGCCCAAGAACCAGAAGTTCGTGAAGGACTTCGCCGCCGACAACGGTGCCAAGCTGCGCCCCAGCTACTTCGCCGTGACCGCCTACGACACCATGGCCGCCATCGACCTGGCGCTGGCCAAGACCAAGGGCGACACCGGCGGCGACAAGTTCATGGACGCGCTCAAGGGCCTGAGCTTCGAGAGCCCGCGCGGCCCGATCGAGATCGATGCGGCCACGCGCGACATCGTGCAGACCGTCTACATCCGCAAGACCGAGCGTGCCAACGGCCAGCTGGTGAACGTGGAGTTCGACAAGTTCGAGCGCGTCAAGGACCCGGCCAAGGAAGCCGCTCCCAAGTAAACCAACGCCAGCCAGCACGCAGCAGCAGCAAGCAGGAAATTCATGGGCATCGTGATCTTCGATGGAGTGGCCTACGGCATGCTCCTGTTTCTCATCGGCGTGGGCCTGTCCATCACGATGGGACTCATGAATTTCGTCAACCTCGCGCACGGCAGTTTCGCGATGGTGGGCGGCTACGCGGCCAGCGTGCTCATGAACCAGTGGGGCCTGGGCTTCGGGCTCTCGCTGGCGGCGGCCTTCGTGGCGGCGGCGGTGGTGGGCGCGGTGCTGGAGTTCGTGTTCTACCGGCGGCTGTACCGCGCGCACCCGCTGGACCAGGTGCTGCTGTCGATCGGCGTGGTGTTCGTCTCGATCGCCGCGTTCACCTACTTCTTCGGCCCGACGATGCAGCCCTTCACGCTGCCGAAGGCGCTCGAGGGCCAGGTGTCGTTGCTGGGCCTCGAAGTGGGCCGCTACCGCCTGTTCCTGATCGGCTGCGGCGTGGCCGTGCTGGTCGCGCTGCTGCTGGGTTTGGGCAAGACGCGCTACGGCGCGATGGTGCGCGCCGCCGTCGACAACCAGCGCGTGGCGGGCGGCACGGGCATCCACGTGCAGCGCCTGTTCTTCCTGACCTTCTCGCTGGGCTGCGGCCTGGCGGGCCTGGGCGGCGCGCTGAGCCTGGGCATGCTGGGGCTGGAGCCGTCGTTCCCGCTCAAGTACCTCGTCTACTTCCTGATGGTGGTGTGCGTGGGCGGCGCGGGCACCGTCACCGGCCCGTTCATCGCGGCGCTGCTGGTCGGCATCGTCGACGTGGCGGGCAAGTACTACCTGCCTGAAACGGGCGCCTTTCTCATCTACGTGTTCATGATCGTCATGCTGCTGGTGCGCCCGAACGGCATCGTCGCCAAGAAGGGGCTCGCATGAAGCCGCTGAGCCTCTCCCCCGCGCAATTGCGCGTGGCCGAAATTGCCTTCTGGCTCGCGCTCGCATCGAGCTTCTTCCTGCTGCCCGACAAGCTCACGCTGATGAGCCAGATCATGATCTTCGGGCTCTTCGCCGTGTCGCTGGACATGGCGCTGGGCTACGCGGGCATCCTCACCGTGGGCCACGCGGCCTTCTTCGGCGCGGGCGCCTACGCGGCCGGCCTGCTCGCCAAGTACGGCTGGAGCGAGCCCTTCACCGGCCTGGCGTTCGCGCTCGCCGTGTGCGCCCTGCTGGGCTACGTGCTGAGCTACCTCGTGGTGCGCGGCGCCGACCTCACGCGGCTGATGATCACCATCGGCGTGTGCGTGCTGCTGTTCGAGCTGGCCAACCGGCTCTCGGGCATCACGGGCGGCACCGACGGCCTGCAGGGCGTGGTGATCGCGCCCGTGCTCGGCCTGTTCGACTTCGACCTCTACGGCAAGACCGCGTTCGGCTATGCCTTCGGCGTGGTGCTTGCGATGTTCCTGCTGGTGCGGCTGGTGCTGCGCTCGCCCTTCGGCCTGGCGCTGCGCGGCATCCACGACAGCCGCAAGCGCATGACGGCCATCGGCTCGCCGGTCGAAGCGCGCCTGCGCATGGCCTACGCGATGTCGGCCGCGGTGGCCGGCGTGGCGGGCGCGCTGCTGGCGCAGACCACGCAGTTCGTGGGCATCGAATCGATCAGCTTCAACCGCTCGGCCGAAGTGCTGATCATCCTCGTGCTCGGCGGCACCGGGCGGCTGTACGGCGGCCTCATCGGCGCCATCGTCTACATGCTGGTGCACGACTGGTTCGCCGACATGAATCCGCAGTACTGGATGTTCTGGCTCGGCATCTTCCTGATCGCGGCCGTCATGCTGGGACGCGGCGGGATCATGGGCGCGCTGTCGCGCGTCGTTCGCATGGGGAGGGCGCGATGAGCACCTCCACCACCACGCACGCCCTGCGCACGCAGAACCTGGGCATCCGCTTCGGCGCCTTCCAGGCCGTGAGCGACGTCAACCTGTCGCTCGAGCCCGGTGCGCGGCAGGCGCTGATCGGCCCCAACGGCGCGGGCAAGACCACGCTCATCAACCTGCTCACGGGCGTGTTCAAGCCCACCAGCGGCCAGATCCACCTGGGCCCGCGCGACATCACGCGCCTGCCCGGCGACAAGCGCGCCCGCATGGGGCTGGCGCGCACCTTCCAGATCAACACGCTGTTCCCCAGCCTCACGCCGCTGCTGTCGGTGGTGCTGGCCATCAGCGAGCGCGAAGGGCTGGGCGCCACCTGGTGGCGGCCGCTCAAGGGCTGCACCGCCGTGTTCGACGAGGCGCATGCGCTGCTCGCCACGCTGAGGCTCGACGCCCTGGCCGACGTGCCCGTGGCAGAGCTGGCCTACGGCAAGCAGCGGCTGCTCGAGATCGCGCTGGCGCTCGCCGCCAAGCCCCGCATCCTGCTGCTCGACGAGCCTGCGGCCGGCGTGCCGGAGGACGAGAGCGGCGAACTCTTCGAAGCCATCGCGGCGCTGCCGGCCGACATCAGCGTGCTCTTCATCGAGCACGACATGAAGCTCGTGTTCCGCTTCGCGCGCCGCATCTCGGTGCTGGTGGGCGGACGCATCCTCACCGAAGGCACGCCCGCCGAGATCGGCGCCGACCCGCGCGTGCGCGAGGTCTACCTGGGAAGCTCGCACCACCATGGCTGACACCGCAACCGCCGCCCTCGCCTTCGACCGCGTCACCGCCGGCTACGGCAACGCCGTGGTCCTCGACCGCCTCGACTTCTCGCTGCGGCCCGGCGAAAGCCTGGCCATCCTCGGGCGCAACGGCGTGGGCAAGACCACGCTGCTCGAAACGCTGATGGGCAACACCCGCGTGATGCAGGGCGCGATCCGCTGGCAGGGCGCCGACATCACGCGCTGGCCCGCACACCAGCGCGTGCGCGCGGGGCTGGGCTGGGTGCCGCAGGAGCGCGAGGTGTTCCCCTCGCTCACGGTGGAAGAAAACCTCACGGTGATCGCCCGCCCCGGCAGCTGGACCTTGCAGCGCGTGTACGAATTCTTTCCGCGCCTGCGCGAGCGGCGCGGCAACTACGGCAACCAGCTCTCGGGCGGCGAGCAGCAGATGCTGGCCATCGGCCGCGCGCTCATGACCAACCCGAAGCTGCTGCTGCTCGACGAGCCCATGGAAGGCCTCGCGCCGATCATCGTGGAAGAGCTGGCGGCAGCGATCCGGCGCCTGTGCGAATCGGAAGGCCTGGCCTCGATCGTGGTGGAGCAGCACCCGGTGCTGGCCCTGGACATGACGCACCAGGCGATCGTGCTGGAGCGCGGCACCGTCGTGCACGCCGGCCCGAGCGCGGCGCTCGCGGCCGATAAGGAGCTGCTCGAAGGTTTGCTGGGCGTCGGCATCGCCGAAGTGCCGGCCGGCTGAGCCGTCAGACCAGGCCGATCCGCCGGGCCCGCACGAAGAAACGCCAGGACGCCAGTCCGCCGGCGATGAGGCTCACGCCCCACGACAGCCACACGCAGGTGTAGAGGATGAAGGCCAGGCCGACGTCCACCACGGGCGCCAGGAAGGTCGTGTCCTTGCCGAACAGCACGTGGGTGCCCAGGCCCCACCACACGAAGTACGGCAGCGCGGCCAGGCACAGGCCGTAGACGAGGCTGGCCGCCAGCGGGCCGAGGTGCTCGCGCAGCACGGCCCAGCGCACGAGGAAGAACAGGGCCAGGTCCAGCAGCACCAGGGCCAGCAGGCCGAGGCCCAGGATGAGTTCGAGGGTCATGGCCGCACTGTAAGCACGCCGACCCGCGAGAGGGCCGTGCGTGTGCCGGCGTACCGGCAGGCGCTACCGTGCGCCGCAGCGCGCGGTACGCCTCGACCGCATCAGCTCAGCATCTGCCCGCGGCTGCCGATCACGGCCACGTCCACGAACTGGCCGCCTTCGCGGTTGGAACGGCCGTAGTTGATCTTCACGCCGCCCAGGTCGAAGTTCTCGATGCTCGCCATGCCGCCGAGCACGGCGGCGCGCGTCGGCGCGGGGCCGGCGCGGCGCAGGCCCTCGGCCAGCACGGCGGCGTTCATGTAGCCCTCCAGGCTGGTGAGCGAGAAGTCCTTGGTGCCGTTGGCCACCATGTCGGCCTGGTAGCGGCGCACGATCTCGAACTTGGTCGAGTACGGCGACGGCACCACGATCACGAAGCCCAGGCCGCGCGCCAGGTCGCCCATGGCCGACAGCGCGCTGGCCGTGATCGACAGGCCGTAGGCCGAGCTGCTGTTGCCCGCGCCGCGCAGCGCCTTCAGGAACACCGGCGCCGTGCCGGCCAGGCCGACCACCACCACCTGCGGCTTGGCCTTGGCGATGGCCTCGGCGGCCGGGCCCACTTCCATGCTCGTGGTGTTGGGCGTGGTGGCGATCACCGCCGGCTCCAGCTTGGCCTTGGCCAGCGCGTTCTTGAACGCCGCCAGCACCGACTGGCCCAGCGGGTCGTTGGAATGCACGAGGCCGATGCGGGTCTGGCCCAGCACGGCGGCCGTGCTCACCAGCTTGTCGACCTCCTGGTCGTAGTTGGCGCGCACCCAGAAGGTGTTGGGCGAGGTCTTCTTGCGCAGCGCGATGGTGCCGGTGATCGGGCCGACCACGGCCATGCCGGGCACCGCGTCCATCACCTCGGCGGTCTGGCGCGTGCCCAGCGGGTGCACCAGCGCGAGCACCGAGCTGTCCTTTTCGAAAGCCAGCGCGTTGGCCTTGGCCACCTCGGGCTTGAAGGTGTCGTCGGCCATCACGAGCTCGACCTTGCTGCCGTGGATGCCGCCGGCCTTGTTCAGCGCGTTGAAGAACGCGCTGGAGCCCTGGTACAGCCCCTGGCCGTTGGCCTTTTCCACGCTGCTGTTGTCGAAGGTCGTCCCGATGCGGATCGCACGGTTCTGCGCGAACGCCGGAAATCCCAGCCCGACGCCGGCCGCGGCGGCCGTCGTGGCGGCCAGCCCGGAAAGGGCACGGCGGCGGCTGGTGGAAAGCGGCGCGGTCGACTCGCGCGGCACGGGGACGGTCATGATCAAAGCCTCCAATAGTCGGTGACAAAAGTTCACATTTCAAACAGAAATGTAACGCACCTCACTGGATCGGTCATGACAAACCCTAAAGCAGCTCCTCGCCCACGATGGGTAAAAGCAACCAGTTCTTGAAGCGCAGCCAGAGGAATTCCCCCGGTTCGTCCTCGTGCACGATGTCGCCGCCGGCATCGTCGTATTCCAGCCACTGCACGCGCCGCCCGCCCGGCGCGAGCCGCAGCCGGTAGCCCAGGTTGACGCGCTCGCCGTTCATGAGCTTGTCGTAGTCCTGCACCAGCCGGGGGCTGTCAATCACCAGCCCCATCTCGGTGTTGACGGCGGCCGAGCGGTGGTCGAGGTTCATCGAGCCGACAAAAAAGCGCTGGTCGTCCACGATGGCCAGCTTGGCGTGCAACCGGCTGATCGACTTGCCGAAGTCGCCGAAGCGCCCCGACCGCCCGGAGAGCGTGGGCGCGATCTCGTAGATGGTCACGCCGATCTTCAGCATGTCGGCGCGGTAGCGCTCGTAGCCCGCATAGGCCAGCGGCTCGTCGGTGGCGCCCAGCGAGTTGGTGATGACCGTGATGCGCCCGCCGCGCTCGATGGCCGTCTTCATCATCGCCATGCCGCGCGCGCCCGGAATGAAGTACGGCGAGCCGATCTTGACCTCGTGCTTGGCCGCCTGGATCACGCCGAGCGCGCCCTCGGTCACGCTGCCGCCGTAGGCCGCCTCGGCCTTGCGCGTGATCTTGTCGGGGTCGTCCACGAACAGCGTGGCCGGCGCCCAGTAGCGGTCGATGCGGCCCGTGGTGAGCTGCTCGCCCACCGGCGACTTGCCCAGCACGTCGCGCTGCTGCATGGGCACGTCGGGCACGGCCGCGCGCGCCAGGACGTCGAAGCGCCGCTGGGCTTCTTCGAGCGGCAGGCGCTGCGGCACGATGCGCTCGATGGGCCACGCATGGTCGCTGTTCCAGTAGCGGTCGAAGCCCTCGGACATGCGCCGCACGATCGGCCCGCTGGAGAGCACGTCCATGTCGATGAAGTTCGCCGCCGTGCTGCGCATGAAGTACTCGTTGGCGATGTTGCGCCCGCCCGAGACCGCGAAGCTGTTGTCGGCCACCAGCAGCTTGTTGTGCATGCGGTGGTTGATGCGGCCGAAGTCGCCCAGCGAGAACAGCAGCCGCGCAGGCAGCGAGCCGGCGCGCGAGGGCAGCGGGTTGAACAGCCGCACCTCGATGTTCGGGAAGGCCGAGAGGCTGCTGAACACCTCGTCCTCGCCCGCCGTGTACAGGTCGTCCACCAGCAGCCGCACGCGCACGCCGCGTGCGGCGGCCTCGCGCAGCTCCTTCAGGAACAGCAGGCCGACGTCGTCGTTGCTGATGAGGTAGTACTGCACGTCGAGCGATTTCTCGGCGTGGCGCGCCAGCGAGATGCGCGCGTCGAACGCGAACGCCGCCTCGGGCAGCAGCCGGAAGCCCGACAGCCCCGCCGCCCCGCCCTGCGGCGCGTCCTGGGCGGCCAGCCGGCCCAGGTCGGTGTCGGCCACGTCGGTGATCGCGCTCGTGAGCACCGGGTGCGGCTGGGGCGGCGGCAGGCTGGCGCAGCCCGCGAGCCAGGCGATGGCCAGCCCCGTCGACACCAGGGCAACAAAGCGACGAAGGCGGGAGAGCGCGGCGGCCATGGGTCGCACTGTAGCGCCGCAGAGCCCGGCCGGGGCGGCATGCCGCCCTATGATCAACGGCACACACGGCAGCCAACGAAAAGAAGGAAAAAACGCGTGCTCAATGGGTTGTGGCTGGGGTTCTTCGGGATGGCGGCGCTCGCAGCGCTGGGACGGTGGCTCGTCGGCGGCGACCCGACCGTGTTCGCGGCGCTGGTCGAAAGCCTGTTCGCGATGGCGCGGCTGGCCGTCGAGGTGATGGTGCTGCTGTTCGGCACGCTCACGCTGTGGCTGGGCTTCCTGCGCATCGCCGAAGCTGCCGGGCTCGTCGGCTGGCTGGCGCGCCTGCTCGGGCCGCTGTTCCGGCGGCTGATGCCGGGCGTGCCGGCGGGGCATCCGGCGCTCGGGCTCATCACGATGAACTTCGCGGCCAACGCGCTGGGGCTGGACAACGCCGCCACGCCGATCGGCCTGAAGGCCATGCGCGAGCTGCAGCGCCTGAACCCCGACCCCGTGACGGCCACCAACGCGCAGATCCTGTTCCTGGTGCTGAACGCCTCGTCACTGACCTTGCTTCCGGTCACCATCTTCATGTACCGGGCGCAACAGGGCGCGAGCGACCCGACGCTGGTGTTCCTGCCGATCCTGCTGGCCACGAGCGCCTCGACGCTGGTGGGCCTGCTGTCGGTGGCGGTGGTGCAGCGCCTGCGGCTGTGGGACCCGGTGGTGCTGGCCTACCTGGTGCCGGGCGCGCTGCTGCTGGGCGGCTTCATGGCGCTTTTGGGCACGCTGTCGGCGGCGGCCATCGCCTCGCTGTCGTCGCTGCTGGGCAACCTCACGCTGTTCGGCGTGATCATCGTGTTCCTGGCGGCCGGCGCGATCCGGCGCGTCAAGGTCTACGAGGCCTTTGTCGAAGGCGCGAAGGAAGGCTTCGACATCGCGAAGCACCTGCTGCCCTACCTCGTCGCGATGCTGTGCGCGGTGGGCGTGCTGCGCGCCTCGGGCGCGCTCGATTTCGCGCTCGACGGCCTGCGCTGGCTGGTGCAGGCGGGCGGCTGGGACGCGCGCTTCGTCGATGCCATGCCCACGGCGCTCGTCAAGCCCTTCTCGGGCAGCGCGGCCCGCGCGATGCTCATCGAGACCATGAAGACCCAGGGCGTCGACAGCTTCCCCGCGCTGGTGGCCGCCACCATCCAGGGCAGCACCGAAACCACGTTCTACGTGCTGGCGGTGTACTTCGGCGCGGTGGGCATCCAGCGTGCGCGGCACACCGTGGCCTGTGCCTTGCTGGCGGAGCTGGCGGGGGTGGTGGCTGCGATTGCGGTCTGCTACTGGTTCTTCGGCTGAGCCCGCCTACTTGCGGGGCTCGACCACCGGGAACATCAGGTCGAAGTTGTCGAGCATCCCGAACAGCTCGCCCAGCTTCGCCCGGTTGCCGTCGATCTTCACGAGCCCCGACTGCACCGCCTCCGGAAAGGTCGTCTGCTTCAGCGTGATCGCGTCGAGCGTCGCCCGGCTCAATGTGACCGTGGCGTCTGCGCCGGCCGCCTGCTGGTTCTTCACGTGCGTGAGCGCCGAGTTCTCCAGCGTCAGCACGAACTTCTGGTTCGAATCGGTGAAGTTCCAGTTGACCACCATCGTCTTGCCCTCCGCCTTGGCCGCGTCGAGCCGCACGCCGAGGAAGTCGAAGAAGAGCTCGTTGCTCACCGCCTTGAGCGTGTCGCCGTTCGCGCTGCTGCCGCCCGGGATCTTCGGCACGCCGTTGCGCAGTTCCATCGCGCCCACCAGGTAGGCGCTGCGCCAGGTGCCCGCCTCCGACTGGTAGCCCAGCTGTTCGAGCGCGTCGGCGCCGAGTTCGCGCGCCGCGCGGTTGGCCGGGTCGGCGTACACCACCTGGCTCATCGCGCTGGCCACCCAGCGGTACTCGCCCTTCTTGAAGTCTTCACGCGCGCGCGCCACCACCGCGTCGGCGCCGCCCATGTACTCGACCGTCTTCTTCGCCTGCGCCACGGGGGGCAGCGGGTTCAGGTTGGCCGGGTTCGCGTCGTACCAGCCCAGGTACTTCTGGTAGACCGCCTTCGCGTTGTGGCGCAGCGTGCCGTAGTAGCCGCGCGTGGACCACTCCTGCTCCAGGCTCGCGGGCATGCGCAGCGTCTCGGCGATCTCGGGTGCCGTGTAGCCGTGGTTCAGCAGGCGCAGCGACTGGTCGTTGATGAACTTGTACATGTCGCGCTGCTTCTTCAGCAGGTCGACGATGCGTTCGCGCCCCGTGGTGGGCCAGTGGTGCTGCGCGATGAGCACGTCGGTCTTGTCGCCGAAGGCCACGCGGGCCTCGTCGATGTATTTGGCCCACAGGTTGCCGTCGCGCACCTCGGCGCCGCGGATCGTGTACAGGTTGTGCATGTTGTGCGTCACGTCCTCGGCCATGTTGAGCACGCGGAACTGCGGCAGGTACATGAGCATCTCGGACGGCGCCTCCGAGCCCGGCACCAGCTGGAACACGATTTGCACGCCGTCGATGGTGCGCTCTTCGGTGGTCTTCTCGATGGTCGAGGTGGGCGCGATCAGCGTCACGCTGCCGCGCGCCAGCGCCTTGCCCAGCCCCGTGTCGATCTGCCCGCGCGCGCCCGGCGGCAGCAGCGTGCCGAACTGGTACTGCGAGCGGCGGTTCATCGCGTTGCCCGCCAGGATGTTCTCGGCCACCGCCGACTCCATGAAGCCCGAAGGCGCGATCACCTGCACCTTGCCCGCGGCCACGTCGGCCTCGTTGACCACGCCCTTCACGCCGCCGAAATGGTCGGCATGGCCGTGCGTGTAGATCACCGTGCCGACCGGCTTCTTCGGGCGGTGCTGGTAGTACAGCTCGAGCGCAGCGCGCGCGGTCTCGGCGGCCAGCAGCGGGTCGATCACGATCAGCGAGGTGTCGCCTTCGACGATGGTGACGTTCGCCAGGTCGAAGCCGCGCACCTGGTAGACCCGGTCGGTCACCTTGAACAGGCCGTGGATCGCATTGAGCTGCGCCTGCCGCCACAGGCTCGGGTTGACCGTGTCGGCCGCCTCGTTCGCCTTCAGGAAGTCGTAGGGCTTCATGTTCCAGACCGGGCGCGGGCCGCTGCCCGTCACCAGCGCGTCGGGCACGGTGCCGATGAAGCCGCGCATCGCGTCCTCGAAGTCCTGCTTGTTGGCGAAGGGCAGCGCCTTCGCCATGTCGGCGTTGGCCTTCAGCGTGACGGGCTCGGCCGCCTTGGGCGCGACCACCGGCTGCGCCGTGGCGGTGAAGGCACAGGCCCAGGCGACGAGGGCCAGGGAGAAACGGGCGGAAGGCGCGGAAGCAGAAGCAGAAGCAATGCGGGTCATCGATGTCTCGGGGTTGTTGTCTGTCGAACGACGGGGGCACGGGAAGGCAGCGGCCGATTTTCGGAAGCGCCCAACCCCTTGGCAAATGCAAAATGTGCGCTTGCTTTTGAACCGAAACGCAAAATGCAGCTGCGCCACCTCCAGCACCTGATCGCCCTCGCCGAGCAAGGCAGCTTCGGGCGTGCCGCGCAGGCCGTGCACCTGTCGCAGCCCGCGCTCTCGCGCAGCATCGACGCGCTGGAGCAGGCGCTGAAGGCGCGCCTGGTCGATCGCGCCTACGGCACCGTGCGCTTCACGCAGGCCGGCGAGCTGGTGCTGGCGCGGGCCCGCGAGCTGGTCGCCGACGCGCGGCAGATCCAGCGCGAGGTGCAGCAGCTCGAAGGCCTCACGCTCGGCAGCCTCAACGTCGGCCTGGGCCCGTTCGCGGCCGGGCTGCTGGGGCGCGCGGCGCTCTCGCTCATGACGCAGCGCCACCCGCAGCTGCTGATGCGCATGGAAGTGGCCGACACCCCCACCCTCAGCGAGCGCCTGCACCGGCGCCAGATCGACCTGTTCATTGCCGACACCCGCGACCTGAAGAAGCAGCCCGGCCTGAAGCTGGCGCGGCTGCCCAACGTGCCGGTGTCCTTCTTCGTGCGGCCCCGGCATCCATTGCTCAGGCAGCCGGCGCCGGTCACGCTCGAGCAGCTCATGGACTACCCGGTGGCCGGCCCCAACCTGCCGGCCGAGGTGGCCGCGCATTTCGACCGGCAGATCCGCCGCACCGACCGCGGCGTGTTCAATGTGACCTGCGACGACGCCGACACGCTGCGGCACCTCGCGCTCACGGCCCACGCGGTGATCCTGGCGCCCCACGCGCCCGGCCTCGCGCCCGAGACCGCCGCGCTCGCGCCGCTGCCGGTGGCGGGCCTGTCGCGCATGCGCACCCACTACAGCCTGGTGACGCTGGCGGGCCGCACGCCCTCGGCCGCCGCCACCGTCTATACCCGGCTGGTGACCGAGTTGCTCGGGCCGGTTCAGCAGCCCGCCAGAGCCTGAGCCAAAATGGCCCCTTCTCCGCCGCTCACCGCCTTGCCGTCCGTTCTCCCGTGACCACCTCCCGCCGGGCCCAGCCCCCCTCCTTCTCGCCCGGCGAATTCCGCAAGGCACTCGGCATGTTCGCCACCGGCGTGACCATCGTCACCGCACGCGCGGCCGACGGCAGCCTGGTCGGCCTCACGGCCAACTCGTTCAACTCGGTGTCGCTCGCGCCGCCGCTGGTGCTGTGGAGCCTGGCGCGCGCGGCCGCGTCGATGTCCGCGCTGCGCGCCGGCTCGCACTACGCGGTCAACATCCTGGCCGCCAACCAGAAGACGCTGGCGGAGCGCTTCGCCACCAAGAACATCGACCGCTGGGCCGACGTGGCTTACACCGAAGGCCTGGGCGGCGCGCCGGTGCTGCAGGGCGCGGCGGCGAGCTTCGAGTGCTTCAACCGCAGCCGCTACGACGAAGGCGACCACGTGATCTTCGTGGGCGAGGTGGAGCGCTGCACGCACGACCCCGACGCCTCGCCGCTGCTGTTCCACGGCGGGCGCTTCTACACCGAGCACCCGTTGTGAAACACCCCGCGCTGCTGGCCGTCCTGCTGCTCGCCGCGCGGATCGCCACGGCGCAGGGCACCGTCGAGCCATCGCCGCTGCGGCAGAACTGGTTCGACGACCCCTTCTTCCAGGTCGCCGCGGGCCTGCCGGCCTGCCCCATGCCGCAGGGCCCCTACTACACCGCCGAGGAACGCCGCGCGCAGACCCACTCGCGGCTGGAGCGCGGCACCAGCTGCTGGCTCGCCGGCAAGTGCACCGACAGCAACGCCTACCGCTACGACAAGCCGCTCGCGCCCAAGGTGCGCGCCGCGCTGCTCGCGGTGCCGGGCGTGCGCCGCAGCAGCGTGTGGGTCACGGTGCAGCGCCGCTGGGTCTACCTGCAGGGCTGCGTGCCCGACGCGGCGCTGGCCCGCAAGCTCGAACGCGCGGCGCGCACCGTGGCCGACGTCGAGACCGTGGTGCCCGACCTGATGGTGGGCACACGCGGCAAGCCGCCCTACCCGCTGGCCGGACACTGAGCAGCGCCGCACGGTGCGGGCGCCGTCGCGCTACGATCATCGGATGAATTCGGCGGCTGTTCGCCGTCTTTGCCGCCACCGATTGACCGCGAATGATCCAGCGCAAGACCCACCTCGACTCCCTGGCCATCGGCCTGCTCATCGTCTGCTGCGCGTTCTGGGGCCTGCAGCAGATCCTCATCAAGACCACCGTGACCGAGGTGCCGCCGCTGTGGCAGGCCACGGTGCGCATGGTCGGCGCGGTGGCGCTGCTGTGGCTGTGGTGCGCGGTGCGGCGCGTGCCGCTGTTCGAGCGCGACGGCACGCTGTGGCCCGGGCTGCTGGCCGGCTTGCTGTTCGCGGGCGAGTTCGCCGGCATCTACCTGGGGCTGCAGCACACCAGCGCCTCGCGGCTCACGGTGTTCCTCTACACGGCCCCCTTCTGGGTCTCGCTGCTGCTGCCGCGCTGGGTGCCGGCCGAGCGGCTACGCGGCTTCCAGTGGCTGGGCCTGTTCATCGCCTTCGCGGGCGTGGTGCTGGCCTTCAGCGAGGGCTTCGGCCACATGAGTTCGTCGCAACTCATCGGCGACGGCATGGCGCTGGCGGCCGGCATGCTCTGGGGCCTGACCACGCTCACGCTGCGCACCACGCGCCTGGCCACGGCCAGCGCCGAGAAAACGCTCTTCTACCAGGTCGCCGTGACCGCCGCCGTGTGCCCGGTGCTGTCGCTCGCGCTGGGCGAGACCTGGGGCTTCTCGTACTCCGCCTGGGCCTGGACTTCCATCGGCCTGCAGACGGTGGTCGGCGCTTTCGCCAGCTACCTCACTTGGATGTGGCTGCTGCGGCACTACCCGGCCACGCAGATGTCGTCCTTCACCTTTCTCACGCCGCTGTTCGCGCTGATCTTCGGCGTGGCGCTGCTGAAGGAGCCGCTCACGCTGCAGCTGGTGGTGGCGCTGATCGGCGTGGCGCTGGGCATCGTGCTGGTGAACCGGCGGCCTGCGGTACAACGCCCGGCATGAGCAAGACACTCCACCGGTTCCAGCCCGTCCTCGACGAGATCGTCGCCACCCTGCGCCTGCAGCTCGGCCAGGGCGGCACCGTGGCCAGCTACATCCCGGCGCTGGCGCGCGTCGATGCGCGGCAGTTCGGCATCGCGCTGCGCACCTGCGACGGCGAAGAAGCCGGCGCGGGCGACTTCGAGACGCCCTTCTCCATTCAAAGCGTGTCCAAGCTCTTCACGCTGACGCTCGCCATGCAGCGCATGGGCGATGCGCTGTGGGAGCGCATCGGGCGCGAGCCCTCGGGCAACCCCTTCAACTCGCTGGTGCAGCTGGAGAACGAGCAAGGCAAGCCGCGCAACCCCTTCATCAATGCCGGCGCCATCGCGGTGGCCGACCGGCTCGTGAGCCAGGCCAAGGCCAAGGGCGGCAGCGCCAAGGCCGACATCCTCGCGCTCATGACCAGCCTGTGCGGCGAGCGCATCGGCTTCGATGGCGAGGTGGCGCAGTCGGAGGCCGACACGGGCTTTCGCAACGTCGCGCTGGCCAACTTCATGAAGAGCTTCGGCAAGATCGACAACGATGTGGCCGAGGTGCTCGACACCTACTTCCACCAGTGCGCCCTGCGCATGAGCTGCCGCCAGCTCGCGCGCGCCGCCGCCTTCCTGTGCCGCGACGGTGCGCACCCGATCGCCGGCGAGCCCGAGGTCACGGGCGAGCGGCAAACGCGCCGCATCAATTCGCTGATGCTCACCTGCGGCACCTACGACGCGGCCGGCGACGTGGCCTTTTCGATCGGCCTGCCCTGCAAGAGCGGCGTGGGCGGCGGCATCGTCGCGGTGGTGCCCGACCAGCTCACGCTGTGCGTGTGGTCGCCGGCGCTCGATGCGACCGGCAACTCGCTGCTGGGCATGAAGGCGCTGGAGATGTTCGTGGCGCGCACCGGGCTGTCGGTGTTCTGACCTGCATTCAGGCCGCGACGGCCACCGGCGCCGTCGGCAGGCAGCCCATGCCGTCGAGCGCGGCCTCCACGGCCTCTTCGAGCGGCGTGTGCGGCTCGCGGCCCAGGAAGGCCACCAGCTTCGCGTTGTCCATGCCCACGGGCGTGCGCCACAGGTAGCGCATCTCGCGCAGTTCGCGAAAGGTGACGACGAACGGCGAAGCCAGCGCCAGCAGCCACCACGGGAAGGCCGACACGCGCACCTGGGCGCCGGTGCGCCGGGCCACCACCTTGCGGATCGCGTCGCTCATGCGCGTGCCGTCGGCGTCCCAGTGGCCGGTCATGTGAAAGCGCGCGAAGGGCGCGAGCCGGTCGCGCCGCGCCAGCAGCTCGACCATGGTGCGGGCCACGTCCGGCAGGTACGACCACTGGTGGCCGACACCGGGGTCGCCGGGACAGCTGACGGCCCTGACCGGTTGGCCCGCCTTCACCAGCCCCTGCGAGAACCAGTTGTTGCCGGCCTTCGGGCCGAAGAAGTCGCCGGCGCGCACGATCAGCACGCGCGCGCCCTCGCGACTGGCGTCTTCGAGGCGCCTTTCCATCTCGACGCGGATCGCGCCCTTGGCGGTGAGCGGGCGCTGCGGCGAGTCTTCGGCCAGCAGCGGGAAGGCATCGGGGCCGAAGTTGTAGACCGTGCCGGGCAGCACGACGGTCGCGCCCTCGGCCTTCGCGGCGGCCAGGGTGCTGTCGAGCATCGGCAGCACCAGCTCCGACCAGCCGCGATAACCCGGCGGATTGACGGCATGCACGATGACCGCGCAGCCCTTCGCGGCCCGCCGCACGGCCTGCGCGTCCATCGCGTCGCCGGCCAGCCAGGTGATGCCCTCGCGCTTGCCTTCGACCGCACCGCGCTTCAGGGCGCGCACCTCCCAGCCCGCATCGCACAGCTGGCGGGCCACCTCGCCGCCGATGCCGCCCGTGGCGCCGAGCACCAGAACCGTGTTGTCGTTGCGTGCCATGAAATGCTCCTGAACAGTGATCGATGGACGAATTCTGGGCAGGATGGGGTTCGAATGGAATTGCCGAACATGCACCATCGGCCATACATTTCCGTATGACATGGAACATCAGCTGGGAGCTGTACCGCTCCTTCCTCGGCGTGCTGCGCGAAGGCTCGCTCTCCGGCGCGGCGCGCGCGCTCGGCATCACGCAACCCACCGTGGGGCGCCACGTGGCAGCGCTCGAAGAAGCGCTGGGCGTGGTGCTCTTCACCCGCTCGCAGGTGGGCCTGCTGCCCACCGAGGTGGCGCTGGCGCTGCGCACGCATGCCGAGGCCATGGAAAGCACCGCCGCCTCGCTGCAGCGCGCGGCCAGCAGCCAGGGCGACGGCGTGCGCGGCGTGGTGCGGGTGTCGGTCAGCGAGGTGGTCGCGGTGGAGGTGCTGCCGCCCGTCGTGGCGCGGCTGCGCGAAGCGCACCCGGCGCTCAAGGTCGAGCTGGTGGCGACCAACCGCGTGCAAGACCTGCTGCGGCGCGAGGCCGACATCGCCGTGCGCATGGTGCGGCCCCGGCAGGCGCAGCTGGTGGCGCGCCGCATCGGGAACATCGAGCTGGGCTTCCATGCCCACACCAGCTACCTCGCGCGCCACGGCACGCCGCGCACGCCCGATGACCTGGCGGCGCACGCGCTCATCGGCTACGACCAGCCCTCGGCCTTCGTGCGCGAGGCGATCAAGTCCTTCAAGTCGGTCACGGGCTTCACGCGCGACGCCTTTGCGCTGCGCACCGACAGCGACCTCGCGCAGCTGGCCCTCATCCGCGCCGGCGCGGGCATCGGCGTATGCCAGGTGGGCCTGGCCAAGCGCGACGCCGCGCTGGTGCGCCTGCTGCCGCGCGCGCTCTCGCTCAAGCTCGACACCTGGGTCACGATGCACGAGGACCTGCGCCACAGCCCGCGCTGCCGCGTGGCCTTCGATGCGCTGGTCGAGGGCTTGCAACAGTACGTTGGCGCGGCTTCCATGCCCGCGCCCCGGGCGACAATGCCCCGCGCAAGACCCAAAGCTTCTCCCTGAATGACGACGACCGATTCCCCCGACCACCTCCCCCTGCAGGAACCCCGCCTCTGGCGCGACGACCTCTGGACCGCCCGCATCATCAAGAACGAGGAAGACGACGGCTGGGCCGTCGAGATGACCCGCCACGGCGACCCCGAGCCCGCACTCGTCGGCCCCTGGACCATGGGCCGCGACAAGAAGAACCCCAAGCCGCTGGACACCCCCGCCTTCCACACGCTGGTGAAGACCGCCGCCGAGGTGATCCGCCGCCACGAACAGCAGCTGCACGCCACGCTCAACAAGAGCGTGACGGTCACAGCGCGCAACGACCAACGCGTGCGCGTGGCGCTGTCGATCGTGCCCGACGAAGACAACCCCTCGGCCACGCTCACGGCCTACGACGATGCCGACGACTCGGAACTGGCGAGCGTGAACGTGTCGCCCGCGTTCCGGCTCACGACCTCGAGCGCCACCGCGTGGATCGAGTCGGACTACGCACGCCCGCGCAGCTGATGTGTTCAGGCGCTGCGCGCGAATAGCACACGCGCCGCCCTTTCGCCAATTAGCGAAAAAGCGTATGTTCACGCCGGGGTGAGTTGAGAAGAATCCGCCCCAACGAGCAATCGTTCCCAGTCATACGACGCCCGCTGCCAGTGCTGCCAGCGAGGTGTCGGGCAATTAAGCCCGAATCGGTTTCACCACCGGTTCGGGCTTTTTTGTTTTTTCGGTCGCAACAACGCCTTTTCAAAACGGATGCGCGTCATCCGGTGGCGCAGCTTTGCCCGAAGAAAAAGCACTGGCAGCACAGCGCTCGTTTGCAGGGGCCGCGCGGCGGGAGGAGACACCCACCACGCGGTTCCGAAGGTCGGATGTTCCTGATGACTCGCACAAAACCAAAGCAAAGGAATTTGACATGACGAACGCTTTCAACCGCCGCCAGATCGTGAAGACCGGCGGCTCGATGATCGTGCTGGGCGCCGCCTCCGGCGTGGCCGGCCTGGCCCGCGCGCAGGACGGCGCCACCGTGAAGCTCGGCCTGCTGCATTCGCTCTCGGGCACCATCGCCATCGCCGAGGCCTCGCTGGTCGACGCCGAGAAGCTGGCCATCGAGGAGATCAACGCCGCCGGCGGCGTGATGGGCAAGAAGATCGAGGCCGTGGTCGAAGACGGCGCGAGCGAGAACTCGGTGTTCGCCGAGAAGGCCCGCAAGCTGCTGGAGCGCGACAAGGTCGCGGCCATCATCGGCTGCTACACCTCGGCCTCGCGCAAGGCGCTGCTGCCGGTGCTCAACCAGGCCAAGGGCCTGCTGTTCTACCCCACCTACTACGAGGGCCAGGAGCAGGACAAGCGCGTGTTCTACCCCTCGCAGGAAGCCACGCAGTCGGTGATCGCGGCGGTGGAATGGATGGCGCGCGAGAAGGGCAAGAACTTCTTCCTCGTCGGCTCCGACTACATCTACCCGCGCACCTGCAACAAGATCGCCAAGCCCGCCATCGCCAAGGCCGGCGGCAAGGTGCTCGGCGAGGAGTACGCGCCGCTGGGCCACACCGAGTTCTCGTCGATCATCAACAAGATCAAGGCCGCCAAGCCCGACTGCATCTACAGCACCGTGGTGGGCGGCTCCAACGTGGCCTTCTACAAGCAGCTGCGCGCGGCGGGCCTGGACGGCGCCAAGCAGGTGCTGCTGTCCACCGTGGTGTCGGAAAACGAGATCGACGGCATCGGCAAGGACAACGCCGCGGGCTACTACGCCTGCATGGGCTACTTCCAGAGCATCAAGTCGCCGGCCAACGAGAAGTTCGTGAAGGCCTTCAAGGCGAAGTACGGGCAGGACCGCGTGATCGGCGACCCGATGGAGGTGGCCTACAACAGCGTGTACCTGTGGAAGCTGGCGGTGGAAAAGGCCAAGTCCTTCGACGTGGACAAGGTCACGGCCGCCGCCGCGGGCGTGGAGATCGAGGCGCCCGAGGGCACGGTGCGCATCCACGCCACCAACCACCACGTGTGGAAGAAGGTGCGCGTGGGCCGCGCGCGGCCCGACGGGCAGTTCGACATCGTGTGGGAATCGCCGCAGCTGGTCGAGCCCAACCCCTTCCCGAAGGTCTGAACGCGATGAACTTCGACATCGCGGTGATGCAGGTGTTCAACGGCGTGAGCCTGTTCACCATCCTGCTGCTCATGGCCATCGGGCTGGCCATCGTGTTCGGCCTGATGGGCGTCATCAACATGGCGCACGGCGAGCTGATGGCGCTGGGCGCCTACATGACCTACCTGGCGGCGCGCTTCTTCGCGCACTACGCGCCGGGCTTCATGGACCTGTACCTGTTCGCCGCGATTCCGTTCGCGTTCGCCGTGACCTTCGCGTTCGGCTATGTGCTGGAGCGGGGCTTCATCCGCTTCTTCTACGACCGCCCGCTGGACACCCTGCTGGCCACCTGGGGCCTGAGCCTCATGCTGCAGCAGGCCTACCGCTCGATCTTCGGCGCGCAGGAGGTGAGCGTGCCGCTGGCCTCGTGGCTGGCGGGGGCGTGGGAGCCGACGGCGGGCATCCAGCTGCCGCTGAACCGCATCTTCATCGTCGGGCTCACGGCCCTGGTGGCGGTCGGCGTGTACCTGCTGCTGTACCGCACGCCGTGGGGGCTGAAGGTGCGCGCGGTGACGCAGAACCGCGCCATCGCCGGCGCGGTGGGCATCGACACGCACCGCGTCGACGCAATGACCTTCGCGCTGGGCTCGGGCCTGGCGGGCATCGCGGGCGCGGTGTTCACCATGATCGGTTCGACCAACCCCGGCACGGGCCAGCTGTACATCGTCGACTCGTTCATCGTGGTGGTGTTCGGCGGCGTGCAGAGCCTCATCGGCACCGCGCTCTCGGGCTTTGCCATCGCGCAGTCGCAGACCTGGCTCGAGTACCTCATGAGCGGCTCGATGGCCAAGGCCACGATCCTGCTGCTGGTGATCGCGGTGCTGTACTTCCGGCCGAACGGCCTGTTCGCCACGCGGTCGAGGAGCTGAGGCATGCACGGTCTTTCTCCTCAACGCAAGCGCGACATCGGCGCCCTGCTCGCGGTGCTGGTGCTGCTGGCCGTGGTGCTGCCGCTCACGCTCGACCCGTTCCGCCTCAACCTCGTGAGCAAGTACCTGGCCTTCGCGTTCGTCGCGGTGGGCGTGGTGCTCACCTGGGGCTACGGCGGTGTGCTGAGCCTGGGCCAGGGCATGTTCTTCGGCCTGGGCGGCTACATGATGGCCATGTTCCTCAAGCTCGAGGCCTCGGCGCCCGAGCTGCCGGACTTCATGGTGTGGAGCAGCGTCGAGCAGCTGCCCGCGTGGTGGCAACCCTTCCACTCGCTGGGCTGGACCGTGGTGGGCATCCTCGTCGTGCCCGCCGTGCTGGCCTACGTGTTCTCGTACGCGATCTTCAAGCGGCGCGTGAGCGGCGTGTACTTCGCGATCGTCACGCTGTCGCTGGCGCTCACGCTCACCGTGGTGGTGGTCGGCCAGCAGGGCGACACCGGCGGTGCCAACGGCATCACCGATTTCCGCACGCTGCTGGGCTGGGACATCGCGGGCGATGAAGCCAAGCGCACGATGTACTTCGTCGAGGTGGCGGCCATCGCGCTCGTGATGGTGGTGTCGCTCGCCATCGTGCGCAGCCGCTTCGGCAAGCTGCTGATCGCCATCCGCGACAAGGAAGACCGCGTGCGCTTCAGCGGCTACAACACGGCGCACATGAAGGCCTTCGTGTTCGCGGTGGCAGCCGTGCTTTCGGCCATCGGCGGTGCGTTCTACAGCCTGCAGGTGGGGCTGATCGCGCCGGGCGTGATCGGCGTCGTGGCCTCGGTCGAGATGGTGATCTACGCGGCGGTCGGCGGACGGCTGTCGATTCCCGGTGCGGTGATCGGCGCGCTCTTGATCGGCTTTCTCAAGTCGTACCTGTCGGAGACCTTCCCCGAAGGCTGGCTGTACGTGCTGGGCGCGGTGTTCATCCTCGTGGTGTGGGCGATGCCGAACGGGCTCGCGGGCCTGGGCGAGAGGCTCATGCGCCGTCGGGGTGCCGCGGAGGTGGCGCCATGAACGCCACGATGACGATGCCCAACGGCGGGCTGCCGCAGGCCGCCTCGGCGGTGCCGCCGTCGAGCGAGCAGATCCTGCGCATCGAGGACCTCACCGTGTCCTTCGACGGCTTCAAGGCCGTGGACGGGCTCAGCCTCTCGGTGGAGCGCAACGAGCTGCGCGTGATCATCGGCCCGAACGGCGCCGGCAAGACCACGCTGCTCGACATGGTGTGCGGCAAGACCAAGCCCAGCGCGGGCCGCGTGCTGTTCAACGGCCAGGACCTCGGTCGCCTGAACGAGTACGAGATCGTGCGCGCCGGCGTGGGCCGCAAGTTCCAGACGCCCTCGGTCTACGAAGACCTCACGGTGCTGGAGAACTTCGAGATCTCGCTGCCGCGCATGCACGGCCTGCTGCAGTCGCTCACCTTCCGCCGCACGCCCGCCGTGCGCGCGCGCATCGACGCGATGGCCGAGCAGGTCTTCCTGGCCGATCGCCTGGGCCACCGCGCCGGGCAGCTCAGCCACGGGCAGAAGCAGTGGCTCGAGATCGGGATGCTGCTGATGCAGGAGCCCGAACTGCTGCTGCTCGACGAGCCCGTGGCCGGCATGAGCCCGCGCGAGCGCGAGCAGACCGGCGACCTGCTGCGGCGCATCTCGGCCGGCAAGTCGGTGGTCGTGATCGAGCACGACATGGACTTCGTCAAGCGCATCGCGCACCGCGTCACGGTGCTGCACCAGGGCAAGTTGCTGAGCGAAGGCACGGCGGCCGAAGTGCAGGCCGACCCGCGCGTGATCGACGTGTACCTCGGCCATTGAGAAGAAGGAGAAACCCAGATGCTTGAAGTATCCGAACTCAACGTGGCATATGGCGAATCGCACGTCATCCGCGATGTGTCGCTGCGCGTCGCGCCCGACGAGGCGGTCGCCATCATGGGCCGCAACGGCATGGGCAAGACCACCTTGCTGAAGTCGCTCATCGGCCTCTTGCCCGCGCGCGGCGGAAGCATTCGCCTGGGCGATGCCGACATCACGACGCTGCCCAGCTACCAGCGCGTGGCGCAAGGCCTGGCCTTCGTGCCGCAGGGGCGCATGGTGTTTCCGTTCCTCACGGTGGAGCAGAACATCCTCGCCGGTGCCGCAAGGTCGGGCCACCGCACGGTGCCCGACTACCTCTACACCTTCTTCCCCGTGCTCAAGGACATGAAGCAGCGCAAGGCCGGCAACCTCTCGGGCGGCCAGCAGCAGATGCTGGCGATTGCGCGCGCGCTCATCTCGGAGCCGAAGGTGCTGATCCTCGACGAACCCACCGAGGGCATCCAGCCTTCGATCATCAAGGAGATCGCGCAGACGCTGAACGTGCTGCGCGCCGAACGCGGCTTCGCCGTCGTGGTGTCGGAGCAGGTGCTGAGCTTCGCGCTCGACCTGGCCGACCGCTTTCTCGTCATCGACCGGGGCCGCATCGTGCATGACGAAGCGCGCGCGAGCCTCGACCAGGACAAGGTCAGGTCTTTCCTGACCGTGTAGCCCTTCCTCTTTTTTCCTTCAACCACTCTTCAGGAGCAGCGTCATGAGACATGGTGATATTTCGAGCAGCAACGATTGCGTCGGCGTCGCGGTCGTTAACTACAAGATGCCCCGCCTGCACACCAAGGCCGAGGTGCTGGACAACGCACGCAAGATCGGCGAGATGCTGGTCGGCATGAAGAAAGGCCTGCCGGGCATGGACCTGGTGATCTTTCCCGAGTACTCCACGCACGGGATCATGTACGACGCCAAGGAGATGTACGACACCGCGTCGGCCATCCCCGGCGAGGAGACCGCGATCTTCGCGGACGCGTGCCGGCGCGCCAACGTGTGGGGCGTGTTCTCGCTCACCGGCGAGCGCCACGAGGAGCACCCGAACAAGGCGCCCTACAACACGCTGATCCTCATGAACAACCAGGGCGAGATCGTCCAGAAGTACCGCAAGATCATGCCGTGGGTGCCCATCGAGGGCTGGTACCCGGGCGACTGCACCTACGTGAGCGAAGGCCCCAAGGGCATGAAGATGAGCCTGATCATCTGCGACGACGGCAACTACCCCGAGATCTGGCGCGACTGCGCGATGCGCGGGGCCGAGCTCATCATCCGCTGCCAGGGCTACATGTACCCGGCCAAGGAGCAGCAGATCATGGTCTCCAAGGCCATGGCCTTCATGAACAACACCTACGTGGCGGTGGCCAACGCGGCCGGCTTCGACGGCGTGTACTCGTACTTCGGCCACTCCGCGCTCATCGGCTTCGACGGCCGCACGCTCGGCGAATGCGGCGAGGAAGAGATGGGCATCAACTACGCCGAACTGTCGATGGGCCTGATCCGCGACGCGCGCAAGAACGGCCAGTCGCAGAACCACCTGTTCAAGCTGGTGCACCGCGGCTACACCGGCACCATCAACTCGGGCGACGGCGACAAGGGCGTGGCGGCCTGCCCCTACAACTTCTACACGCAGTGGATCAACGACCCCGAGGGCACGCGCGAGCGGGTGGAGTCGTTCACGCGCAGCACGGTCGGCACGCCCGAGTGCCCGATCGAGGGCATTCCGAACGAACCGGCCAAGCACCGCTGAAGCACCGCTCCATGGACCACGACATCTTCGACCTCGGCGATGTCGCGCTGCAGCGGGGGGCCACCCTGCGCGGCGCGAAGCTCGCCTACAAGACCTACGGCACGCTCAACGCACAGAAGAGCAACGCCATCGTCTATCCGACCTGGTACTCGGGCCAGCACACCGACAACGAGTGGCTCATCGGCCCCGGCATGGCGCTGGACCCGGCGAAGTACTTCATCATCGTGCCCAACATGCTGGGCAACGGCCTCTCGTCCTCGCCGAGCAACACGCCCGAGCCCTACAACCTGGCGCGTTTTCCGAACGTCACGCTCTACGACAACGTGACGCTGCAGCACCGGCTGGTGACCGAGCAGTTCGGCATCGAGCAGCTCGCGCTGGTGGTGGGCTGGTCGATGGGCGCGCAGCAGACCAACCAGTGGGGGTGCCTCTACCCCGAGATGGTGAAGCGCATCGCGCCCTTCTGCGGCTCGGCGAAGACGGCGCCGCACAACATCGTGTTCCTCGAAGGCGTGAAGGCCGCGCTCACGGCCGATGCCGCGTGGAACGGCGGCTGGTACACCGCGCCGCCGACGCGCGGGCTGCGCGCGGTGGGCCGCGTGTACGCGGGCTGGGGCCTGTCGCAGCCCTTCTACATGCAAGAGCTGTGGCGCGCGCTGGGCTTCAGCTCGCTCGAGGATTTCCTGGTCGGCTACTGGGAAGGTTTCTTCCTGAAGAAGGACGCCAACAACCTGCTGGCGATGCTGTGGTCGTGGCAGCACGGCGACATCAGCGACAACCCGGTGTTCAAGGGCGACTTCAAGAAGGCGCTGGGCGCCATCAAGGCCCGCGCGATCGTGATGCCGGCCGAGCGCGACCTGTACTTTCCCGTGGCCGACAACGAATGGGAGGTGTCGCACATGCCGAACGCCGAGTGCCGCCCGATCCCCGGCGTGTGGGGCCACTTCGCGGGCGGCGGCAGCAGCCTGGCCGACACCCGCTTCATCGACAACGCCCTCAAGGAACTGCTCGCCACGCCATGAACGCTCCCGTGCACGATCCGCTCGCCGCCTACCGCATCGAGACCGAGCCCTTCTACCGGCCCGCAAGCAACGAGGTGGCGCTGTACCGGCACGCCTACCGCCACCGCATGCCGCTGATCCTCAAAGGGCCGACCGGTTGCGGCAAGACGCGCTTCGTGGAGCACATGGCGTGGTCGCTCGGGCGGCCGCTGGTCACGCTCGCGTGCAACGAGGACATGACGGCGTCGGACCTCGTGGGCCGCTACCTGCTCGATGCGAACGGCACGGCCTGGCACGACGGGCCGCTGACGCTCGCGGTGCGCCACGGCGGCATCTGCTACCTCGACGAGGTGGTGGAGGCGCGGCAGGACACCACCGTGGTGATCCACCCGCTGACCGACGCGCGCCGCATCCTGCCGCTGGACAAGAAGGGCGAGCTGGTGCACGCGCACCCCGACTTCCAGCTGGTGGTGTCGTACAACCCCGGCTACCAGAGCAGCGCGAAGGACATGAAGCCCTCGACGCGCCAGCGCTTCGCGGCACTGGAGTTCGACTACCCCGATGGCGCGCTCGAAGCGGAGATCGTCGCGCACGAGGCCGGCGTCGGCATCGAGCTCGCCACGAAGCTGGTGGTCATTGCGCACTGCTCGCGCGAGCTCAAGCACCGCGGGCTCGACGAGGGTGTGTCGACGCGCATGCTGATCTACGCGGGCGTGCTGATCCGCGACGGCGTGTCGCCGCGCGACAGCTGCGACATGACGATGACGCGCGCCCTCACCGACGACCCCGACATGGCCAGCGCGCTGCAGGGCTTTGTCGAGGCGCAGTTCGGATGAACAACGGGTTCGGCGCCCTCTCGCTGCTGGCGCGCGGGCTGGCCGGCGTCGATGTCGACGTGCAGCCGCTGGCCGGTGCGCGGGCGGTACTCGTGGGCCGCCGGCTGCTGCTGCCCGAGGGCGACGAAGCCGTTCCCCTGCACCGCGCGATGGTGGCGCATGCAGTCGCGCACCTGCGCCACTCGACGCCTGCGCGACCGGCGCGCACGCTCAAGCCGATGGGCATCGCCGTGGTCTCGGCCCTCGAAGACGCGCGCGTCGAACGGCTGCTGTGCCGCGACTTTCCCGGCCTGCACGGCTGGTTCGTCGCCGCGCTGCCGCCCGCGCCCGATCCGCTCGACCTGCGCTTTGCCGCGCTGGTCGCGCGCATGGACCGCGTGCTGCTGCGCGCCGAGACGCCCGACGACAACCACTGGGTGAACAAGGCGCGCCGCCTGTTCGACGAGACCGTCTCGCGCGCGGGGCTGGAGGACTACGACGCCTTCCGCGCCGTCGCCTCGATCCTCGCCAACGACCTGGGCCAGATGCGCGTGCGCTTCGAGCCGCAGGACTACGCCGTGCCCGCGCCCTGGCGCGACGACAACAGCTACCTGTGGGACTTCGGCGAGGCCGAGACGCCGCCCGACGAAGCCATCGCGCTGCAGCAGACCGGCGTGCGGCCACCGCCATCGTCGGATGCCCAGAGCGAAGACAACGAAGCGCCACCCGAAGGCATCGCCGACATGGAACTCGGCCGCTACGCCTACCCCGAATGGGACCGCACGCAGGAGCGCCTGCGCCCCGACTGGTGCACGGTGATCGAGAAGCTGCCCGCGTGGCAGGGCCTGGGCGCGGCGGGCACTTCAACAGCGGCGGGCAACGAGCGCATCGTGCCGCTCGCCCTGCCTCGCGCGCGCCACCTCGACCGCACGCACCGCCTGCGCCGCCAGTGGGAAGGCGACGACATCGACCTGAACGCGGCCATCGAAGTGCTGGTCGATCGCCGCCTGCGCCTGCGGCCCGATGCGCGGCTGTTCATGCGCCCCGGCAAGGGCCCGCGCCCGTCGAGCGTGCTGGTGCTGCTCGACCTCTCCGAGTCGGCCAACGACGCGGGCCACGGCGACGGCGCCGTGTCGCTGCTCGACCTGGAGAAGCAGGCCGCGCTGCTGCTCGCCGCCTCGAACGCGCGCGGCATCGACCGGCTCGCCATCCACGGCTTCTCGTCGAACACGCGCGCCGAGGTGTACTACTACCGCCTGCTCGAATTCGGACAGCCGCTGGCCGCGCCCTCGCGCGCCATGATCGGCGCGGTGCGCGGGCGCTACTCGACGCGCATGGGCGCCGCGCTGCGCCATGCGGCCTCGCACCTGCAGGCCGAGCCGGCCGGGCCGCGCGCGATCCTGCTGGTGACCGACGGCGCGCCCTCGGACATCGACGTGCACGACCCGAAGTACCTGATCGAAGACGCCCGCCAGGCCGTGGCCGAGGCGCGCGACGCCGGCGTGCGCAGCGCCTGCATCGCGGTGGACGGCGCAGCCGACGCGTACGTGCGGCGCATCTTCGGCTGGCGCAACTATTGCATCGCCGACGACGCGCGCAGCCTGCCCGCGCGGCTGGCCCGCATGAGCACGCGGCTGGCCGCCGCCCATTGACCGACCGAATGAAGAAAGCCAGGGAGGAGCACACAATGAGGGCCCACACATCCAGGAGACACCCCAGTGGCTGACAGGGACCCTCTTCGCGTCGGCATTCTGTATTCCGAGACCGGCGTCACCTCGACCATCGGCCTGTCGCAGCTGCAGGGCGCGCTGCTGGCCATCGAGGAGATCAACGCGGCCGGCGGCGTCGACGGCCGCGAGCTCGTGGCCGTGCGCTACGACCCGCAATCGAACCCCGTGCGCTACGCCCAGCTGGCCGAGCGGCTGATCGTGCAGGACCGCGTGAACGTGCTCTTCGGCTGCTACATGTCGAGCAGCCGCAAGGCCGTGATCCCGGTGATCGAGAAGTGGAACAAGCTGCTGTTCTACCCCACGCTGTACGAAGGCTTCGAGTACTCGGGCAACGTGATCTACACGGGCGCGGCGCCCAACCAGAACAGCGTGCAGCTGGCCGAGTTCATGACCACGAACTTCGGTTCGCGCGTGTACCTGATCGGCTCCGACTACATCTACCCCTACGAGTCGAACCGCATCATGGGCGAGCTGGTGATGCAGCGCCCCGGCAGCGAAAAACTCGGCGAGCGCTACGTGGCACTCGACGCCACCGAGAAGGACTACCGCGCGATCATGGACGACATCCACGACAAGCGGCCCGACTTCATCTTCTCGACGGTGGTGGGCGATTCCACCGCGAGCCTGTACCGCGCCTATGCCGAGGCCGGCTTCGACCCGAAGACGATGCCCATCTCGAGCCTCACCACCTCGGAGGCCGAGATCTCGCAGATGGGCCCGGGCGTGGCCACGGGCCATTTCACGGCGGCGCCGTATTTCCAATCGATCGATTCGCCCGCCAACCAGCGCTGCCTGGCGCGGCTGCGCGCGCGCTTCGGCGACGGCTGCGTGCCCAACCTGTGCTGGGAGGCCTCGTACTTCCAGATGCACATCTTCGCCAACGCGTTCCGGCAGGCGGGCACGGACGGCATCGCGGAGATCCTTCCGCACATCCTGGGCAGCGAGTTCGATGCGCCGCAGGGCCGCGTGAAGATCGACCCGACCAACCACCACACCTGCCTGTACCCGCGCATCGGCCGCGTCGACGCGCACGGGCAGTTCACCATCGTGCGCCAGGCGACGCGCCCGGTGTACCCGGACCCGTACCTTGTCACCCACTCGCTGGGCGACTGGACGGCGCGGCTCGATGCGCTGGAGCTCTAGGATGAGGTTGCGCTCCTTCCTTTTTGTTGCGCGAGATGCTTCAGGGCGCGCTCACGCCGACGGGGCACCTTGCTCCGCGAATGTCCCCCGGCCTGCGGCCTCCTCCTTGATTTCGCTGCGCAAGGCACCCCATCAGCGTGAGCGTTGCGAGGAGCAGTCGTTGATCAGGCGCAAACCGACAGCGCGCCCTCGTGCACAGGGCACTGGGTGCTCCCCGCAGCGAAATCAAGGAGGAGCCCGAAGGGCGGGGGAAATTCGCGGAGGGGAGTACCCGGTGTCCTTTGCACGTGCCCTGAACAGCAGCGCGCACAACAAGAGCGTCCCACGAAAGCCCTGACCGTGGACAGCACAGCCCCCAAGCGACACACCCTGCGGGTGACGCCACCGCAGCTCAAGGAGCTGCGGCTGCTGAAGATCGCGGTGATCCACCCCGACGACGCAGACGGCCGGCAGCTCACCCAGCAACTGCAGCGCATCGGCTGCCAGGTGCAGGCCTTCTGGCCGCCCGTGCAGCACCTGCCCGAGGGCATCGACGTGGCCTTCATGGCCGTGCAGCCCGACTTCATCAACCTGCGCTTCGAATGGACCCAGAGCGAGGACGCCCCCGCCGTCATCGCCGTCGTGACCTACGAGAACCCGACCATCATCGAGGCCGTGCTCGAGATCCGCGCCAAGGCCGTGCTGCCGTCGCCGGTGCGCTCGTTCGGCCTGCTGTCGGCGCTGGTGGTCGCGCGCGAAGCGCACAAGGAAAGCCGCTCGCTCGCGCGGCGCCTGCGCAAGACCGAAGCCAAGCTGCTCGGCGTGCGCCAGCTGGCCGAGGCCAAGAGCATCCTCATGAAGACGCATGACGTGTCGGAAGGCCAGGCCCACGACCTGATCCGCGAACAGGCCATGAGCAAGCGCACCACCATGGAAGACATCGCCGCGGCCATCGTCAACGCCAACGAGATCCTCTCGCTGGGCACGCGCGGCCCCAAGCCCGGGCCGGGCTGACGGCACTCAGAGCTGGCGGAACGCCGTCAGCACCTTCAGCACGCTCTGCGTGGCGCCGTCGAGCGTGGCATGCGGGCGGTGCGCGATGCCCAGGCGGCGCGTGAGCTTGGGCGTGACCGGCACGATCTGCATGCGCTCGTTGAGCGCCGCGTCGGTGGTCTGCTGCAGCGGCAGCAGCGCCGCGCCATAACCCGCCGCCACCAGGCTGCGGATCGCCGCGTCGTAGTTGAGTTCGATGCGCGCGCGCGGCGCAAAGCCGGCCGCGGCAAACCACTCCATCGACAGCCGGTACATGTGCGTGGTCGCGTCGTTGAAGATCAGCGGCTGCGTCGCCAGCCAGGCCGGCGTGGCGCGCTTGGGCGCCTTCCAGCGCGGCGGCACGAAGGCCATCATGGGCTGCGTGCGCCACGGCGTGACCACCAGGTCGCGCTGCAGCGGCTGCGGCATCGCCACCAGGCCGATGTCGAGCGTGCCCGCCGCCAGCCGCGCCATCGCCTCGGCCGAGCCGAGGATGCTCACCTCGACGTCGATGCCCGCATGGCCCACGCCCAGCGCCTCGAGCACCTGCGGCAGCAGGTCGACCACCACGCCGGTGGAGGTGCCCAGCCGCACGCGGCCCGTGCGGCCCTCGGCCTGGCGCTTGACGGCCTCCACCGCCTCGTCGGTGTCGCGCAGCAGCTTGCGCCCGCGCTCGACCAGCGCCGCGCCGGCCGCGGTGGGCGTGACGCGGCGGTTGCCGCGTACCACCAGCTGCGCGCCCAGGCGCGATTCGAGCTCGCTGATGTGCAGGCTCACGGTGGGCTGCGCCAGGTGCAGCGCCTGCGCTGCCGCCGAGAAGGTGCCCAGGTCGGCGATGGCGATGAGCGTGCGCAGTTGGTCGAGGTTGAGCTGTCGCATCAGGAATGCTGATTGAATGTGTCAGAAATCTCAACTTCCACAATAGCACGCGCCGCCGGAAGATGAGCGCTCCCCTACCAGGAGCCCACCGTGACCGCGCCGAAGCCACCGTCTTTTCATCAACGCCTGCTGCACGCCCTGCACGACTGGCGCCGCCGCGCCGTGGCACGCCGCCGCGCCCGCGACGACGTGCAGCTGCTGGCGGGCATGAGCGACCACGACCTGCGCGACCTGGGCATCGGCCGCAGCGAAGTCCCCGAGCTGGTCGACCGCAACCGCTACTGACCCGTTGAACCCCGCCTGCGGTTTCTTCAGGAAGCCGCGGGCAATTTGAGGTTCAATCCGGGACGTGCCCTCCACCGCCTCCCCTGCCCTTCTTTCCATCGAACTCACCTCGCCGCAGTCCGTCGACGGACGGCGCGCGGCCTTCCAGTCGCTGTGGCTGCTGGTGCGCATGCAGCACGCCCATGCCCACGGCGGCGGCAGCGGTGTCGTGCGGCTGGCCGACCTGCGCGGCGAGGTGTCCGACGCCAGCACGCTGCGCATGGTCGTGAGCCGCGCGTTCCGCGACTTCAAGGCCTGGGGCCTGGAGGTCGGCTGGGGCGAAGACCTGCAGCGCGAGCCGCGCTTTCTCAACGCCGAGCGGCGCAGCCAGGGCCCGTTCTGGCTGCCGGCCGCGCAGGCCAAGCGCCTGCGCCTGCTCGTGGACAACCGCCCGGCGACCGCCGCCGAGGTGGCGTCGTTTCTCGGCCTGCGTTCGCGCAAGGCACAGGCCGCCGGCACGATCACGCCGCCCGACGCCGTGCACCTGCAGGACGCCGCATTCTGGAAACAGCTGGTCGCCTCGCAGCAGGCCGCGCGCCAGGGCCGGCTGATGTCGCCGGTCGCAGGCGGAACCGGCGGCAGCGCGCTCGAGGCCATCCGCCTGGCCGGCACGCTGGCCGCCAGCGACTTCCAGCGCGCGCTGGTCACGCTCAACGAAGCGATGCTGTGGCGCCGGCTCGGCGACAACGAACAGGCGCGCCGGCGGCTGCAGGCGCTCAAGAAGCAGCGGCTCGCGCACCACGTGGCGGGCAACGACTACCTGGGCGCCATGGAATGCATCGTCTCGGCCTGGTGCGCCTACACCGCGCGCGACCTGCCGCTGGCGCAGTCGCTGCTGGGCGGCATGGCGCAAGACCCGGCGCGTGCGCTGGTGCTGCGCCACCACCCCGACGTGCGCTTCGAGTGGTGCAACCTGTGGGCACTGGCCTGCCGCTCGCGCGCCCTCGCGCTGGCCGTCGACGACCGCCCGGCCGCCGCCGCGCTGGCCGAAGAGTCGCTGCAGCGCTTCGGCGAAGCGCTGGCCGCGGCCTTCGAGTCGCACTCCTTCGACGCCGCGCAGCACGTGGCGGCCAACATGGGCATGGCCGCGTGGCTGTTCGACCGTGTGGGCCTGGGCGACCTGCCGGCGCTCGCGCACGACGGCCACCGGGCCGACACCACGCGCCGCGCGGTGCAGTGGATCGCCTTCAGCGAATGGCTGTGCGGCCACACCGACGGCCAGGGCCGCTCGGCATGGAACGCGATCTACCTGATGCGCATCGCGCGCGGCCACTGCCGGCCCGACGCGCAACCCACGCTCGCGCAGTTCCGCGCGCAGAAGCCGCTCGACCCGGCCGCCATGTCGAAACTCGCGGGCCCACTCGCCGACGCCTTCGACACCGCGAACTGGCCCGCGCGCTGGGTCGACGTGGCGCAGGCGCGGCTGGCCGACCACCAGGCCGGGCGACGCCGCTACCCCGGCCTGCAGCAGGGCAGCCTGCTGTTCGAGCACGCGTGGTACGCGGCGCACGCGGGCGACCTGAAGGCGGCCGAGCACTCGCTGGGCCTGCTGCGCGAGGTGCTGCCGCAGCTGGTGCCGAGCGACCGCGCCTACTTCACCGAGTCGTGGAACGATGCGCTGCCGGCCGAGTTGGTGCTGGAGGCGAAGCCGCCGAGGCGGCCGTCGGCCCCTAGGAAGCGCTGAGCGCCTGCTGCACGCGCTCGCGCAGCACCGGCAGCACCTCGCGCTCGAACCACGGATGGTGCTGGAACCACGCGGTGTTGCGCGGCGATGGATGCGGCAGCGGAACGAAGCGCGGTGCGTAGTCCGCAAAGGCCTCGACGGTCTCCGTCACGCCGCCGCGCGCGGCCTTGCCGAGGAAGTGGCGTTGCGCGTACTGCCCGATGAGCAGCGTCAGCGCAATGTGCGGCATCTGTGCCAGCAGGCGGTCGTGCCACAGCGGCGCGCACTCCTTGCGCGGCGGCAGGTCGCCACTCTTGCCGCGGCCCGGGTAGCAGTAGCCCATGGGCACGATCGCGATGCGCGTCGCGTCGTAGAACAGCTCGCGGTCGATGCCGAGCCAGCGGCGCAGCTGGTCGCCGCTCTTGTCGTTCCACGGCACGCCGGTCTGGTGCACCGTGAGGCTGGGCGCCTGGCCGACGATCAGCAGCCGCGCGCTCGCACTGGCCTGCACGATCGGGCGCGGCCCGAGCGGCAGGTGCGCCTTGCATGCGCGGCAGGCGCGGATCTCGGCGAGCAGCGCATCCACGATGCTGAGGCTAGTCGGCGAACGGACGGAAGAAGGCGTTCAGCTCGGCGCCCGGCGTGGCATCGGCAAAGCCGTCGAAGCGGCCTTGCTCGGCAAGCGTGCGCGCAGCGCGGATGAAGCCGCCCCAGGCCGCGCGCGCCATGCCGCCGCCCACGCTCACGCGGCGCACGCCGAGCGCGGCGATGTCCGCCATCGTGAGCTCGCTGGTCGCGCCGACCAGCAGGTTGACCGGCTTGGGCGCGACGGCGGCCACCACGGCGGCGATCTGCTCGCGCGTCTTGATGCCGGGCGCGTAGAGGCAGTCGGCGCCGGCCTCGGCATACGCGCGCAGGCGCGCGATGGCGTCGTCCAGGTCGGGGCGGTTGGCAAAAAAGTTCTCGGCGCGGCCCACGAGCAGCGTGTCGCCACCCGCCGCGTCGATGGCCCGGCGCGCGGCGCGCAGGCGTTCGACCGCCACGTCGATGGGGAACAGCGGGTCGTCGGGGTTGCCCGTCGAGTCCTCGATCGACAGGCCCGCCACACCGGTCTCGACCGCGAGGCGCACGCTCTCGGCCACGCCCTGCGCGTCGGCGGCGAAGCCGTTCTCGAAGTCGGCGTTCACCGGCAGGTCGGTGGCGGCCACGAGTTCACGCAGGTGGGCGAGGATCTGGTCGCGCGACAGGGCGCCGTCGGCATGGCCTTGCGACCACGCGAAGCCCGAGCTGGTGGTGGCCAGCGCCTGGTAGCCCAGGCCTTCGAGGTAGCGCGCGCTGCCGGTGTCCCAGGGGTTGGGAATGACGAAGCAGCCTTGTTCGTGGAGGGCGCGGAAGGCGGCGCGCTTGTCGGCGACGGTGCGGGTCATGGGGCCTCGGCTTTCTGTGTTCAGGACAGGGAGCCGGCCATTCTGACGCAGCGGGCTCAGCACTCCACGACGTTCACCGCAAGCCCCCCCAGCGAGGTCTCCTTGTACGTGGACTTCATGTCCTCGCCGGTCTGCTTCATGGTGCGGATCACGGCGTCGAGCGAGACGTAGTGGCTGCCGTCGCCGCGCAGTGCCATGCGCGAGGCGTTGATGGCCTTCACGGCGCCCATCGCATTGCGCTCCACGCAGGGAATCTGCACCATGCCGCCGACCGGGTCGCAGGTCAGGCCCAGGTTGTGTTCCATGCCGATCTCGGCCGCGTTCTCGACCTGCGCGGGTGTGGCGCCGAGCACGGCGGCAAGCGCGCCGGCCGCCATCGAGCAGGCCACGCCCACTTCACCCTGGCAGCCGACCTCGGCGCCCGAGATGGAGGCGTTGGTCTTGTAGAGCATGCCGATGGCCGCCGCTGTGAGCAGGAAGTCGACGATGCCCTCGTCGCTGGCCTGCGGCACGAAGCGCTGGTAGTAGTGCATCACGGCGGGCACCACGCCGGCCGCGCCGTTGGTGGGCGCGGTGACGACACGGCCGCCGGCCGCGTTCTCCTCGTTCACCGCCATCGCGAAGGCGTTGACCCAGTCCATGGCCGCGAGCGGATCGGCGGCGCCGGCCTGTGCCAGCAGCTCGCGGTGCAGTTCGGGCGCGCGGCGGCGCATGCGCAGCGGGCCGGGCAGCGCCTGCGCGGCCAGCGGGTTGTCGATGCCGAAGCCGCGCTGCACGCACTGCTGCATCACGCCCCAGATGCGCAGCAGGCCCGCGCGCACCTCGGCCTCGGGCCGCCACACGCATTCGTTGCGCAGCACCAGCGTGGCCACGGAAATGCCGTGCGCCCGGCACTGCGCCATGAGCTCGTCGCCGGTCGTGAAGGGATGCGGCACGGCCGCTGCCGCGGCGGCCGTTTGCGCCACCGCCTGCCCGCCCTCGACGACGAAGCCGCCGCCGACCGAGAAGTAGGTGCCTTCGGCGAGCACGGCGCCGTCGGCCGCGAAGGCGGTGAAGCGCATCGCGTTCGGATGCTCGGGCAGCGACTCTTCGCCGCGAAAGGCGATGTCGCGCACGCGATCGAAGGCGATGGGCGTGGTGCCCAGCAGCGCGAGCTGGCCGGTGCGGCGCAGCGCGTCGAGGCGCGGCTGCACGGTCTCGGGCCGCACGGTGTCGGGGGCGTCGCCGAAGAGGCCCAGGATCACGCCCTGGTCGGTCGCGTGGCCGTGGCCGGTGGCGCCGAGCGAGCCGAACAGGTCGACGTGCAGCCGTGCGACCTGCGCGAGCAGGCCGCGCCGTTCGAGCGATTGCGCGAACAGCAGCGCCGCGCGCATCGGCCCGACGGTGTGCGAGCTGGACGGCCCGATGCCGATCTTGAAGATGTCGAAGGCGGAGAGCATCAGCGCATCATGCGACCGGAAGCTGCTGTTTGACCAGCGCCACCCAGTAGGCCGCACCGAGCGGCAGGATGTTGTCGTTGAAGTCGTAGTACGGGTTGTGCACGTTCGGATCGTTCGGGCCCTCGCCCGCGCCGATGCCGATGTAGGCGCCGGGGCGCTTTTGCAGCATGAAGGCGAAGTCTTCCGAGCCCATGGCGGGCGGGATGTCGGTGTGCACCTGTTCGAGCTCGACCAGGCTGGCCGCCGCCGCGATGGCCGCGTCGGTCTCGGCCGGCGTGTTGACCACGCCGGGGTAGCCGCGGCGGTATTCGAGCGCCACCTTGGCGCCGTGCGTGGCGGCCACGCCGTCGCAGATCTGCTGCATCGCCGCCTGGGTCTTGTCCTGGATGGCGGCGTCGAGCGTGCGCACGGTGCCGCGCAGCACCACGGTCTCGGGAATGACGTTCCAGGTGTCGCCGCCGTGGATCTGCGTGACGCTGACCACGGCCGCGTCGGTGGCGCCGGTGCGCCGGCTCACGATGGTCTGCAGCGCGTTGATGAGCTGGGCCGAGATCACCACCGAGTCGATGCCGGTCTCGGGCATGGCGCCGTGGGCGCCCTTGCCGGTGATGACGATCTCGAAGGTGTCGAGAAAGGCCGTCATGGTGCCCTTGCGGATCGCGAAGCGCCCGCGCGGCAGGCTCGGGAAGTTGTGCATGCCGTAGACGGCGTCGGCCGGGAACTGCTCGAACAGGCCCTCTTCCACCATCACGCGGCCGCCGCCTTCGTTTTCCTCGGCGGGCTGGAACACGAAGTGCACCGTGCCCTTGAACGGTTTGTGGCGCGACAGGTGCTCGGCCGCACCCAGCAGCATCGCCGTGTGGCCGTCGTGGCCGCAGGCGTGCATCTTGCCGACGCATTTGGAGGCATGCGCCTGCGTGCCCAGCTCCTGCATGTTGAGCGCGTCGAGGTCGGCGCGCAGCGCGATGCTGGGGCCGTCGCCGTTCTTCAGCGTGCCGACCACGCCGGTGCCGGCCAGGCCGCGGTGCACGGGCAGGCCCATGAGCATCAGCGCATTGGCCACCACGTTGGCGGTGCGGTGTTCCTCGAAGGCGGTCTCGGGGTTGGCGTGGATGTCGCGGCGCCAGCTGAGCATGCGGGCACGGGTGTCTTCGGCAATCTCGGGGTCGCGGTACATGGCGTGAATCTCTCGTGGGATGAAATCAGTGGAAGAACTCGGCGATGAAGGTCGCGCCGAGGAAGGTGCCGGCGGTGGCGGTGAGCGACACCACCACGATGCGCCAGCCGAGGCGGCGGAACACGGGCAGGTCCTTGGCGACCGAGAAGCCGGCCAGCGCCAGCACCGGCGTGGTGAAGGCCAGGAAGTTGAGCTTGGCGGTAAGGGCGATCAGCGCGTCGGAGAACGGGAACAGGCCCGGGATGCCGACCACGGTGGCCACCACCGAGAGCACCAGCACCATCGGCAGGCGCGGCACGAAGCGCTTGATGGCTTCGACGGCGCCGGCAATCGCCACCACGGCGAGCACGCCTTCGAGCGACACCAGCACCGGCACTTTGTAGGTCACGGCATTGCCGATGAGCACGCCGCCGCCCACCACCAGCCAGGCCAGCAGCGTGTCGCGCAGCGAGGTCGGCGCGGCGTGGGCCACGTCGGCGCTCGAGACGTTCGCGCCCGCGTCCACGGCCGCGCCCTGTTGTGCGCCATGCTTCGAGAAGCGGCCCAGCACCGGCTCCAGCTTGCCGTAGAGCCACGAGCACAGCGGCAGCGACAGGAACAGCGTGAAGTAGAAGCCGGCCACGGTGGTCAGCAGGTTCGATGCGGCGGCAATCGCCGTGAGCTGCGGCAGCATCTCGGCCGGGCTCTGCGCGGCGATGGCGCCCAGCGCCGCCGCCATCAGGCTGCCCGAGCCCACGCCGGCGCCCATGGCCAGCGAGCGCGGGTCGAAGATGTGCAGGCTGGCGATGAAGCCCGCCAGCACCGCGATGAACAGCGCGCCCAGCACGGTGCCGGTGATGTACTCGGCCAGCACGCCGCGGCCTTCGGGCGAGGCCATGCCGTACTTCTCGCCGATGATCACGAGATTGCCCTCGCGGCCCACCGAGAAGGTGGCGCCCACGGCCTCGCGCTTGATGCCCAGCAGCAGCGCCAGCGGCAGGCCCAGCGCCAGGGTGCCCAGCGCATGGCCGAACTCCTGGAACAGCAGCGCCCAGCCGGCCTGCTTCACCTGCGGCAGCGCGGCGCCGACCGTGAGGCCCAGCTTCACCACGAACAGCAGCAGGCCTGCGTTGAGCAGGCCGCCGGCCAGCGACTGCTGCGCCGTGGCCACACGCACCACGCCCGGCACGCGCCGGTGCGCAATGCCCCAGGCGGCGGCCATGAGCAGCGCCCACAGCATCGGCAGCAGCACCACCTTGCCGGGGCCGACGCTGAACTGCGTCGGGCCGATCAGTTCGGCCACGGCCACGAGGACCAGGGTGACGACGAGGAGCTTGAGTTTGCCGGCGGCGGTGGACGGCGCGACGGCTGCAATCGTGGAGGCGGCGGAGGTCATTGGTGGGGCGGGATGGGCGTTTTCGAGGGGTGCCGGCGAGTTTCGGGCTGCGAGCCTCTTGCATCAATGACCGCAAATAAGGATATTCGTTGCATTGAATGCAACACTCGGAGACGACCGCCATGGACGACAAGCTCGACACCCGCCGGGTGCGCTACTTCATGCAGGTGCTCGACAGCGGCTCGGTGCGCGGTGCGGCCGACGTGCTCGACATGGACCCGTCGGCCGTGAGCCGCGCCATCGGCATCCTGGAGACCGAGTGCGGCCTGCCGCTGCTGGAGCGCCACGGACGCGGCGTGGTGCCCACCGACGCGGGCCAGCTGCTGGCCGGCTACGTGCGCCGGCAGCAGGGACAAAGGCAGCACCTGCTGGCGCAGATGGACAGCATCCGCAAGATCGAGAGCGGCCACATCGACATCGTGGCCGGCGAAGGCTATGTCGACTGGCTCATGCGGCACAGCCTGCGCATCTTCATGGCCAGCCACCCGAAGATCACGGTGAACCTCGATGTGGCCAGCACCGACGAGATCGTGCGCCGCGTGATCGAGGAACGTGCCCACATCGGCATGCTGTTCCAGCCGCCGAAGGACGAGCGGCTCACCTCGCACCAGTCGCACGCGCAGCCGATCCAGGCCATGGTGCTGGGCTCGCACCCGCTCGCGCAGCTCGATCGCCCGCTGAAGCTGGCCGACCTGCTGCCCTACCCCGGCGCCACGCTGCACCGCAACTTCGGCGTGCGCCAGCACATCGAGGCGGCCGAGATCAGCGAGGGCGTGCGGCTGCCCGCGCTGCTGACCACCACCTCGTTCAGCGCGCTGGGCCACTTCGTGTCGGCGGGCCTGGGCTACACGCTGGGCACACGCATCTCGCTCACGCCCAACGCCGACCATCCGGCGTTGGTCGAGCTGCCGATGAAGAACCCGCTGCTGTCGCAGGGGCGCTCGCACATCGTGTCGCGGCACGGCCGCCTGCTGCCGCCGGCCGCGGCAACGCTGCTGCGACAGGTGGTGGCGGACATGAAGCGCTATGCCGATTCGATCGCGGGCACGGGCATCGGCAAGCCCCGCGCGAGCACGCGCGGGCGCGGCGCGACGGGTTGAAGGGCATGGGGGCTTGCGTTGCGTGCGCGCACGGTTCGGTGTTCTGATCGGAGCCCATGTCCTACCTCGCTCCCCTCTTCATTCACCTGCTGTGCGCCGCCTTCTGGGTCGGCGGCATGGCCGTCATGCACTTCGCGGTGCGCCCCGCCGCTGTCGCCACGCTGGAGCCGCCGCTGCGCCTGCGCATGATGGCCGCGACGCTGCGGCGCTTCTTCATCGGGGTGGACGCGTCGGTCACGCTGCTGTTCGTGAGCGGCTTCGCGATGATCCTCGCGACCGGCGGCTTTCGCGCCGTGCACTGGCGCGTCGAGGCCATGATGGGCATTGCGCTCGTGATGGCGGCGGTCTACGTCTACATCCGCGCCTCGGTGTTCCGCGCGCTGCGCCGCGCGGTGGACGACAGCGCCTGGCCCGTGGCGGCGGCGCGGCTGAACACCGTGCGCCAGCTGGTGACGCTGAACCTCGCGCTGGGCGTGGTGGTGTTCGCGGTGGCGGTGATGGGGCGCGGCGGCTGAGCGCCACGCGCCCGGCCGCGCTTCAGCGTTCGCCCAGCACCGCGCCGTCCACCGGCTTCTGCAGCCACTGCGCGATGTCCTCGCCCAGCTTGTAGGTGACGACACCGACCATGCTGCAGGTGCTGCGCGGCATGCCGAAGTAGATGAACATCTGGCGCTGCGCCGTGAACTTGGCAGGCGCCGCGCCGTCGCGCTCCAGCGTGCCGCGCAGCTGGACGATCTTGGGGCCGCCGTAGAGGCCGCCCGCGTTCGCGAGCAGGTCGGTGATTTCCAGCTTCAGCACGGGCGCGCCCTGCGCATTGGCGGGCAGCGGCGGTGCGAGCAGGAACTCGTAGGGCGCGAGCAGCTGGTCCTGCACGGCCTGGCGCAGCGAGGCGGGCACGTCGCACGAATCGTCCGCCTTCGACAGCGTGACGCCCTTGGCGGTGGTGCCGTAGGCCACGGGCGCCATGAGCACGCTGTTGCGCGCCGTGGCTTCGGGCGGCGGGGGTTCGGGGGCCGCAGGCTGGCGCGTGCCGCAGGCGGCCAGCAGCGAGGCGGCGCCCGCGAGTGCAAGAAGCCGCGCGGCAACGCGCGCGGCGAACGGATGTTCGGTCATGTGGAATCCCCCTGAATGATTGTTTAGCGCCGGATGGCGCGCGCCGATTCTGCGTCAGCAGCGGCGTGTCAACGCGCCGCAGAGTCTAGGCCGCGGGGCCCTTCAGCTCGACGCCGTTGCCATCGGGATCTTCGATGTAGATCGAAGGACCACTGCCCTCGGCCCCGAAGTTGTTCTGCACCTCGCCCTGCACCGGCACGCCATGCCGCGCCATGCGCGCGCGGATCGCGGCTTCATCGAAAGGCTCGATGCGCAGGCACAGGTGATCGACGTTGCGCCCCTCGCGCCCGGCCAGCGCGCCGCCCTGGCGGCCCAGCTTGCCATCGTGCGTGACGAGGTCGATGAGGCTGCTGCCGGCGCGCAGATGCACGAGGCCGAGGTCGTCGCGGCGCTTCTCGAGCGTGCAGCCGAGCACGTCGCAATAGAAGGCCATGGACCGCGCGGCGTCGCGCACGCGCAGCACGACGTGGTCGATGCGCAGCACCGCGAACGGGGCCGCATCGGCTGCGGAAGCAACAGGAGACGAAGCAGGCGGGCGCGTCATGCCCGCCAGTGTGTCAGACCACCCCGGCGGCGCGCAATGCCTCGAAGCGCGAGGCGTCGACGCCCATCTCGGCCAGCACCTCTTGCGTGTGCTGTCCGAGCGCGGGCGGTGCGCGACGCAGCACCGGCGGCGTGGCCGTGAGGCGCAACGGGCTCGCCACGCCGGTGATGCTGGCGATGCCGTCGCCCGCGTCGCGCGGCAGCGTGACGGCCAGGCCGCGCGCCTGGACCTGCGCGTCGTCGAAGGCCTGCGCGATGTCGTTGATGGGGCCGCAGGGCACGGCCTTGTCTTCGAGCAGCGCCACCCAATCGGCGGTGGTGCGGGTGCGCGTGAGTTCTTCCATCATCGGGATCAGCACGCCGCGGTGTTTCACGCGCAGCGTGTTGGTCGCAAAGCGTTCGTCGGCGGCCCATTCGGCGTGGCCGGCGGCTTCGCAGAAACGCGCGAACTGGCCGTTGTTGCCGATGGCCAGCAGCATCGCGCCGTCCTGCGTCGGAAAGTCCTGGTAAGGCGCGAGGCTCGGATGTGTGTTGCCCTGGCGGCCCGGCGCCTTGCCGGTGTTGAGGAAAGCGCTCGCCTGGTTGGCGAGGATGGCCATGCCCACGTCGAGCAGCGCCATGTCGATGTGCTGGCCTTCGCCCGTGCGGTCGCGCACCTGCAGCGCCGCGAGGATGGCGGTGCTGGCGTACACGCCTGTGAAGAGGTCGGTGAGCGCCACGCCCACGCGCAGCGGACCACCGCCGGGCTCGCCGTCGGGGCGGCCGGTGATGCTCATCATGCCGGTCATGGCCTGGATCATCAGGTCGTAGCCCGCGCGCTCGGCGTACGGGCCGTCGTGGCCGAAGCCGGTCACGCTGCAGTAGATGAGGCGCGGGTTGGCCGCGCGCAGGCTTTCCTGGTCGAGGCCGTACTGCTTGAGGCCGCCGGTCTTGAAGTTCTCGACCACGATGTCGGCCTGCGCCGCCATCTGCTGCAGCAGCGCCTGCCCCTCGGGCGTGGCCATGTCGATGGTGACCGAGCGCTTGTTGCGGTTGCAGGACGTGAAGTAGCTGGCCTGGTCGGTGTCATGGCCGTTCGCGTCCTTCACGAACGGCGGCCCCCAGGTGCGCGTGTCGTCGCCGACGCCGGGGCGTTCGATCTTGACGACGTCGGCGCCCAGGTCCGCGAGGATCTGCGTGCACCACGGGCCCGCGAGCACGCGGGACAGATCGAGGACCTTGATGCCGTCGAGTGCTGCGGGCTTGGTGCTCATGCGTCTGATCAGTTCGCGAACGCTGCGATGCCGGTGATGGCGCGACCCAGGATCAGGGCGTGGATGTCGTGGGTGCCTTCATAGGTGTTCACGACTTCCAGGTTCACCAGGTGGCGGGCCACGCCGAACTCGTCGCTGATGCCGTTGCCACCCATCATGTCGCGCGCCATGCGGGCGATGTCCAGCGACTTGCCGCAGTTGTTGCGCTTCATGATCGAGGTGATTTCCACCGCGGCGATGCCTTCGTCCTTCATGCGGCCCAGGCGCAGGCTGCCTTGCAAGCCCAGCGTGATCTCGGTCTGCATGTCGGCCAGCTTCTTTTGAATGAGCTGGTTGGCGGCGAGCGGGCGGCCGAACTGCTTGCGGTCCAGCGTGTACTGGCGGGCGCGGTGCCAGCAGTCTTCGGCGGCACCGATGGCGCCCCACGAGATGCCGTAGCGGGCGCTGTTCAGGCAGGTGAAGGGGCCCTTGAGGCCTTGCACTTCGGGGAAGGCGTTTTCTTCAGGGCAGAACACGCCGTCCATGACGATTTCGCCCGTGATGCTGGCGCGCAGGCCGACCTTGCCGTGGATGGCGGGGGCGCTCAGGCCCTTCATGCCCTTCTCGAGCACGAAGCCGCGGATCGGGCCGACGGTGCCGCTTTCGCTGACTTCCTTGGCCCACACGACGAACACGTCGGCGATGGGCGAGTTGCTGATCCACATCTTCGAGCCGCTGAGCGAGTAGCCGCCCGGCACCTTCTTGGCGCGCGTGGCCATGCTGCCGGGGTCGGAGCCGTGGTCGGGCTCGGTCAGGCCGAAGCAGCCGATCCATTCGCCGGTGGCGAGCTTGGGCAGGTACTTCTGCTTCTGGCCTTCGGTGCCGAATTCGAAGATCGGCACCATCACCAGCGAGCTCTGCACGCTGGCCATCGAGCGGTAGCCCGAATCGACGCGCTCGACTTCGCGGGCGATCAGGCCGTAGGCCACGTAGTTCAGGCCGGGGCCGCCGTACTGCTCGGGGATCGTCGGGCCGAGCAGGCCGAGCGCGCCCATTTCGCGAAAGATCGCGGGGTCGGTTTCGCCGGTGCGGAAGCCCTCGATGACGCGGGGCGCCAGGCGCTCCTGGCAGTAGGCGTTGGCCGCATCGCGGATCATGCGTTCTTCGTCGGTCAGCTGCTGGTCGAGAAGAAGGGGGTCGTCCCAGTGGAATTGCGCTTTGGCGGCCATATGGATGTCTCCGGAAAAGGAAGAAGAAACAAAAGAAGGGGGAATGCGGTCGATCGTAGCCACGCAGGAGGCCCGGCGCAAACGATGAATCCTCACCCAGATATGCGTCTGACACATATCTCGAGAGATACATCCTGTTGATTTACTGGTGGAACCAGGACGCCAGTCATACACTCCCGGCATACATGCGCCGCAAGATCCCGCCCCTGCAAACCCTCGTGTGCTTCGACGCCGCCGCGCGCCACGAGAGCTACACCCGCGCCGCGCAGGAACTGGCGCTCACGCAGAGCGCGGTGTCGCGCCAGGTCGGGGCGCTCGAGGCCTTCCTGGGCGTGGCGCTGTTCCGCCGCACGCGGCACGGCGTGGCGCTCACGGCCAGCGGCGCCGCCTACGCACGCCAGATCGCCCGCCGCCTGGAGGCCATGGAGCGCGACACGCTCGACGCCATGGCGCACCAGGGCGAAGGCGGGTCGCTGTCGCTGGCCGCGGTGCCCACCTTCGCCACGCGCTGGCTGGTGCCGCGCCTGCGCGGTTTTGCGGCGCTGCAGCCCGACGTGGTGGTGCACATCGAGACGCGCACCCGCCCCTTCCTCTTTGCCGACGCGGAGTTCGACGCCGCGCTCTACGCCGGCACGCCCGCGCAGGTCGAGAACTGGGCCGGCACGCGCGCGCTGCTGCTCATGCATGAAGACGTGGTGCCCGTGTGCAGCCCTTCGCTGCTGCCCCACGGCAAGGCCGTGTCGCCCGCCGCCATCGCGCGGATGCCGCTGCTGCAGCAGAGCACGCGCCCCGACGGCTGGCGCCAGTGGTTCGACGCGCAGCAGGTCGACGCGCCCACCGCCCGCGGCGGCCCGCGCTACGAGCTGTTCTCGATCCTCGCCGCCGCCGCCTCGCACGGCCTGGGCGTGGCGCTGATGCCGACCATGCTGGTGGCCGACGAGCTGGCGCGCGGCGAGCTGGTGGTGGCCTGCCCGCGGCCCTTGTCGGGCGAGCGCAACTACTACCTGGTGACGCCGGAGCGGGCGGACCAGCGGCCGTTGTTGAAGTTGTTCAGTGACTGGTTGCTGGGGCAGGCGCGGGAAGGTTGAAGCAGCCAAAAATGTATCTCGTACTAGACATTTCATTAGTTTTGCCTAATATGAGATACACATATGCCATCCACCGCCCCGCCGACCTTAGACAGAGCCAACCGACGCCTTGAAGCGTTCGGCCGGCATATCCATGCCCGTCGGAAGTCGCTCAGGATCAGCGCCACCACGGCCGCCGAGGCAGCGGGCATGTCGCGCATGACGCTGCATCGCATCGAACGCGGCGAGCCCTCCGTCACGATGGGGGCCTACATGAACGCCCTGGCGGCACTGGGTCTGGATGTCGAAGTGACGGCACCGGTCGCAGGCACCGCCAAAGAGATGGCGACGCCGGCGCCTTCGCGCACGCCGATAAAGACCATCCGGGTGGGCGACTTCGCGCAGTTGCGCCGCCTGGCCTGGCAGTTGCCAGTGGATGCAGAGCTCACGCCCGAAGAGGCCTGGGGCACCTACGAGCGCAACTGGCGCCACGCCGATCCGGCCGCGCTCGAAGATAACGAGCGTCAGTTGCTGGCTGAGTTGGCCCGCCTGCTGGGCCGGAAGCCGCTCGATGTTTGAGCGCGCCCACCATCGCCAGGTGGCCGAGGTGCTGGCGGCGCTAGACGCGGCCCGCAACCCCGGCTCCTGAGCCGAGATGGGAATCGAGGCAGGCCCGCTCAGGCCTTCGCAGCCGGCCGTGCGCCCTCTTGCGCGTACGCCTGAATCATCGCGGGGAAGGCCTCCATCGCAGGCAAGGTGCCGAAGCTGTGCTTCGCAGGCGTCGTGGCCCACGGCAGCTTCTCGTCGGTCCAAGTTTCCGCAAAAGGCACGACCCATTCGTGCCGGTCGAGCATGGTGGCGCGCAGGTTGACGAAATAGTCCATGCCCTCGGTGCGCGTGAACATCCAGCTCTTGCAGTGCGGGCAGAAGAAGTGGTGCGACTCGTCGCCGTGCAGCCCGCCGATGACGGGTTCGCCCGACACCACTTCGAAGCCCGGCGTCGGAATGGCCAACGACAGTGAGAACGCACTGGCGCTCATGCGCTGGCAGCCGGTGCAGTGGCAAGCCATGGCCAGCAGCGGCGGTGCGGTGATCCGCAGGCGCACCTGGCCGCAGCGGCAGCCGCCGGTCCAGGGGAGTTGCCAGTCGCTGGCGGTGTCTTGGGGGGTGGGGTCCTGGGTGCTCATGGAATGCTTTCGGGCTGGGTCTTCAGGATGATCGCTCAAGCCGGCACTGCCCCACCGAAACCCGCGTCCGAAAACGGCCAGCCCCCATCCCGCCGCCACGCGACACTGCCCGCATGAGTTCTTCCGTCGCCGCCCGCATCCACGCCCTCGACTGGCCCCGCATCGATGCCGACCTCGCTGCCCGCGGCTGTGCCGTCACCGGGGCCTTGTTCACGCCCGCGGAATGCGCCGCACTCACGACCATGTACGACGAGGGCGCGCGCTTTCGCAGCCGCGTGGTCATGCAGCGCCACGGCTTCGGCCAGGGCGAGTACCAGTACTTCGCGAACCCGCTGCCTTCCAAGCTCGTGGCGTTTCGCAGCGCGCTGTACGAGCGCCTCGCGCCGCTGGCCAATGCCTGGGCCGCAGCCATGGGCCAGCCGGCCGACTACCCGGCGGACCATGCGGCCTACCTCGCGCGCTGCCATGCGGCGGGCCAGCTGCGCCCCACCCCGCTGCTGCTGCGCTACGGCGAAGGCGACTACAACTGCCTGCACCAGGACCTGTATGGCGACCTGCAGTTTCCGCTGCAGCTCACGGTGCTGTTGAGCCGGCCCGGCGAAGACTTCACCGGCGGCGAGTTCGTGCTGACCGAGCAGCGCCCGCGCATGCAGTCGCGCGCCGAGGTGGTGTCGCTCGCGCAGGGCGAGGCCGTGATCTTCGCGGTGAACCAGCGGCCCGTGGCGGGCACGCGCGGCAGCTACCGCGTGACGATGCGCCACGGCGTGAGCCGCGTGCGCAGCGGACAGCGCCACACGCTGGGCCTGATCTTTCACGACGCGCGCTGAATAGAACGAACGTCCGTTCGCAATCAAGCCCTCGGGCGCAGCAACATCGCACCAAGCGTGCAAAGTTGCACACATGTATCAAATACAGGCGAAAATCCCGCGCGCATCCGGGGGATTGCCAGGATGGCCGGCGCACACGATCGGCCCCGCAACACCCTCCGGACGCCGGACCACGACCTCGTGAGGAGGAGCCGGGGTCCGTTCCGAGTTGTCGTCAGGGAGCTGTATGTACAAGGAATCGTCCGGGCCTCCGGATGCGGCGGGTCGCCCGTCTTTCGCGCACGTCACCACGCCGTTGCCACCGTCTCCGTCACCCTCTTCCGCTGAAATCCCACCGCCCCGGCGCCCCCGTCGCTTCCGGGTCGATGTCGGCTCCATCGTCAGTGCCGTTGCGCTCGCGCAGTCGCTGCTGCTGGTCACGCTGGGCTACTGGGGTTCGCAGCGGCTGGTGACGACGATCGGCACCTCGGCGCACAAGTCGAACCACGACCGCATCGAAGACAAGGTGCTGGCCTTCCTGGCCAAGGCCGAGTCGGCGGTCGGCGCGATCGGCAGTTCGCCCAGCCTCACGCCCGCGGGCGAGAACGTCGAGCGCACGGCCGAGCTCCTGTGGACGCTGCTGCAGCAATCGCCCGAACTCGACAGCGTCTACGTGGCGAACGTCGAGGGCAAGATGCTGATGGCCCTGCGCTACCCGGTGCCGGCCATCCGCCACATCGCGCGCAGCGCCGACTTCACCACCGAGACCTGGCAGTACAAGCTGCCGCTGGGCTCCGAGGCCGATGTGCAGCAGCGCTTTGCCACGCAGCGCGTGGAGGCCTACCGCAGCAACTACAACCCGACGCAGCGCAGCTGGTTCGTGCAGGCGCGCAAGACACAAGGGCCGGTGTGGACCAGCCCCTATGTGTTCGCCGCCGCGCAGGAACTGGGCGTGACCTACGCGCTGCCCAGCCAACGCCGCCAGGCCGAGGGCAGCCCGCAGGCGATGGTGGTGGCGGGCGACGTGTCGCTGGGCCGGCTGTCGGAGTTCGTGCGCCTGTTCAGCCGCAACGGCAATGGCAACAGCGCGCTGCTGAGTGCCGACCACAAGGTGCTCGCGCGCAGCGACATGCCTGGTGTGCTGCACACGCTGGAGGCGCCCACGGGCGCACTCGGCGCGCTGGACGCACAGATGACGGCCGACGGCATCGCCGGCAGCGGCAGCGACAAGGCCTTCGCCTTCAGCCACGAAGGGCGGCGCTACCTGGTGCAGGCCTCGCGCATTCCCGCCACCGGTTGGCAGCTCGTCAGCTGGGTGCCCGAAGACGTGCTGCTGGGTGGCCTGCGCCGCGCAGTGGCGTGGTCGCTGCTGCTGGCGCTGGTGTTCCTGGGGCTGGCGCTGTACATGTCGCTCAAGCTGTCGAAGCTGGTGACGGCGCCGGTCGAGAATCTCTCGCGCATCGCGCACCGCATCGGTCGCCTCGAGCTCGACAACCTGCCACGCGAGCCCAGCCGCGTGCTCGAGATCCAGCACCTCGATCAGGCGCTCGACGATTCGGCGCGCAGCCTCAAGGCCTTCAGCAAGTTCGTGCCGGTGGACGTGATCAACCAGCTGGTGGCGCAGGGCCATGCGCTCGCGCCCAACGGCTCGCCGCGCCAGGTGACGGTGATGTTCACCGACGTGGAGGGCTTCACGTCGATCTCCGAATCGATCGCGGCCGACGTGCTGGTGCGCCAGCTGACCGAGTACTTCAACCTCGCAGCCGATGTGTTCGCGCGCCATGGCGGCGTGATCGACAAGTTCATCGGCGACGGCATCATGGTGCTGTGGGGCGCGCCGGCCGACCTGGAAGACGCCGAGTACAAGGCCTGCCGCGCCGCGCTCGAGTTGCACGCCGAGATGCACCAGCTCAACCGGCAGTGGGCCGAACAGGGCCTGCCCGAGTTCCGCACGCACATCGGCATTCACACGGGCGTGGTGGTGGCGGGGGTGCTGGGGTCGAACGACCGGCTGTCGTACACGGCGTTCGGCGACGTGGTGAACGTGGCCAGCCGCATCGAAGGCGCGAACCGCCAGCTGGGCACGCGCATGCTGATCTCGGAAGTCACCTACGCGGCCCTGAACGGCCGGCTGGCCACGCGGCGCATCGAAGAGCTGGTGGAGCTGCGCGGCCGGCAGACGCGCATGGTGCTCCACGAGTTGCTGACCTGATCCGCGCGAACCTGTCGCGCGGGTTGGCATCGATCAGCGCGAAGGGCGCGGCGGCGGCGGTGGCGTGGCCACGCGCACCAGCATCAGGTTGGCGGTGGTGCCGTTGCCCTGCGTGAGCACCGAATACTGCGTGTCGTTGATGAACAGCAGCTGCTCGCCGCGCGTGATGCGCGCCGCCACGGCGTAGCGCATGCGCGGGTCGATGCGCGCGGCATCGACGCTGAGTTCGAAGGCGAAGGGCGGCTGCTTGCCGTTGGCGGGAATGCGCTGCTCGGCGAGCACGACCGAGGGCGCGTCCATGCGCGACACGTCGAGCAGTTGCACGCGCACTTCGGCCGCGGGGTCGAGTGCGATGCGCTCGCGGTAGGCCACGGTGCCCGTCACGCGCAGGGGTGCGGCGGCGGGTTGGGCAGGCGTGCCGGGCGAGCCGCCCGCGCAAGCGCTCAGGACGGAGGCGCCGGCAACGGCGGAGAGCATGAGGAGGCTGGTGCGTCTTTTCATCGCCCCATTATGCGGAGGCCCGCTGCGCGGCGAAAGCCACATACCAATCCAGACTGCCGGGGTTTGCCATCGCCTCGCGGTTCACCACCTTCTCGATGGGCTGGCCCAGCAGCAGCTTCTTGATCGGCAGCTCCTGCTTCTTGCCCGACAGCGTGCGCGGAATCTCGGCCACCTGGAAGATGTCGTTGGGCACGAAGCGCGGCGACAGCGAGGTCTTGATCGCATTGTTGATGCGCGCGCGCATGGCCTCGTCGAGCGCCACGCCGGGGCGCAGCACCACGAACAGCGGCATGTAGCTGTCGCGGCCCAGGTATTCGAGGTCGACCACCATCGAGTCGAGCACCTCGGGCAGGCCTTCGACCGCGCTGTAGATCTCGCTGGTGCCCATGCGCAGGCCCTGGCGGTTGATGGTGGCGTCGCTGCGGCCGTAGATGATGCAGCCGCCGTCGCTGCCGATCTTGATCCAGTCGCCGTGGCGCCACACGCCCGGGTAGGTGTCGAAGTAGCTCGACACGTAGCGCGCATTGCCCTCGTCGCCCCAGAAGTACAGCGGCATCGACGGAATGGGCTGCGTGCACACCAGCTCGCCGACCTCGCCGATGACCGGCTGGCCCTGCTCGTTCCAGGCTTCGACCGCGTGGCCGAGTTCGCGGCACTGCATCTGGCCCGGCACCTCGGGCAGCTCGCGGTTGCCGCCGACGAAGGCGCCGCAGAAGTCGGTGCCGCCCGAGATGTTGCACCACCACACCTCCTTCGATCCCGCATCGAGGATCTGCTGCGAGCCCCAGCGCTGCACCTCGTCGGGCAGCGGCGAGCCGGTGCTGCCGAGCGCGCGCACGCGCGACAGGTCGCCGCAGTCTTTGGCGACGAGCCCCGCCTTCATGCAGTTGGTGAAGTAGGCCGCGCCCGCGCCGAAGAAGGTGACGCGGTGCTTCGCCACGAAGCGCCACAGCACGCCCCAGTCGGGCTTGTCCTTGCTGCCCGCCGGGTTGCCGTCGTAGATGCAGATGGTGGCGCCGAAGGCCAGGCCCGAGAGCTGCGAGTTCCACATCACCCAGCCCGTGGAGCTGTACCAGTGGTAGCGCTCGCCGAAGTTGTTGGCGCCGTAGCTCGCGCCCACGTCGTTGTGCAGGCCGCAGGCGTGCATGGTCAGCAGGATGCCGCCCTGCCCGTGCACGATGGGCTTGGGCAGGCCGGTGGTGCCGCTCGAATAGACGATCCAGATCGGGTGGTCGAAGGGCAGCCACTCGGGCTCGAAGGCTGCGACTTCGGCGTCGTCGCGCGCGATGGCCTGCTGCCATTCGACGTCGTGCGCCACGGCGTTCGCGGCGAAGGGCGACTGCACGAGCAGCAGCTTCTGCACGCTCGGCAGCTGGCCGCGCAGCTCCTGCAGCACGGTGCTGCGATCGAGCGGCTTGCCGCCGTAGTGCACGCCGTCGACCGCGATCAGCAGCGTGGGCTCGATCTGGCGAAAGCGGTCGGCCACGGCGGCCGTGCCCATGTCGGGCGCGCACACGCTCCACACCGCGCCGATGCTGGAGCACGCGAGAAACGCGACCATGGTCTCGGGCACGTTCGGCATGTAGGCGGCCACGCGGTCGCCGCGGCGCACGCCGAGCGACTTCAGCGTGAGCGCCACCGCAGCCACCTGCCGGCGCAGCTCGGGCCACGACAGCTCGCGCACCTCGCCGCGTTCGTTGTCGCTCACGATGGCGGGCAGGCCGGCCGCATGGGCCGCGTCGGCATGGCGCAGCACCTCGCGCGTGTAGTTGACCTGTGCGCCGGGAAACCAGCGCGCGCCGGGCATGTGGCGTTCGGCGAGCACCGCGGTGTGCGGCGTGGGCGAGCGCAGGCCGGCGTAGTCCCAGATGCTCTGCCAGAAGGCATCGAGGTCGGTGACGGACCAGCGCCACAGCGCGTCGTAGCTGTCGAAGGCCAGGCCGCGCGTGTCGCGCAGCCAGTTCTGATAAAGGCGGATCTGGGGGATGTTGGGAGCGGGCATGCCACGAGCGTAGCGCCGCGAACGGCCGTGCTCAATGAGGGTTGACCTCAGGGTTTGTACGTGTGTTCAACATTTTTGTACAGCCGTTCAATACGCCCCCATGAACGCTCGCACACCGCCGGCCCGCAAACGCAGCGCCTCTCGAGGCTCAGGCACCTCAGGCGCCCCGACCGTCGCGCCCGAGCCCGCGCGGCCCGACCGCCGCCAGGCCATCCTGCTGGCGGCCGAGAAGCTCTTCGCGCAGCACGGCTACCACGCCGTGACGATCCGCCAGATCGCCGAAGAAGCCGGCGTGCCGCTCGCGCTGGTGGGCTACTACTTCGGCCCGAAGCACGAGCTGTTCCACGCGATCTTCGAGCACTGGAGCCACACCATCGAGGAACGGCTGGCGCGCCTGGCGGCCGTGACCATCGACCCCGACGACGCGCGCACGCTGCCGCGCATCATCGAGGCCTTCACCGCGCCCGTGCTGGCGCTGCGCGCGAGCACCGAGGGCGAGTACTACGCACTGCTGGTGGCGCGCGAGCTGTACCACGCCACCGAGGAAGCCGACCGCGTGCTGCGCGGCTACTTCGACCCGCTGGCCGAGGCCTACATCGACGCGCTGCACGTGGCGCTGCCGCATGTTTCGCGCAGCCAGGTCGCGTGGGGCTACCAGTTCGCGCTGGGCGCACTGCTGCACCACCTGAACGACAGCCGCATCGAACGACTCTCGCGCGGCGAGAACACGCGCGCCGATCCGGCCGTGGCGCCGATGCTCGTGAACTTCATCGTCGGCGGGCTGCGCGCCGCGCTGCCGAAACCGAAAGCGGCCGCCAAGGCCGCCGCCGCCAAGCCCTCACGCACGAAAAAGACCATCCCCAGGAGACCCCAGCCATGATGAAAAGACGCACCCTGCTGTCGGCGCTCGCGGCCGCATCGGCCACCGCCACGTTGCCTTCGCGCGCCCAGCAGGCGCACCCGAAGATCGTGTTCGGCTACACCGCGGTGACCGACTTCGCCTCGGTCTTCGTGGCGGCCGAAGAGGGCTACTTCAAGAAGCGCAGCCTCGACGTGGAGCTGAAGTTCATTCCGCTGAACTCCACCATCCCGGCCGCGCTGCAGTCCGACTCGCTGCAGATCGGCGGGCCCACGCCTTCGGTGTTCCTGCAGGCGGTGGACGGCGGGCTCGATCTCGTGCTGGTGGCCGGCGGCGGCCTCACCTCGAAGACGATCACGGGCTTCGGCCTCGTGGCGCGCGCGGGCTCGGGCATCAAGAGCGCGCAGGACTGCGTGGGCAAGAAGATCGGCGTGCCGGGGCTCGGTGCCTTCCTGCACGTGACCTTCCGCGCGTGGCTGAAGGACAGCGGCGTCGACTACCGCAAGGTCAACTTCATCGAGGCCGCGTTCCCCCAGCACGCCGACCTGCTGCGCGGCGGCTCGGTCGACGCGGTGGTGTCGGCCGACCCGTTCATGAGCCGCATCACCGAGAGCGGCGCGGGCTACGTGGCCTCGTACTACTCGACCTTCCTGCCCGAGAACAACCAGACCATCGTGCACGCGGCCAAGCGCGAGTGGGTGGCGAAGAACCCCGCCACGGCGCGCGCCTTCCGCGAGGCGCTGGTCGAGGCCGGCGCCTTCATCCAGCAGCCGAAGAACGACGCCAAGGTGCGCACGGCCATCGGCAAGTACATCAAGCTGCCGCCCGAGGTGCTGGCCAAGGTGCAGGTCTCGCCGCCCGGCCCGGTCGTCACCGACAAGCAGCTGGGCTACTGGACCGGGCTCATGAAGGAGCAGGACATGCTCAAGACGAACATCGACGTTGCGAAGCTGATCGCCAAGTGAGCGCGGCCGCCGATTCCTTTTTGCGCTTCGACGGCGTCACCATCCGCCTCGGCGGGCGCGAGATCCTGTCGCCCACCTCGTTCGACGTGGCGCGCGGCGAGTTCGTGTGCATCGTCGGCCCGAGCGGCTGCGGCAAGACCACGCTGCTGCGCGCGGCCAGCGGCCTCGTCACGGCCAGTGCCGGCGAGGTGCGGCGCAAGGGCGTGCCGATGACGGCGCCCTCGCGCGAAGTGGCCTTCGTGTTCCAGGACTACGGCCGCGCGCTGCTGCCGTGGCGCACGGTGGAAGGCAATGTGAGCCTGGCGCTCGAAGCGGCCGGCGTACCTGCGGCCGAGCGCGCGCCGCGCATTGCCGACGTGCTCGGCAAGGTCGGGCTCGCGAAGCACGCGCACAAGTTTCCGGTGCAGCTGTCGGGCGGCATGCAGCAGCGCGCGCAGATTGCCCGCTGCCTCGCGCAGAAGCCCGAGCTGATGATGATGGACGAGCCTTTCGGCGCGCTCGACGCGCTCACGCGCCAGAGCCTGCAGGACGAGCTCGCGCGGCTGGTGCGCGACGACGGGCTCACGGTGCTGTTCGTCACGCACGACCTGGAAGAAGCCATCTACCTCGGCGACCGCGTGATCGCGCTGCAGGCCAACCCCGGGCCGGGGCGCCCGAGCCTGGCGCGGATGATCGACGTGAAGATCCCGCGCCCGCGCGACCAGCTGACGACCAAGGAGCATCCGGCGTACCTGCAGTTGCGGCGTGAGCTGTTCGCCTTCATCGAGCAGGGCCATGACTGAAGGCCGCCTCTTGCGCTGGTTGCGGCCGTGGGTGTTTCCCGCGGTGCTGGTCGGCGCCTTCGAGTGGTACGCGCGACGTGCGGCGGCGTTGGGCAGCGATGCGCTCGCACCGCCGAGCGCGGCGGCCAAGGCCTTCGTCGGCGCGGCCATGGACGGCTCGCTCTGGCAGGCCACGGGCTTCACGCTCGGCACGGCCGCGCTCGGCCTGCTGCTGGGTGCGGTGCTCGGCATTGCATTCGGGCTGGTGCTCGGGCTCTCACGCCGTGCGGCGCAGCTGGGCGCCGTGTCCATCGAGGTGCTGCGCCCCGTGCCTTCGGTCGCGCTGATCCCGCTCGCGATGCTGGGCTTCGGGTTCGGCGTGCGCATGGAAGTGGCCATCGTCGCCTTCGCCACCTTCTGGCCGCTGCTGGTGCTGGTGCAGTCGGCCGTGCAGCAGATCGAGCCCCGGCTGCTCGAGGTGAGCCGCGTGCTCGGGCTGTCGGCGCGCGACCGTGCCTTCAAGATCGTGCTGCCGGCCATCGTGCCTCGCCTGTTCGTCGCGCTGCGCCTCGGTGTGGCGGTGGCGCTGGTGGTGGCCGTGACAGTCGAGATCGCCGCCAATCCGCACGGCATGGGCTACGCGATGATGATCGCGCAGCAGAGCTTCGACCCCGCGCTGATGCTCGCGTGGCTGGGCTGGATCGGCGTGGTGGGCTTCGCGGTCAACGCGGGCATGGTCCGCCTGCAGGCCCTCGTCGCGCGCCGCATGGGGGTGCAGCCATGAACAACCACCGCAACGACCGACTGGGTCTGGGGTGGCTGGGCTCGGTGGGCGTGCTGCTCGCACTGGTTGCGCTGTGGTGGGTGGCAAGCAACGCGGGCTGGGTCAGCCGCGTGTTCCTGCCGACGCCGCAGGCCACCTTCGCGAGCCTGCTCGAAGGGCTCAACCTCTCTTCGGGCAATTCAGGCAACGGCGAACTGCTGGCCTTCACGCAGGCCACGGTCGGCCGCATGGTCGAAGGCTGGCTGCTCGCCTCGCTGTTCGGTGTGCTGCTGGGCGCGGCCATCGGCGTGTCGCCCTCCGTGCGCGCGTGGGTGCAGCCGACGCTGGAGTTCATCCGCCCGCTGCCCGCCTCGGCGCTGCTGCCGCTGGCCATTTCGATCTTCGGGCTGAACCCCGGCATGGTGCTGTTCGTGGTCGCCTTCGGCGCGATGTGGCCGGTGCTGCTGGCCACGGTGCACGGCTTCGCGGCCGTGGAGCCGCGCCTGTCGGAGGTGGCGCGCTGCCTGCAGATGTCGCGCACCGCGTACATCTGGAAGATGGGCCTGCCCAACGCCATGCCCGACATCCTGGCCGGCATGCGGCTGGCGCTGACCATCGCGCTGATCGTCGCGGTGGTGGGCGAAATGATCGCCTCGCAAAGCGGCCTGGGCCAGGCCATCCTGCTGGCGGCGCGCGCCTTCCGCGCCAGCGATCTGTTCGCCGGCATCGTGCTGCTCGGGCTCATCGGCTTCGTGAGCAACGCGCTGCTGGCCTTTGCAGAGAAGCGCCTGCTGCGGTGGCAGCAGCCCTGACCGATTCGATCGATTCCTTCAAAACCTACACCCCACAAGGAGCCTCGCCATGCCACGCAAGTTCGTCGACCTGTCGATCTTTCTCGAAAACGACGTGCTGTCCGATCCACCGGCCTTCGCGCCGAAGATCCAGTACTTCACGCACGAGCACACCTTCGAGCAGATCGAGCCCTTCTTTCCCGGCCTGAAGAAAGAAGACCTGCCCGACGGCGAAGGCTGGGCCGTGGAACTGGTGCAGCTGTCCACGCACAACGGCACGCACCTCGATGCGCCCTATCACTTTCACTCGACGATGGACAAGGCACTGGGCGAGAAGAAGCCCGCCATCGCCATCCACGACGTGCCGCTCGAATGGTGCTTCCAGCCCGGCGTGAAGCTCGACTTTCGCCACTTCGCCGACGGCTACGTGGTCACGGCCGCCGATGTCGAGGCCGAGCTGAAGCGCATCAACCACACGCTGAGCCCGCTGGAGATCGTGGTGGTCAACACGCGCGCCGGCTCGCGCTACGGCAACCCCGACTACGTGTCGGCCGGCGCGGGCATGGGCTACGAAGCGACGATGTACCTGCTGGAGCGCGGCGTGCGCCTCACGGGCACCGACGCGTGGAGCTGGGACGCGCCCTTCGTGCACACCGCCAAGAAGTACGGCGAGACGCACGACGCCTCGCTGATCTGGGAAGGTCACAAGGCCGGGCGCGACATCGGCTACTGCCACATCGAGAAGCTGCACAACCTCGAGGTGCTGCCGCCCACGGGCTTTTTCATCAGCTGCTTTCCGCACAAGATCCGCGGCGCCTCGGCGGGCTGGACGCGCGCGGTGGCGATCTTCGACGACGCGCTGATGGCGTCGGTCTGAACATGATCGAACTCAACCACACACACGACGCTGGCGCCCGCAGCTGGGTCGCTTCGGCCAACGTCGCGGGCAGCGACTTTCCGATCCAGAACCTGCCGTATGCGATGTTCCGCCGCACCGGCAGCCCCGAGCCGTTTCGCGGCGGCGTGGCCATCGGCGACCAGGTGCTCGACCTCGCGGCGCTGGCCGCGGGCGCGCACGTCGACGGCCTGGCGCTCGATGCGGCGCGCGCCGCCGCCCTGCCCACGCTGAACGATTTCTTCGCGCTCGGCCCGCCCGCCTGGCAGGCGCTGCGCCACGCAGTCTTCGCGCTGCTGCACAGCGATGCGCCGGCCGCGACCGCAGACGACCTGCGCGGCTGCCTCGTGCCGCAGGCCGAGGTCGAATACACCGTGCCCGCGCGCATCGGCGACTACACCGACTTCTACACCTCGATCGACCACGCGCTGAACATCAGCCGCCTGATGAATCCCGACGGCGACGTCACGCCCAACTTCCGCTGGGTGCCGACCGCGTACCACGGGCGCGTGTCGACCATCGGCGTGAGCGGCCAGCGCTTTCACCGGCCGATGGGCCAGGCCATGGCGCCCGGCGCGAAGGCGCCGACCTACCAGGCCTGCGCGCGGCTCGACTACGAGTTGGAGCTGGGCGTGTGGATCGGCCAGGGCAATGCGCAGGGCGAGGCGATTCCGCTCGCGCGCGCGGAAGACCACATCTTCGGTATCTGCCTGCTCAACGACTGGTCGGCGCGCGACATCCAGTTCTGGGAAATGGCGCCGCTCGGGCCCTTCCTCGCGAAGAACTTCGCCACCACGATCTCGCCGTGGATCGTGACGATGGAAGCACTCGCGCCCTACCGCCAGGCGTGGACGCGGCCCGCGAACGAGCCGCAACCGCTGGCGTACCTGGAGAGCAGCGCGAACCGCGAAGGCGGCGCGCTCGACATCCGGCTCGAGGTGTGGCTCGAAAGCGAGAAAGCGCGCGCGCAGAAGACCGGACCATCGCGCCTGTCGGCCACGAGCTTCAAGCACCAGTACTGGAGCGTGGCGCAGATGGTGGCGCACCACACGGTGGGCGGCTGCAGCCTGAACCCGGGCGACCTGTTCGGCAGCGGCACCATCTCGGGCCCCGGCGAGGGCGAGGCCGGCGCGATCATCGAGCTGACGCGCGCGGCGCAAACCCCGGTGACGCTGGCCAACGGCGAGACGCGCGGTTTCCTGGAAGACGGGGATGCGGTGCTGCTGCGCGGCTGGTGCGAGAAACCCGGCCATGCGCGCATCGGTTTCGGCGAGAGCCGGGGGACCGTGCTGCCGGCGCGAGGTTGAAAGCGACGCACCAATGAAAAAGGCCACCTGGTGAGGTGGCCTTTTCATGCGATTTGGAGCGGGAAAAGAGTCTCGAACTCTCGACCTCAACCTTGGCAAGGTTGCGCTCTACCAACTGAGCTATTCCCGCGTGAGCCTCAGATTATAGGGTGGTTTCAGGCGGTTTGCCATCTTCCCCCGAAAAAATTTGAAATCAGGCGCCGAACACCAGCGCGCGGTGCATCGACACCCCGGCGAACAGCCCGTCGGCCGAGGCCAGCGTGGCGTTGGAAAAAGCCATCGCCACATCGCCCGCGGCGTACACACCGGGCACCGTGGTCGTCTTCATCGCATCGACGCGTAGCACCGGGCCCGTGGGGCCGTCGTCGAACGCGCAGCCCAGCTGCTCGGCCAGCGGACTGGTCGGCCGCGTGTGCGGCGCCACGAACAGCGCCTCGATCGGCACGCGCCGGCCGTCGTCGAGACGCACGGCCGCCAGGTCCGTCCCCTGCCCTTCGACGCCGGCGATGCGTCCGGGCTCGAGGGTCACGCCACGCGATTGCAGCCGGGCACGCGCCTCGGCGTCCGGCCCTGCGTCGCCATTCAGGAAGAGCGTGGTCGGGCCCCACTCGGCGATCAGCAGCGCGTGGTCCGGCGGGTGCGCGCTGTGAAAGAGCACGCCCAGCGGACGGTCGCCGAATTCGTAGCCGTGGCAGTAAGGACAGTGCAGCACGCTCTTGCCCCAGCGTTCGCCGAGGCCCGCGATGTCCGGCAGGCCGTCCTGCACGCCGAAGGCCAGCAGCAGCTTGCGCGTCGGCAACTGTTCCCCGCTGTTCAACGAGACCGTGAAGCCCTCCGCGCCATCGGCCGTTGCCGCAGTCGCCATGCCCTCGACGAAGGTGACCGATGGATAGGCAAGCAGCTTGTCGCGCGCATCGGCAATCATCTGCAGCGGCGGCATGCCGTCCTGCCCGAAGAAGCCGTGCGAGGCCGCGGCGAAGCGGTTGCGCGGCGCGCCCGCGTCGACCACGCAGACCTTCCTGCGTGCGCGCGCCAGTTGCATGGCGGCGGAGAGGCCGGCAAAGCTGCCGCCCACGATGAGTGCGTCATGGCGCATGTGCGATGTCCTTCGCGGTGAAGCCGCCGCCCGTCATGCGGCGATGAAAGTCCCTGGAAAGATCGGCCAGCGTGATCCCGTTGAGCCGCCGCAGCAGCAGCGCCTCGGCCTCCTGGCAGGCGCCGTCGAGCGCCGCGTTCACCGCCTGCTCGACGATGCAGCCCGGGCTCTCGGTGCGGTTGCCCATGGCCAGCAGCGCAGGCGCGCCGACGGCGTTGTGGATGTCGCCCAGCGTCACCGAACTCAACGAGCACGACAGCACCCAGCCGCCGCCATGCCCCTTGGCCGAGCTGACGAAGCCGGCCTGCCGCAGCCCCGCCATGAGCCGGCGCACGACCACGGGGTTGGTCTGCATCGCCGCGGCGAGCGCTTCGGAGGTGATGGGGGCGTCCAGCTCGGCCATGTGCAGCAGCACGTGGAGCACACCGGAAAGCTTGCTGTCTCGTTTCATGCAACATTATGAGTTGCATGTTTTCGATGACACGGCGCATCGCGCCAAGAAACCCCGGATCGGGCGGGGATTTGCAAACGCCGCCCTAACGCACGAGCCCCCGATTCCGCCGACGGCCGATTCCCACAGCGTCGAGCGAACGCGCCGCACATGGCGACAACCTGACGGCCCGTCATGGTTGCCCCCGAATCGATCGAACCCCGGTCGGTTCTGCAAACCGTGACTCAGCAACGAAAGGAACTGTCACTCATGACTACACATGCAACCAACCGCATCTTCATCGGCGCCATGCTGGCGGGCCTGCTGGCCCTCGGCGGGACGGCCCAGGCGCAAGGCGTCGGGGTCGGCGTGGGGGTCAACGCCGATGTGAAGGCCTCGGGCAGCACCGGCGCGACGCCACAAGGCGGCGCAGCAGGCGCTCGCGCGCAGACCGGTGCGTCGGCCGATGCCAACGCGGACACCTCCACCTCCGGCGCGACCGGCGGCGTGGGCAATGCCGTCGGTGGCGTGCTCGGCACGGCCACGGGTGCGGTCGGCGGTGCCACCGGCGCCGTGGGCGGCGCGACGCAAGCCGTCGGCGGTGTGACCAACACCGTGGGCAGCACCGTGAACAGCGCAACCGGTGCCGCGGGCGCCGTGGGCGGCGCCGTGAAACCGGCCACGGCCGGTGCCAAGGCGAGCGGCAAGGCGCAGGGCTCGGGCGCGGTCGACCTGCACAAGAAGTAAGTCGCACCCCGCATGGCTGCAGCGGCCGGACGCGGCGGCTGCAGCGCATCGCTCCGCAAGAAGAAATCAAGCCCGCAGCGCTAGCGCGTTGCGGGCTTGTGTCGTTCAAAGGTCGGGTGCGGGCAGCTTGAAGAGGCTGGTGACTTCGGTGTCGAGCACCACGAGCGCGCGCTGGTTGAACAGCCGCCAGCGCCAGCGCAGGATGCCGAGCGTGGGGCGCTTCTCGGAACGGCGCACCTCGATCACATCGGCCACGAGCCGCAGCGCATCGCCGGGGCGCACCGGGTTCGGCCAGCGCACGTGCTCGAGCCCGGGCGACGCGAACGATTCGGAACCGGCCAGCGCCGCCTCGACCACCAGCCGCATCGCGATCGAGCAGGTGTGCCAGCCGCTCGCGATGAGCCCGCCGAACGGGCTGCCGGCCGCCGCCTCGGCGTCGGTGTGAAACCACTGCGGGTCGTAGGCCCGCGCGAACTGCACGAGTTCGGCTTCGGTGAGCACATAAGGCCCGGCCTCGATGACCTGGCCTGCGTGGAAGTCGGCGAACTGCATCCGCCGCAGCTTAGTACGTTTCGAGGTGCAGGCGACCTTCGCGCTTCAGTGCCGCGCCCACCGTGTCCCAGTCGAGCCCCGCTTCCTTCGCCACGTCGCGCAGTGCGAGCACCACGCCCTCTTCCATGCTCTTGAGGCCGCACACGTAGAAGTGGCTGGCGCCGTCTTTCAGCAGCGCGGCCAGGTCGGCGGCGCGTTCACGCATCAGGTCCTGCACGTAGCGCTTGGGTTGGCCCGGCGTGCGCGAGAACGCGAAGTTGATGTCGATGAAGTCTTTCGGCAGCGACTGCAGCGGGCCGAAGTACGGCAGCTCCTGCTGCGTGCGCGCGCCGAAGAACAGCATGAGCTTGCCGCCTTCGAACTTGCCGCTCTTGCGCAGGCGGCGGCGCCATTCGGTCATGGCGCGCATGGGCGCGCTGCCGGTGCCGGTGCAGATCATCACGATGTGCGACTTGGGGTGGTTCGGCATCAGGAACGACGCGCCGAAGGGCCCCACCACCTGCACCGTGTCGCCCACCTTGAGGTCGCACACGTAGTTGGAGCACACGCCGCGCACCGGGTCGCCTTCGTGGTCCTCGGTGACGCGCTTCACGGTGAGCGAGACGTTGTTGTAGCCGGGCCGCTCGCCGTTGCGCGGGCTGGCCACCGAGTACTGGCGCGCATGGTGGCGCTTGCCGATGGCGTCGACGCCCGGCGGCACGATGCCGATCGACTGGCCTTCGAGCACCGGGAACGGCACCACGCCGAAGTCGAGCACGATGTGGTGGGTCTCGCTGTCGAAGCCGGCCTCGGTGCAGTTGAAGTTGCCCACCACGGTGGCGGTGGTCGGCGTCTTCGGCGGAAAGAGGTTGGTGTAGGCGTGCGCGGCCGACCAGGGCGGCACGCTGGCGCCGTACTGCGCGGAGTTGAAGGCGGGCTCGGTGCCCTGCACCGCGGCCTGGGCCTGCGTCTGGGCAGGCACTTCCGCGGCCTCGGCGGCAGCGCCAGACACGCCCGCCGCCTCGAGTTCTTCGGGCGACAGCTCGGCGGGAAGTTCTTCCCACGTGAGCTGCTCTTCGATGGTGTACGCGCGCACCAAGGGCATGGTGCGCCAGTTGTCGATCGAGCCCGTGGGGCACGGCGAGATGCAGGCCATGCAGCCATTGCAGACGTCCGCACGAACGACATAGTTGTTGTCGTCGTGCGTGATCGCGTTCACGGGGCAGGTCGCCTCGCAGGTGTTGCAGCGGATGCAGATCTCGGGGTCGATCAGGTGCTGCTTGATGACCCCGGCTTCAACGACCATGTCCATGTTGTTCTCCATGCCCTCGCCGTGGGGACGAGGGCGTCATATCCAGACGCTCAGCCGAAACGTACGTACTCGAAATCGACGGGCTGGCGGTTGATGCCCATCACCGGCGGCGAGATCCAGCCTGCGAACTTGCCCGGCTCGATGACGCGGCCCATCAACGATGCCACGAAAGCGAAGTCTTCGGAACTCGGCAGCCATTCGTCGCGCTTGGCGGCCCATTCGATGTCGTTCACCACGCGGCCCTCGGGCGACATCTTGATGCCGGCGAGTGCACCGATCTGGCGGTTGAAGGCCTTGTGCGGCACGACCAGGCGGGTGGGAATGCCGGCCTTCTCGAGCACCTTGTTCCAGCGGCCGACGCCGGCCACGGAGTCCTTGATGAAGTCGTCGCGCAGCACTTCGTTCAGGGCGTTGAGCATCGGCACGTCCTTCTCGACGAGCTGGCCGTCCTTGACCTCGAGCACCTTGTAGGTCTGGCCCTTGAGCACGTGGTCGTCGTCGCGCTTGCCTTCTTCGTAGCGGCCCTTCAGGCCCGAGCTGTAGAAGATGGCGGCGTTGCTCGACTGGTCGGCGCCGAACAGGTCGATGGTCACCGAGTAGTGGAAGTTCAGGTAGCGCTGGATGGTGCCCAGGTCGATGCAGCCGGCGGCGCGGATCTTCTGCGCGTCGTCGGTCTTGAGCTCGTTCATGACCTGCGCGGTGCGCGCGATGACGCGCGACACGCCGCTCTCGCCCACGAACATGTGGTGCGCCTCTTCGGTCAGCATGAACTTCGTGGTGCGCGCCAGCGGGTCGAACGCGCTCTCGGCCAGCGCGGCCAGCTGGAACTTGCCGTCGCGGTCGGTGAAGTAGGTGAACATGAAGAACGCGAGCCAGTCGGGCGTCTTCTCGTTGAAGGCGCCCAGGATGCGCGGGTTGTTGGCGTCGCCCGAGGTGCGCTGCAGCAGCGCGTCGGCCTCTTCGCGGCCGTCGCGGCCGAAGTGCTTCTGCAGCAGGTAGACCATGGCCCACAGGTGGCGGCCTTCCTCGACGTTGATCTGGAACAGGTTGCGCAGGTCGTACATCGACGGCGCCGTGAGGCCCAGGTGGCGCTGCTGCTCGACCGACGCGGGCTCGGTGTCGCCCTGCGTGACGATGATGCGGCGCAGGTTGGCGCGGTGTTCGCCGGGCACGTCCTGCCAGACCTTCTCGCCCTTGTGGTCGCCGAAGTGCACTTCGCGGTTGGCATCGCCCGGGTTCAGGAAGATGCCCCAGCGGTAGTCGCGCATCTTCACGTGGCCGAACTGGGCCCAGCCCTGCGGATCGACGCTCACGGCCGTGCGCAGGTACACCTCGTGGTTGGTCGAGCCCTCGGGGCCCACGTCGTCCCACCAGTTGATGAAGTTGGGCTGCCAGCCTTCGAGCGCGCGCTGCAGCGTGCGGTCTTCGCCGAGGTTGACGTTGTTGGGGATCTTCTCGCTGTAGTTGATCGTGCTCATCGTTGTTCCTTGGGTTGTGCGGACTGCTGGGTGCTCAAACGCGGTTCAGGTCGAAGCCGGCTTTTTGACCGGTGCCGTAGACCTTCAGCGCGCCCTTCTCGCCGACGGCATTGGGGCGGTTGAAGATCCAGTTCTGCCAGGCCGTGAGGCGGCCGAAGATGCGGGTGGCCATGTTCTCCTTGCTGGCGAAGCGCAGGTTGGCTTCGAGGCCGGTGAGTGCGTCGGGCGACATGGCGGCGCGCTCTTCGATGGCGATGCGGATCTCGTCGTCCCAGTCGATGTCGTCGGGCGCGGCGGTCACGAGGCCGAGCTTCACGGCCTCGTCGGCGTCGAGCGCCTGGCCGGCGGCGGCGCGCGCGGCTTCGAGCGGCGCGGCCTCTTCATAGAAGCGGCGCTGCAGGCGGCTCTGGTCGTTCACCATCGGGAAGAAGCCGAAGTTGAATTCGTTGAGCGTGAGCTTCGGTGCGCGCGCGGCATCGTCGGGCAGCGCGAGCATGTAGGTGCGGTCGGCCGCAAAGGCCAGCTCGGCCAGCGTGCCGGCGAAGCACGAGCCGGCCTCGACCAGCGCGAACAGGCTGCGCGACGACACATCCAGGCGTGCCAGCGTGCGGCGCAGCGCGCCGATGGTTTCGCGCACCAGCCAGTGGTCCTTGTTGGCGAACATCACGGCATCCGATGCGAGCACGGCGGCGGCGTCGCCTTCGGTCTTGAGCAGCCAGGTGCCGACGTCGAGTTCGTTGGTGCGCAGGTTGAGGATGGCGTCGTCGAGCTCGCGGCACACGGCCAGCGGCCACCAGGCGGCGCCCGCGGCTTCGATGGCGGCGATGTCGGCCGGCTGCGCGCCGGTGGGCGCCTTCACGGTGATCGTCGCGGTGCGCTTGCTGCGGTCGATCTGCACGTTGACGTTGGCATACGCGATGCCGTCGGCGCTGTCGGTGCGCTCGACGCGGGTCAGGGCCACGCCCTTGGCGCCGGCGGGGCGGTCGCTGCCGGCGGCGAGCTGGGTGGCGCGCTCCTGCACGGCGGCGGGGAACTGTGCGGGCTTGGCCACGGCATCGACCAGGCGCCAGTCGACCGCGCGCTGGCCGCGCACGCCTTCGACGCTGGTGCAGAAGATGTCGGCGAGGTCGTGGCGCACGTGGCGCTTGTCGGTCACGCGGGTGAGGCCGCCGGTGCCGGGCAGCACGCCGAGCAGGGGCACTTCGGGCAGCGAGACGGACGAGGAGCGGTCGTCGACCAACAGGATCTCGTCGCAGGCCAATGCCAGTTCGTAGCCGCCGCCGGCGCAGGCGCCGTTCACGGCCGCGAGGAACTTCAGGCCCGAGTACTTCGAGGTGTCTTCCATGCCGTTGCGCGTCTCGTTGGTGAACTTGCAGAAGTTCACCTTCCAGGCGTGGCTGGAAACGCCGAGCATGAAGATGTTGGCGCCGGAGCAGAAGATGCGGTCCTTGCCGCTGGTGACGATCACGCTGCGCACTTCAGGATGCTCGAAGCGGATGCGGTTGAGCGCGTCGTTCAGCTCGATGTCCACGCCCAGGTCGTAGCTGTTGAGCTTGAGCTTGTAGCCGGGGCGGATGCCGCCGTCTTCCGCGATGTCGAGCGTGAGGCGCGCAATGGCGCCGTCGAAGCTCAGCGACCAGTGGCGGTACTGGGCGGGTTCGATGCGGTAGTCGACGCGCTGGGGCGCCTGGAGCGTGGTGTCGGTCATGCGGAAGTCTCCTGTGGGGCTGTGTTCAGAAAACCGTGAACAGGAATAATAATGCACTTTCTTGTTCCGATGACATGCATCATGCTGCATGCAAATAGGCAAGTCAATGCCTGTTGTGCTTTTTTTCAGATTTCAGGATCGGGCAGGGCTTGTGCGGGGCGCACGACGGATCAGGGGGTGTGCGCAGGACACCGGGTACTTCCCTCCGCGAATGTCCCCCGGGCTTCGCCCTCCTCCTTGATTTCGCTGCGGGAAGCACCCAGTGCCCTGCGCACGGGGCACGCGGCCGGGACATGGCCGATCAACCACCGCACCTCCCAACGCTCCCGCCGACGGGGTGCCTTGCGCAGCGAAATTAAGGAGGAGGCCGCAGGCCGGGGGACATTCGCGGAGCAAGGTACCCCGTCGGCGGGAGCGTCGCCCTGAACAGCGAACGCTCGACACAACCCAGTCAGAAACTCAGGCCAACCCCATCGACTGCCGGGCGACCGCACGCAGCGCCTGAAAGCTCTGCGGCAAGGTCTTTCCACTGGTATCGACCGACAGATCAGCCTTCGAATAGAAAGCGGCGCGCCCGTTCAGGATGCGCCGCAGGTCTTCCATCGCTTCCTTGCTGGCGGCCATCGGGCGGGTGTCGCCCTGCGCGGCCACGCGGCCCATGTGCTCCTCGGGCGCGGCCTGCAGCCACACGGTGGTGCAGTGGGCCAGCAGCTCGTTGAAGGTGGCCGGGTCGGACACGATGCCGCCGGGCGTGGCGATGACCACCTCGCTGTAGATCTGCACCGCCTCTTCCAGCGCGCGGCGCTCGTAGCGGCGGTAGGCGTTGGTGCCGTACAGGTCGTGGATTTCGCGCACGCTGCAGCCCGCGAGCTTCTCGATCTCGCGGCTCAGCTCGATGAATGGAATCTCGAGGTCTTCGGCCAGCATCTGCCCCAGCGTCGACTTGCCCGCGCCGCGCAGCCCCACGAGCGCGATGCGCCGGTGCCGCGCCGGGTCGACCGAGGCCGTGCCCAGCATCTCGCCCAGCGCCACGCGCACGCGGCGCAGGTCGGCCTCGCTGCGGTGCTCGAGCAGCTCGCGGATCAGCAGCCACTCGGGCGAACTGGTCGTCACGTCGCCCACCAGCTCGGCCAGCGAGCAGTGCAGCGCCCCGGCCACCTGCTGCAGCACCAGGATCGATGCGTTGCCGATGCCGTATTCCAGGTTCGCCAGATGGCGCTCCGACACGTCGGCCGACAGGGCCACCGCCTTGCGCGTGAGGCCGCGCTGCGCGCGCAGGTTGCGCACGCGGTCGCCCAGTGCCACCAGCAGTGGGTTCTTGGCCTCCCCGGCCACGGCGGCGCCGTGGTGGTTGCCGGTGCCGCCCTCGGGCGCGGTGGCCAGCACCGCGTCTACATGCTCGTTCATGCCATTCCTCGTTCTTCGCCGGGATTGTGCGCGCTCAGGGTAAACACCATATATGCACTATATTGCTTGACACCTGTTGTCTCGCTGCTTATTGTTCGATCACACGCAAGATACTGCACACGCAGACTTCCTGCAAGAAGACGATAGTTCATCCGTTCGAGGCCCACGATGTCCGACACCCCCACGCCCGCCACCGGCAAGGCGGCATTTCACCAGCTGATCGCCGACCTGACCGCCGAGATCGCCGGCCAGCCGCTGGACGCCACGCTCGACCAGTGGCTCAACGCCACCCACGGCGCCGGCAGCGCCCGTTTTGCGCAACTGCGCCAGGCCTGCATCGGCGGCGTCGCCGAGGGCTGGCTGTGCGATCGCGAAGGCGGCGGCATCCGATACGGCCGCGTCTTCAAGGCCGAGGACGCATTGCACCGCTTCTCGGTCGACGTGGTCGACATGCAGGACCTCGCCGGCCCGCACCACACGCATCCCAACGGCGAGATCGACCTGATCATGCCGCTGGACGACACCCCCGCCGCCACCTTCGACGGCCGGCCCGCGGGCTGGTGCGTCTACGGGCCCGGCACCGCACACCGCCCGACCGTGGCCCACGGCCGCGCGCTCGTCCTCTATCTCCTGCCCGAAGGGCAGATCAAGTTCACCTCATGACCGACCTTCTCGCCAACCACGTCGCCGGCCGCTGGCAAAGCGGCACGGGCGCCGGCACGCCCCTGTTCGACCCGGTGCTCGGCACCGAACTCGCGCGCGTCGACGCCACCGGCCTCGACCTGCCCGAGGCCTTCGCCTTTGCGCGTGAGCAAGGCGGCCGCGCGCTGCGCGCCCTCACCTACCGCCAGCGCGCCGGCCTGATCGCCGCGCTCGTGAAGGTGCTGCAGGCGAACCGCGACGCGTACTACGAGATCGCCACCGCGAACTGCGGCACGGTGAAGAACGACTCGGCCGTCGACATCGACGGCGCGATCTTCACGCTCGGCCAGTACGCCAAGTGGGGTGACGCGCTCGGCGACGTGCGCGCGCTGCGCGACGGCGAGGCCGTGAAGCTCGGCAAGGAGCCCGTGTTCCAGTCGCAGCACCTGCAGGTGCCGACGCACGGCGTGGCGCTGTTCATCAACGCCTTCAACTTCCCCTCGTGGGGCCTGTGGGAAAAGGCCGCGCCCGCGCTGCTGTCGGGCGTGCCCGTGATCGTGAAGCCCGCCACGGCCACCGCCTGGCTCACGCAGCGCATGGTGAAAGACGTGGTCGATGCGGGCGTGCTGCCGGCCGGCGCGCTGTCGGTCATCTGCGGCAGCTCGGCCGGCCTGATGGACCAGCTGCAGCCTTTCGACGTGGTCTCGTTCACCGGCTCGGCCGAGACGGCCGCCGTGATCCGTTCGCACCCGGCCGTGGCCGAGCGTTCGGTGCGCGTGAACATCGAGGCCGACAGCCTCAACAGCGCCCTGCTGCTGCCCGGCGCCGCGCCCGGCAGCGAGGCCTTCAACCTGCTCGTGCGCGAAGTGGTGCGCGAGATGACGGTCAAGTCGGGCCAGAAGTGCACCGCCATCCGCCGCATCCTGGTGCCGGCCGAGGTGTACGACGCCGCCGCCGAAGCCATCGGCGCGAAGCTCGCGGGCGTCACGGTCGGCAACCCGCGCAACGAGAGCGTGCGCATGGGCTCGCTCGTGAGCCGTGCGCAACTGAACGCTGTGCGCGAAGGCCTCGACGCCCTGGCCGCGCAGACCACCGTGCTGCACGACAGCAGTAACAAGCCCCTCATCGACGCCGACCCGGCCGTGGCCGCCTGCATCGGCCCCGTGCTGCTGGGCGCGCGCAACGCCGATGCGGCGCAGCGCGTGCACGACGTGGAAGTGTTCGGCCCGGTCGCCACGCTGCTGCCCTACAACGACCTGGCGCACGGCATCGCGCTCGCGCACCGTGGGCAGGGTTCGCTCGTCACCTCGCTGTACGGCAGCGACGATGCCGCGCTGGCCCAGGCCGCGCTGTCGGTCGCACCGAGCCACGGCCGCGTGCACGTCATCACGCCCGAGGTGGCGCAGGCCCACACCGGCCACGGCAACGTGATGCCGATGTCGCTGCACGGCGGCCCCGGCCGCGCGGGCGGTGGCGCCGAACTGGGCGGCCTGCGCGCGCTCGATTTCTATCACCGCAGGAGCGCGGTGCAGGCGAGCCCCGGCGTGCTCGCCGCGCTCGGCCTCTAGAGCCCGCCACGCACAGGCCCCAAGGAGACACACGATGAACAGCAGCCTGCCCGCACGATTCAACTTTGCCGAACACCTGTTCGCCCTCAACCGCGGCCGCGCCGAGCGCACCGCCTACATCGACGACCGCGGCACGCTGGGCTACGGCCAGCTCGAAGACCGCGCGCGCCGCCTGGCCGCCGCGCTGAAGGCCGCGGGCATCCGCCGCGAAGAGCGCGTGCTGCTGCTCATGCTCGACGGCAACGACTGGCCCGTGAGCTTCCTGGGCTGCCTCTACGCGGGCATCGTGCCCGTGGCCGTGAACACGCTGCTCACGCCCGACGACTACGCCTACATGCTCGACCACAGCCGCGCGCAGGCGGTGCTGGTGTCGGGCGCGCTGCTGCCGACCTTGCAAGATGCGATGGCGCGCGGCGGCCATGAAGTGCAGACGCTGTTCGTGTCGCAACCGACGGGCGCGCTGCCCGAGGGCGCACAAGAGTTCGAAGCCGCGCTCGCCGCCGTCGAGCCGCTGGCCGCCCCCGCGCTCACCGCGTCGGACGATCCCGGCTTCTGGCTCTATTCCTCCGGCTCCACCGGCAAGCCCAAGGGCACGGTGCACACGCACGCCAACCTGTGGTGGACCGCCGAGCTCTACGGCAAGCCCGTGCTCGGCCTCACCGAAGGCGACGTGTGCTTCTCGGCCGCCAAGATGTACTTCGCGTACGGCCTGGGCAATGCGCTGACCTTCCCGCTGTCGGTGGGCGCCACCGTCGTGCTGATGGCCGAGCGCCCCACGCCCGACGCCACCTTCCGCCGCTGGACCGAGCACAAGCCCACCGTGTTCTTCGGCGCACCCACAGGCTTCGCCGGCATGCTCGCCTCGCCCAAGCTGCCCGCGCGCGAAGCCGTGGCGCTGCGCATGTGCTCGTCGGCCGGCGAAGCGCTGCCGGGCGAGATCGCGCAGCGCTTCAAGGCGCACTTCGGCTGCGAGATCATCGACGGCATCGGCTCGACCGAGATGCTGCACATCTTCATCTCCAACCGGCCCGGCGACGTGCGCTACGGCACCACGGGCAAGCCGGTGGACGGCTACGAGGTCGAGCTGCGCGGCGAGGACGGCCGCCCCGTGCCCGACGGCGAGGTGGGCGACCTGTACATCCGCGGCCCGAGCTCGGCGCTCATGTACTGGACCAATCGCGAGAAGTCGCGCGACACCTTCCAGGGCGGCTGGACCAAGAGCGGCGACAAGTACACGCGCGACGCCGACGGCTACTTCACGTACGCCGGGCGCAGCGACGACATGCTCAAGGTCAGCGGCATCTACGTCTCGCCCTTCGAGGTCGAGGCCACGCTGATGCAGCACCCCGCCGTGCTCGAGGCCGCCGTCATCGGCAAGGACGACGCCGACGGGCTCACGAAGACCAAGGCCTTCGTGGTGCTGAAAGACGGCGCCGCCGCCACCGAGGACGAGCTCAAGGCCTTCGTGAAGGAGCGCCTGGCGCCCTACAAGTACCCGCGCTTTTTGGAGTTCGTGAGCGAGCTGCCGAAGACGGCGACGGGGAAGATTCAGCGGTTCCGCTTGCGCGAGCGGGAGAAGCAGGCATGAGCATGCGGTCCCCGTTTTTCTCCCTCCCCTCCCGGGGGAGGGTTGGGGTGGGGGCATCGGCCTCCACACACGCACAGCCTTTGCAAGCGCCGCGAGCCCCCATCCCAGCCTTCCCCCGGAAGGGGAAGGAGCAACAGCCAGAGGCCATGCAATGAGCACCGACTTCGCCACCATCGACTGGCGCGGGCGCACCGTGCGCATCGAGTGCCAGTGGATCGCCCCCGAGCGCGGCGCCGACACCCCGCTCATCGTGTTCCTGCACGAGGGCCTGGGCTCCGTCGCGATGTGGAAGGACTTCCCCGCGCAAGTCTGCGAGGCCACCGGCGCGCGCGGCCTCGTGTTCTCGCGCCCCGGCTACGGCCGCTCCACGCCGCGCGCCGAGGACGAGATCTGGGACGTCGACTTCATGCACCGCCAGGCGCACGAGGTGCTGCCCGCGCTGTTCGCCGCGCTGAAGCTCGGCGACGAAAAACCCTGGCTCTTCGGCCACAGCGACGGCGGCTCGATCTCGCTGCTGTACGCCTCGCGCTTCTCCGACAGGGTCGCGGGCCTCGTGGTGCTCGCGCCGCACATCTTCGTGGAAGACAAGACCGTCGCGAACATCGAGATCGCACGCGACGCCTACCGCACAAGCGACCTGCCCAGCAAGCTCGGCCGCTACCACGACAGCGCCGACTCGGCCTTCTGGGGCTGGAACCGCATCTGGCTGCACCCGCCCTTTCGCGACTGGAACATCGAGGCCGAGCTGGCCACGATCCGCTGCCCCGTGCTCGCGGTGCAGGGCATCGACGACGCGTACGGCACGCTCGCGCAGATCCGCGACATCGCACCACGCGTCGGTGGAGTTTGCGAGCTGCTCGAAATCCCTGAATGCGGGCATTCCCCGCATCGCGATCAGCCGGATCGTGTCATCGTCGCGACCGCTTCTTTCATCACCAACAACAGGAGACAGACACCATGACGAACCTTCGCACCGCGCGCTTGGCGCTCACGGCCATCGCCTTCGCCGCCCTGGCCTCCGCGGCCGGCGCACAAGGCACCGGCAAGCTCAAGGTCGGCCTCATGCTGCCCTACAGCGGTACCTACACCGCCCTGGGCGTGGCCATTGAAAACGGCTTCAAGCTCTACGTGGAACAGCAGGGCGGCAAGCTCGCCGGCCGCGAGATCGAATACTTCAAGGTCGACGACGAGTCCGACCCGGCCAAGGCCACCGACAACGTCAACAAGCTCATCAAGCGCGACAACGTCGACGTGATCGTGGGTACCGTGCACTCGGGCGTGGCGATGGCCATGGCCAAGGCCGCCAAGGAAAGCGGCACTGTGCTCATCGTGCCCAACGCCGGCGCCGACGCGGTGACGGGCCCGATGTGCGCGCCCAACATCTTCCGCAGCTCGTTCAGCAACTGGCAGCCGGCCTACGCCATGGGCGAGGTGGCGGCCAAGCAGCAGGGCAAGAAGAAGGTCATGACCATCACCTGGAAGTACGCGGCCGGCGAAGAGTCGGTCAACGGCTTCAAGGAAGGCTTCGAGAAGAACGGCGGCAAGGTCGACAAGCAGCTCACCCTGCCCTTCCCCAACGTGGAGTTCCAGGCCCTGCTGACCGAGATCGCGGCGGCCAAGCCCGATGCGGTGTACGCCTTCTTCGCGGGCGGCGGCGCGGTGAAGTTCGTCAAGGACTACCAGGCCGCCGGCCTGAACAAGACCATCCCGCTGTACGGCCCCGGCTTCCTGACCGACGGCACGCTCGACGCGCAGGGCGAATCGGCGCAAGGCATGCTCACCACGCTGCACTACGCCGACGGCCTGAACACCCCGCGCGACAACGCCTTCCGCGTGGCCTATGCCAAGTCCTTCAAGCTGCAGCCCGACGTGTACGCGGTGCAGGGCTACGACGCCGCGCAGATGCTGGGCGTGGGCCTGAATGCCACCAAGGGCGACATCTCGAAGAAGGCCGAGTTCACGGGTGCGATCGAGAAGGCGAAGATCGACAGCCCGCGCGGCACCTTCACGGTGAGCAAGTCGCACAACCCGGTGCAGGACATCTACCTGCGCAAGGTCGAGGGCAAGGAAAACAAGCTGGTCAGCACCGCGATCAAGGGCCTGTCGGACCCCGCTCGCGGCTGCCGGATGTAAGCCAGGCACGGGCCTTCGGTTCTCTCTCGTTCCCTCGCGGCCCCTGACCGAGTTCACGGGGTTGCGAGCCGCCTTGCGGCAACCACACTCAACTGGGATCACACGGTGGATTTCGGAACCTTCTTGGTGCAGTGCCTGAACTCCGTTCAGTACGGCCTGCTGCTCTTTCTCGTGGCCTCGGGGCTGACGCTGATCTTCGGGATCATGGGCGTCATCAACCTCGCCCACGGGAGCTTCTACATGATCGGCGCCTACATGGCGTTCTCGCTGGCGCCGCTGTTCGGCGACCAGTTCCTGCTGATGCTGGCGGCCGGCGTGGTGCTGGCCGCGATCTTCGGCTACATGCTGGAGTGGGCCTTCTTCAGCTACCTCTACCAGCGCGACCACCTGCAGCAGGTGCTCATGACCTACGGGCTCATCCTGGTGTTCGAGGAGCTGCGCTCCATCTTCGTGGGCAACGACGTGCACGGCGTGAAGGTGCCCGCGTGGCTGGACGGCAGCTTCGCGCTGGGCAACGTCATGAGCTACCCGTGGTATCGCCTGTTTGCCTCGGCCGCCTGCATCGTGCTGGCCGTGGGCCTGTACTACGTGGTGAACCGCACGCGCCTGGGCATGATGATCCGCGCCGGCGCCAGCAACCGCGACATGGTGCGCGGCCTGGGCATCGACGTGAAGCGGCTGTACCGCATCGTGTTCGCGGCCGGCGTGGCGCTGGCGGCGCTGGCCGGCATGATCGCCGCGCCGATGTCCTCGGTGTACCCCAACATGGGCGCCAGCGTGCTCATCATCTGCTTCGTGCTGGTGGTGATCGGCGGCATCGGCTCGATCACCGGGGCGCTCGTCGCCTCGCTGCTGGTGGGTTTTGTCGACACCTTCGGCAAGGTGTTCTTCGCCGACCTGGCGGGCATCGGCATCTACCTCTTGATGGCCATCGTGCTGATCTGGAAGCCCGAAGGCTTGATGGGGAGGCGGCCATGAGCCCGGTGGTTGCATCCGCACCGTCGTCGCCGCGGCGTGGTGCCTTCGTCGTGCCCGTGCTGTGCGCCATCGCCCTCGCCGTGGCGGGCCCGCTGCTGGGCAACTACGCGTCGGACTTCATCGTCAAGGTGATGATCCTGTCGATCTTCGCGCTCAGCCTGGAACTGCTCGTGGGCATGACCGGGCTCGTGAGCCTGGGCCATGCGGCCTTCTACGGCATCGGGGCGTACGTCACGGTGCTGGCCTCGGGCAGCGAGGGCGGCAACTTCGCGCTGCTGCTGGTGCTGTCGATGGGCGCGGCGGCGCTGTATGCGCTCTTCGTGGGCGCACTGAGCCTGCGCACGCGCGGCGTGTACTTCATCATGGTCACGCTGGCCTTTGCGCAGATGGCCTTCTTCGTGTTCCACGACACCAAGGTCGGCGGCGGCAGCGACGGCATCTACCTGTACGTGCGCCCGGCCCTCGGCGCGCTCGACATGGAGAACCGCACGGTGCTGTTCTACGTGGTGCTGGCGGCGCTGGTGTTCACCTACGGCCTGCTGGCGCTCATCCGCCGCTCGCGCTTCGGCGCGGCGCTCGCGGGCATCCGCGTGAACGAGCAGCGCATGCGCGCGGCGGGTTTCGCGGTGTACGGCTACAAGCTCGCGGCCTTCGTGCTCGCGGGCGCGCTGGCCGGGCTCGCGGGCTTTCTGCTGGCCTCGCGCGACGGCGTGGTCAACCCCGAGCTGATGGCCTGGCACAACTCGGGCGAGGTGCTGCTGATGGTGATCCTGGGCGGCCTCGGCCACCTGCGCGGCGCGGTGATCGGCGCCGTGGCCTTCACGCTGCTCAAGGAAATCTTCTCCACCCACGCCGTGATGGGCCCGCTGGCCGACCACTGGCAGCTCACGCTGGGCATTGCCATCATCGTGTTCGTGGCGCTGCTGCCCAAGGGCCTGATCGGCCTGGTGCAGCGCCTGTCGCCGAAGGGAGGCGCATGACCCGCGCTCTGGCTTCGACTGTGAATTTCTCCCTCCCCTCCCGGGGGAGGGCCGGGGTGGGGGCTGACGGCCTCCAACGCCGCGCAGCCTCGAAGGCCGCGTGCCCCCATCCCCACCTTCCCCCGGAAGGGGAAGGAGCAACACCATGACCGCACTGCTGTCCGTCGACAAACTCACGCGCCGCTTCGGCGGCCTCACGGCCGTCAACGCCGTCACGCTCGACCTGCACATCGGTGAGGTGCATGCGGTGATCGGCACCAACGGTGCCGGCAAGTCGACGCTCATCAACATGCTCTCGGGCGAGATCGAGGCCTCCGAAGGCCGCATCGCGCTGGACGGCGTGGACATCACCGCGCGCGCGCAGTCGCGCCGCGCCCGCGACGGCGTGGGCCGCAGCTACCAGCGCACCACCATCTTCCCGGAGTTCACGGTGCACGAGAACTGCCGCCTCGCCGCGCAGGCCGCCACGGCCAAACCGTGGGCGATCTGGCAGTCGTCGCAGCGCTGCGCCACCAGCAACGCCTCGGCCGACGCGGCGCTCGAAGCCGCCGGCCTCGCGGCCGAAGCCCGGCGCGTCGCCGGCACGCTGAGCCACGGCGCGCAGCGCCAGCTCGAAGTGGCGATGTGCCTGGCCACCCATCCGCGCGTGCTGCTGCTGGACGAACCGCTCGCCGGCATGGGCGCCGAGGAAACCGACCGCATGCTCACGCTGCTCGCGCGGCTGAAGGCCACGCACGCCATCCTGCTGGTGGAGCACGACATGGACGCCGTGTTCCGCATCGCCGACCGCATCACGGTGATGGTGAACGGCACCGTCATCGCCACGGGCAACCCACAAGAAATTCGCGAGAACCCCGAGGTCCGCACGGCGTACCTCGGCGAGGAGCAACACTGATGCTGATCGTTCGCGACCTCAACACCTATTACGGCAACAGCCACATCCTGCGCGGCGTGCATGCCGGCATTCCGGCGGCGACCTCGGTGGGCCTGCTCGGGCGCAATGGCATGGGCAAGACCACGCTGATCCGCACGATCATGGGCTACGTGCGCCCCGCTTCAGGCGAAGTGCAGGTCGACGGCCGCACCGTCACCGGCCTGCCGCCCGAGAAGATGGCGCGGCTGGGCATCGGCTACGTGCCTGAGGGGCGCGGCATCTTCCCGAACCTGTCGGTGCGCGAGAACCTCGTGATGAGCGAGCGCGCCGGCATCGACGGCCAGCGCGCCTGGACCTTCGGCCGCGTGATGGCCACCTTTCCGCGCCTGTCGGAACGGCTCTCGCACGGCGGCCAGCAGCTGTCGGGCGGCGAGCAGCAGATGCTCTCCATTGGCCGCGCGCTCATGACCAATCCGCGCCTGCTGATCCTCGACGAGGCCACCGAAGGCCTCGCCCCGCTGATCGTGGCCGAGATCTGGCGCGTGATCAGCGAGATCCGCGCGACCGGCATCGCCACGCTGATCGTCGACCGCGACTACCGCAAGGTGCTCGCGCACACGGACCTGGCGGTGGTGATGGAGAAGGGGCAGATCGTGCGGCATGGGGCGTCGGCCGATCTGCTGGCCGAGCCGCAGGTGCTGGAGGAATTGCTGGGCGTGTAGCCCGCACGCTGTCAGTCAGTCCGCCGACGCGAACATCTCGGCGAACACCCTCGCCCCAGGCTTCGCATTGAACGGCGGCTTCAGCGCCAGGATCAGCAGCAGTTCGAGCGTCAACCGGTCGGTGCGATCGCTGACGCGCAGGAAGCGCATCGCCGTCCACGAAGGCCACCACGCGGCCTTGGCATGCGGCGAGGTTTCATCGTGCATCCGTGACTTGATGCGGCGGCCCGTTTCACCGACGTAGACCGCACGGCCGTCCGCGTCGAAGTAGGCATAGACGGCGCCCGTGCCCTCGTCCCCCAGCTGCCCGCGCGAAAGGAAGACCTCGCGTGTCTTGGGCGTCGTCGTCGCCAGGAACATGTCCCTGGCGTCCGACGCTGTTTTCTCCAGTGATTTGCGCAGCGTTTCAAGGGTCGGCATCGAAGAAGCGTAACCGGACTTTTCAGCCCACCGGGTTTCACCTCTGTCCTGCGACAGCGCGACAGCCGAATCATGTCCGGCTGCGCAGCCCCTCCCCGTGCCGCGCCCACCCACGCACGAGGCTGCGCATGACGTCCCTGCAATCGCGCCACATCGACAACGTCTATTCGATCGCCACCGGCACGGCGCTGCGGGCCGATCCGGCGGCGAGCCTGGTGCACAAGTCGTGGGCGCGCTGCGTGCGCGACCACGGGCTCGATCCGTCGCGGCCGACGCCCGCGCGCATCCTGCCGGCGCAGGAGGTGCGCGCGCACCAGCAGCAGCTCGAGCACTTCCTGCGTGCCGCGCGTGCGGGCATGGAAGACATCTACCGCCGCGTGGCCGAGCTGGGCTACATGGTGCTGCTGACCGATGCCGAGGGCATCACGGTCGACTACATCGGCAACCCGGCCTGGGACGACCAGCTGCGCCGCGCCGGCCTGTACCTGGGCGCCGACTGGAACGAGGCGCACGCCGGCACCTGCGGCGTGGGCACCTGTCTCATCGAGCGCCAGCCGATGACCTGCCACCAGACCGAGCATTTCGACGCCACGCACATCGCGCTCACCTGCACGACGGCGCCGCTGTTCGACCACAGCGGCAAGCTCACGGCGATCCTCGACGTGTCGGCCCTGCGCTCGCCCGAGGCGCGCGAGAGCCAGCACCTGGTGCGCCACCTGGTGTCGATCTACGCACGGATGATCGAGGACGCCGACTTCCTGCGGCACTTTCGCGGCCACTGGATCCTGCGGCTGGGCAGTGCCTTCGGGCTGGTCGACGTGGCGGGCGAAGTGATGCTGGCCTTCGACGAGGGCGGCACGGTGGTGGGCGCAAACGGGGGCGCGCGCGAGGTCTTCCTGGGGCGCCAGCCACCGCTGCTGGGCGGCGCGGTGTCGGAGCTGCTGCACCTGCCGATGGACGCGATCTGGCGGCTGGGCAACGGCGGCGCGTCGGCCCTGCCGTTTGCGCACACGGTGCTGCTGCCCGGCGGCGGCGAGTACCACGCCTCGCTGATCGCGCCGCGCCTGCGGCGCTCGCCGGTCACCGCATCCACATCGCCCGCACCCCAGCCTTCGGACCGTTTGCCGCCACTCGAACGCATCGCGGGCGACGACGACCCCGCGATGCAGCAGCTGATCGCGCAGGCGCGCCGGCTCGTGGACCGCGGCATCCATGTGCTGGTCGAAGGCGAGACCGGCAGCGGCAAGGAGGTGCTGGCGCGCGCGCTGCATGGCGCGAGCCGGCGTGCGGCGCTGCCCTTCGTGGCGGTGAACTGCGCGGCCATTCCCGATTCGCTGATCGAGAGCGAGCTCTTCGGCTACACGCCCGGCAGCTTCACGGGCGGCCGCGCCAAGGGCATGAAGGGCCTGATCGCGCAGGCCGACCGCGGCACGCTCTTTCTCGACGAGATCGGCGACATGCCGATGGCGCTGCAGACACGGCTGCTGCGCGTGCTGTCCGAAGGCGAGGTGCTGCCGCTGGGCGCGGAATCGCCGCAGCGCGTGGACCTCGCGGTGGTGGCGGCCACGCACCGCGACCTGTCGGCGCTGGTCGCGGCCGGGCGCTTTCGCGAGGACCTGTACTACCGGCTGTGCGGCGCGGTGCTGAAGCTGCCACCGCTGCGCGCGCGGCGCGACCGGCGTTATCTGATCGAGGCGATGTTCCGTGAAGAGGCAGCGGCGATGGGCTCGACCGCACGGCTGTCGGAGGCCGCGATGCAGCGGCTGATGGCGCACGACTGGCCGGGCAACCTGCGCGAGTTGCGCAATGTGCTGCGGCTGGCGCTGGCGCTCTGCACGGGGGCGAGCATCACGCCCGAGGAACTTCGCTTGGCGCCGCATCGTTCGTCGCTCGACCACCGCGACGCCATGCCTTCCACGGTCGACGCTGAAGACAACGCCGCCGACGCCACGCGCCTGCTCGACGCGCTGCAGCGCCACCGCTGGCATGTGGCGCGGGCTGCGCAGGCGCTCGGCATCAGCCGCGCCACCGCGTACCGCCACATGAAGCGCTTCGGCATCGTGGCGCCGCAGCGCGGCTAACGCCTCAGGATCTGTTCGATGGTGCGCACGGCCGTGCCCAAGCCGTCTTCCGCGCGCATGCGTTCGCCCAATGCCCGTGCCCGCGCGCGCACCTGCGGGTCGTGCGCGAAGGCGATGCCGCGCGCCAGGTCGTCGGCGCCGAACCGGGCCCCCGCCACCGCAGGCGGCGCCACGCCCGCCTGCGCGAGGTGGTGCGCCCAGAACGCCTGGTCGCCCGCGAAGGGCACGACCACCGAGGGCACGCCCGCGCGCGCGGCCGAGTGGCTGGTGCCCGAGCCGCCGTGGTGCACCACCAGCGCCATCTGCGGAAAGAGCCAGTCGTGCGGGGTGTCGCCGATGACGTGGAAGTTCGGCGGCAGCTGCTCCACTTCGAGGCCGCTCCATCCGGGGTGCAGCACCGCGCGCCGGCCGGCCATGCCGTCGACGAGGGCCGCGAGCAGCCGCGCCTTGTCGAAGCCCGTCATGCTGCCGAAGCCGATGTAGACGGGTGCCTCGCCGGCCGCGAGGAAGTCGTGCAACGCCACCGGCGGCTGCCAGTCGGGCACGGGCGCGAGCCACTGGCCGCACACGGCAACGTTGGCCGGCCAGTCGGCGGGGCGCGGCAGCAGGCTCGGCGAGTAGCCATAGAGCGCGGGGTGCGTGGTCCACAGGCGGCGGCGCGGCGGCAGGCCGCAGACCTCGGCGCGCGCGGCATTCACGGCCGGCCGGAAGGCGCGCCAGAGCAGCCCGTTGACGAGGTGGTGGCTCGCGCGGTTCAAGAAGCGCGGCACACGGGCAGGCGGCAGAAAGGGCGAGGCGAACGCGGCCGTCGGCGTGAGCGGGAACATGCCCGCGCCGATGGCCGGCACGCCCAGCGCCTCGGCCGCCGACAGGCCCACGAAGGCCGCGAGCCCCGCGCAGACGATCGCGTCGCAGCCTTGCGCCGCCTCCACGGTCTGGCGCAGCCAGGGCGTGGGGTTGGCATTGGCGATGTCCGCCAGCGCCTTCGCGGCGGCGGCCGGCTTGTCGCCCTGCGCGATGACGCCGCCGAGCGCCTGCCGGATGTCGCCGGCCAGCGCCTGCGAGCGCACGCCGAGCCGTTCGGCCGCGCCGAGCGTGGTGGCGTCCGCCAGCAGCACCGACGCATGGCCCGCGTCGTCCAGCGCGCGGCACAGCGCGGCGAGCGGGCGGGCGTCGCCCTCGGTGCCGTAGGTGAGCACGGCGAGTTTCATGGGGCGCGCCTCCTTGCAGCGGATGGCTTCGGGGCCGTGCGCGCGCCGCCGACGAAGAGCTCGACGACCACCGCGAACTCGTCGCGCAGCACGAGGCCGGGCAGCGTGAGCCAGCGCATCAGCGCGCCGAAGTACAGGTGGTGCAGCAGGCTCGCGAGGTGCGCCGCCGAGACGTCGGTGCGCAGCGTGCCGGCCTGCTGAGCGGCGGCGATGAGCGCCTCGAACAGCCCCGACAGGTCGCGCGGCGTGCCGCGGTCGCCGCCGCCGAGTTCGCTCTCGATGTTGAGGAAGCGAAAACGGAAATAGTCGAGCAGGTAGGCCCGGTAGCGCTCGGACCAGTCGGCCGAGGCGTCGAGCAGGCCTGTGAGCTGCGCCGTGAAGCCCGCCTTCGGGTCGATCGACGCATGCAGGCGCTGCGCATCGACCACGAGTTCGAGGTGCACCCAGTGCGCCAGGATCGCTTCCTTGGTCGGGAAGTGGTTGTAGAGCGTGCCCTTGGCCACGTCGGACTGCTGCGCGATCTGCTCCATCGTCGTCGCGTCGTAGCCCTGGGCTTCGAACAGGCGCATGGCGGTGGCGGCGACGTGGTCGAGCGTCTGGGCGCGGCGGCGCTCGCGGCGGCCGGGGGGATCGGGTTCTGTCACGGTGCGGGCCCTTGAATTTGAACGTCGTCCAATTTTATACGTCGTTCAAATCTCATGCATCGTCTCAGTCTCGGTGAGACAGCGACAGGCGCCTGCGACAAAACCCCCGCCAACCCCTTGATTCTTCGTCGCCCTCCGCACGGCACGAAAGCTGCGCCACGCCCTTCGCGTGCGCCTTGCCGCGCCGCGATTCGATTCGTTCAACGACACAACGGAGACATGCAATGACAGACCCGACCACCGGCCCCACCCGGGCCGCCGCCCAATGGCTGGCCGATTTCGCCGCCGCGCTCGCACGCGGCGACATCGATGCGGCCGTCTCGCTGTTCGAGGCCGACAGCTACTGGCGCGACCTTGTCGCCTTCACCTGGAACATCCGCACACAGGAAGGCGCGGGCGCCATCCGCGCGATGCTGCAGGCGCGCCTGGCCGATACGCAGCCCACGGCCTTCGCGGTCGAGGGCGAAGCGACCGAGGCCGATGGCGTGGTCGATGCGTGGTTCACCTTCGAGACCCGCGTCGCGCGCGGCCGTGGCCACGTGCGCCTTCGCAACGGCAAGGCCTGGACGCTGCTCACCACCATGACCGAGCTGAAAGGCTTCGAGGAAAAGACCGGCGACAACCGCATCAAGGGCGCGGAGCACGGCGTGCACAAGGGCCGCAAGAACTGGCTCGAGAAGCGCCGCGACGAAGAGACGGCGCTGGGCTACACCGAGCAGCCCGAGGTGGTGATCATCGGCGGCGGCCAGGGCGGTATCGCGCTGGGGGCGCGGCTGCGGCGGCTGGGCGTGCCGACGATCATCGTGGAGCGCAACGCCAAGGCCGGCGACTCCTGGCGCAAGCGCTACAAGTCGCTGTGCCTGCACGACCCGGTCTGGTACGACCACCTGCCCTACATGCCCTTCCCCGACGACTGGCCGGTGTTCGCGCCCAAGGACAAGATCGGCGACTGGCTCGAGATGTACACGAAGATCATGGAGCTCAACTACTGGAGTTCCACCAACGCGACCAAGGCGCGCTTCGACGAGGCCACGCAGCGCTGGGAGGTGCAGGTGGAGCGCGAGGGCAAGCCCGTGACGCTGCGCCCGAAGCAGCTGGTGTTCGCGCTCGGCGTGTCGGGCTACCCGAACGTGCCGAAGGTGGCGGGCGCCGAGAACTTCCTGGGCGACCAGCACCACTCCAGCCAGCACCCCGGGCCCGAGGCCTACGCGGGCAAGAAGTGCGTGGTGCTGGGCTCGAACAACTCGGCGCACGACATCTGCGCGGCGCTGTGGGAGCACGGCGCCGACGTGACGATGGTCCAGCGCTCGTCCACGCACATCGCGCCCTCGCAGTCGCTCATGGAGCTGGCGCTGGGCGGGCTGTATTCCGAGCAGGCGGTGAAGAGCGGCATCGACCACCACAAGGGCGACCTGATCTTCGCCTCGGTGCCCTACAAGATCATGCACACCTTCCACATCCCGGTGTACGAGGAGATGAAGAAGCGCGACGCCGACCTGTACGCACGGCTGGAAAAGGCGGGCTTCCTGCTCGACTTCGGCGTGGACGGCTCGGGCCTGTTCATGAAGTACCTGCGGCGCGGCTCGGGGTACTACATCGACGTGGGCGCCTCGGAGCTGGTGGCCAACGGCAGCATCCACCTCAAGAGCGGCGTGAACATCGAGCGCGTGAACGAACGCTCGGTCACGCTCACCGACGGCACCGAGCTGCCGGCCGACCTGCTGGTGTACGCCACGGGCTACGGCTCGATGAACGGCTGGCTGGCCGACCTGATCTCGCCCGAGACCGCCGACAAGGTCGGCAAGTGCTGGGGCCTGGGCTCCGACACGCCGAAGGACCCGGGCCCGTGGGAAGGCGAGCTGCGCAACATGTGGAAGCCGACGCAGGTGCCCCAGCTGTGGTTCCACGGCGGCAACCTGCACCAGTCACGCCACTACTCGCAGTTCCTGGCGCTGCAGCTGAAGGCGCGCATGGAAGGGATCGACACGCCGGTGTACGAGCTGGCAGCGTCGCACCACAAGCGCTGAGCGGAGGGTCGTGTGTTGTCCCCTCTCCCGCTTGCGGGAGAGGGCTAGGGTGAGGGCAAGTGCGTTGAACGAAGCGCGGTGCTCGAATGGAAGCCGCCGCCCTCACCCCAACCCTCTCCCCGAGGGGAGAGGGAGCAGGTCATTCACTCCTGGATGAAGCGCCGCAAGCCTTCGAGATCCGTCACGGTGATGCCGCCGTACTCGATATGCAGGAACCCGGCCTCCTTCAGCCGGTTCAGCGCCGCGTTGCAGCGCTGGCGCGACACGCCCGACAGGTTGGCGATTTCTTCCTGCGAGGTCTGCAGGTGCGGCTCGCTGCCCGGGTGCAGCCAGGGGTGGAACAGGCCGGCCAGCGCGCGCGCCACCTGGCTGTCGGCGTCGAGCAGGCGGTGCGCGGCGTAGCTGCCCATGAACCAGTGCAACCGCTCGTTGATCTGCTGCAGCAGGAAGTGATCGAAGCCGCGCTGCGTGCGGTGCAGCCACTCGAAGGTCTCCAGCGGCAGCTGCGCCACGCGGCTGGGCCGCAGCGCGATGATGTCGGCCGAGCGCGGCACGGCGCGCAGCAGCGTGCCCTCGCCGAACCAGCTGCCCACCGACAGCCCGCCCAGCGTGACCGAGCGGCCGTCGCTGGAGGTGATCGACCACTTGAGCAGCCCTTCGAGCGTGCCGTACCAGTGCAGCGGCGTGTCGCCGCGCCGGCACAGCGCGGCGCCGGCGGCCACCTCGACCTCGCGCATCTCGTCGAGCACGCGCTCGCCCGCGCCCACGTCGAGCAGCGGGAACCAGGCCGAGCCCTGCAGCAGCTGGGGAATGGTCAGGGAGGCCGCGGGGATCGCCGGCTTGGTCGGGGGCATGCTGTCTTTTTTGTTTACTGCGCGCCCTTGAGCTGCTGCAGCTCGGCCTGCGCCTCGTGCAGCTTCTTCTCGCGGTCGGCGATCTTGCTGGCACGGCCCTTCTCCTGCGCCGCGCGCAGGTCGCGCTCACGCTCGGCCACCTTGCGCTCCTGGGCGCGGATGCGCTTCTGGTGCTCGGCCGCCAGCTTGGCATCGGTGCAATGGCGGTTCACTTCGGCCAGCGCCGTCTCGAGCCCGCGCACGCGCTGCTTCTGGCCCTTGGACTGGGCCATCTCGATGTCGCGGCCGATGGCTTCGCGCTTGGCGTCGCAGGTGGCGGGGCCGGCGGGTTGCGCGGCGGCGCCGAGGGTGGTGAACGCGGCCGCGGCGGCCAGCACGAGGGGCAGAAATTTCATGGAAAGGTTCCTTGTGTGCGCAACGGCGCAGGGGCGACTTTAGCGGCTGGCGCCGCGTAAACCCTGCCCCCGAATGTCGTCGCGATGACTGAGTACAAACGCACTCCAAAAAATAATGGCGCGCCCCCATGAAAGACCCCAGGAGCCCCGAGCATGTCGAAGCGCAAAGTGATCGTGACCATCGCCCCCACCGGCGGCATGGCGCACAAGTCGCAGAACCCCCACCTCCCCACCCAGCCCGCCGAGATCGCCGCCGACGTGCTGCGCTGCTGGAACGCCGGCGCCAGCGTGGTGGCGATCCACGCGCGCCGCCCCGACGACGGTGCCACCTGCAATGCCGAGGTGTACCGCGACATCAACAGCCGCATCCGCGCGGCCGGCTGCGACATCGTGCTGAACAACTCCACCGGCGGCGGCGTGCACGGCGACATGGTGAAGCCGCTGGCGGGCGATCGCTGGGAGATCGCGTGGGAAGAACGCATCAAGGGCATGGACGCCGGCGCCGAGATGTGCACGCTGGACGCCACCACGCTCAACCTGAGCTTCGAAGGCAAGCAGATCCTGATGGACACGCCCATCACGCGCGGGCGCGAGCTGGCCGCCGGCATGAAGGCGCGCGGCATCAAGCCCGAGTGGGAGGTGTTCAGCCCCACGCACATCCTGCAGGACACGACCACGCTGATCGAGGAAGGCCATGACGACGAGCCCTACTTCATCAACCTGGTGATGAACGTGCACCGCAACTTCCAGAACGCGATGCCGTACTCGCCGCGCAACCTGCAGATGATGGTCGACACGCTGCCCAAGGGCGCCATCTTCGGCGTGAGCGGCATCGGCATGTCGCAGCTCGAAGCCAACGTGGCGGCGCTGCTGCTGGGCGGGCATGCGCGCGTGGGGCTGGAAGACAACCTCTACTTCCGCCACGGCGAGCTGGCCACCAACGTGCAGCTCACCGAGCGCATCGTGCGCGTGATCCGCGAGCTCGACATGGAGGTGGCCACGCCGGCCGAGGCGCGCCAGATCATGGGCCTGCCGCGCGTGGGCGGCCCGCGGCCCGAGTTCGCGCTGGGCTGAAGACGCACGAGAACAACGAACGGAGACACGCACATGAACATTCCCCGCACCGCCCTGGCTCTCGCACTCGCCGCCGCATTCGCATCGGGCGCATCGGCCCAGGTGTCCGACGACACCATCCGCATCGGCTTCATCAGCGACATGTCGGGCCTGTACCGCGACTACGACGGCCCGGCCGGCGCCGAGGCGATCCGCATGGCCATCGCCGACATGGGCGGCGCCATCGACGGCAAGAAGATCGAGCTGGTCACGGCCGACCACCAGAACAAGCCCGACATCGCCGCCGCCAAGGCGCGCGAATGGTTCGACGTGAACAAGGTCGACATGCTGATCGGCGGCGTGAACTCGGGCGCGGCCATTGCCATGGCCGGCGTGGCGGCCGACAAGAGGAAGCCCTACTTCGTGGTGGGCTCGGGCGCGTCGAGCCTCACCAACGAGTACTGCTCGCCCTACACCGTGCACTACGCCTACGACACGGTGGCCATGGCGCGCGGCACCGCGAGCGCGGTGGTCAAGGCCGGCGGCAAGAGCTGGTACTTCGTGGCGGCCGACTACGCCTTCGGCGCGGCGCTGCAAAGCGACGCCACCAAGACCGTGCAGGCCAGCGGCGGCACGGTGACGGGTTCGGTGAAGCACCCGCTGGGCGCGAGCGATTTCTCGTCGTTCATGCTGCAGGCGCAAAGCTCGAAGGCGCAGGTGCTGGCGCTCGCGAATGCGGGCGGCGACACGGTGAACGCCATCAAGTCGGCGGCGGAGTTCGGCATCAGCAAGCACATGAAACTCGCCGGCATGATCATCACCATCAACGACGTGCACGCGCTGGGCCTGAAGGCTTCGCAGGGCATGTACCTCACCGACAGCTGGTACTGGAACCAGAGCCCCGAGTCGCGCGCCTGGGCTCGGCGCTTCTTCGACAAGCACAAGCGCATGCCCTCCTCCTTCCATGCCGGCGACTACTCGGCCGCGCTGCAGTACCTGCAGGCCGTGAAGGCCGCGGGCAGCGACGACGCCGACAAGGTGATGGCGCAGCTGCGCAAGACGAAGTTCAACGACATGTTCGTCAAGGGCGGCTGGCTGCGCGACGACGGCCTCATGGTGCACGACATGCACCTCATGCAGGTGAAGACGCCGGCCGAGTCGAAGGAGCCGTGGGACTACTACAAGGTGATCGAGAACATCCCCGGCGAAGCCGCCTGGACCACCAAGACGGAGAGCCGCTGCGCGCGGTGGAAATCGGCATGAACCCCACCACCGACGTGAAGCGCGTCGCCGTCGTCGGCACCGGCGTGATCGGCGCGAGCTGGGCCGCGCACTTCCTCGCGCACGGGCTCGACGTGAACGCGACCGACCCCTCGCCCGGTGCCGAAGACCGGCTGCGCGCCGCCGTGGCGCAGCACTGGCCGACGCTGGAACGCTTCGGCCTGGCCGAGGGCGCCTCGGTCGACCGTCTGCGCTTTCACGACAGCCTGGAAGACGCCGTGGCCGTGGCCGACTTCGTGCAGGAGAACGGCCCCGAGCGCATGGATTTCAAGATCGACCTGTTCCGCCGCATGGACGCGGCGGCGCCGCCGGAGACGGTTCTCGCGTCGAGTTCGTCGGGCCTGGCGATCAGCGGCGTGCAGTCGGGCTGCGCGCATCCGCGGCGCGTGGTGCTGGGGCATCCGTTCAACCCGCCGCACCTGATCCCGCTGGTCGAGGTGATCGGCGGCGAGCAGACCTCGGCCGACACCATCGCCCGCACGATGGCCTTCTATGCCGCCATCGGCAAGCGGCCGATCCACGTGAAGCGCGAGGTCAAAGGCCACATCGCGAACCGGCTGCAGGCCGCGCTGTGGCGCGAGGCCTTCCATCTCGTCAACGAAGGCGTGGCGAGCGTGGCCGACATCGACACCGCCATCGCGCACGGCCCCGGCCTGCGCTGGGCCGTGATGGGGCCGTTCATGAATCTGCACCTCTCGGGCGGCGCAGGCGGCATCGAACACCTGCTGGCGCACCTGGGCGGGCCCATCGAAGACTGGTGGAAGGACCTGGGCGCGCCGTCGATGACGGACGCGTTGAAGCAGCAGGTGGTGCAAGGCGTGGACGACGCCCTGGGCACGCGCCACACCGCCGACCTCGAAGCCGCGCGCGACACCCTGCTGTTGAACCTGATTCGCGCCAAGGCCGAGACGGGTACGCTGGATTGACATGACCGACTTCCTTCTCGACGACACCCTGGTCGCGCCGCCCCGCACGGTGCGCATCGACTTCGACGACGGCTCGTTCGTGCTGCGCTCGCCGACGGCGCTGCAGCCGTATGCGCGCTGCATCGGCGAATGGATCGAGCGCTGGGCGCGCGAGACGCCCGACGCGCTGGCCTTCGCCGAGCGCGATGACAGCGGCGAAGGCTGGCGCACGCTCGACTACCGCGCGCTGCGCGCCGCCGTCGGCGCCGTGGCGCAAGGCCTGCTCGACCTGGACCTGCCCGCCGGCCGACCGGTCGTGATCCTCTCGGACAACGCCATCGACCATGCCGTGCTGATGCTCGCGACGATGCACATCGGCCGCACGGCCTGCTCGCTGTCGAGCGCGTACTCACGCATGGCGAAAGACCCGTCGCGGCTGCACGGCATGTTGAAGGCGCTGCAGCCCGGGCTGATCTACGCCTCCGACGCGACGGTGTACGGCGCATCGATCGCCGGCTGCGGCATCGAGGCCGTGACGGTGTTCAGCCGCCACGCCAACACGCATCCGGGCGCGCTGACTTTCGACCAGTTGCTCGACGCGAAGGAAACGCCCGCCGTCATGCAGGCCTTCGCCGCCGTGGGCCCCGACACGCACGCCAAGTACCTGCTGACCTCCGGCTCCACCGGCCAGCCCAAGGTGGTGATCAACACGCACCGCATGCTGTGCGCCAACCAGCAGATGATGGCGCAGACCTGGCGCTTCCTCGCGCAAGAGAAGCCCGTGCTGGTCGACTGGCTGCCGTGGAGCCACACCTTCGGCGCGAACCACAACCTGCACATGGTGCTGTGCCACGGCGGCGCGCTCTACATCGACGAAGGCCGGCCTGCGCCGGGCCTGATCGAGAAGACCGTGCGCAACCTGCGCGAAGTGAAACCCACGCTGCTGTTCAACGTGCCGCGCGGCTTCGACATGCTGCTGCCCCTTCTCGAAGCCGACGACGCGCTCGCCGCCGAAGTGTTCTCGCGGCTGCGCCTGGCCTTCTACGCGGCGGCGGCGCTCGCGCCTTCGACCTGGCAGCGGCTCGAAGCGGTGGCCCGGCGCGTGCGGCCCGCGCGCCCGCTGTGGCTCACGACCTCGTGGGGCGCGACCGAGACCTCGCCCGCCATCACCTCGGCGCACTGGCAACTCGACGGCGCCGGCTGCATCGGCGTACCGCTGCCGGGGCTGGAACTGAAGTTCGTGCCCAACGGCGAGAAGCTGGAGATGCGCGTCAAGGGCGTCTCGGTGTTCCCCGGCTACCGCGACGCGCCGCGCGAGACCGCCAGTGCCTTCGATGCCGAGGGCTACTACCGCATCGGCGACGCGGGCTACCTCGCGAGCCCCGGCGACCCGGCGCAGGGCGTGATCTTCAACGGCCGCGTGGCGGAAGACTTCAAGCTCTCGACCGGCACCTGGGTGTCGGTGGGCACGCTGCGCGTGAAGCTGGTGTCGCTGCTGGCGCCGCATGTGCAGGACATCGTGCTCACCGGCCACGACCGCGACGCGATCGGCATGCTGGTGTTCGCCAGCCCGCAAGGCGCCGCCCTTGCGCCGGACGCATTGGCCGCGCGCATCGCCGGGGTGCTGCGCGCCCTGCGCGACGAAGGCGCGGGCTCGTCGCAGTGCCCGGCCTGCGCGCTGGTGCTGGCCGAACCGCCCAGCCTCGATGCGGGCGAGATCACCGACAAGGGCTACATCAACCAGCGCGCCGTGCTCACGCGGCGCGCGGCCGAGGTGGCGCGGCTGCATGCGCCGGCGCCGGGCGATGCGGACGTGATCCGCCCGCTCTGAAACAGCTGCGACCTCAGGCGGCGGGCAGCGCCAGCCACTGGCGCCACAGCTTGCGCGCCCGGTCCTGGTAGCGCCGCGCGACGGCCCGCAGCGCCGTGCGCGGCGCGGGCGACATCAGCTCGTCGGGCAGCAGCGGGTCGCGCACCAGGTGCGCGATCACGGCGCGCCCCAGCAGCAGCGACTCGCGCACCGCCACCTCCAGCGGCACGGTGCGCAGCCGCTGTTCGCCACGCTCCAGCCCGGCCTGCAGGCGGCGGCAGTCGTCGGCGAGCGCGCGCACGTTCCACAGCCCGCGCGCTGCCGCCTGCGCGGCGGGGTCGAGGCCGGCCAGGCGGAACACCAGCGCGTGCGGCGACAGGCCCAGCGCCTCGAGCTGCGCGCGCTCGGCCTCGAGCCCGCCCGCCAGGTTGTCGGGCCGGATCTGCAGGCCCGGGCGCAGCGCCGCGAAACCGCGCAGCGACAGCGCCAGGCTGTGGCGGCGCCACGCGGTCTTGTCGGCGCGCGCCACGCCCGCGTCGTGCACCGCGAGCCAGCCGCCCTGCCACGCCACGACCTGTGCGCGCGTGTGCCGCCAGTCGCCCACCGCGCGCGACAGCGCCGGCCCCGCGCGGTTCAGGCTGTAGCTGCCGCGCTCGCCGCGGGCGATCTTGCCTTCGGCCGCCAGCCGCGTGAGCCCCACGCGCAAGGTGGTTTCGCCGATGCCCATGAGCGCGCCCGCGCGGCACAGCGCCTGCGAACTCAGCGTGCCGCCATCGGCCACCAGCAGGTCGAGGATCAGCTCCGGCGCGCTCGGCATCGCCACGGGAACATTACATACCTTGTCCATGTTTGCGAAATAAAGAAATGTTTCCTAGGATGCCAGAGACCGACTGATTCCCGCCATTTTTCTCCGGAAGGACTCCGCACATGACCACGCCCTTCGTGACCTGGGAGGTGGACGGCCCCGTCTGCACGCTCACGCTGAACCGCCCCGACAAACGCAACGCGGTGGACGGCGCCGTGGCCGCCCAGCTGCGCGCGGCCTTCGAGCGCTTCGAGGCCGACGACGCGCTGCGCGTGGCCGTGCTGACGGGCGCCGGCGGCCACTTCTGCGCGGGTGCCGACCTGGGCGCCGTGGGCGACCCGGCGCGCCGCAACGAGCTCGACCCCGACGGCGGCGGCGCCGGCCCGATGGGCCCGACGCGCATGGCGCTGTCCAAGCCGCTGATCGCGGCAGTGAACGGCTACGCGGTGGCGGGCGGGCTCGAACTGGCGCTGCTGGCCGACCTGCGCGTGGCCGACGACGACGCGGTGTTCGGCGTGTTCTGCCGCCGCTGGGGCGTGCCGCTGATCGACGGCGGCACCGTGCGGCTGCCGCGCCTCGTGGGCATGGGGCGCGCGCTCGACCTGATCCTCACGGGTCGCCCCGTCGGCGCGGTCGAGGCGCTGGCGATGGGCCTCGTGAACCGCACCACGCCGCCGGGCGGCGCGCTGGCTGCCGCACAGGAACTGGCGCGGCAGATCGCCGCCTTTCCGCAGCAATGCATGTTGACCGACCGCCGCTCCACCTTCGAACAGTGGGACCTGCCGCTGGCCGAGGCGCTGCGCCGCGAAGGCGCGCAGGGCGTGCCGATCGTCGCGGCCGAGGGCGAGGCCGGTGCCGCGCGCTTTGCCGGCGGTGCCGGGCGCCACGGCGAGTTCAAACGCTGAACGCCCCTGCTCTTTCGATTTCACATAGAACCTCCTGGAGACACGCCTTGCCTTCCCCCTCGCCCGCCCGTGGCCCGACCTACCTCGAACTGATCCGCCGCGGCGCCCTGCAGCACGGCCCGCGCACCGCCATCGTCTACGGCGACCAGTCGATGACCTTCACCGAGGTCGACCAGCTCAGCAGCCGGCTCGCCCATGCGCTGCACGCCGCCGGCGCCGCGCCGCGCACGCGCGTGGCGCTGCTGCTGAACAACGGCCTGCACAGCGTGCCGCTGGACTTCGCCTGCGTGAAGGCCGGCATCAACCGCGTGCCGCTGAACGCGCGGCTCTCGCTGGCCGAGCACGCGCGCATGGTGGCCGACACCGGCTGCACGCACCTCGTGTTCGGCCCCGACCTCGCCGAGCGCGCGGCGGCCCTGCGCGACACGGTGCCGGGCCTGGTCTGCATGGGCCTGGGCGCGTCGCTCGACGGCGCCGCCGACCTGTTCGCGCAGGCCTTGTCGTGCGCCACGCAGGCGCCGGCGTTCGAGCCCGCGCCCGACGACGTGGTGCTCACGCTCTTCACCTCGGGCACCACCGGCACGCTGAAGGCCGCGCAGCACACACAGGCCTCGTACGCGGCGATCTGCCGCAACGTGCTGCTCAACCTGCTGCCCGCCACGCCCGACGACGCCATGCTGCATGCGGCCTCGCTGATCCACGCGAGCGGCGTGTTCGTGCTGCCCTTCTGGCTGCGCGGCGGCCGCACGGTGATCCTGCCGGGCTTCGAGCCGGGCGCCTTCCTGCGCACGCTGCAGGCCGAGCGCATCACCGCGATCAACCTCGTGCCGACGATGCTGCAGATGCTGTTCGAGCACCCCGACATCGCGCACACCGACGTGGCCGCGCTGCGCTACGTGATCTACGGCGCCTCGCCGATGCCGCGCGCGGTGATCCGGCGCGCCATGGCGGTGTGGGGCCAGCACCGCTTCTGGCAGTACTACGGCCAGACCGAGGTGCCGCTGTGCCTGGCGGTGCTGCGCCCCGAAGACCACACCGAGGAGCTGCTCGACGCCTGCGGCCAGCCGGCGATCGACGTCGAGCTGCGGCTGGTCGACGAGGCCGACAACGACGTGCCGCCCGGCACGCCGGGCGAGATCGCGGTGCGTGCACCCTCCGCCGTGTCGGGGTACCACAACGCGGCCGGGCTCAATGCCGAGACCTTCGTCGACGGCGGCTGGGTGCGCACGCGCGACGTGGGCCAGTTCGACGCGCGCGGCTTCCTGCACCTGAAGGACCGCACCTCCGACATGATCATCAGCGGCGGCTACAACGTCTATCCGCGCGAGGTCGAGAACGCGCTCATGACGCACCCCGCCGTGCGCGAGTGCGCGGTCATCGGCCTGCCGCACGAGAAGTGGGTGGAGATCGTCACCGCGGTGGTGGTGCTGCGCGAAGGCCAGCAGGCCGACGAAGCCGCATTGATCGCGCACGTGGCGGACCAGCTCGCCTCGTACAAGAAGCCGCAGCGCGTGCTGTTCGCCCACGAGATCCCGAAGACGGCGGTGGGCAAGCTCAACCGCCGGCAGCTGCGCGAGCTGCACCGCGGCTGACAGCCCGCCGGCCGGTCAGCCTGCGCGCCGCCGCAACGCGGTGCGCAGCGCCTTGGCAAAGCGCGGGTCGGCCATGGCGCCCACGTTGAAGCGCGACCAGCGCGAGACCTGCGTCGAATCGACGCTGAAGATGCGCCCCGGCGCCATCACGATCTTGCGCGGCAGCAACTCCTTCGCGAAGGCCAGCGAGTCGTCCACGCCGGGCAGCGCGGCCCAGATGTAGAGCGACTGCGGGCTGCGCGCGAAGACCTCGGCGTCCACCGCGTCGAACAGCTTCAGCGCGTCGCGCGTGGCCTCGCCCAGCCGCTGCTGCAGGCGCTTGAGGTGCCGCTGGTAGTGGCCCTCGCTCAGGATGACGTCGACCGTGCGCTCGCTGTACTCCGAGCTGCTCACGTGGATCAGCGCCTTCAGGTCGGCCAGGTCGCTCGCCAGGTCGGCGCCGCAGGCGATGAAGCCCACGCGCAGCGCGGCCGAGAACGACTTCGAAAAACTGCCGATGTAGATCGTGCGCTCGAGCTGGTCGAGTGCCGAGAGCCGCGGCAGCGCCGTGGGCTTGAAGTCGGCCAGCGGGTCGTTTTCGACGATCAGCAGGTCGTACTTCTGCGCCAGCTGCAGCACGCGGAATGCCTTGGCCGGCGAGATGTCGGAGCCCGTGGGGTTGTGCGCGAGCGACTGCGTGAAGAACAGGCGCGGCCGCTCGGCGATGAGCAGCTGCTCCAGCACCTCGAGGTCGGGCCCGTCGGCCAGGCGCGGCACCGCCAGCATCTGCGCGCCCGCGAGCTTGAGCTTGCCGAACAGCGGGTAGTAGCCCGGGTCGTCGACCAGCACCTTGCCGCCGGGCGGCACGAAGTAGCGGATGACGATGTCCATCGCCTCGTTGGCGCCGTGCGTGAGCACGATCTGCCGCGGCTCGGCGCCGATGCCGAAGTCGGCCAGCTTGCGCACGAGGTGGTCGCGCAGCGGCGCGTAGCCGAAGCGGCTGCCGTAGCGGAACAGCGCGCCGAGCCCCGTGCGCACGACCTTCGGGTGGTACTTGTCCAGCCGCACGTCGGCCAGCCATTCGACAGGCGGGAAGCCGTCGCCCACCGCCACCGCATCGGGCTGCGTCTTGAGCTGCTCGCGCATGAGCCACACGATGTCCATCGCGCGGCCGAGGCTTCCGGCGTCGTCCTCGGCCGGCTTGGGCGTGGCCGTGGCCTGCGCGAGCACGTAGTAGCCCGAACCGCGCCGCGGCTCGACGAGGCCGCGCGACACCAGCAGCTCGAAGGCGGCCACCACGGTGTTCTTGGCATAGCCATGCAGCTGCGCGAGTTCGCGCAGCGAGGGCAGCTTGTCGCCGGCCTTGTAGGCGCCGCTCGCGATCTGGCGCGCGAGGGTGTCGGCGAGCGAATCGGCGATCGTGGTCATGGGTTTGGACTGTGACACAGCGAGGCATGGCGGCGCACCACTGTCCGCACTGTCCCGCCAAACTGTGCCTTCCGCGGGCGGTACAGCCGGCCTAAATTGCCTGCTCCCGAATTCACCTTCCGAAGAGACACGCACCGATGGCCGCCGATTCCCGCATTCCCAATTTCCGCGCACTCACGCCCACCCGACGCCTGGCCCACATCGCACAGGCCGCCGCGCTCACCGACGACGAGGTGGCGCTGCTCGCGCAACCCGGCGCGCTGGGCGTGGAGCGCGCCAACGGCATGGTCGAGAACGTGATCGGCACCTTCGAGCTGCCGCTGGGCGTGGCCGGCAACTTCACCGTGAACGGGCGCGATTACCTGGTGCCGATGGCGGTGGAAGAACCCTCGGTGGTCGCCGCCGCCTCCTTCATGGCCAAGCTGGCGCGCGAAGGCGGCGGCTTCGAGGCCTCGAGCACCGGGCCGCTGATGCGCGCGCAGGTGCAGGTGATCGGCATCACCGACCCGTACGGCGCACGGCTCGCGCTGCTGCGTGCGCGCGACGAGATCCTGGCCGTGGCGAACAGCCGCGACAAGGTGCTGATCGGCCTGGGCGGCGGTTGCCGCGACATCGAGGTGCATGTGTTCGGCGACACGCCGCGCGGCGCGATGGTGGTGATGCACCTCATCGTCGACGTGCGCGACGCGATGGGCGCGAACACCGTCAACACGATGGCCGAGGCGGTGTCGCCGCTGGTCGAGAAGCTCACCGGCGGCACGGTGCGCCTGCGCATCCTGTCGAACCTGGCGGACCTGCGGCTGTCGCGTGCGCGCGTGCGGCTCGCACCCTCTGTGCTGGCCACGCGCGAGCGCAGCGGCGAAGAAGTGGTCGAAGGCGTGATCGATGCCTACACCTTCGCGGCCATCGACCCCTACCGCGCGGCGACGCACAACAAGGGGATCATGAACGGCATCGACCCGGTGATCGTCGCGACCGGCAACGACTGGCGCGCGGTGGAAGCCGGCGCGCACGCCTATGCCTGCCGCAGCGGACGCTACACCTCGCTCACCACATGGGAGAAGGACGCGGGCGGCGCGCTGGTCGGCACCATCGAGATGCCGATGCCGGTGGGCCTGGTCGGCGGCGCGACGAAGACGCACCCGCTCGCACGGCTCGCGCTGAAGATCCTCGACGTGAAGTCGGCGCAGGAGCTCGGCGAAGTCGCTGTGGCCGTCGGCCTCGCGCAGAACCTCGGCGCGTTGCGTGCGCTCGCCACCGAAGGCATCCAGCGCGGCCACATGGCACTGCACGCCCGCAACATCGCGCTCGTCGCGGGCGCCACCGGCGACGAGATCGACGCCATCGCCAGACAGATGGCCGCCGAGCACGACGTGCGCACCGACCGCGCCGTGGCGCTGCTCGACGCGCTGCGCAAGAAGTAAGCAACGCGGGAGCCTCCCGCACCACGGTCCGCGGCCGACACCGCGGCGGTCGCGCACGCGGCCGTCACACAACCACAGACGGAGACAACTCGAATGAACGCAGACAGTGCAACGCCCGCCCGCTGGCGGCTGGTGGAGATATGGGGCGACACGGCCGACCTGGGCCACCTCGCGTGGTCGATCGCGATCGGCGTCGCGGTGAGCCTCACGGGCTACCTCGTGGCGAGCCGCGTGCTCGCGAGCGTGGTGAGCACGCCGGAGCTGGCGCGCGCCTACGCGATGCTCGCGGGCCTGGGCGGCTGCGTGGTCTCGGGCGTGATCTGCGCGAAGCTCTTCACGCCCAAGCGCGAAGTGGTCGAAGGCACCGCCGCCGATCCGCGCTGGCGCGAGGAGGTGCTGGCCGAGCTGGCCGCCGAACACGGCGGCCTGGGCTCGGTGGACGACCTGCCGCCGGTGGTGGTGCGCGAGATGAAGGAGCTCGAGATCTACGAGCTGTTCGCGTCGTACAAGCCCCAGGCCGCCAAGGCCGTTGAAGGAGCCGCCTCGTGATCGACGCTGCCCTGTTCAACCAGATCCTCGTCGCCACCGGCATGGGCCTCGTGGGCGCCATCGTGTTCGCGGCCATCGGCCTCGTCTCGGGCACCGACGAAACCACCACGCTCGCACCGCTCACGCTGCTGGTGGTGCTGCTGGGCGTGCCGCCCGAAGGCGTGTTCACCTTCTTCCTGGCGGCCGCCGTGGCCAAGCACATGACGCACGCAGTGCCCACCGCGCTGCTGGGCATTCCGGGCGACACCATGGCCACGCCGCTGCTGCAGGACGCCAACGTGCTGCGCAACCTGGGCGTGCCGCACATCGCGCTGCGCAAGATGGTGTCGGGCGCGATCATCGCGGCCTTTCTCGCGGTGCCGCTGGCCGTGCTGTTCGCGGTGCTTCTGGCGCCGTACGGCGCGGCCATCACCAAGGCGGCGCCGTGGATCTTCGTGGTGGCGGCCGTGGCCATCGCCTGGTTCTCGAGCGGACGCTGGGCCTCGGTGGCCACGCTGGTGCCCTTCGTGATGGTGATCGTGGCGCTGCAGGCGCTCACGGGCAAGTACGGCGTGAAGCTGAGCATCAGCTACTTCCTGGGCATCGCCATCGGGCCGCTGGTGGCCGATCTGTTCTCGGTGATCTCGCCGGCGGCGCGTGCGCGCATGAAGCGCGACAAGGTCCGCACCTTCTCGCTCGCGCCCGACGTGAAGGGCTGGTCGGGCTACTTCCCGAACCCGTTCAAGGTGCTCGACCGCGGCCAGGTGAAGTGGACCTTCGCGACCGCCGCGATCTCCAGCGCCACCTTCGTGTTCAGCCCGGTCGCGATGACGGTGGTGCTGGGCGAGCTGGTCGGCTCGCGCATCAAGCATGCGTACCACCGCCTCACCACCACGCTGGCCGCACGCAACGGCGTGACCGAGGCGACCTACATCGCCGAAGCGCTGATCCCGCTGATCGCCATCGGCCTGCCGCTGAGCCCCGTGGCGGCCGGCCCCGCCGCGCCGCTCTTCAATGCGCCGCCGGTGTTCACCATCGACTCGGCCACGGGCCAGACCCACAACCTGCACAACCTGCTGAACCACTGGGAGTTCCTGGGCTACGGCATGCTGGCCGTGGTGCTCGCGGCGCTGGTGGCCTACCCCTTCACGATGAACTTCGCGCGCCGCGCGGCGCTGTTCGTCTCGCGCAAGGTGAGCCACGAGGCGATCATCGCGACCTTCGTCGGCTTGATCGTGGTGATCAGCGTGTGGGAAGGCCAGCTGCTCGGCCTCCTGGTGATCCTCACGATGGGCCTGCTCGGCGGCCTCCTGTCGCGTGCCATCGGGTTCAACACGGGCGTGCAGTTCATGGGCTACTACACGGCGGTGCTGACGGTGCCGGCGGTGATCAAGGCCTTCTCCTGATCGGCCGGCCGCACACCAGCAGCGCGTCCAAGTGCCCAGGGCACTGGGTGCTTCCCGCAGCGAAATCAAGGAGGAGGGGCGAAGCCCCGGGGGACATTCGCGGAGGGAAGTGCCCGGTGGCCTGGGCACACGCCCTGAACACGCCGGCAGCCAGTCAGCGCTTCAACGCAGGCTTCTTCTTCGCCGGCTCATCCCCGCCAAACAGCTTCTCCACCTGCTGCCCCACGCGCGCCCCGATCGCCGTGCCCACCCCCGGCAGCACCGCGCTGCCGACCGCCGCCCCCGCGAGCGCGCCGCCGGTCATCGACACCTCGGGCTCGGCCACGGTGCCGCCGATCTTGAGCGGCACGCCGACCACGCCGTCGACGAGGTCCACCGCCATCTCACCCGACATCTGCCGGTTGAACAGCCGCAGGTTGCCGCTCGCGGTGAGCACGCCCGAGCGCGCCTTGAGGTTGGTGTAGCGCATCACGATGCCGTTGTCGGTGCCCTGGGTGTCGAGCGTGCCGGTGAGTTCGTCCAGCGCCGTGGTGCCGCCGCGGCTGATGCCGGCGGTGGTCACGGCCTTGGCGATGTCCAGCTTGGTCAGCGTGGCGGGCTGCACCGAGAAGGTGGTGCGCGTGTGCAGGCTGCGCATCAGCGCGCCCAGGTCCTGCGCCTTGTCGGCTTCGGCCACGAGCGTGGAACTTCCGCTGACCTTGCCGGCCACCGAGGTGCGCCGGCCGAAGGCCTGCACCAGCCCTTCGATGTCGATCTGGTGCGGGTCGAGTTCGGCCGACAGGCGCAGCGCGCCGCCGGGCAGCGTCTCGAAACGCGAGACACCGTTCCACGTGCCGCCTCCCACGTCGATGCGGGTGCGCCAGCGGTCCTGGCCGGCCTCGCGGTCCAGGCGCAGGCGCGCAGGCGGTGTCACGCCCGCCCGCTCCACGCGGGCCTGGCGCGGGCGCCACTGCGCGTCGAAGGCGATCTCGCCGTCGTAGGCGAGCGCAATGTCGCGCCGGTCGATCCAGACCACGTCGCGCCAGCGCAGCCGTTCCAGCGGGACAGGCGCCAGCGTCCAGGGCGCAGGCAGCGCGACGACATTGCCGCCCTCCTGCGGCCTGGGGCCCTTGCCGCGGAAGGCGCGCACCGACTCGCGCGGCAGCACGAGGCTTTCGATCTCGAGTGCGTCGACGGCGATCACGCGGTGCAGCAGCGGCGACAGCTGCAGCTGCGCCGTGACGCGGCGCAAGGTGATGGGACGCGGCTGGTCGGTGGCGATGTCCGAGAGCACGAGCACGGGGGTGGGCAGCAAGGCCCAGTGGGCGCCGCCGACCTTCAGGCCGACGCCGAAGCGCTGCGCGAAGGCCTCGGAGATCCGGGCTGCCACCTCGGCGTCGCTCGGCAGCCGCGAACTCACGAACGCCACCAGCGCGCCGATGCCCAGCAGCAGCACCGCCACCGAGCCCAGGAGCCACCGCCGCACCGAAGGGAAGGTCATCGGGCCAAGGTAGCACGCAAAGGCGACTGCGGTTGTCAGCCGTCGTCGCTATAGTGCCCTCGCACCCCCTGTATCGGAGACCCCTGCATGCGTATCTGGAAGAAAGACATCTCGGTCGAGTCGCTGACCGCCAACCACGTGGGCACGGCCGTGGCCGCCCTGGGCATCGAATTCCTGGAGGTGGGCGACGACTTCATCCGCGCCCGCGTGCCGGTGGACGAGCGCACCCGCCAGCCCTACGGCATCCTGCACGGCGGCGTGTCGGTGGTGCTGGCCGAGACGCTGGGCTCCTGCGGCGCGCACTACTCGGCCCCCGAAGGCGACCGCGCCGTGGGCCTGGACATCAACGCCAACCACATCCGCTCGGCCACCAGCGGCTGGGTCACCGGCACGGCGCGGCCGGTGCACCGCGGGCGCACCACGCAGGTCTGGCAGATCGACCTGACGAACGAGGCGGGCGAGCTGACCTGCGTCTCGCGCATCACCATGGCGGTGCTGCAGCCGCGCTGAGCGCGGGCGCCTCTTTTCATGCGCGTGGGCAACTGCTCAGGCGTTGCACCTGCCTGACCATGCGGCCGGTGCGCTCGGCGAGACAGGTGTTCCGTGCCGTGGGCTCCATGGAGCCACCGCCCCATTCCCGGGCCGCGCTCTTCGTGCAGGCCCGGTCGCGGGCCGCCTTCCAGCGTTCGACCTTGGCGTCGATCGCGCCCTTGCACTCCGGGCGCCCGCGCGCCTTGTCCGCCACCGCGCGATCGAGCGTCAGTTCAGCCGCCACGACATCGCGGTAGGCGCAGAAATACATGCGCTGCTGGTCGGCAGCGCAATCCACGGTCAGGTGGCGCAGTTCGTCTTCGGGGAGCTGGCTGCGCCGGGACAGTGCGGACAGGACCTCCTGGGCAGACGGCGTTTCGACCGACCTTTCGGGCGGCTGCGCACGCACCGACCCGCAAAGGCTCATGGCGATGAGCCACACGCACGCAGCGAGACGTGCTGCGCTCACCGGGAACCCGGCGCCGGCTGGAATGGCGCCACCTCTTCGCGGCGCCGGTTCACAAGCCCGGAAGATCGGACCGCCCGTCCTCTGCGGCCATTCGCACCTCTGGGATGAATGAAGACATGGTGTGTCATGTTCGCCGTCACATCCGCATGGCTGCCACGGTCCGCGGCGTCGAGTGTGCGGCGCGCGCCGGTCGGGCCCGCGTTGAAAGTAAAGCTCACCAGTGCATCGAACTGTTCCTGCGTGAGCGGATGACGGGTGACCCGTCGCCGCACCGTCCCCTCGGCCGCGGACACCCTGGACGCCAGCGATGCATCCACTTGCGCGGCCGTGACCGTGCGCGCCAGTTCCTCGGCCGTGCACCCGCCCAAGTGGGCCAGCGTGCCCGCGCCGAAGGTGCAGTTGTTCGCGACGTCGTTGTAGTACCGCAGAACGACGCGCTCCCGACGACGCAGTTCAGACATGCCGGCGGCGCTCATGTGCATGGTTTCGTTGGCCATTTTTCCTCCTGATTTGATGTGGTGACGCCGAGAGACTAGAGACACCCGGCGGGTCGGCATACCCAATCCATCACGGTTCGCTCTCGAATTACCGGTTCACATTCGTCGCACGCACGCTGGCCGCTGCGGCACTTCCCGGTGTTCAGCACGAAGCGCTTCGACCACAATCTCGCCCCAGGGAGCGCGTCGACCCCCCACACACACCAACCGAGGAGAAGAAAACACATGTTCAACTGGACTGAAAAGCCGGTGTCCACACTGGCCAACGGCGCCGTCATCGCGCCCGACGAGCGGCTGCCCTGGCTGCAGACCGGCGCGATGGGCATCCAGCACGTGATCGCCATGTTCGGCGCCACGGTGCTGGCGCCGATCCTGATGGGCTTCAACCCCAACATCGCGATCCTGATGAGCGGCATCGGCACGCTCATCTTCTACTTCGTGACCGGCGGCAAGGTGCCCAGCTACCTGGGCTCGAGCTTCGCCTTCATCGGCGTGGTGATCGCGGCCAGCGGCTATGCCGGCAAGGGGGCCAACGCCAACATCGCGGTGGCGCTGGGCGGCATCGTGGCCTGCGGGGTGGTCTACATCCTGATCGGGGCCATCGTGCAGGCCGTGGGCACGGGCTGGATCGAACGCTTCATGCCGCCCGTGGTCACGGGCGCCGTGGTGGCGGTGATCGGGCTGAACCTGGCGGGCATTCCCATCAAGAACATGGCGGCCAGCAACTTCGACTCGTGGATGCAGGCCGTGACCTTCCTGTGCGTGGGCCTGGTGGCGGTGTTCACGCGCGGCATGGTGCAGCGCCTCTTGATCCTCATCGGCCTGATCCTGGCCACGCTGGTGTACGCGGCGCTCACCAACGGCATGGGCCTGGGCAAGCCGGTCGACCTGAGCGGCATCGCCAACGCGGCCTGGTTCGGCCTGCCGACCTTCACGGCGCCGGTGTTCACGGCCAACGCGATGCTGCTGATCGCGCCCGTGGCGATCATCCTGGTGGCGGAAAACCTCGGCCACCTGAAGGCCGTGACGGCCATGACGGGCCGCAACCTCGACCCGTACATGGGCCGCGCCTTCATCGGCGACGGCATTGCCACGGTCATCAGCGGTTCCGCGGGCGGCACCGGCGTGACCACCTACGCCGAGAACATCGGCGTGATGGCGGCCACCCGCATCTACTCGACGGCGGTGTTCGTGGTGGCGGCGCTGATTGCGCTGGTGCTGGGCTTCAGCCCCAAGTTCGGCGCGCTGATCCAGGCGATTCCGCTGCCGGTGATGGGCGGCGTGAGCATCGTGGTGTTCGGCCTGATCGCCATTGCGGGCGCCAAGATCTGGGTCGACAACAAGGTCGATTTCTCGCAGAACAAGAACCTGATCGTGGCCGCCATCACGCTGATCATCGGCACGGGCGACTTCACGCTGAAGTTCGGCGACTTCGCCCTCGGCGGCATCGGAACCGCCACTTTCGGGGCGATCATCCTTTACGCCCTGCTGGGCCGTTCGCGCAACGCCTGAGGGCAGACAAAGTGAAACCTCGTGCAATAACTGTTGTGCGGGGTCAGTGAACACGGCGCCGGTCACCGGGCTTTGGCCGGCGCCCGTTAGACTCCAACGCTTTTCGCACCGACGTTCACACACGTTTTCCAATGGCCGATGTTTCCGCCGCTCGTACCAAGGCGGTTTTCGAATTCAAGAGCGCCACACTGCCGCTGATCGCAGTGATCCTCAAGACAGCCGACCTCGACGTGCTGGCCGAGGCGCTCGACGCCCAGTTGGCGGATTCGCCCGACTTCTTCGAGCAGGAGCCGGTGGTGATCGACCTCTCGATGCTGCAGGAACTGGCGGCCGAGGCCGACACTCCCGCCCCCGAGATCGACTTTGCCGCCCTGCGCAGCCTGCTGGCGCGCCACCAGACCCAGCCGATCGCCGTGCGCGGCGGCAGCCCCGAGCAGCATGCCGCGGCGCGTGAAGCCGGCCTGTCGGTGGCCGCCATGCCCTCGGCCCCCGCGCCCCGGCCGCCGGCCCCGCCCGCCGAGGCGCCTGCGGCCTCCGAGGCCCCGCAGATCGTGCGCGAGCTGCCGGTGCCGGCCAACGGCACGCTGCTGATCGACAAGCCGCTGCGCTCGGGCCAGCAGATCTACGCGCGCGGCGGCGACGTGGTGGTGACGGCCATCGTGAGCTTCGGCGCCGAAGTCATTGCCGACGGCAACGTGCATGTGTACGCGCCGCTGCGCGGCAAGGCCATTGCCGGGGCGCGCGGAAACACCGAGGCGCGGATCTTCTCGACCTGCATGGAAGCCCAGCTGGTGGCCATTGCGGGCATCTATCGCACGAACGAAGTGCCGCTGCCCGAGCCCGTGCTGGGCAAGCCCGCCCAGGTGCGCCTGGACGGCAAAAAAATAGCGATCGACGCGATTCCCTGATGAAAAACCAGGAACGCGGCAGCGCTGAGCATCAATCGACAACTGAATCGAAACAAGAAGGAATGGCGATGGCCAAAATTGTGGTGGTGACCTCGGGCAAGGGCGGCGTCGGCAAGACGACCACGAGCGCCAGCTTCGCGTCGGGCCTTGCGCTCGCCGGCAAGAAGACGGCCGTGATCGACTTCGACGTGGGCCTGCGCAATCTCGACCTGATCATGGGCTGCGAACGCCGTGTGGTGTATGACCTGATCAACGTGATCCAGGGCGAGGCCAACCTGAGCCAGGCGCTCATCAAGGACAAGCAGTGCGACAACCTGTTCGTGCTGGCCGCCTCGCAGACGCGCGACAAGGAAGCCCTGTCGCAGGAAGGCGTCGAGAAGATCCTGAACGACCTGTCGGCCATGGAGTTCGACTACATCATCTGCGACTCCCCCGCAGGCATCGAGACCGGCGCCATGATGGCGATGCACTTCGCCGACGAGGCGCTGATCGTCACCAACCCCGAAGTCTCTTCGGTGCGCGACTCGGACCGCATCCTGGGCATGCTCAGCAGCAAGACCAAGCGCGCCAAGGACGGCGGCGAGCCGATCAAGGAACACCTGCTGATCACCCGCTACAACCCGAACCGGGTGGCCGGCGGCCAGATGCTCTCGCTGGAAGACATCCAGGACATCCTGCGCATCAAGCTGATCGGCGTGATCCCCGAGTCGGAAAGCGTGCTGCACGCCTCCAACCAGGGCGTGCCCGCCATCCACGACAAGGACACCGACGTGGCCCAGGCGTACAGCGACGTGGTCGCGCGCTTCCTTGGCGAAGACAAGCCGATGCGCTTTGTCGACGCCGAGAAGCCCGGCTTCTTCAAACGGATTTTCGGGAGCAAGTAGGCATGTCGTTTCTTTCGTTCCTGCTTGGTGAGAAGAAGAAGACTGCGAGCGTCGCCAAGGAGCGCCTGCAGATCATCCTCGCTCACGAGCGCTCCAGCCTCAGCGGCAAGAAGCGCCCCGATTACCTGCCCGAGCTCCAGCGCGAGCTGGTGGCGGTGATTTCCAAGTACGTGTCGATCAACGCCGACGACATCAAGGTGCACCTGGAAACCCAGGACAACCTCGAAGTGCTGGACATCAAGATCGAACTGCCCGATCCGGTTCCGGCGCGCTGAGCGCCGCCAACCCGCCACCGCCCCGGGAGCCCGGGGCGGACCTGCTTGCTCACTCCTGTTGATCCGGGGCCGCAGCGGGCAGCGCCTCCACCCGCTGCGCCCACTCACGGGCCTTGTCCTCGTCGAAGAGCGGACTTTCGCGGTCGCCGTAGAACTGCGCCGCCAGGGATTCCACGCAGGCGCGCTGGCTCTCCAGGTTCTCTTCGCAGTCATCGAGCGCGGCGCCGGTGAGCAGCCAGCGCTCTGCGGCTGCCGCGTCTTCCGGCGCGCCCTGGCCCTGCATTCGCATCCAGCCCAGCCCAGCTCGTAGCAGGCCCAGCCCTGCTGGCGTTGGGTGCTGTCTTCCGCCACCTTCTGCAGCGCATAGAGGGCTTCGGCGTACAGGACGTTCACTTCCGCTTCTCCCTGGCCCTGTTCGGCCAGCGCCCCGGCGTGCCGGCACAGCGTGCGGCCGAGCTGCATCGTGGCGCTAACGTCGCCGGCTTCGTGGCCACGGCGGAAGTAGCCGATCGCCCGCGCCAGGTCGGGCTCCCCGGGTTCGCCGAGCTTGTGCGCCAGGCCGAGGTTGTAGAGCGCCATCGTGTGGTTGTGCTCGGCGGCCCGTTCGTAATGCCGCATGCCGCCTTCCAGGTCGCGCTCGCCCCCCTCGCCTTCGCTCAGCATGTAGCCGAGGTGGGCGTGCGTGGCGGCGTCGTCCTCGCCGCCATGGGCGATGGCGTGCAACAGCCAGGCGCGCGCCAGGGCGGGTTCGGCGCCGAGGCCGGCCGTGTCCCAGCGCAGCATCTTCGAGAGCTCGCACATCGCCACGGGCAGGCCGTCGGGCGACGCGGTGGCGGGGGCGTCGCCGGGCTCGCGCACGCCGGCGGCGCGTGCCATCCAGCGCAGGGCTTCGCGCGGGTCGGCCTCGACGCCCTCGCCGTCGCGCAGGTGGCAGGCCAGCTCGTAGGCGGCCCGCAGGTCGCCGGCGGCATGGCGCGCGGCCATGTGCTCGGTGTGCGCCTGCTCGCGGCCGTCGGCGTGCAGCCAGACGTACAGGCCGGTGTCGTTGCGCGCGGCCTGCACCGGCTCACCCGCGCTCCAGCGCTTGCACAGCGCCGAGCGGACCGCGACGGCCATCCAGCCGTCGGCGACCGACAACGCGGCGGTGATCCACGGGTAGGCCTGCGGGTGCAGCACGGCGCCATCGGCGCGCAGCACGCCCACGGCGAGTTGCCCCTTCTCGACCTTCGCGGCGCGCGGCACCGGATCGGCGACCAGCCAGCCGATGTCCTGCGTGCCCCAGGCCAGCGGCTGCAGCGTGCGGTGCCGGCACGGCACCAGCTCGCGGCCGGCGGCCACGTCGTAGATGCCGCGCAGCCACGGCGCGTTCTTCGCCGTGCGCCCGCCCTTGGACGCCACGCGCACCAGGTCGCGCCGGACCATGGCGTGCGCGCGCTCTTCGCCGGTCAGCGGCTCCAGGGTTTCGAAGCGGCCGTAGTCGAAGGGCACGAGCACGCGGCCCTGCCCATCGAGCAGGCCGCACAGGCCGTCGGCGCGTTCCACGGCGAAGCGCTTCGGCCGGGCCGGGGTGCCGCGTTCGTTCGACGGATCGTTGTCTTCGGCCGTCAGGATTTCGATGGGGTATTCCTCGAGCAGGTCGATCTGTTCGTACACCGGCTCGATCGCGACGCGGCCTTGCGCGTCCAGCAGCCCGCTCTTGCCGTCGCGCTTGGCGTCGAAGCCCTCCCAGTCGTGGCGCCACTGAAGGCTTTCGAAATCCGGCGGCACGGCCCATTCGCCGTCCGCGCGCACCAGCCCCCAACCGCCGTCGTCGCCGCGCACGGGGGCGAGGTCGAAAGGCGTGAAGTCTTCGGCTTCTTCGAACCGGGGCGCAATCGCCCATTGGCCCTGCAGGTCGATGTACCCGATGCGCTCGCCCACGCGGGCGCGCACCCGGCCTTCGACAAAGCTCCAGACCTCGTCGACCGAGGGCGCGAGCAGCCAGCTGCCGTCGGTGCGCAGCAGGCCGACGTGGTCGCCGACCAGCGCCGTCGCAACGTCGCCCTCGAACGCCCAGACCTCGTCGAGCTGCGGTTCGAGCAGCACGCGCGGCGCCTCGACGTCGGCGAGCAGCAGGCCGGAGCGCTCGCCTTGCGAGATCCAGAGCAGGCGCGGATCGTCGGCGCCGGCGTAGCGGATGTCGTCCCAGGCGGGCTCGACCACGGTCGTGCGCTGGCTGCGCCCGTCGTCCTCGTACACCACGCGCATCACGCCCCAGCGGCCGTCGACCTCGAAGCGCCAGAGGTCGCCGCCCAGGTGGTTGTCGTAGTCGGGGCGTTCGTCGTCGTCCTCGTCTTCTTCCGGCTCGAAGTCGGCAAAGCGCTCGTCGCGCGGCGCCTCGTAACCGTCGAAGTACGGATGCGACAGGCTGCCGAAGCCGAACTGCCAGGCCCAGGCCTCCCCGTCGGCGAAACGTTGGATGCCGAGTGCCGCGTCGACGCCCGGGTGGTTGCCGCCGTCGATGCAGCGCTGCACCTCGGCCCACAGTTCATTGCACTCGCGGCGGTTGCGTTCGATGAAGCCCTCGCCTTCCGTGTCGCCGCCGAGCCAGGACAGCTCGTCGAGATTGGCGGAAAAGCGCGGCGCGCTGCCGTCCGGCGTGTCGTCGATCAGCTCGGCCAGGTGCAGCGCCACGGCCTCGAACTGCAGCGCGATCTGCGGCAGCGTGTGCAGCATCGGGTGCCGCTCGACAAAGGCGTGCAGCTGCCGGATGCGCGCGAGCGCGGCGTGCGCGTCGCTGGCGAGGTTGTCGGTGCCGGCATCGCCGACGACGCGCTGGTGGTCGATGGCGTCGCCGGCCGCGCCATCGGCCAGCAGGAGCTGCCAGAGCACGGGGAAGTTGTTGTTGGCTTCGGCGATTTCGTCGGCCGATGCGTCTTCGGTGTCGGGAAGACTGTGTTCGAGATAGAGCCAGGAACGATTGCCCATGTGTGGTCGTGTGCGTCGTCCACGGCGAAGGCCATGGGTGGCGCCCAGTTTAGGGGCGCCGTTTCGCGCGCACGTGACCGCCGGCCGCTACGCCAGGAACTGCGTGACCTGCGCGAGCACGGCCTGCTCCTTGAGGATGCGACGGTGGCCCCAGCCCTGCGTGGGAAAGAGCCGCGCGCCGGCGATCGCGTCGCGAAAGGCCTCGGCGTCGGCGAAGCGGTTCACGCGGTCGTCGCGGTCATGCACGATGAGCGTGGGCTGCGCGATGCGCGGGCCCACGGCGGCGGGCTCCAGCTGCTGCATCAGGATGCCCTCGCGTGCCTCGATCAGTCGCTGCATGCCCGCGCGCGTGCGCTCGCTGAGGCCGAACACCTGCGCGAAGTAGCGCGTGTACTCGCGCGGCGATGCGGGCGGCGCCAGCAGCACCAGCCGCTGCGCCGGCAGCCCGCGCCCCGCCGCATAGGCCAGTGCATTGGCCCCCAGCGAATGCGCGACCGCCGCGCGCAGCACGTGCCCGTCGGCGCCCAGCCGCGCCGCCACGTAGTCGATGGCGCGCGCGAACTGCGGCAGGTTGCTGGCCGTGCCCGCGCTGCGGCCGTGGGCCGGCATCTCCAGCAGCACGGGCCGCAGGCCTTGCGCAGCGATGGCCAGCGCCAGCGGCAGCATCTGGCCCGCGTGGCCGCCCCAGCCGTGCACCAGCAGCACGACCGGCGCCGACTCGGCGCCCGAGTCCTGCGCGGCGAGGTGGTAGATGCCCAGGTTCGCGTCTTCGAACGACCAGGCCTCGCGGCGCCAGTCGGCACCGGGCTGCTGGCCGCGGTACAGCCATTTGGGCGGCAGCGGCGTGCCGAACACGCGGTAGGCCGCGCGCACGCCGAGCGCGGGCCACAGACGCTGCGAGGCGCCGAGGCCGAAGCGCATCGCGCGCATCAGCGGGCTGGCGCTGTAGTAGCCCACGGGGGCGGTGGTGTGGGTGGTGGTGGTCATGAGGAAGGCTTTCGTTCAGGGGCTCAGTACCAGACCCAGTCCTGGTTGCTGCGCGGCAGGCTGCGCAGCGTGTCCTGCACGCCGCGCACACCGAGGAGCACCGCGTAGGCGGCGAGAAAGAGGGCAATGATCAGCATGGTGCTTCTCCTTTTTTATCGCACGATGGTGCGAAATTAAGGCAAACGAAGAGGCGATGGCCGTCGTCTGCGGGTGCGCCTCAGGCGCGGTAGCTGGAAAGAAGGCGCTGCCAGGTCTGGCCCGCGCGCTCGGCCGCATGCCCGTCGCGCAGGAAGCGCGCGTCGTGCAGCTGGTTCATCATGATTCCGTTGATCTCGCTCACGAGCTGGGCGGGATCGGTGTCGGCCTGGAGCTCGCCGGTCTCGACCGCCTGCAGCACCGTGCGACGCAGCGCGGCACGCCAGCGCGTGATCTCGTCGAAGAGCAGGTCGCGCAGCTCGCCTTCGCGGTCGTCGAACTCGAAGGCCCCGGCCACGTAGAGGCAGCCGTTCTGCGCTTCGACGTCGCGCGTGCGGGCGATCCAGCGCGCCACGATGTCGTTCAGGCGGGGCAGGCCCTTGGGCTTCTGCATGGCGGGCACAAACACCTCGGCCAGGAAGCCGCGGCCGTACTCCTCGATGACGGCCTTCTGCAGCGCCTCGCGCGACCCCACGCGCGAGAACACGCCGCTCTTGGACAGCCCCAGGCGGCTCGCCACGGCCTGCAGCGAGATCGCCTCCAGCCCTTCGGCCAGCGCGAGATGCATCGCCGCGCCGACGATGGCGGCGCGGGTGAGTTCGCTTTTCTGGGTCTTGGCGTCCATGCGGCGGACTTTAGCACAGTCGTGCGAAATATCAACTTCCCCATGCAGAATGGCTTCATAGATGTTTTGCTCATGTGGAACCAACAAACGCATCGTTCCCCGCATAAGCACTTCTGCCGAGAATCGCCGGTCGGCCCCGACCCGGGGTCCGGACCTCTTTTCACCTCCTGCGCGCCCGATGAACTTTCAACAACTGCGCTCGGTACGCGAGGCCGTTCGTTGCGGCTTCAACCTGACCGAGGTCGCCCACACCCTTCACACCTCGCAGCCCGGCGTGAGCCGGCAGATCCGCGAACTCGAGGAAGAGCTCGGCATCGAGCTCTTCGTGCGCGCCGGCAAGCGGCTCACGGGCCTCACCGAGCCCGGCGGCCACGTGCTGCCGATCATCGAGCGCATGCTGATGGAAAGCAGCAACCTCAAGCACGCGGGCCAGGAGTTCGTGGCGCAGCAAAGCGGCCTGCTCTCGGTGGCGGCCACGCACTCGCAGGCGCGCTATGCGATGCCCGTGGCGGTGCAGGAATTCCGCGCGCAATTCCCGAACGTGAAACTGCACCTGCACCAGGGCTCGCCCAAGCAGATCGCGCAGATGCTGCTCGACGGCGAGGCCGACGTGGGCATTGCCACCGAGGCGCTGGGCGACTACCCGCAGCTGGTCGCCCTGCCCTGCTACCGCTGGACGCACTCGGTGATCGTGCCGCCGGGGCATCCGCTGCTCGACGCGCCGCTCACGCTCGAGGCGCTCACGCAGCATCCGCTGATCACCTACGACACCGGCTTCACGGGCCGCTCGCGCATCGACGAGGCCTTTGAACAGCGCGGCCTGCAGCCCAACATCGTGCTGGCCGCGATGGACGCCGACGTCATCAAGACTTATGTGCAGCTGGGCTTGGGCGTGGGCATCGTCGCCGGCGTGGCCTACGAGGCCGAGCGCGACACGCAGCTGCGCGCGCTCGATGCGGGGCGGCTGTTCGGCATCAACCTCACCAAGCTCGCGGTGCGGCGCGGCACCTACCTGCGCAAATATGTCTACGCGTTCATCGAGTCGTTTGCGCCGACATTGACGCGTGCCATTGTCGAGAAGGCCTTGGGCGACGAGGTCAAGGTGTCTCACTACGAGATTTAGCTCAAGCGCAACGAAATCGACACTTCCGGCTCCAGGGTTGAAAAGAATGCGCGCAGCTTCACACAAGCGGCGTACATTCGGGTTAATTCCTTGGCTCCCGGAACGGATCAGCAATGGCATCGACTTCGCAGCAGCAGCAGCAACTACAGGCCACCCGGGCCGCCCAAAAGGCGGCCGATGCAGCGGAGAAACGCGAACGCCTGAAACGTGCCCTGCCCGCCACGGTCGAGCTGCTGCAAAGCCGCCAGGCCGATCGCATCGACGATCGCGACATCGACGCCTACGTCGATCTCAACTGGCTCGAATGGCATGGCGGCGGTTTGCGCCTCACCATCACCGGGCGCAACGTGTGCGCCCAGTCGGCCGCCACCGCGGTGGCCTGACACCCTTCTCCCCAAAGAAAAACCGCCACAGTCTCCTGTGGCGGTTTTTGCATGTGCGGCGTACGCGGGGTGCGAAGGCTTACTGACCCGCGATGATCTGCGCGATGAGGCCGGTGGCAATGGCCGCGAGCACGTAGTCGCCGCCCACACCCACCCACTGGTAGCCGCGCGGCGGCTGCTGCAGGCGGTAGGCGCGCCAGTCGTTCACCACGTAGTTGCGGCCCCGGTACTCGGTCGGCACGCGGCCGCCTCGGCGCCACTCGGTGTGCGGCTGCGGGAAGCCCCGGCGGTCGAACTGGCGGCCGTCGCGGAAGTCCTGGTCGCCGCGGTAGCCGGCGTGGGGGCCGCGGTGCGAACGGTGATCGTCGCGCTGGTCATAACGGCCGCCGCCAGGACGGTGGTCGTCGCGCTGCTCGTAGCGCCCGCCGCCCGGGCGTTGGTCGTCGCCCCGGCGATCTTGCGCCAGAGCGCTGCCTGCTGCCAGGGACAGTGCGAGCGCCGCAACGGCGGCAGTGGTCAGGCGCTTGGTACGGAAGATCATCTGGAACTCCTTTGGTGTGTCTGTGATGACGCCTCCATTGTGTGCAGCGCATGTGTCTGCTTGCGATGCTTCAGGTCGCCGCCCGATGAAATACGGTAAGCGCAGGTATCCGCGCGGCGTGTTGTCCTGCACGCCCACGACGCATGTCACGCATTTCACGCGGGTGCGTAGCGGTTCAGCACCATGCCGCAGTCGTAGGCGGTCGATCCGAGCAGGCGCAGCGCATGGCCATGGCGCGTGTCGTGGAACAGCGAGCGGCCCGCGCCGACGGCCGTGGGGTTCACGAAGAACTGGAACTCGTCGACCAGCCCCGCCGACGTGAGCGACGACGCAAAGCCGACACCGCCGATGGTCAGGATGTCCTGGCCCGGCTGGCGCTTGAGCGCGTTCACTTCGTCGGCCATGGCGCCGCGCGCGATGTCGGTGCGCTCCCAGCGCGAGGCCTGCAGCTTGTTGGTGAGCACGACCTTGCGTGCGTCAACCACCCGCTGGGCAAAGGCGTAGTCGGGGTTCGCAGGAAAGCGCATCGCCGCGCGGCCCCAGTGGTCGAGGTAGCCCTCCTCGATGATCTTGCGGCTCAGCAGGAGCGTGTCGACGCCCGCGAACACGGCGTTGAAATCGCGCTTGAGCACCGCATCCCAGCGCCACCGGTCGCCCCACCCCCACAGCTGCCAGTCGAGATCGCCGTTGGCCGGCGACACATACCCGTCGACCGACATCTGCATTTGCACGATGAGCTTTCGCATCGGAGCCTCCTGAAAGTCGCTTGCGCAAACCGATCTTGAAATGCAAGCAGTTTCAGTATTCTCAAACCGATGCGAAAATGCAAGCAGTTTCTTGAACCGGCGGAATCCCGATGGCCATCCAGCAGAAGTCCCTGTGCCCGATCAACCTCGCGCTCGAAGTCGTTGGCGACCGCTGGAGCCTGCTGATCGTTCGCGACCTGATGTTTGCGGACAAGCGGCACTTCCGCGAGTTCCTGCAGTCCGAGGAAGGCATCTCCTCGAACATCCTCACGGAGCGGCTGAACACGCTGGTCGAACACGGCGTGCTCAGCAAGACCGACGACCCCACGCACAAGCAGAAGGCGCTCTACAGCCTCACGCCGGTGGGCATCGACCTGCTGCCGGTGATCACGCAGCTCGGCATCTGGGGGCGCAAGCACCGGCCGGTGACGGCCGAGAGCGGCGCGCCCGCGGCCGCGCTGGAAAAGGGCGGGCCGGCGCTGCAGAAGAAGATGCGGGCCGCGCTGCGCAAGGCGCACCTGGGCAGCCGCTAGGGCTGCGCCCTACCCGCCCACCGTGCTGTTCGCCGCGTCGGCACGCACGCGGCCTTGCGCCTCCAGCGCGTCCACCGGCGGCAAGTCGAGTTCGATCCACGCGCCGTGCGCGCGTGCGAGGTCGAAGGTGCCGGTCGATTGCGGCCGGTCGGTGTGCAGCACCAGCGCGTAAGGGCCTTCGCCGCGCACGGCGAGGCGCTGCGCGAGCGCGTCGCCGCCCAACTCCGCCGCCGTGGCGCGGTCGCGCGGCGACGACAGCACGAGCACGCTGCTGCCCAGGGCGATCACCGCCACGCGCACCTGGCTGGCAGGCACGGCCACAGGTTCGCCGATGTGCGTGCTCGTGTCGTCGGAGACCGTGCCCAGCAAGGCGCGGTAGCGCGCCAGCGTGGCGTCGAGATCGCGCACGGCGATGGCCAGGCTGGCCACGCCGAGCACGCCGTTGGGGTGCACGCGCGCGGCGCCCTCGGGCACGCGCAGGGCGCGCCGCGTGAGGTCGCCGCACAGGAACGGCAGGTCGGCCGACGGGGCGCGCGCGGTCTGCCAGCGCAGGTGTTCGCCGTCGGGGCGCACGCGCCCGCCGTCGAGCGGGCCTTCGAGCACGAGGCCGCGCGCTTTCGCATCGGCCACGGTGACGGCGGTGTCGCGCGGCAACAGGGCGAAGTCGACGATGCCTTCGCCGTGCCGCTGCAGCAGCTGCCACCAGCGCTCGGCGGGCGCCGGTTCGCGCCACGCGATGAGTTCGAAGTAGCTGCCGTCGCTGAACACGACGAGCGCGTTGTGCGTGCTGCGGCCCGGATGGTCGCCGCCGCGCAGCACGTGGAAGCCGAGCGCGGCGTAGTCGGCAATGGTGCGTTCGAGGTCGTGCACGGCGATCACGACGTGGTCGAGGGTCAGGGGCATGGTGAAGGTCTTCCTCGCAGGAAAAGGGGCGTCGGCGTCAGGAGGCGGTGCGGGCAGCGCCCTCGCCGCCCAGGTAGGCGTCGCGGATGCGCGCGTCGGCCAGCAGCGCGCGCGCCGGGCCCGAGAGCACGATGCGGCCCGTCTGCAGTACGTAGCCGTGGTGCGCGATCTGCAGCGCGAGGCTGGCGTTCTGCTCGACCATGAAGACCGAGACGCCCTGCGCGTTGATGCGCGCGATGAGCTCGAGCACCTTGTCGACGTACAGCGGCGACAGGCCCATGGTGGGCTCGTCCATGCACAGCAGCTGCGGCCGGCCCATGAGCGCACGCGCCATGGCCACCATCTGCTGCTCGCCGCCCGAGAGCGTGCCGGCCAGGAAGCCCAGGCGCTGCGCCACGCGCGGGAACAGCTCGAGCATGCGTTCCAGGTCCTCGGCCACGCCCGCGCGGTCGCGGCGCGCATAGGCGCCCATGAGCAGGTTCTCGCGCACGGTCATCGCGGGGAACAGGCGGCGCGCTTCGGGCACCGAGCCGATGCCCTTGCGGATGATCTGCGGCGTGCTCAGGCCGAGCGTCGATTCGCCGTTGAAGCGGACCTCGCCCGAGCGCGGCTTGAGCAGGCCGAGCACGATCTTCATCGTGGTCGACTTGCCGCTGGCGTTGCCGCCGAGCAGGCTGACGATCTGGCCCTTGCGCACTTCGATGTCGAGGTCGAAGTGCGCCTGCACGGGGCCGTAGAAGCTGTTGACCTTCTGGAGCTGCAGCAGGGGCGCAACAGCACTCGCCGGTGCTTGCGCGAGGGCGCGTTCAGGAAGATCGTCGTTTCTCCCCTCTCCCCAGAGGGAAGAAGGCGACAGGCCAGTGCGGGCGACAGTGGCGATCATGCGGGCACCGCTTCTTCCTGCGCTTCGCCGACCTGGCGATGGCCGAGGTAAGCCTCGATCACCGCGGGGTCGTTGCGCACGTCGTCGGGCAGGCCTTCGGCGATCTTGCGGCCGTCGTCGAGCACGGCCACGCGGTCGGACAGCTGCATCACGAGGTCGAGCTTGTGCTCGATCAGCAGGATGGTCTGGCCGCGCGCCTTGAGGCCGCGAATGATCTCCAGCATCTCGGCCGTCTCGCTCTCGTTCATGCCGGCCGTGGGCTCGTCGAGCAGCAGCAGGCGCGGTCGCAATGCGAGGGCACGCGCGATCTCCACGCGGCGGCGGTTGGCGTACGAGAGGCTGTAGGCCGGATGGTCGGTGCGCGGCGTGAGCCGTTCGCCGAAGAGCGCGATGATCTCGCGCGCCTCGTCGCGCAGCGCTTCTTCCTCGCGCCGCACGGCCCCTGGCTGCACCAACGCAAGGGCCAGCTCGGCCAGCGCACCCAGGCCCGGCACACCGCCCACGCGCGGTTTCACGGCGCGCAGCCGCGTGTGCGCGCCGACCAGCACGTTGTCGAGCACCGAGAGGTTCGCGAACACGCGCCCGTGCTGGAAGGTGCGCGCGAGGCCGCGCTGTGCGAGCTCTTGCGCGGGCAGGCCGGTGATGTCGTGGCCGTCGAAGCGCACCTGCCCGGCGTCGGGCTTGTCGAGGCCGGTGACGAGGTTGAACAGCGTGGTCTTGCCCGCACCGTTCGGGCCGATCACGCTGAGCAGTTCGCCCTCGCCCACCTGCAGGTCGACGGCGTTGACGGCCGTGAGCCCGCCGAAGCGGCGCACGAGGCCGCGAACCTCAAGCAGCGACGGCATCGGCGACCTTCGCCTTCGAGTTCACGAGCTTCACCTCGGCGCGGATGGACTGCGGGTTGCGCAGCAGATTGAGGATGGGGCAGTTGCGCTCCACCGCTTCGAACAGCGCATCGATCTCTTCGCGGCTCGCGGGCGAATCGATGTGCACCGTGTAGCCGATCTCGTGCGGCCAGATCGGCGTCTGCTCGTGGCCCGGCTTGCCGCCGCGCGGGTCGATGACGCCGGTCACCTCGACCTCGAGGCTTTCGAGCGGCACCTGGCGTTCGGCCGCCTGGATCAGGAAGATGTGCGTCACGCAAGTGCCGAGCACGCCCAGCTGCAGCTCGGGCGAACTCGGGCCGAGGTTGTAGCCCGCGAAATCGGGCGGGCTGTCGCTGATGACCTGGTGCTCGCGGATGCGCAGGCGGCGCACGCCGCTGCGGCCTTCGGCGCGCACGCTGGCCTTGAGCTGCGAAGGCTGCGCAGTGCCGGCCGCGACGGCGGCGTTGCGTGCCAGCACGGCGGCGCGTTTCTCGGCGAGGTAGTCGTTGAGGTGGCTCATGGGATGGGGTTCTTTCAGACGGTGCCGAGCAGGCCTTGGGGACGGAAGCGAATCAACAGAAGCAGTGCCACGCCGTAGATCAGCATGCGGTACTCGGCCGTCACGCGGAACAGCTCGGGCAGGCTCACGAGCGCGACCGCACCCAGCAGTGCGCCGCTGATGTTCCCGAGCCCGCCGAGGATCACCATCGTGAGCGCAAGGATCGATATCTGCGAGCCGAAGGTCTCGTGGTTGATGTACGAGTACATGTGCGCGGTGAAGGCGCCGCTCACGCCGGCCGCGAAGCCGCCGAAGCCGAAGGCCAGCGCCTTGTAGCGGTCGGGGCTCACGCCGTAGGCGCGCGCGGCCACCTCGTCTTCGCGCACGGCGCGGAAGGTGCGGCCCAGATGCGAACGCAAGAGGCGCCACTGCAGCAGGGCCAGCAGCACCAGCGCACCGAACGAGGCCCAGTAGATCGCCTCGTTCGACGACGCATCGCGTCCGAACAGCGACAGCGGCGGAATGCCCGACACGCCGATGGGCCCGCGCGTGAGGCTTTCCCAGTTGAGGATGGTGAGCGCCACGATCTCGCCGATGCCCAGCGTGGCGATCGACACGTAGTGCCCGCGCAGCCGGAAGGCCGGGAAGATCAGCGCCGTGCCGATCAGCGACGTGAGCACGCCCGCGACCACGATGCCCGTGCCCACGGGCAGGTGCAGGTCGAGCACCAGCAGCGACGAGGCGTACGCGCCGATGGCCAGCAGCCCCGCATGGCCCAGCGAGATCTGGCCGATGGTGCCGGCCACCAGCGTGAGGCTCAGGGCAAGCGCACCGTAGAGCCACGCGTTGGTGAGCGTCTGCAGCACGTAGGGCGACGGATCGAACAGCGGCAGCAGCACGGCCGCGGCGAACAGCGCGAGCAGCAGCCGCGGCGGCACGCGCCACGGCTTGCTCGGTGCGATGAAGGTGCCGGTGAGCGGCTCGGGCGGCAGCGCGCGCTGGCGGCCGAACAGGCCGTTGGGCTTCCACACCAGGATGACCAGCAGCAGCGCAAACGCAAACAGGTTGCGGTACGGCGTGCCGAGAATGGCCACGCCGTAGCTTTCGATGAGCCCCAGCAGCAGGCTGCCGACGATGGCGCCCGGCACGTTGCCCACGCCGCCGACCACGGTGGCCACCACGCCCTTGAGCGTGGCCTGGAAGCTCATCGCCGGGCTGATGTTGTTGTAGTACATGCCCACCAGCAGGCCCGAGAGCCCGCCCAGTGCGGCGGCGATGGCGAACACGGTCTGGTTCACGCGGTTCACGTCCACGCCCATCTGCTGCGCGGCGTCGCGGTCCTGCGCGGTGGCGCGCACGGCCCAGCCCAGCTTCGTGAAACGCAGGAAGCCGAACAGCACGGCCGCGCTCGCAATGCCGATGCCCGCGATCAAGAGGTCGAGCGCGCCGATGGTGCCGGTGCCGATCTGCAGGCGCCAGTCGGGCAGCTGCGTGGGCAGCGCGCGCGGGTCGGGGCTGAACACCAGCTGCACGAGGATGTCGAGCACGAAGCTGATGCCGATGGTCGCCAGCAGCGGCGCGATGCGCGCGGCGCCCTGCAATGGCCGCAGCCCCACGCGCTCGATGAGCATGCCGAGCGCGCCCGAGCCGATCACCACCAGCGCGATGGTGACCGGCAGCGGCGTGTGCAGGTAGGTGATGCTCGCCCAGCCGATGTACGCGCCCACGGTGTACACCGAGCCGTGCGCGAAGTTGATGAGGTGCGAGACGCCGAAGATCAGCGCGAGCCCGACCGCCAGCAACGCATAGATGTTGCCGATGATCAGGCCGTTGACCGTGTGGTCGAAGAAGGAGGTGAAGCTCATCTACTTGGCCGATGCCAGTGCCGCCGCCTTCCCGTCGATCTGCGCCCACTTGCCGTCCTTCACCACCAGGTTGACGCTCTTCACGCCGATCACGCGGCGCGTCTGCGCATCGAAGGTGGCCTTGCCGAAGATGACGCTGGGCACGTCCTTGATCTTGTAGAACGCGTCGCGCACGGCCTTGCGGTCGGCCTTGGGACCGGCTTCGCGCAGTGCGGCGGCGGCGTACACCACGGCGTCGTAGGCATAGGCGTTGAAGGCGTCGGGCTCCTTGCTGTACTTCGCGCGGAAGCTCTTCACGAAGGCCTGCACTTCGGTGCGCGGCTCGTCGGGATAGAAGGCGGTGTTGGTGTGGATGCCGTTCACGGCCGCGCCGCCGAGCTCGATGAACTTGGGCGAGTAGACCGAGCCCACGGCCGCGATCGGCTGCTTCAGGCCCACGCTGCGCACCTGGCCCGCGATGAGCGCGCCGTCGGGGTAGTACGAGATGAGCACCACGCCGTCGGGGTTGGCGTCGCGCACGCGCACCAGGGTCGAGCGGAAGTCTTTCTCGTCGGGCTGGTAGCCCTCGGCGATGGCCAGCTGCGCGCCGCGCTCCTGCGCGGCCTTCACGAGCACGTCCTTGCTGGTGCGGCCCCAGTCGGTGTTCAGGAAGAGCACGGCGATGCGCTTGAAGCCCAGCGTCTTCACGGCGAGGTCGGCCAGCAGCGGCTGCGCGTCGGCCTGGCTGATCGAGGGGCTCCAGATGTAGTCGCCGCCCTTGGTGAAGTCGGGGTGCGAGTTGGTGAAGCCCAGCTGCACGAGGCCCGCGCGCTGGTAGATGGGCGAGGCGGCCATCGAAGCGGGGCTGGAGAAGTCGCCGAGTTCGATGAGCACGCGCTTGTCGTTCACGAGCTTCTGCGCAATGGCGACGGACTGGCGCGGGTCGCTCTGGCTGTCCTCGAAGTTGTAGGCCAGTGGACGGCCGTGGATGCCGCCTTGTGCGTTGATGTGATCGAGCGCGAGGTCGAAGCCCGCCTTCCACTGCGCGCCGTACTGGGCGTTCTGTCCGGTGAGCGGGCCGCTCACGCCGAACCACACGGGCTCGCCGCTGGCGGGCGCGGCCCAGGCCGCGAGCGGCGCGGCCAGCAAGGCGACGGACAGTGCGACCGCATGGCGCAGGAAACGATGGCGGGTGAACAGCGGCGGCAGCATGGCGTCGGACCTCGGTGGCAGTGAAGGGATGTGCAGGGCCGCGATTCTTCGCCGCTGTCCCCGTGCCGGGAAGGAACGAAAACGGAGAGGCTTATGCGCTTTCCGAGCAAGCGAAGGGACAAGCGCCAAGCGCCGCACGGCCTCGTTTAAGCTGCGCGCCACATGAAGCGACGCCACCTCCTCCAGATGCTCGCCGGCGTGCCGGCCACCGCCCTGCTGCTCTCGGCGTGCGGCAAACGAAAGGCCTCAGCCAACGCGTTGAAGCCCGATGCCCGCGTGCTGGCGCTGGGCGACAGCCTGACCTTCGGCTACGGTGCATCGCCCGAGACGGCATGGCCCGCGAAGCTGGGCGAGCTCACGGGCTGGCAGGTCGAGAACGCGGGGGTCAACGGCGACACCTCGGCGGGTGCGCTGGAGCGCCTGCCCGCGCTGCTGTCCGCCGGCAGCTACGACGCGATCCTGATCGGCATCGGCGGCAACGACATGCTGCGCGGCGTGTCGCCCGCCAGCACGCGCGAGAACCTTGCAGCATTGATCGAGCAGGCGCGCGCGCATACGTCGCATGTGGCGGTGCTGGCCACGCCGGCGCCCGATGCGATGCGCGCGGTGGTCGGCTCGCTCAGCGACGCGCCGTTCTACGAAGAGGTCGTGGGGAAGTCGGGGCAGGCGCTGCTGGTCGCCGGTGTGTATTCGAGCGTGCTGTCGGATGCGGCCCTGCGCTCGGACCGCATCCACGCGAACGCGCAGGGCTACGCCAAGGTGGCGGAGCAACTCGCCGAGCAGCTCAAGACCGCGGGCTGGCGCTGATCAATCAGACGGCTTGCTGCTGCACCCGCAGCAGGTCGACGTAGGCACCCTGCACCAGCTGGTCTTCAGCCACGCCGAGCCGAGCCATGAGCGCATGGGCTTCGGCCACGCCGGCGTCGGCGGACTCGCCCTCTTGCAGCACCACTTCGAGCTCGAGAAATTCACCGAGCCCTTCGACGCGGTCGAGGTGCACGCGCGTGCGGCCCACGAGGAACAGGCGACGCTGCTTGCGCACGCGGCCGGCCTGGCCCCAGGCGAGCGTGAGCGATTCGCGCAGCGCGTCGGGCGTGGCGGTGGGCGTGATCAGGTAGAACGATTCCTTCGGGCCGGTGCTGTCGGCGCGGCGGTAGAAGATGAGTTCGGCGCGGTCGGGGGCGAAGGTGCGCAGCTTGAGGCGGTCGGCGCTGTGCTCGCAGCGGAAGAAGGTGTCGTCTTGCGCGATCTCGGTGGGGCCCTGGTCGGCGAGCGTTGCGACGATGGTTGCGATGCGGTCCACGCTGTCGATGCGGGCCTTGATCTCTATGTTTCTGGCCATGTCTTCTCGTTTTCTTGAGGCTGGGTTCGGGGCGCGTGCACAGGCCACTGGGTACTTCCCTCCGCGAATGTCCCCCGGGCTTCGCCCTCCTCCTTGATTTCGCTGCGGGAAGCACCCAGTGCCCTGCGCACGTGGCACGCTGTCGGTTCACGGCCGATCAACACCCGCACTGAAAACGCTCACGCCGATGCGGTGCCTTGCGCAGCGAAATCAAGGGGGAGCCCGAAGGGCGGAGGACATTCGCGGAGCAAGGTACCGCGTCGGCGGGAGCGTCGCCCTGAACAACAACTCAGCAACAGCGAATCAAGGCGCGTTGCCCTGCGGCCCCACAGGCGGTGGCGCCGCGCGCCCGCTCGAGCCCGGTGCCAGCTTGCGCCCGAAGGCCTCGCCCACGTTGCGCACGGGCCGGCTGGCTTTTTCCGACACGTTGCTCACGCCGCGCCGCGTGGCCGCATCGGCGCGGTTGACGCCGCGGCCGGCGGCGTTGGTGCCGCGCTGCACGCTGCCCACCACCTTGCCGCTGCGCGAGGGCGACTTGATCGTGTGGGCGCGTTGGGCCTGGGGCGGGTTGTCGGCGCTCTGCGCCTGCGCGGTGACGGGCAGGCAGAGCGCGGCAGCAATGGCGGCGAGCGATGCGGTGGTGATGTGGAAGGTTTTCATGGCGTCGTCCCCTGGGAGTGGTCTTCGGATTCGGCGGCGGCCGCGCGGGCCATGCGCTCGCTCTTCCAGTACACGTCGTCGCCGCCGTTCATGCGGTTGAGCACGCGTGCGAGCACGAAGAGCAGGTCGCTGAGCCGGTTGAGGTACTGGCGCGGCGCGTCGTTGAGTTCGGTGGTGGCGCCCAGCGACACCACCGCGCGCTCGGCACGCCGCGCCACGGTGCGGCACACGTGCGCGAGCGAGGCGGCGCGCGTGCCGGCGGGCAGGATGAATTCGGCCAGACGCGGCAAGGCGGCGTTGTGGTCGGCCAGTGCGTTGTCGATCTGCAGCAGCGCCTCGGGCTTGAGCAGCGTGAAACCGGGCATCGAGAGTTCACCGCCGAGGTTGAAGAGCTGGTGCTGCACATCGACCAGCAGCTCGCGCACGGGCTCTGGCAGCGGTTCGCACAGCAGCACGCCGATGTGCGAGTTGAGTTCGTCCACGTCGCCCATCGCGTGCACGCGCAGGTGGTCCTTGGGCACGCGGGTGTTGTCGCCCAGGCCGGTGGTGCCGTCGTCGCCGGTGCGGGTAGCGATCTGGGAAAGTCGGTTGCCCATGGGCGCTCCTCGGTTCAGGTCGAAAGGCCGGCGGCGTCGATCTTGCCGGCCAGCCATTGCAGTCCGGCCAGATGCTGCTGGTCGTGGCTGCACAGGTAGTGGATGAGGCTGCGCATCGTGAGCGGGCCGTAGCCCTCGAACACCGCCGTGCGCGCGAGCTGCGCGTCGCTCAGCTGCGTGATGATTTCCATCGTCTGCACGCGCGCCAGGCGGAACTCGGCGAGCACCGTCGCCGCGTCGGCCGCGCCGTAGTGGCGTTCGATGGCCAGCGGCTCGCTGTCGATCGATGCGAGCGTCGGATGGGTCTCGGCCAGCGTGCGGCGAAAGCGCACGTGGTAACCCTCGACCTCGATGTCACGCACATGGCACAGCTGCTCGATGGCGGTGAAGGCTTCGCTGGGCACGCCTTCCCACGACGGCGGCGCCCAATGCCGGAAGGCTTCGGGAATGACCGCGTAGTGGGCCTCCAGTTGCGAAGGAAAGGCCGCGAGTGCGTTGAATGTCGTGGGGTTCATGTTTTTTTCCGAAGCGCATTATGGTGCTCGCTCCTTAAAATAATCGCCGATCCCCGACCCCATTCCCCTTCAGGAGACAGCCTCGATGAACGCCCCGACCTCCACCTCGCACCTGATGCCGGCGCTTCATCTGCGCGACGTCCCCGCCAGCCTTCTCGAAGGGCTGAAGACACGTTTTGGTGACAACTGTTCCACATCGATGGCAGTGCGCACGCAGCACGGGCGCGACGAGTCGTCCTTCGATGCGCCGCCGCCTTCGGCCGTGGTGTTCGCCGAGAGCACGCAGGACGTGGCCGATGCCGTGAAGCTCGCCAGCGAGCACAGCGTGCCGGTCATTCCCTTCGGTGCAGGCTCTTCGCTCGAAGGCCACCTGCTTGCCGTGCAAGGCGGCATCAGCATCGACGTGTCGCGCATGAACAAGGTGCTGTCGATCAACGCCGACGACCTCACGGTGACGGTGCAGCCGGGCGTGACGCGCAAGCAGCTCAACGAAGAGATCAAGAGCACGGGCCTGTTCTTCCCCATCGACCCGGGCGCCGACGCCTCCATCGGCGGCATGACGGCCACGCGCGCCAGCGGCACGAACGCGGTGCGCTACGGCACGATGCGCGAGAACGTGCTGGCGCTCGAAGTGGTCACGGCCAGCGGCGACATCATCCGCACCGGCACGCGCGCCAAGAAGTCGTCGGCCGGCTACGACCTCACGCGCCTCATGGTGGGCAGCGAAGGCACGCTGGGCGTGGTGACCGAGGTCACGCTGCGCATCTACCCGCTGCCCGAGGCGGTGTCGGCGGCGATCTGCTCGTTCCCGAGCATCGAGGCCGCGGTGCGCACCACCATCGAGACGATCCAGCTGGGCGTGCCGATCGCACGCGTGGAGCTGATCGACGTGAACACGGTGCGCATGGTGAACGCCTACGCCAAGCTCAACCTGCGCGAAGAGCCGATGCTGCTGATGGAATTCCACGGCTCGCCCGCGGGCGTGAAGGAGCAGGCCGAAACGGTGCAGGAACTGGCCAGCGGCCACGGCGGCAACGCCTTCGAATGGGCCAGCACGCCGGAGGAACGCACGCGCCTGTGGACCGCGCGGCACAACAGCTATTTCGCGGCGGTGCAGTCGCGCCCGGGCTGCCGCGTGATCTCGACCGACACCTGCGTGCCGATCTCGCGCCTGGCCGATTGCCTGCTGGACTCGGTGGCCGAAGCCGATGCCAGCGGCATCCCCTACTTCCTCGTCGGCCACGTGGGCGACGGCAACTTCCACTTCGGCTACCTGCTCGACCCGAACATCCCCGAAGAGCGCGTGAAGGCCGAAGAGCTGAACCACGCGCTGGTGAGCCGCGCGCTGGCGCTCGAAGGCACCTGCACGGGCGAGCACGGCGTGGGGCTGCACAAGATGGACTTCCTGGTGACCGAAGCCGGCGTGGGCGCAATCGACATGATGCGCACGATCAAGCGCGCGCTCGATCCGAAGAACATCATGAACCCGGGCAAGATCTTCAGCCTCTGATTCATCTGCGTCACGCGCAGAAAAAAGCCCGGCGGCTCGCAAGAGCGCCGGGCTTTTTCGTGGCCCGAAGGCCAGCGTTCTGTTCTTACTTGCGGCGACGCGCCGGCGCCTGCTCCGGCGGCACGTAGGTCTGCGAAGGCGCAGCGCCACCGTCGACACCCAAGCGGCCACCGCCACCCAGGCCCTGGCCGCGCACCGTCTGCGCCTTGTAGTTACGCAGCGAGCGAACCATCTGGTTGAAGGCGTCCATGAAGGCTGCGGCAATCACCTTGCCCTGCGCGGTGTTCGTGTAGCCACCGAGGCCACCGGCGCCGCTGCGACCGGCCAGGCCGCCGAAGGCGCCGAAGTCGGTCTTGGAGGCGCTGCCTTCGGCTGCTGCAACCTGCACGCCCGAGCGGTTGTCGATGAGCGTCAACAGCGCGCTGGCTTCCTTGGTCTGCATGCTGCCGCCGACGGCCGCGATGGCACGGCCACGGCCGCCGCCCACGAGGCCGCCGAGCGCGCCGCCGATGCCGCCTGCATCGCTGTTGCTGAACACGATCTCGGGCGACAGGCCGTAGTCGGACGCCACCATCTGGCCACGGCCGAAGTTGCTGCCGCCGCGCATCTCACCCGACTGCTGCAGCGCGCGTTCACGCGTCATCGCGTTCATGCCGGCGGCACCGCGCTCGACCACGATGAAGCAGTTCGACTGCTGCACCAGCAAACGCAACAGATTTGCAGTAGGCGGCAGGCGGTACTCGCCCGTGAGGATGGTGTACCAACCGGCGTTGACGTTCTCGACCAGCGAGACGGTCCCGAGCGGCGATTCGCAGCGCTCGAGCTGGCTGCTCTCGCCCGACGTGGCACCGCCAGCGGCGCTGCCCGTGGCCATGGTCTTGGCCGACTGGCTGCCCATCTGCATGTCGGTGGTGGCGCAGCCCGTGAGCAGCAGCGCGCCGACGGCGACTGCGGCGAGTGGGAACTTGGTGGCGAAGAACGGCATGGTGGACTCCCTCGTTTCGATGGTGGTGGTCTTGCAGGGCTGAAAGAAAAACCGCGATCGAGGATACGCGCAAAGGATTGCAGGAATCAATCAAACGAACGCTGGGGTCCGTCTTCGCAACGCATGCCGAACTAGGCCGTTCGGCGGATGCGCTCGATGAGTCCGTTGAGTGCTTCGATGGAGCCGAAGTGGATCGCCAGCTCGCCGCTTTCGCCGCGCTTCGTGCGCTTCTTGATGCGCACCTCGACCTCGGCCGTCAGCAGGTCGGCCAGCTCTTCTTCCACGCGCTGCAGGTCGCGCGATTTCTCGCCGGCATTGCCACGCCGCGAGGGCGTGAGCGTGAACTCGGCCGCGAGCTTCTTCACCAGCGCCTCGGCCTCGCGCACCGACATCTTCTTGGCGGCGATCTGGTTGGCGGCGGTGATCTGCGTGCCGCGGTCGAGCGACAGCAGCGCGCGTGCGTGGCCCATGTCGATGTCGCCGGCCATCAGCATCAGCTGCGCGGGCTCGGCGAGGTTCAGCAGGCGCAGCAGGTTGCTGGCGGCACTGCGCGAACGGCCGACGGCCTGGGCCGCCATTTCGTGAGTGAGCCCAAACTCGGTCACCAGGCGTTGCAGGCCTTGGGCCTCTTCCAGCGGATTGAGGTCTTCGCGCTGGATGTTCTCGATGAGCGACATGGCCGCCGCGGCCTCGTTGGGCACGTCGCGCACCAGCACCGGCACGGTGTCCAGGCCCGCGAGCCGGGCGGCACGGAAGCGCCGCTCGCCCGCGATGATTTCGTACTCGGCGTTCTTGGCCGCGGCCGATTCGGCGTCGAGCCGGCGCACCAGGATCGGCTGCATGATGCCCTGCACCTTGATGCTCTCGGCCAGCTCGTACAGCGCGCCCTCGTCCATGCGGGTGCGCGGCTGGTAGACACCGGCCACCATCTGGTCGAGCTTCAGGGTGTTGGGGTTCTGCGGGGCACCGCCCTCTTCCGTGGCGCGGTCGCTGCCATTGCCGAGCGGATCGGCGGAGGGTGCGGCCGTCGGGCCGAGCAGCGCTTCGAGGCCGCGGCCCAGGCCCTTGGGTTTCTTGGTCGCCATCAGTGCGTGTCTTTCGAGAGGTCGTTCAGGAGTTGCCGGCCTTCGGGCCAGTCGCCCAGGCCGGATTCGGCGTTCAGGTGGCCGCCGGTGCCGGCGTCGACGAAGCGTGCGCCCCAGTCGCGGGCCAGCTGCTTCGAGCGCGAGGCTTCGCAGTACGGGTCGTCGTTGGCGGCGATGAGCACGGCCGGGAACGGCAGCGGCTGGCGCACGATGGGTGCCCAGCCGGGAATCAGTTGGCGCAGGTCGTCGCGCTCCAGGTCGCCAGGGGCCACCAGCAGCGCGCCGCGCACCTTGTGCGTGTTGCGCGAGTGGGCCGCCCAGGCGGCGGTGAGGATGCAGCCGAGGCTGTGCGCAGCCAGCACCACTTGGCCCGGCGCGGCCAGCACTTCTTCTTCGAGGCGGATCGACCAGTCGCCGCGCAGCGGGCGCATCCATTCGTGCTGGTCGACGCGGCGGTCGCCGTAGACCGACTCCCAACGGGTCTGCCAATGGCCGGGGCCGCTGTTCTGCCATCCGGGCAGCAGCAGGATGCGGGGTTCACTCATGGCTGGTTGCTACGAACTTGATAGCGCCTGCCGCCCATTGGGCGAGCATCAGACGGGGTTTTGGTCGGTATCGGCGACGGAAGCGGAAGGCGCGGCGGCCAGCACATCGTCGGGAATCGGCAGGTCGGGCACCACGCGCGGCGGGGGCGTGACCGGCGGCGCCACCGCACCGGAGGCAAAGGCGCTCGCGGGCGGCATCTTGGCGACCAGCTCTTCCGCGAAGGCGATGAAGGCCTGGCTGCCACGGGCGGCCGGGTCGAACACCACGCCCGGCAGGCCGTAGCTCGGCGCTTCGGCCAGACGCACATTGCGCGGGATCACCGTGTCGAACACCTTGTCGCCGAAGTGGGACTTGAGCTGCTCGCTCACCTGCTGCTGCAGCGTGATGCGCGGATCGAACATCACGCGCAGCAGGCCGATGATCTGCAGGTTCTTGTTGAGGTTGGCGTGCACCTGCTTGATGGTGTTGACCAGGTCCGTGAGCCCTTCGAGCGCGAAGTACTCGCACTGCATCGGCACGATCACGCCGTGGGCCGCGCACAGGCCATTGAGCGTCAGCAGGCTCAGGCTCGGCGGGCAGTCGATCAGCACGAAGTCGTACTCGGCACCGACCGCCGCCAGCGCGGTGCGCAGGCGTTTTTCGCGGCGGTCGAGCGCCACCATTTCGACTTCGGCGCCGGCCAGCTCACGGTTGGCGCCCAGCACGTCGTAGCTGGCTTCGGCCTCCACGAGCTTGTCGGACTTCACCCGTGCCTCGGCCACCGAGGCCGACTCGAGCAGCACGTCGTACACCGTGAGCTCCAGCTGGCGCTTGTCGATGCCCGAGCCCATGGTCGCGTTGCCCTGGGGGTCGAGGTCGATCATCAGCACGCGCTGGCCCACCTTGGCCAGGCCGGCGGCGAGATTGACAGTGGTGGTGGTCTTGCCGACGCCGCCCTTCTGGTTGGCGATGCAGAAAATCTTGGCCATGTGTCGTCAGTGCGGGTCGTCGGGGTCGGTCAGCGCGAGATCGCGAGCTTGATGCCGAAGGCAATCAGGAAGGTGCCGGCCAGCTTTTCGAGCGTGGCCGAGATGCGGGGATTGGCGCGGATGCGCTCGGCCAGGAAGTGCGTGAGCAGCGTCGAGGTCAGGCCGTACAGGAAGGTCAGCGCGGCGATGGTCACGGCCATGGCGCCGAAGGTGATGAGGCCCTGGTGGCGCGCCGGATCGACGAACAGCGGGAAGAAGGCCATGTAGAACACGATCGCCTTGGGGTTCAGCAAGGTGATCGTCAGCGCCTGGCGCAGGAAATGGCTCGGGCGGATGTTCAGGATCGGCGCCGCGCCGGGCTTGGCCAGGAGCATCTTGAGGCCGAGCCACGCCAGGTAGGCGGCGCCCAGCCACTGCACCGCCTTGAAGGCCGCCGGGTAGGCGGCCAGCACGGCCGACACGCCCGCCACCGCCGCCCACATCAGGACCTGGTCTCCCAGGATCACGCCGAAGGTCGCTGCCAGGCCGCCACGAATGCCGCCTTTGCTGGTCGAGGTGATCAGCGCCAGATTGCCCGGACCGGGAATCAGAAGGAACAGGACGATGGCGGCGACGAAAGCGCCGTAGTCAGCGATGCCGAACATGGGATTTGCCTCGAAAAAGAGAGCCAGGGGGAGGCTTCGAGTCTAAGGCAGGCCAGCGCCGGGAAGATTGCTCCAGCACCGGCTTTTGCCGGCGCCGTCGCATCTTTTACGAAATCAGGCGGCCTCTTTGCGCGCCCAGACGATGCAGCGCTCGGCGTCCAGGCCCGGTACCGTCAGTTGTTCCACGTGAAACACTGCGACGCCGGCCGGCAAGGCGGCCAGTTCGTCGGTCGGCATCTTGCCCTTCATGGCCAGCCAGACACCGCCCGGTGCCAGCAGGTGCACCGAGCCGTTGAAGAAATCGGGCAGCGACGCGAAGGCGCGCGAGCTGATCACCTCGTAGCTGCCCGCCAGCGATTCGACCCGCGCATGCAGGCCGCGCAGATTCGGCAGCTCCAGTTCGGCCGCCACCTGCTGCACGAAGGCGGCCTTCTTGGCGACGGCGTCGAGGCAGCTGACCTCGATGTCGGGCCGCATGATGGCGATCACCACGCCCGGCAGACCGCCGCCGGAGCCGACGTCGAGCAGCCTGCCCTTCCCTGCCCACTCGCGCTGCAGCGGTGCGACGGCCGCGAGGCTGTCGAGCAGGTGGTGCGTCATGACGCCGGCCGGGTCGCGCACCGCCGTCAGGTTGTAGACCTTGTTCCACTTGAGCATCAGCGTGCCGTAGGCCAGCAGCTGTTCGCCCTGCATATCGGACAGGGCCACGCCCAGGGCGGCTGCGCCTGCGCGCAGCGTGTCGAGGGGCGTTGCGCTCATGGTGCGGTGTGCGGCTCGGTGGCAGCAGCTTCGGTGATCGTGGCGGTATCGGCGGCATCGCGGGCGAAGGCTTTGTGCCCGCCCTTGCGCAGGTGAATCATCAGCAGCGAGATCGCGGCGGGCGTGACGCCCGAGATGCGCGATGCCAGCCCCAGCGTTTCAGGCCGGTGCTTGTCCAGCTTCTGGCGCACCTCGAAGCTCAAGGCCTTGACCTGGCCGTAGTCGAAATCGGCCGGCAGCTTCAGGTTTTCGAAGTGGGCGGCACGCTCCACTTCGTCGTGCTGGCGCTCGATGTAGCCGGAGTACTTGGCCGAGATCTCGATCTGCTCGATCTCGGATTCGCCCAGGGCCGTGCTGGCGGCGTACTTGCCGCCGTCCAGCGACATCAGGGTTGCGTAGTTCACGTCGGGCCGGCGCAGCAGGTCGGCCAGGTTGTATTCGTGCTCGATGGCCTTGCCCAGCACCCGGGCCGACTCGGTCGCCGGCAGGTTGCGCGGGTTCACCCAGATCGACTTGAGCCGCTCTGTTTCACGTGAAACAGCGTCGCGCTTGCGGCTGAAAGCGTCCCAGCGCGCGTCGTCCACGAGGCCCAGCTTGCGCCCTGCTTCGGTCAGCCGCATGTCGGCGTTGTCCTCGCGCAGCTGCAGCCGGAACTCGGCGCGGCTGGTGAACATGCGGTACGGCTCGGTCACGCCCTTGGTGATCAGATCGTCGACCAGCACGCCCAGGTAGGCCTCGTCGCGGCGCGGCAGCCAGGCGTCTTCGCCCCGGCACTGCAGTGCGGCATTGATGCCGGCGAACAGACCCTGGGCCGCCGCTTCTTCATAGCCGGTGGTGCCGTTGATCTGTCCGGCAAAGAACAGGCCGCGGATCGCACGCGTCTCGAAGCTGCTCTTGAGCTCGCGCGGATCGAAGTAGTCGTACTCGATGGCGTAGCCCGGGCGCAGGATGTGGGCGTTTTCCAGGCCGGGCATCGAGCGCACCAGCTGGTACTGGATGTCGAACGGTAGGCTGGTCGAGATCCCGTTCGGGTAGTACTCGTTGGTCGTCAGGCCTTCGGGCTCGAGAAAGATCTGGTGGCTGTCCTTGTCGGCGAAGCGGTTGATCTTGTCTTCGACGCTCGGGCAGTAGCGTGGACCCACGCCGTCGATCTTGCCGGTGAACATCGGGCTGCGGTCGAAGCCCGAGCGGATGATGTCGTGCGTGCGCTGGTTGGTGTGCGTCACCCAGCACGGCATTTGCTGCGGGTGCATCTCGACCTTGCCCATGAAGCTGAACACGGGCATCGGCCCTGCCCCACCGGGCATGCCGTCGCCGGGTTGTTCGGTGCACTTCGAAAAGTCGATGCTGCGGCCGTCCAGGCGCGGCGGCGTGCCGGTCTTGAGGCGACCCTGCGGCAGCTTGAGTTCCTTCAGGCGCGCCGACAGGCTGATGGCCGGCGGGTCGCCCGCGCGGCCAGCCTGGTAGTTGTCGAGGCCGACGTGGATGCGGCCGTCGAGGAACGTACCGGCGGTCAGCACCACGGTGCGTGCGCGGAAAGAAATGCCCACCTGCGTGACGGCGCCGACCACGCGATCGCCTTCGATCATCAGGTCGTCGACGGCTTGCTGGAACAGGCTCAGGTTCGGCTGGTTTTCCAGGCGGTGGCGGATCGCGGCCTTGTACAGCACGCGGTCGGCCTGCGCACGCGTGGCGCGCACGGCCGGGCCCTTGCTCGAGTTGAGGATGCGGAACTGGATGCCCGCCTCGTCCGTGGCAATGGCCATTGCGCCGCCGAGCGCGTCGACCTCCTTCACGAGGTGGCCCTTGCCGATGCCGCCGATCGACGGGTTGCAGCTCATCTGCCCCAGCGTCTCGATGTTGTGGGAGAGCAGCAGCGTCTTGGCGCCCATGCGTGCGGAAGCGAGCGCGGCTTCGGTGCCGGCATGGCCACCGCCGACGACGATCACATCGAATTCTTCGGGGTACAGCATTGGAAAAGGGAGCGCACCACAGGACGCGTGCGCGGCGCAAAAAAGGGCACTAATTTTAAGCGGCGATGCCCTGTCGTGCCCCCGGTGTGGACAAGCTAGAGGGCCACGCCAAAAATGGCCAGAACCCCTGTCGCCATTGTGGAGTTTGCTATGTATTTAATAGCAATCACCCCCCGTCAGGCGGGCGCTTGCGCAGGCTCCGGCACCGGATCGGGTTTTTCGATGCCCCGCAACTCGCCGCTGGGCGCCGGCGTGCGCGGCGGCACCGCGCGTTCGTCCTGCAGCTCCTGCACCGTGAGCTTCTTGTCGGTCATGCGCACCGCGCCGAAGATCGTGGAGAAGGCAACGTCCTTCGCGTCGCGCCCCGTGCCCACGCGCACCAGCCGGTCGACGGGCGCCATGCGCGTCGGATCGAACAGCACCCACTGCCCGCCGAGCCAGGCCTCGAACACGGCGTGGAAGTCCTGCGGCGGCTCGTCGAACCACACGTAGCCCACCACCAGCCGAGCCGGGATGTTGAGCGCGCGGCAGAAGGTGATGCCCAGGTGCGCGAAGTCGCGGCACACGCCCGCGCGCTGCACGAACACTTCGCGCGCCGTGGTGGTCGAGTCGCTGCTGCCCGGCACGTAGACGATGCTGTCGTGGATCCAGTCGGCAATCGCCTGCACGCGGCCGATGCCCGGCGGCAGGTCGCCGAAGAGCTGCTGTGCGCAGCGCGCCAGCAGGTCCGACTCGCAATAGCGCGTGGGCAGCAGGTCGCCCAGCACCGCATCGGGCAGCTGGCTCACCGGCACCTCGGGCAAGGTGGCCGGCACATGCACCACCGGGCGCCGCACCGTCGCGCGGTAGGCGATGGTCAGCGGCCCGGGCACCGCGTCGAAACGCACGAAGCGGTTGCCACTGTCGGCCTCGCAGCCCACCCGCAGCCGCGCGGGCGGCGCGATGGTCAGCGTCTCGGCCAGCACCGCCTGCGCGCCCGTGCGCGCGGCCTCGATGTTCAGCCGCAGATGCGCCGGGGCGTCGACCTCGTAGGTCAGGCGCAGGTCGATGTGCGACAGGTGCATGGCATGCGGCAAGGCGGTCAATCGAGCGCCTTCTTCACCGCGCCCACACCAAGTGCGGCCAGCACCACGAACAGCACCGCCAGCACGAGGAACAGGCCGAACAGCAGCTTGGCGATGCCTGCCGCACCGGCCGCCACGCCGCCGAAGCCCAGCAGACCCGCCACGAGCGAGATGACCGCAAAAATGATCGCGTACTTGAGCATGGTGAACCACTCCTTTGTTGCTTTGCAGCGGGCATGTGCCGCCGTGTCCGGACTGTAGGAAGCCCCGACCAGCCGCCCGATAGTCGGCGCGCGCAAGCCGCCGTAGGACAAAAACGCGATGCGGCCAAACCCGCTAGCATCCCCTGCGGTCACACAGATCTTTTCCTTCTATCCATTGGAGTGTTTTCGAATGAAGCTGTACTACTCGCCCGGCGCCTGCTCGCTCTCCCCGCACATCGCGCTGCACGAAGCGGGCATCGCCTTCGAGCCCGTGCTGGCCAGCACCAAGAGCCACAAGCTGCAGGACGGCACCGACTACTACGGCATCAACCCGCTGGGCTACGTGCCGATGCTCGAGCTCGACGACGGCACCCGCCTGCGCGAAGGCCCGGCCATCGTCCAGTACATCGCCGACCTCGCCCCCACCAAGAACCTCGCGCCCGCCAACGGCACGATGCCGCGCTACCGCCTGCAGGAATGGCTGACCTTCATCGGCACCGAGATGCACAAGGGCTTCAGCCCGCTGTTCAACCCGGCCATGCCCGAGGAAGCCAAGACCATCTCCAAGGACAAGCTCAAGGCCCGCTTCGAATGGCTCGACAGCGAACTCGCCAACAAGCAGTACCTGATGGGCGAGCATTTCAGCGTGGCCGACGGCTACCTGTTCACCGTGACCAACTGGTCCAAGCCCACGGGCCTGGACATCTCGGGCTTCCCCAACGTGCTGGCCTGGCATGCCCGCGTGGCCGCCCGCCCCGCCGTTCAGGAAGCAATGAAGGCCGAAGGCCTGCTGAAGTAAGCCGAAGCCCACCGATCCGGGGGAAAACCCGGATCGATTCAGCCAGAAGCCGCCTTGCGCGGCTTTTCTTTCGCCTCATAAACTCTATAAATAGAACTTTAGAGATTGAGGCCGATGTCTTCTCCTTCCCCCCCCCAGGACGAACCGTGTGCACGCGGCCCGCTCACCGGCGTGCGCGTCGTCGACGTCACCACCATCTTCATGGGCCCTTCGGCCACGCAGATGCTCGGCGACCTCGGTGCCGACGTGATCAAGGTCGAAGCTCCCGAAGGCGACGTGGTGCGCGGCATCGGCGCCCAGGGCCAGCAGAAGATGGGGCCGCTGTTCCTGGGCATGAACCGCAACAAGCGCAGCATCGCGCTCGACCTGAAGTCGCCCGAAGGCCGCGCCGCGCTGCTCGACCTCGTGCGTGACGCCGACGTGCTCACCTACAACGTGCGCCCGCAGGCCATGGAGCGCCTGGGCCTGGGCTACGACGCGCTCGCCGCCCTCAACCCGCGCCTGCTCTACGTCGGCATGTTCGGCTTCTCGCAGCGCGGACGCCATGCCGCGAGCGCGGCCTTCGACGACCTCATCCAGGCCGCCTGCGCCCTGCCCCAGGCCATGGCCATGGGCAGCCCCGACGGCACGCCGCGCTACCTGCCCATCACCATCGCCGACCGCAGCGTGGGCCTGTATGCCTTCGGCGTGATCAGCGCCGCGCTCTACGGCCGCGAACGCACCGGCCGCGGCCAGCGCATCGACGTGCCGATGTTCGAGACCATGGTGCCGCAGGTGCTCGGCGACCACCTCTACAACCAGACCTTCGTGCCGCCGCAGGGCGACTTCGGCTACCCGCGCCTGCTCTCGCCCGAACGCCGGCCCTACCCGACGCGCGACGGCCATGTCTGCTGCCTCATCTACACCGACCCGCAGTGGCGCGCCTTCCTCGCGGCCATCGGCCAGCCCGCGCTGTTCGACAGCGACCCGCGCTTTGCCGACATCCGCGCGCGCACGCGGCACATCGACGCGCTCTACGCGATGGTCGGCGAGGCGCTGGCCACGCGCACCACCGCCGAGTGCCAGGCCCTGCTCGCGGGCACCGACATCCCGGTGTTCCCGATGCACACCTTCGACACGCTGCTCACCGACGCGCACCTGCAGGACATCGGCTTCTTCAGCGAGATGGACCACCCCGACGTCGGCCGCATTCGCCAGATGGCCGTGCCCAGCGAATGGTCCGGCACGCCGCCCGGCCCCGCCACGCCGCCGCCGCGCCTGGGCCAGCACAGCCGCGAGGTGCTGCGCGAAGCGGGCTACGACGACGCGCGCATCGACACCCTCATTCACAACCGCGCCGTGCGCACATCCTGATGACCACCACCACCACTTCTTCTTCCTTCGTCGCCTGCGACATCGACGGCCACGTCGCCACCCTCGCGCTCGACCGGCCCGAACGCCGCAACGCCTTCGACCTCGAAATGCGCGCGCAGATGTTCGATGCGATCCGCCATGCCGTCGAAGACCCACAGGTTCGCGCCATCGTCCTCACCGGACGCGGCGGCCACTTCTGCGCGGGCGGCGACGTCAAGGGCATGCGCGAGATCGAGCGCCTCGAAGCTGCCGCAGGCCGACTGCGCATGAAGGACGCACAGGCCGGCATGCGCCTGCTGATGCACAGCGACAAGCCCGTCATCGCGGCCGTCGAGGGCTGCGCCTACGGCGGCGGCTTCGGCCTTGCGCTCACGGCCGACATCGTGCTGGCCGCGCCCAGCGCGCGCTTTTGCATGTCGTTCATGAAGGTCGGCCTCGTGCCCGACTGCGGCGCGCTCTTCACGCTCGCACGCAGCGTGGGCCTGAACCGCGCCAAGGCGCTGATGCTGTCGGCGCGCGAGCTCGACGCACAGACTGCGATGGACTGGGGCATCGTCCATGAAGTCATCGCCGCCGATGCGCTGCTGCCGCACGCACAGGCCCTCGCCGCCGCGTTGGCGAACGGCCCCGCCACCGCCATTGCCCTCACCAAGCAGGGCCTGCAGCGCACCTTCGACAGCGACATGGACGCGATGTTCGAGTTCGAAGCCATGGCGCAGGGCCTGGCCTTCGCGACCGACGACCACCGCCAGGCCATCGACGATTTCACGCAGCGCCGGCCGGCGCGCTTCCAGTGGCCCGCCTCGCCTTCCTCTTCTTCCACTTCACCCGTCTGACCCAAGGACCCACCGCATGACCGACCACGCCCCGTCCACCACCGAACTGCGCGAGGAAATGCGCGGGTCCGTGATGTGGCTCACCATCGACCGCGAAGCACGCCGCAACGCCATCAGCGCGGACGTGCTCGCGGGCCTGTCCGACGCGCTGGCGCGCGCCAACCGCAACACCGACGTGCGCGCCGTCGTCATCACCGGTGCGGGCACGCGCGCCTTCTGCGCGGGGGCCGACCTGCAAAGCGGCAGCGCGTTCAAGTTCGATTACTCGCAGCCCTACCAGGGCTTCGCCAACCTGTTCCGCCAGGCGAAGCAATCGACCGTGCCGCTCATCGCGCGCGTCAACGGCGCGTGCATGGCCGGCGGCATGGGGCTCATGGGCATGTGCGACATGGCCGTGGCCAGCAGCCAGGCCGTGTTCGGCCTGCCCGAGGTGAAGGTCGGCCTCTTTCCCGCGCAGGTGCTCAGCGTGCTCGGCGACCTGCTGCCGCGCCGCGTGCTGTCCGAGATGTGCATCACCGGCGAACCCATCACCGCCGCCCAGGCGCTCGAACACGGCCTCGTCAACCGCGTGAGCGATGACGTCGACGAGAGCGTCGACTGGCTGCTCGGGCGCATGCTCGACAAGTCGCCCGCCGCCATCCGCCGCGGCCTGTACACCATGAAGAAGATCGAGGCCATGGCCTTCGAGGAATCGATGGCCTTCACCGAAAGCCAGATCGCCCTCTTCGCCCTCACCGAAGACGCCGCGGAAGGCCAGCTCGCCTTCCGCGAAAAACGCAAACCGCAATGGAGTGGCCGATGAACAGCAGCACAAAGAACAGCAAGGACCGCGTCGTCCGCATCGGCGGCGCCTCCGGCTTCTGGGGCGACAGCAGCGTGGGCGCGCCGCAGCTCGTGGCCAGCGGACAGATCGACTACCTGGTGTTCGACTACCTGGCCGAACTCACCATGTCGATCCTTGCCGGCGCGCGGCTCAAGAAACCCGAACTGGGCTACGCCACCGACTTCGTCTCGGTCGCCATGAAGGCCGTGCTCAAGGACGTGGTGGCGCAAGGCATCCGTGTCGTGAGCAATGCCGGCGGCGTCAACCCGCAAGGCTGCGCCGATGCACTGGCCGCGCTCGCCGCGGAGCAGGGCATTGCGCTGAAGATCGCGGTGGTGAACGGCGACGACGTGTCGCCGCTGCTGCCCGAGCTGCGCGCATCGCAACCGCCCTTGCGCGAACTGCAAAGCGGCGCGGCCCTGCCCGAACGCGTGCTCACCGCGAACGCCTACCTCGGCGCCAGGCCCGTGCAGGCGGCGCTCGATGCGGGCGCGCAGGTGGTCATCACCGGCCGCTGCGTCGACTCGGCCGTCACGCTCGGCGTGCTGATGCACGAATTCAAATGGCAGCCCGGCGACCACGACCTGCTGGCGGCCGGCAGCCTCGCGGGCCACATCATCGAATGCGGCTGCCAGGCCACGGGCGGCCTGCACACCGACTGGGACACCGTGCCCGACTGGCCCCACATCGGCTACCCCATCGTCGAGTGCAGCGCCGACGGCAGCTTCGTCGTCACCAAGCCCGCCGGCACCGGCGGCAAGCTCACGCCCGCGGTGGTCGGCGAGCAGATGCTCTACGAGATCGGCGACCCCGCAAGCTACCTGCTGCCCGACGTGGTGGCCGACTTCACGCAGGTGCGCATCGAACAGGCCGGCGAACATCGCGTGGCCGTGCACGGCGCGCGCGGGCGCGCACCGACCGCCACCTACAAGGTCTGCGCCACTTACGTCGAAGGCTTCAAGACGGCGGCGCAACTCACCCTCGTGGGCTTCGATGCGGTGGCCAAGGCGCGGCGCACCGGCGAGGCGATCCTCACGCGCACCGGCGAGCTGATCGCGGCGGCCGGCTTCGGGCCCTACAGCGGCACGCAACTCGAAGTGCTGGGCGCCGAGTCCTGCTACGGGCCGCACGCCCAGGCCACGCACACGCGCGAAGCCATCCTGCGGCTCGCAGTGACGCACCCGCGCAAGGAGGCCCTGGAGCTGTTCGCACGCGAGGTCGCGCCGGCGGGCACCTCGTGGGCGCCGGGCACCACGGGCTCGGGCGGCGGACGCGCGTCGGTCTCGCCGTCGATCCGGCAGTACGCGTTCCTGCTCGACAAGGCGCGCGTGCAGCCGCGCGTCACGGTCGATGGCGCGCCGGTCGAGGTACCGCCCGCGCTGGCGGGCGATGGCGCACCCCGCGCGGCCCTCGCATCCGCAGCCACGGTGGCCGATGTCGACACCGCCGACAGCATCGAAGTGCCACTGATCCGCCTGGCCTGGGCCCGCAGCGGCGACAAGGGCGACACCTCCAACATCGGCATCATCGCGCGCCACCCCGCGCTGCTGCCGCTGCTGCGTGCGCAGCTCACCGAGGCCCGCGTGGCCGCGTGGCTCGCGCACCTGGTGAAGGGCCGCGTCACGCGCTACGACGTGCCCGGCATCGACGCCTTCAACTTCGTCTGCGAGCAGGCGCTCGGCGGCGGCGGCATGGCCTCGCTGCGCAACGACCCGCTGGGCAAGGGCATGGGACAGATCCTGCTCGCGATGCCGGTGCGCGCGAGCACCGCCCTGCTGGCGCTGCTGCCATGAACGCCGCGCGCATCCAGCGGCGCAGGCTGGTGCTGGGCAGCTGCGGCGCCGCAGTGCTCGGCGCGCCGCTGCATGCGCTGGCGCAGCCGGCCTGGCCGTCGCGACCGATCCGCCTCATCGTCTCCTTCAGCACCGGCAGTGGCAACGACACCATCGCGCGCGAGCTCGCGGTCGCAATGACGCAAAGCCTCGGCCAGAGCGTGGTGGTGGAAAACCGGGGCGGCGGTGGTGGCGTGATCGGCACCGAAGCCGTCGCCAAGGCCCCACCCGACGGCTACACCATCGGCCTGGGCACCAGCTCGCAGCTGGTGATGAACGTGGGCCTGTACCGCTCGCTGCCCTTCGACGTCGAGAAAGACCTGCAGGCCGTCGGCTTGGTCTCGCGCACACCGCTGGTGCTCGTGGCCAGCGCGGACATGCCGGGCACGCTGAAGGACCTCATCGCACTGGCGAAGGCCAAGCCGGGCCAGGTCAGCTACGGCTCCGGCGGCCCGGGCTCCATCAGCCACGTCGTCGGCGAAGCCTTCGCCAAGGCCGCCGGCGTGCAGCTGCTGCACGTGCCCTACAAGGGCAACGGCGCCGCGCTGGTCGACCTCTCGGGCGGCCACGTGAAGCTGCTGTTCGACGGGCTGATCTCCACCGCACCGCTGGCGAAGCAGGGCAAGCTGAAGATGCTCGCAATCTCAGGCGACAGGCGCAGCCCGATGGCGCCCACGCTGCCGACCTTCGCCGAGCAGGGCCTGCGCGACTACGAGGCCTACACCTGGAACGAACTGATGGCGCCCGCCGGCACGCCGCCCGAGGTGCTCGCCAAACTCAATGCCGCGCTCAACCAGGCGCTGGCACTGCCGGCCGTGCAGGCGCGGCTCGCGCAGGGGGCTTCCGACCCGTTGGGGCCGACCACGCCCGCGCAGGCCGAGGCCTACGGGCGGGCCGAGCGCGCGCGATGGGTACCATTCATCCGCTCGCTGCGCATCGACAATCCCTGAGGCGCAGTCCCGCCACGACACGTCACGCCGCCCAGCGCACCGCCCCCGACATGAACCTTCCCGCCGCGTCCCCTCTTCCTTCGCCCCTGGGCGGCGAGCACGGCGCGGGCGTCACGCAGTACCTGCAGCTGGCCAGCGTGCTGCGCCACCGCATCGCCCACGGCGAACTGCAGGCCGGCCAGCAGCTGCCCACCGTGGCGCAGCTCGCGGCCGACTACAAGCTCGCGCGCGTCACCGTGCGGCAGGCCTACGGCGTGCTCGCGCGCGAAGGCCTGCTCACCAGCCAGCGCGGCCGCGGCACCTTCGTCGCCGCCCGGCCCGCTGCGTGCGCGGACCCGCTGCTGCGCAACGCCATCAACGACCCGCGGGCACGCAACATCCGCTTCGACATCCTCGAGCAGCGCCGCCAACAGCCGCTGCCCGAAGGGCTGGCACGCGGCAGCGCCACCTTCCCGGACTACGCCTTCATCCGCAAGATCCACGTGCACGACGACGAGCCCTTCTGCCTCGTCGAGATCCATGTGGCGTCGGAGATCCACGCGCTCTTTCCCCCCGACACCGAACAGCACCACAAGATCGCCCACCTGCTCGAGCAGCACGCCGCCGAGCGCATGCACAAGGTGCAGCAGACGCTCACCGTGGCGCCGGCCGACCTGCTGCTCGCGCAGTACCTGCACTGCTCCTTCGCCACCCCCATCGCGCACATGGAGCGGCGCGTGTTCGACACCCAGGGCCGCATCGCGCTCGCGGGACGCTTCTGGTACCGGGGCGACCGCTTCGTGTCCGACATCGAGATGCCCTTCGCCGTCTGGGCCAACGCCGGGGCGTCGCTGATCCCCGAGGCCCTGGCGCTGCCCTGAGCTGTTGTCGTCCCTAGCACCAATCGGGACAACCGTGCGACAGCAGGGTTGAGGCGGGCGGCTTAGCCTTGCGCCTGTTTCAACTCTGCCCCCTCAATCCACGATGTCCACCCTTTTCGACCCCGTCCAGGCCGGCGACCTGCAGCTCGCCAACCGCATCGTGATGGCGCCGCTCACGCGCAACCGCTCGCCCAACGCGATCCCGCCCGACATCGCCGCCACCTACTACGCCCAGCGCGCCAGCGCCGGCCTGCTCATCACCGAAGCCACCGCCATCAGCCACCAGGGCCAGGGCTACGCCGACGTGCCCGGCCTCTACGGCACCGAACAGCTCGACGCCTGGAAGCGCGTGACCGACGCCGTGCACGCCGAGGGCGGCAAGATCGTCGTGCAGCTGTGGCACGTGGGCCGCGTCTCGCACACCGAACTGCAACCCGGTGGCGGCAAGCCCGTCGCGCCCTCGGCCATCACCGCCAAGACCAAGACCGTGCTCATCAAGGACGGCGTGCCCACCTTCGTCGAAACCTCGGAGCCGCGCGCGCTCGACGCGGCCGAGCTGCCCGGCATCGTCCACGCCTATGCCGCGGCCGCACGCAACGCCGTCGAAACCGCGGGCTTCGACGGCGTCGAACTGCACGGCGCCAACGGCTACCTGCTCGACCAGTTCCTCAAGGACGGCAGCAACAAGCGCACCGACGACTACGGCGGTTCCATCAAGAACCGCGCGCGCCTGCTGCTCGAGTCCACGCGCGCCGTGGTCGACGCCGTCGGCGGCGGCAAGACCGGCATCCGCCTGTCGCCCGTCACGCCCGCCAACGACGTGCACGACAGCGACCCTCAGCCGCTGTTCACCTACGTCGTGCAGCAGCTCGCACCGCTGAACCTGGCCTACATCCACATCATCGAAGGCGCCACCGGCGGCCCGCGCGAAATCGCCGACCGCCCCTTCGACTACGAAGCCCTCAAGGCCGCCTACCGCGCCGCCGGCGGCAAGGCCGCCTGGATGGTCAACAACGGCTACGACCGCCCCCTGGCCGAAGAAGCCGTGAAGGAAGGCGACGACCTCGTGGCCTTCGGCAAGCCCTTCATCTCGAACCCCGACCTGGTGCGCCGCCTGCGTGAGCACGCGCCGCTGAACGAGCTGGACAAGGCGACGATGTATGGGGGTGGGGTGAAGGGGTATACGGACTATCCGGCGTTGGGCTGAGCCGGCCTTCCAAGCGTCAACTTCTTCGCGCTTGCTCCGCCCTTTTTCGCGGGCAGCGCGTGAGGTGACGATTGTTCGCAGTGTGCGCCGCGCAGTCCCTGCAGACTGCGCCGACCTCTCCTCCTTCTCTCAAGGAAGTCGTCGATGCCGCGCACGCTGTCTGTTTCTTCTGCTGCGATCCCTGTTGTTCTTGGTCAGGCTGCACTGGTGCCCGTGCGGCTGTCAGGGCATGAGGGGGTCAACAGCCTCTTTGCCTACGAGCTCTTTCTCAAGTCCCCGGATGCGCTGGCTCTGTCCGGTGTCTCTATCGCTGCCGACTTCGACCTCGATGGGTTCATCGGCCGCGAGATCAGCTGCGAGATCGAACTCGATGGTTCTGCCCCTCGCCAGATCAACGCCCTGATCACCGGCGCGGCCCTGTGGGGCGAAGAAGGC
>NZ_JBYTBC010000014.1:0-138956 GCF_058788795.1 Variovorax sp. FW301-JW7
CCGGTGAAGCGCTCGACGACGACGGCGTTCTGCGGCGCCGACGCGGGCAGCTGCAGCTTGATGAGCCGCGCCTGCTCAGAGAGCCGCGCGACGTTCAGGCCTTCGAGCTTCCATGGCGCTGCGCCATGGAAGATATTGAAACTGTCTGGCATGGATAACCACCTCCCCGGTGTCGCTGCCGGTATGCCCGGCTATGGTCTATTTCTTCACATGCGTGATCTTCCCGCCTGCCTTGTCGAACCAAAGACCGGCCTCGGAAGTACTGCATGAATCTGGATAACTCTACTTCAAGGAAGAAGCCTCGAAACGACTCTAAATTGAGTGCTTCTGATTGCATTTCCCCAGAAATTGGGTTGCTTGAGTTGGTAAAAGAAGGCGTTCGTTCTCATGTGGGCCGCAGGCGCTGCAGTGGACCTCGTGCCAACTTATGGATGAAGTTTTTCTGGCAAGCGACAGCTCGATGGACGCGACGCGAGCATCGCGCTTTGGTGAAAAAGAGCAGCGGCTGACCGCCCCATTGAAATCAGCCACGGTCGTGTCTGAAAAGAGCGACCGGGGCAGCCGGCACCCCGAGAACCGGACATTCACTCGCTATCTTTGGCGGCAGCCTGACAACTTGCGGCAGCGCCCACGCAGACGCGGCAAGCGCGACGATGCCGAGCCGCCCGCCGTTGCGACGAACGCGCGCACTACACGGCGCAACATCGCCCAAACCTCCCTCATCGCCCTCGCGAAACACCTGCCCGAAGCGCGTTTGCCGCCCTGTCTTTCCGTCGATACGATCCCGCGCCTTTGCCCTCGTTTCTCGCGACGGGCAGTGCTTTTTTCGAACAAGAAAGGAATGCGCGGGTGCCCCCAACAACGACTGCTTCTCCGACCGCTTCGAACGCCAATGCCAACGCCGACTGGCAACAGCGCAGCCGCCGCCATGTCTGGCACCCCTGCACCCAGAGCATCCGCCTCGACGTGGCGCCGCCGCTGCCCATCGCGCGCGGCGAGGGCGTCTGGCTGACCGACCACGAAGGCCGGCGCTACCTCGACGCCACCAGCTCGTGGTGGGTCAACCTGTTCGGCCACGCGCACCCGGCGATCAACGCCGCGCTGAAGGCGCAGCTGGACACGCTGCCGCACGTGATGCTCGCCGGCTGCACGCACGCGCCGGCGGTCGAGCTGGCCGAGCGGCTGGCGGCGCTCACGGGCCATGCGCTGGGCCATTGCTTCTATGCCTCCGACGGCGCCTCGGCCGTGGAGATCGCGCTCAAGATGAGCTTCCACGCCTGGCGCAACGCGGGCCGCGCCGGCAAGCGCCGCTTCGTCGCGCTGCGCGGCGGGTACCACGGCGAGACGCTGGGCGCGCTGCACGTCACCGACGTGCCCGTGTTCCGCGACGCCTATGCGCCGCTGCTCGCCAGCGCGCACCTCGTGGCCTCGCCCGACGCGCGTGCCGCCCGGCCCGGCGAAGACGCCGCCGCTGTCGCGAACCGCGCCGCCGACGAGCTCGAAGCGCTCTTGGCCGCGCAACACGACAGCATCGCCGCCGTGATCGTCGAGCCGCTGGTGCAGTGCGCCACCGGCATGGCGATGCACGACCCGGCCTACCTGCGCCGCGTGCGTGCGCTGTGCGACTGCTTCGGCGTGCACCTGATCGCCGACGAGATCGCGGTTGGCTGCGGGCGCACCGGCACCTTCTTCGCGTGCGAGCAGGCCGGCATCTGGCCCGACTTCCTGTGCCTGTCGAAGGGCATCAGCGGCGGCTACCTGCCGCTGGCGCTGGTGATGACCCGCGAAGCCATCTACCAGGGCTTCGTCGACGACGACGCCGCGCGCAGCTTCCTGCACTCGCATTCCTACACCGGCAACGCGCTGGCCTGCCGCGCGGCGCTCGCCACGCTCGACCTGTTCGAGCAGGAAGACGCGCTGAACCGCAACCAGGACCGCGCCGCGCGCCTGCTGGCGCGGCTGCGCGAGGGGCTCGCCGGCCAGCCGATCGACCACCTGCGCCAGCGCGGAATGATCACGGCCTTCGACGTGCGCGAGCCCGGCGCGCGTTTCGCCGAGCGCTTCCACCTCGCGGCGCGCGACCACGGCCTGCTGATGCGGCCCATCGGTGCGACCGTGTACCTGATGCCGCCGTACGCCATCGCGGACGACGTGATCGATCAACTGGTGGACGGCACGCTCGCGACGCTGAAAGCCGTCACCACCGCACCCGGCGCCACCGCCGACGAAGGAGCCCGCGATGCTGCGCTTGCTTGAACGCCTGCAGGACGAGATCACCGCGCTCGACGCGCGCTCGCTGCGCCGCCGCCGGCAGATCGCCGAGACCGCCTGCGCGCCCGAGCAGATCCTCACGCTGGCCGGCGCCACCGCGCCGCGCACGATGCTCGGCTTCAGCAGCAACGACTACCTGGGCCTGGCCGCGCACCCCGCGCTGGCCGAGGCGCTGGCCGAAGGCGCAGCGCGCTACGGCACGGGCAGCGGCGGCTCGCACCTGATCCTGGGCCACTCGCGTGCCCATGCGCAGCTCGAGGAGCGGCTGGGCGAATGGATGGCGCCGCACATTCCGCAGGCGCGCAGCCTGTTCTTCTGCACCGGCTACATGGCCAACCTGGCGGTGCTGTCGGCGCTGGGCGACGGCGAGGCGGTGATCTTCTCGGAGACGCTGAACCACGCCTCGCTGATCGACGGCGCGCGGCTGGCCCGCGCCCGCGTGGAACGCTACCCGCACTGCGACCTGCAGGCGCTCGACGCGCAGCTGGCTGCCTGCGACGCGCCGGTCAAGATCATCGTGAGCGACGCCGTCTTCAGCATGGACGGCCACATCGCCCCGGTGGCGGGCCTGCTCGCGCTGGCCGAGCAGCACGACGCCTGGCTGGTGATCGACGACGCACACGGCTTCGGCGTGCTCGGCGCCACCGGGCGCGGCGCGCTGCAGGCGCTGGCGCTGCGCTCCGAGCGGCTGGTGCTGATCGGCACGCTGGGCAAGGCGGCCGGCGTGTCGGGTGCCTTCGTGGCGGCGCACCGCACGGTGATCGACTTCCTGGTGCAGCGCGCGCGGCCCTACATCTTCACCACGGCCGCGCCGCCGGCGGTGGCGCATGCGCTGCTCACCAGCCTGGCGCTCATCGAGGGCGAGGAGGGCATGCGCCGCCGCGCGCAGCTGCGCGCCCGCATCACCCAGCTGCGCAACGGCCTGAAGCAGGTGCTGCCGGCCGACGGCAGCGCCTGGCTGGCCGATTCGCCGACCGCGATCCAGCCGCTCATCGTGGGCGACAACGCGCGCGCCATGCAGACCATGGAACGGCTCGATGCACACGGCCTGCGCGTGGGCGCGATCCGCCCGCCCACGGTGCCTGCCGGCACCGCGCGGCTGCGCATCGCGCTGTCGGCCAGCCACACCGAGGCCGACGTGGCGCGGCTCATCGATGCGCTGGGCGAGGCCCTGGCCGAACCGTGGCCGGAGGCCGCATGACGACAACGGCAGCCGCTGCGCAGCGCCGCTGGTTCGTCACCGGCACCGACACCGGCGTGGGCAAGACGCTGGTGAGCAGCGCCATGCTCGCGCTGCTGGCCGCCTCGGGCCTGCGCGCGGTCGGCATGAAGCCGGTGGCGGCGGGGCTCGATGCCATCGACGGCGAATGGCGCAACGAAGACGTCGAGCGCCTGCAGGCGGCCGGCAACGTCGCCGCGCCGCTGGCCTGGCGCTGCCCCTACGTGCTGAAGGCGCCGATGTCGCCGCACCTGGCGGCGCGGGAAGAGGGCGTGCAGGTCGCGCTGCCCGTGCTGCTCGATGCCTTCGAGCGGCTGTCGGCGCAGGCCGACGCGGTGGTGGTGGAAGGCGTGGGCGGCTTCTGCGTGCCGCTGGGCGACGACCTGGACACGGCCGACCTCGCGGTGGCGCTGGGCCTGCCCGTGATCCTCGTGGTCGGGCTGCGGCTGGGCTGCCTCAACCATGCGCTGCTCACCGCCGAGGCGATCCGTGCGCGCGGGCTGGTGCTGGCCGGCTGGGTCGCGAGCGTGGTCGAGCCGCAGATGCTCTCGCCCGAAGGCAACCTGCAGACGCTGCGCGCCCGGCTCGGTGCGCCGCTGTTGGGCGTGGTGCCGCACCTGGCCGCGCCCGAGGCCGCGCGCGCCGCCGAGCACCTCGACCTGCGCGCGCTGCGGGCGAGCGCGGCGCATGCCGCGCGTCGCACCGAGGCGCCGCTCGTGTCAGCCGCGACGGCCTGAATCGGCCAGCCGCTGGGCGCGCACGCCGCCCTGGCGCGCGAGCATCCAGCCCGGGTACTCGGGCGCCAGCGCGCTGGCCTTGTCGAGCGCCGCGAGTTCGTCGGCCGTGAGCCGCACCTCGGTGGCGGCGATGTTGTCGTCCAACTGGTCGATGCGCTTGGCGCCGACGATCACGCTGGTCACCACCGGCTGGTGCAGCAGCCAGGCCAGTGCGATCTGCGCCACCGACACGCCGCGCGGTTCGGCGAACTGGCGCATGAGGTCGATGCAGTCGTAGGCGCGTTCCACGTTCACCGGCGGAAAGTCGAAGCTCGCGCGGCGGCTGCCTTGCGCGGTGGCGGTGTGGCGGTCGACCTTGCCGCTGAGCAGGCCGCCGGCCAGCGGGCTCCAGACCATCAGGCCGAGCTGCTCGCTGCGCAGCATCGGCACCAGCTCGCGCTCCAGGTCGCGCCCGGCCACCGTGTAGTAGGCCTGCAGCGACTCGAAGCGCGCCAGCCGGTCGCGCTCGGCGATGCCCAGCGCCTTGGCGATCTGCCACGCGGCCCAGTTCGACACGCCCACGTAGCGCACGTGGCCCTGGCGCACGAGGTCGTCGAGCGCGCGCACCGTTTCCTCGATCGGCGTGATCGGGTCGATGCCGTGGATCTGGTACAGGTCGATGTGGTCCAGCTGCAGCCGCTTCAGGCTGGCCTTCACGCCGTCCATGATGTGGTAGCGCGAGGCGCCGGCCGAGTTCACGCCCTTGCTGCCGGTTTCGCCCAGCACCTTGGTCGCGACCACCACGCGGTCGCGCGGCACCTTCAGGTTCTTCAGCGCCTGGCCGGTGATGGTTTCGGACAGGCCCTCGGAGTACACGTCGGCCGTGTCGATGAAGTTGATGCCGGCGTCGAGCGAGCGGCCGATGAGGCCTTCGGCCTCGCCTTGCTGCAGCTGGCCGATGTGGTCCCAGATGCCCGGCGCGCCGCCGAAGGTCATCGTGCCGAGGCAGAGTTCGGAAACCAGGAGGCCGGTGCGGCCGAATTGGCGGTATTGCATCGAAAGTTGTCCTTTGCGGGTGGAGGGGCCGTCCGGCCTGACGGGTGGCCGGCGGTTGCGAAAAAGTATCCCGCCGGCGCGCCCCGGCGGGCGAGCGCGTTTCTGCAAAGTCTTTGCCTATTTCTCCAGACCTCGTGCGCAGGCCGTGCGAAGGAGAGGATGCGACGCTAAGCTGCGGGCAGCCCAATCCTCCATGGCCGCCACCGCGGCCGCTCTCCTTTGTCAGAGGCCTACCCATGTCTGATGAAACCCCCGACACCGCCACCGTCCTCGCCATGCCGATGCCGCTGGAACCCGAACTCGATGCCGCCCGCGAAGAGCTGGTGCAGCTCATCCGCCACATCACGCGCGGGCAGGACGGCACGGTCGAATGCGCCGTGCCCGGCCTGCAGGTGCACTGCATCAGCAAGCCCGACGGCCCCAAGCACGGCTTCGCGACGCCGGCGCTGGGCCTCATTGCGCAGGGCTCCAAGCGGATCATCGTGGGCGACGACATCTACGTGTACGACCCCATGAACTACCTCGTCACCTCGGTCGACCTGCCGGTGTGCGGCCAGGTGTGCGTGACCAGCGAGAACGAGCCCTACCTGGGCGTGCGGCTGGAGCTGGCGCTCGACGAGATCGGCGACCTCATCGGCGACGAGAAGCTGCCGGCCAAGGCCAACGCGCCGGCCTCGCGCGGCATGTACGTGAACCGCATCGCCATGCCGGTGCTGGAGCCCGTGCTGCGCCTGCTGCGGCTGCTCGACACGCCCGAAGACATTCCGATCATGGCGCCGCTCATCAAGCGCGAGATCATGTACCGGCTGCTGGTGAACGGCGAGGGCGCGCGGCTGCGCCAGATCGCGCTGCACGACAGCCACACGCAGCGCATCGCCAAAGCCATCAGCGCGCTGCGCACCAACTACGCGCAGTCGCTGCGCGTGGAAGACATGGCGCGCGCGGTGCACATGAGCGTGTCGTCGTTCCACCACCACTTCAAGGCCGTGACGGCGATGAGCCCGCTGCAGTACCAGAAGCAGCTGCGCCTGCAGGAGGCGCGCCGCCAGATGCTGATCGCCGGCACCGACGTGGCCAGCGCCGCGCACAACGTGGGCTACGAAAGCCCTTCGCAGTTCGCGCGCGAGTACGGCCGCATGTTCGGCGCGCCGCCGCTGCGCGACAAGCGCCGCTGGCTCGGCGAGGCCGGCAACGACGCGACCTCGATGGAAGCCGCGTAGGCATTGCATCGGTCGCATTGCATCGGTCGCATCGCGCCCGTGCGCCTATAGCACCTGCCGCGATTTCTTGCGTCGTCGCGGCCATGCAGGTTTCGCAAATTCTCGCTATCGTTTTGTTCGCTGCAGCACCCGTCCGCCCGTGGAGGCGGGACTACTCAACAACTCGGAGAGATGCATGCTTTGGGAAAAGAAGCTGGCGCAGTGGAGCGCCGCGGTTCGCGCACGGGCCAACCTGCCCGCGCGGCTCACCTTGTGGGACGGCCAGTCCTACGACTTCGGTGACTTCAGCGGACCGGCGGTCACGCTGCACGTGAAATCGCCCGCGGCGCTGTCGCTGATGCTGCAGCCCACGCTCGACAACCTGGGCGAGGCCTACGTCAAGAGCAAGATCGACATCGAAGGCAAGCTCAGCGACGTGATCGACATCGCCTACGGCCTGGCGAAGACCTCGCTCGACAAGCCCGGCGGCGCGCTGCAAAGCATGGCCCGCTACTTCGCGCACACCAAGTCGTCGGACAAAAAATCGATCGAGTACCACTACGACGTGTCGAACGCGTTCTACCAACTCTGGCTCGACGCGAACATGGTCTATTCGTGTGCCTACTTCGAGAACGGCGACGAAGACCTGGCCACCGCGCAGCTGAAGAAAATAGACCACATCCTCACCAAGATCGAACTCAAACCGGGCCAGACACTGCTCGACATCGGCTGCGGCTGGGGCGCGCTGGTGATCCGCGCGGCGCAGAAGTTCGGCGCGCGCTGCGTAGGCGTCACGCTGTCGCAGAACCAGTTCGACCTCGCGACCGAGCGCGTGAAGGCCGCAGGCCTCGCAGACCGCATCGAGATCCGCCTGCAGGACTACCGCGACGTGACCGGCCAGTTCGACCGCATCACCAGCGTCGGCATGTTCGAGCACGTGGGCCGCAAGAACCTGCCCGAGTACTTCAAGCGCGTGCAGCAGCTGCTGGCCGACGACGGCATCGTCATGAACCACGGCATCACCTCGTCCGACCCCGAGGGCGGCGGTGTGTCGTACGGCGGCGGCGACTTCATCGACCGCTACGTGTTCCCCAACGGCGAGCTGCCGCACATCAGCCTGGCGCTGCAGGCCATGCAGCAGGGCGGGCTGGAGGCCTTCGACGTGGAGAATCTGCGCCGCCACTACGCGCAGACGCTGCGCCACTGGAGCGACGCCTACGAGGCCCATGCCGACGAGGCGCGCGCACTCGTCGACGAAGAGAAGTTCCGCATCTGGCGCATCTACCTCGCGGGCTGCGCCTATGCCTTCGAGAACGACGACGTGGCGATCTACCAGATCGTCGGGCGCAAGGCGGGCAGGGCGGCGAGCACGCTCCCGTGGTCGCGCCGCTATATCTACGACGGCACCTCGGCGCTGCGCGCCTGACCCGTCAAGGCCGCGGTGCGGCTACTCGAGCGTGAAGCCGATCTTCACCGTCACCTGCCAGTGCGCGACCTTGCCGTCGACCACATGGCCGCGCGTCTCGGTGACGGTGAACCACTGGATGTTGCGCACCGTCTCGTGCGCCTTCGCGATGGCGGTCTGCACCGCGTCCTCGATGCTGGTCTTGGACGAGCCCGTCAGCTCGAGCGACTTGTAGACATGGTTCGACATGGCGGCTGCTCCTTGGGTGGTTGCGCGCCCATCGTAGCCAGCGCAGGGGGCGCGAGGCAACACCTTTGGGCGCGCGGATGCGATGCAAACCGCATCAGGACATTCGCAATCCGTCGTTGGCAACGGCGGGTGCGCTTCGCAGAATCGGCGGCATCGAACCAGGGAAACCGCCCGCCATGCCACTGCACACCGTCGCTTCTTCGTCCCCGGCCGCACAGGCCCGCCACGTCCTCGCGCTGACCGCCATTGCCTGGTGCATCGCGCCGGCGTCGCCGCATGAAGTGGCGCGCCGCGCACCGCATGGCCATGTGCCGCTGCGCGTGCGCAGGCGGCTGCATGCCACGGCCGTGGCGGCCCTTTTGCCCTATGCCTGGTGAGCCGCACGACCCCGCAGATTCCAGATATCGATAGAGGAATTCAGCGCAAACGGCCCGCACGATGGCTCGCAGAATTTGAAGCACACCCGCTTCCACTGCGCCATCGCCGAACACCGTGTCCTACTCGCTCTCCCTGCTCGACAAGAGCCTGATCCCCGAAGGTGCCGATGCCGCGCAGGCGTTCCAGCACACCATCGCGCTGGCCCGGCGCGCCGAACGGCTGGGCTACCGCCGCTACTGGCTGGCCGAGCACCACGGCAACCGCACCTACGCCGGTTCGGCGCCCGAGGTGCTGGCCTCTCACCTGCTGGCCAAGACCTCGCGCATCCGCATCGGCACCGGCGGCGTCATGCTGCAGCACTACAGCCCGTTCAAGGTCGCGGAGACCTTCAAGGTGCTGGCCTCGCTGGCGCCGGGCCGTGTCGACCTGGGCATCGGCAAGGCGCCGGGCGGCCTGCCGCTGACCAGCAAGGCGCTGCAATCGCTGCACGATCCGGCGAAGGCGAAGGCCCTCGATTTCGAAGCGCGCCTGCGCGAACTCGACGCCTTCCTGCACGACGGCGTGCCCGCCGACCATGCGCTGGCCGGCGCCGTGGCCACGCCGTTCCCGCCGGTGGCGCCGCAGCGCGTGCTGCTCGGCGGCAGTCCCGAGAGCGCGCTGCTCGCGGCGCGGCTGGGCTGGCAATTCGTCTATGCGGGCCACTTCAACGGCGACCCCGTGAACATCGGGCAATCGATCGACGCCTACCGCGGCGCGACCGGCCGCGCGCCGCTGCTCGCGCTGTTCGCCTTTGCCGCCGAAACGCACGACGAGGCCGCCGAGCACGTGGGCGCGCTGCGCAGCTTCCGCGTGACCTTGCCCACGGGCCAGAGCGTGAACCTGCCCAGCCTCGAGGCCGCCGCCGAGTTCGCGCGGCAGGCCGGCGCGAGCGACTACCGCACCGAGGAGCGGCGCCCGCATGTCATCGCCGGCACCGGCGACGAGGTGCGCGACGCGCTCGAGGCCCTCAGCGCACGCCACGGCATCGAGGAGTTCGTGATCGACATCCCGGTGGCGGACTTCGGCGCGCGCGCCACGGCGGTCGAGCTGCTGGCGCAGGCCCGCGAACCCGCGCTGGCCTGAGTTTTTTTCTTTTTCCCATCACAAGAACGATCGTCATGAGCAACATCCAGTTCGGCGTCATGCTGCAAGGGGCCGGCAGCCACATGAATGCCTGGAAACACCCGGGCGGCCCGGCCGATGCCAGCGTCAACCTCGACTTCTTCATCCGCAACGCGCAGAAGGCCGAGGCCGCGGGCATCGCCTTCGCGTTCGTGGCCGACGGGCTCTACATCAACGAGAAGTCGATCCCGCACTTCCTCAACCGCTTCGAGCCGATCTCGATCCTGTCGGCGCTGGCCGCCGTCACCACGAAGATCGGCCTGGCGGGCACCATCTCCAGCTCGTACAGCGACCCGTTCACGGTGGCGCGGCAGTTCGCCTCGCTCGACCTCATCAGCGGTGGGCGCGCGGGATGGAACGTGGTGACCACGCCGCTGGAAGGCAGCGCGAAGAACTACAGCCGCGCGCACCCCGAGCACGCGCTGCGCTACGAGATCGCCGACGAGTACCTGGCCGTGACGCAGGGCCTGTGGGACAGCTGGGACGACGACGCCTTCGTGCGCGACCGCGAGAGCGGCCAGTTCTTCGACCGCGACAAGCTGCACACGCTGGACCACAAGGGCCGCTTCTTCCAGGTGGCCGGGCCGCTGAACATCCAGCGCTCGCCGCAGGGGCAGCCGGTGATCTTCCAGGCCGGTTCGTCGGACGCGGGCATCGGCCTGGCGGGCAAGTACGCCGACGCGGTGTTCACCCATTCGCCCTCGCTCGAAGACACGCGTGCGTTCCTCAAGCAGGTCAAGGCCAGCGCCGTGGCGCAGGGGCGGCAGGCCGGCGACGTGAAGATCTTCCCGGGCATCGGCCCGGTGGTCGCGGCCACCGAGGCGGAAGCCGAGGCCAAGTACCTCGCCATCCGCGCACTGCTGACGGTCGAGGAGGCGCTGGCCTACCTGGGCCGCTTCTTCGATCACCACGACTTCAGCCAGTACCCGCTCGACGCGCCGTTCCCCGAGCTGGGCGAGATCGGCCGCAACAGCTTCCGCTCGACCACCGACCGCATCAAGGCGAATGCCAAGGCCAAGGGCCAGACGCTGCGCGAGGTGGCGCTCGAAGTCGCCACGCCGCGCACGCAGTTCGTGGGCACGGGCGAGCGCATCGCCGACGAGATCATCCGCTGGGTGGACGAGGGCGCGGCCGACGGCTTCATCCTCGGCTTCCCGGTGCTGGGGCAGGGCCTGGACGACTTCATCGCGTTCGTGATTCCGGCGCTGGAGGCGCGCGGCCGCTACCAGCGCACGCTGCCCGGCCAGACCCTGCGCGACCATCTGGGCCTGCCGCGCAAGGCGAGCCGCCATGCCGCGCCGCAGGGCGGCGCCACCGCCGAGCGCAAGGCCGCCTGATGGGCGCCGCGCTGCCACGACCGGCCCTGAAGGACATTCACCGCGTCGAATCCACCATTACCGGCTACGGCGACGAATTCATTGCGCTGCGGCGCGACATTCACCGCCACCCCGAGCTGTCGTTCAAGGAGCACCGCACCTCGGCGCTCGTGGCCGAGCGGCTCGCGGCCTGGGGCTACGAGGTCACGACCGGCCTGGCCGGCACCGGCGTGGTGGGCACGCTGCGGCGCGGGCCGGGGCGCAGCCTCGGTATCCGCGCCGACATGGACGCGCTGCCGATCCAGGAAGCCACGGGCCTGTCGTATGCGAGCGAGAACGCGGGCGTGATGCATGCGTGTGGCCATGACGGCCACACGGCGATCCTGCTTGCGGCGGCGCGTTTCCTGGCCGAGGCGGGCGCCTTTCGCGGCACGCTGCACCTGATCTTCCAGCCCGCCGAAGAACTGGGCGCGGGTGCGAAGAAGATGATCGACGAGGGCTTGTTCACGCGCTTCCCGTGCGACGCCGTCTTCGGCCTGCACAACTGGCCCGGCGTGGGGGCAGGGCACGTCGGCTGCGTCACCGGTCCCGCGATGGCGGCCATCGACCAGGCGCACATCACGGTGCGCGGCAAGGGCGGCCACGGCGCGCAGCCGCACGAGACGGTGGACCCCGTGGTCGCGAGCGCGCACCTGATCGCGGCGCTGCAGACCGTGGTGTCGCGCAACGTCGATCCGCTCGACATGGGCGTGGTCACGGTGGGCTCCATCCACGGCGGCGAGGCCTCCAACGTGATTCCGAACACGGTCGAGCTCAAGCTCACGGCACGCTCGTTCAAGCCCGAGGTGCGCGCGCTGCTGGCACAACGCATTCCCGCGCTGGCACGGGCGCAGGCCGAGAGCTTCGGTGCGCAGGCCGAGGTGGACTACCGGCCGGGCTTTCCGCCGGTGATCAACCACGCGGAAGAAACCGCCTTTGCGCGCGCCGTGGCGCTCGACACCTTCGGCGCGCAGCGGGTCGATCCGGCCTTCCGCCCGCGCACCGCCAGCGAAGACTTCGCCTACATGCTGCAGGCGCGCCCCGGCAGCTACGTGTTCTTCGGCAACGGCGAGAGCGCCTCGCTGCACAGCCCGCGCTACGACTTCAACGACGCGATCCTCGCGCCCGCGGCCGTGTACTGGGGCCGGCTGGCCGAGCGCTTTCTTTCCGCCGACGGCGACACCCAGGAAACCACCCCATGAGCGAACAGTTTCTCTACACCACGCCGCTGGACCCGTTGGCCCGGCCGTTGATCGAAGGGCTCACCTTCGAGTACGACAGCCGCTACGGCGACGTGCTGCGCGAACCCGGTGCACCGCGCGAGATCGACCGCTACGCGCCCGAGGTGTTCGCGCCGCCGCACGGCAACTTCGTGCTGCTGCTGCGCGACGGCGTGGCGATCGGCGGCGGCGCCTTCATGCGCCACGACGAGCGCACCGCCGAGCTCAAGCGCGTGTGGACGCACGGCGCGCTGCGCCGCCAGGGCCTGGCCAGCCGCGTGCTGGCCGAGCTGGAGGCGCAGGTGCTGCGCCAGGGCTACGAACGCATCTACCTCACGACCGGCTTTCGCCAGCCCGAGGCCGTGGGCCTGTACCGCAGCCATGGCTACACGGCGCTCTTCACCGACGACGCCGACCCCGAGACGCCGCGCAAGCTGCCCTTCGAGAAGCACCTGGCGCAGTGGGCGACGCAAGGCCGCGTGGGTGCGGCACTGAGCGAGGCAGTGTCGCGATGAACACGACCACCGTGCTCGACGCCGGCCCGGAGCCTCGCACCCCCACGGCACCCCTGCGCCGCAGCGATGCGGCACCGCCCGCCAAGGGCGACTACTCGCACTTTCGCATCGTCCCCGCGACCTACCCGGCGCGCACCGTCGGCACCGTCTTCGCGGTGGCGGTGATCGGCCTCGTGCTGCATTCGGTGCTCACCAACCCGCGCTGGGGCTGGCCGGTGTTCGCGCAGTGGTTCTTCTCGGAGCCGGTGCTGGCCGGGCTGGGCCGCACGCTGTTGCTCACGGCGCTGGGCGCGGTGCTGGGCTTCTTCTTCGGCACGGGGCTGGCGCTGGCGCGGGTGTCGCGCTCGCCGCTGCTGGCGCGGCTGGCCTGGGTGTTCACCTGGCTCTTCCGTTCGGTGCCGGTGATCGTGCTGCTCTTGATCATCAACAACCTGGGTTACCTGTACGAGACCGTGTCGCTGGGCGTGCCGTTCACCGACCTGACCTTCTTCTCGTACCCGACCACGCAGCTCATCAGCCCGTTCGTGGCGGCGCTGCTGGGCCTCACGCTGAACCAGGCGGCCTTCGCCTCGGAGATCGTGCGCGGAGGCATCCTGTCGGTGGACCAGGGGCAGCTCGAGGCCGCCGCCGCGCTGGGCCTTTCGCGCCGGCGCCAGGCCTCGCGCATCGTGCTGCCGCAGGCCATGCGCAGCATCCTGCCCACGGCCTTCAACGACATCATCGGGCTGGCCAAGGGCACCTCGAACCTCTACATCCTGGCGCTGCCCGAGCTGTTCTACACGATCCAGATCATCTACCGGCGCAACCTGGAAGTGATTCCGCTGCTCATGGTGGCGACCGTGTGGTACCTCGTGATCCTCACCGTGCTGTCGGTGGCGCAGCACTACATCGAGCGGCATTTTTCGCGCGGGGCGCTGCGTCATGCGCCGCGCTCGTGGCTGTGCGGCGTGGTGCACGGGCTGTGGGCGCGGGGCAGGGCGCCGGCCGTGGTGCCCGTGTCGGCACCGGCACCGGCCCCCGCGCAGGTGCCGCGCTGGAACGGCTCGCGCGCCCCGGGCGGCGAGGTGACGATCCACGGCGTGTCCAAGCGCTTCGGCGCGCTGCAGGTGCTCGACGACGTGACCTTCACCGCGCCGCGCGGCAGCGTCACGGTGATCCTCGGCCCCTCGGGCTCGGGCAAATCGACGCTGCTGCGCACCATCAACCACCTGGAGCGCGTGGACGACGGCTTCATTGCCATCGACGGCGAACTCATCGGCTACCGGCGCGATGCCGACACGCTGTACGAGCTGCACGAGAAGGACATCCTCACGCGCCGCGTCGACGTGGGCATGGTGTTCCAGAACTTCAACCTGTTCCCGCACCTCACGGTGCTGGAGAACATCGTCGAGGCGCCGCAGTCGGTGCGCGGCCTGCCGCGCGCCGAGGCCGAGGCGCTGGCCACCGACCTGCTGGCCCGCGTCGGCCTGGCCGACCGCAAGGACGCCTACCCGCGCCAGCTCTCGGGCGGCCAGCAGCAGCGCGTGGCGATCGCGCGGGCGCTGGCGCTCAAGCCCAAGGTGCTGCTGTTCGACGAGCCCACCTCGGCGCTCGACCCCGAACTGGTGGGCGAGGTGCTGGCGGTGATCGAGGAACTCGCGAGCTCCGGCACCACGCTGCTCATCGTGACGCACGAGATCGGATTTGCCCGCGAGGTGGCCGACACCGTGGTCTTCATGGAGCAGGGCCGCATCCTCGAGACCGGCACGCCCGAGCAGGTGTTCAACGCACCGCGGCATCCGCGCACGGCCGAATTCCTGGCCAAGGTGCTCTGAGTTTTTTCTTCTTTCTCTTTTCCAACCGACCGCTTTCATGACCCATCGACGCCTTCTCCTGTCCGTTCTCCTGGCGGCCTTGCTGCCGATCGCCGCCACGGCCCAGACCGCCCCGGCGCCCGACCTGAGCCCCGAGCAACCCGGCCGTCCGCGCGCGCAGAAGATTGAAGAGGCCGTGCGGCTCGCGAAGGACTTCAAGTTCCAGAAGGAAGGCGTGCTCGTCGTCGGCACCACCACCGGCCGGCTGCCGTTCGCGGCCTACGCCACCGACACCAAGACACCCGTGGGCAACGCGCCCGACATCGCGCAGCTCGTGGCCGACAGCCTGGGGCGCAAGCTGGAGCTGGTGTCCACCGCCTGGGCCGACTGGCCGCTGGGCCTGCAGTCGGGCAAGTTCGACGTGGTGGTGTCCAACGTGACCGTCACCGAGGAGCGCAAGGAGAAGTTCGACTTCTCGACCTACCGCAACGACCAGCTGGGCATCTACGTGAAGTCGGACAGCAAGCTCGGGCCCATCAAGGAGCCCAAGGACATCGCGGGCCTGAAGCTCATCGTGACGGCCAGCACGAACCAGGAGCAGATCCTGCTGCGCTGGAACAAGCAGAACATTGCCGCCGGCCTCAAGCCCATCGAGATCCAGTACTACGACGACGATGTGGTGCAGCGCCTGGCCATCCAGTCGGGCCGCGCCGACGCCTACGTGGGCCCCAACGCCATCGCGGCCTACGAGGCGCGCGACGGCAAGACCCGGCTCGCGGGCCTGGTGTCGGGCGGCTGGCCGCTCAACGCCGAGATCGCCGTCACCTCGCGCAAGGGCTCGGGCATTGCCGAGGCCGTGACGCTGGCGCTCAACACGCAGATCAGGAACGGCAACTACGGCAAGGCGCTGTCGCGCTGGAACCTGGCGTCCGAAGCGATCGAGGTGGCGCGCACCAACCCGCCCGGCCTGCCGAAGAACTGAGGGGAGGGGACCATGTCGCTCAAGAAAAAACTGGGGGCGCTGGCCACCCTCGGGCTGATGGCGTTCGCGCCGGCGCACGCCGCCGACACCTTCGACTTCAGCCCCGAGCAGAAGGGCCGCCTGCACACCGGCAAGGACGCCGAGGCCGTCAACGCCATTCCACCCAGCTTCAAGTTCGTGAAGGAGGGCGTGCTGACCATCGCCATCGCGCCGTTCGCGCCGCCGATCTCCACCTACGCCACCGACGCGAAGACGGTGGTGGGCTTCGACCCCGACTTTGCCCACCTCATCGCCGAGGCGCTGGGCCTGAAGCTGGAGCTGCGGCCCGTCGCCTGGGCCGACTGGCCGCTGGGCCTGAGCTCGGGCAAGTACGACGCCGTGATCTCCAACGTGGGCGTGACCGAGCAGCGCAAGGAGAAGTTCGACTTCTCGACCTACCGGCTCGGCCTGCACGGCTTCTACGTGCGCACCGACAGCGCCATCCAGTCGATCAAGGAGCCGAAGGACGTGGCGGGCCTGAAGCTCACGACCGGCGCCGGCACCAACCAGGAGCGCATCCTGCTCGAGTGGGACCGGCAGAACGTGGCCGCGGGCCTGAAGCCGGTGTCGATCCAGTACTACGACGACGATGTGACGCGCTGGCTGGCGGTGACGACGAAACGCGTCGATGCCAACTTCAACCCCAACGCACCGCAGGCCTACGAGGCCGCGAAGAACGGGCAGCTGCGGCTGGCCGGCACCGTGAACGCGGGCTGGCCGCTGAAGTCGGACGTGGCCGTGGCCACGCGCAAGGGCAGCGGGCTGGCGGTGGCGCTCACCACCGCGGCCAACAACCTGATCCGCAACGGCACCTACGCCAAGGCGCTCGCGCGCTGGCGTCTGGCCGAAGAGGCGCTGCCGAAATCGGAGGTCAACCCGCCGGGGTTGCCGAAGTTCTGACCCTGCGAGCGACACGACCATGACCATCCACCACATCGGTTTCCTCACGCCCGGCAACTACGACGAGGCCGACCCGCACGCCGGCCTCGAAGCCGCGCTGCGGCTCTTTGAATTCGGCGAGCGGCGCGGCTTCGACAGCGCCTGGGTGCGCCAGCGCCACCTGGAGCGCGCCGTGTCGTCGGCACCGACCTTCCTGGCCGCCGCCACGCAGCGCACGCGCCGCATCGAACTCGGCGCGGCCGTGATCCAGATGGGCTACGAAAACCCGTTCCGGCTGGCCGAAGACCTGGCCACCGTCGACGTGCTCTCGCGCGGCCGCCTGCAGGTGGGCCTGAGCGCGGGCGCGCCGCCGCACGGCGCCTTGCTGGGCGGGCGCTTCCAGGACGCACCGCCGGCCACGGTCGACTTCACGCACAAGCGCGTGGCGCGGCTGCGCGCCAACCTCGAAGACGTGCTGCTGGGCGACGAAGACACGGTGGTCGAATCCGCCGGTGGGCGCGTGCGTCCGCGCGTGCAGCCCTATGCACCCGGCCTCGTCGGGCGGCTCTGGTACGGCGGCGGGTCGCTGCGCTCGGCCGAATGGGCGGGGCGCAACGGCTTTCACCTGCTGCTAGGCAACGTGCTCACGGGCGAGACCACCGACGATTTCCTCGAGGCGCAGACCGGCCTCGTCGAACGCTACCGCGCCAGCGAAGTGCCGGGCGCGCGACGTGGACGGATCGCGCTGGGCCGCGTGATCGTGCCGCTCGACGGCGCCGATGCCGCCACGCGGCGGCGCTACCGCGCGTTCGCCGCGGGCCGTGTCGAGCGCACGCTGTCGCCGCAGGGCGAACGCCGCACGCTGTTCGCCGGCGACCTCGTGGGCAGCGCCGACGAGATCCTGGAGCGCCTGCACCGCGACCCGGTGCTGCCGCTGGTGAGCGAGCTGCGCGTGGAGCTGCCCTACAACTTCGACAGCGAGGCCTACGAGCAGATCCTGGACGACCTGGCGGTGCGCATCGCGCCCGAACTGGGCTGGCGCGTGCGCGCCGAGCTGCCGCATGAAGCGCTCGCGGTCGCCTGAGCCTCAGACGCTTTGCGCATGCGCTTATCGCAAACGCTTCGTTGGTGATCGCGGGTGGCCTGCCTAGAGTTCGCTCTGATCTGTTTCAGATGTCTTCCATTCAACACAAGGAGTCCCGCATGTCGATCTTCAGCAGATGGTGGCGCGTTGCGTCCCTCGCCACGCTGACCTTCCTGGCCACCGCACCGTCGGCCTTCGCGCAGGCTTCGGCCGACGGCAGCGGCCCGCTGGTCTCCACCGACTGGCTCGAGAAGAACCTGCGCAACCCCAAGCTGCGCGTGATCGAGGTCAGCGTGAACCCGGGCCTGTACGAGCGCGGCCACATCCCGGGCGCGGTGAACTTCTCGTGGCACAACGACCTCAACGACCGCGTGCGCCGCGATATCGTGAGCCAGGCCGAGTTCGAGAAGCTGCTGTCGTCGGCCGGTGTCGACAAGGACACCACCGTGATCCTCTACGGCGACACCAACAACTGGTTCGCGGCCTGGGGCGCCTGGGTGTTCGACCAGTACGGCGTGCAGAACGTGAAGCTGCTCGACGGCGGGCGCAAGAAGTGGGAGGCCGAGAACCGCGTGCTCGACAACCGCGCGCCCGAGCACGTCGCCACGCGCTTCAAGGTGACGCAGCCCAACCCGCAGCTGCGCGCGCGGCTGGCCGACGTGCTGGCCGTGGCCGAGGGCCGCTCCGACGCGAAGCTGGTCGACATCCGCTCGGCCGACGAGTACAGCGGCAAGATCTTCGCGCCGGCCGGCGCCGCCGAACTGGCGGTGCGCGCGGGCCACGTGCCCGGCGCGGCCAACGTGCCCTGGGGCCGTGCGGTGAACGAAGACGGCACCTTCAAGTCGGCCGCCGAGCTGAAGGCGATCTACGCGGCCGTGGGCATCGACGGCAGCAAACCGGCCATCACCTACTGCCGCATCGGCGAGCGCTCGAGCCACACCTGGTTCGCGCTGCACAAGATCCTGGGCTACAAGAACGTGCGCAACTACGACGGCTCGTGGACCGAGTACGGCAACGCCGTCGGCGTGCCGGTCAACAACCCGGCCGGCACGGTGTGGGCGTCCAAGTGAATGAATGAGTTGAGGTGAGATGAGTTCGAGGTGAGTCGGCGTTGGAGGGGCCTCGCGGCCTCTCTGATGAGCGACATTGGGCGAGCCCTCGGGCTCGCTTTTTTTTGGTCAACACAAAAGGACCGAGGCATGTCCGCTTCGTCAATCAACGCGGCGCCTGCGCCGCTTTCCCGCACAGGCCTGGCCGCTGCGGTCGTCGTGTTGTTGCTGGTCGCCGCCGGCGTGCATCTGCTCGGCGAGCGCAGCGGCGGCCGTGCGCTGGCCTTCGCGCTCGGGCTGGGCGCGGTGCTCGGCGTGGTGCTGCAGCGCTCGCGCTTCTGCTTCTATTGCCATGCGCGCGACTACTTCGAGGGCGGCGACGCACGCGGCCTGCTGGCCATCGTGGCCGCGCTGGCGGTCGGCACCGTGGGCATGCACGTCGTCATGACGGGCTGGCTGCCGGTGCCGCAGCCGGGGCGGTTGCCGCCCGATGCGCACATCGGGCCGGTCAGCGGCGCGCTCGTGCTCGCGGGGCTGGCCTTCGGCGCGGGCATGGTGGTGTCGGGCTCGTGCATCAGCGCGCACTGGTACCGGCTGGGCGAAGGCTCGCCGACCGCGCCGTTCGCGCTGCTCGGTGCGGGCGCGGGATTCCTGCTCGGCTTTGCGAGCTGGAACTGGCTCTACAGCGCCACCATCGCCACCGCGCCCGTGGTGTGGCTGCCGCATCACCTGGGCTATGCGGGCTCGGCCGCGCTGCAGCTGGCGGTGTTCGCGGCGCTCGCGGCCTGGCTCTGGCGGAAGCTGCCGGCGGGCGAGGCGGCGTCGCCCACATCGCACAGCTTCATCGACGCCGCGCGCCGCCTGCTGCACGGGCGCTGGCCGTATGCGTGGGGCGGGCTCGCGGTCGATGCGATCGCCGTGATCGTGGTGCTGCGGCTGCGTCCGCTGGGCGTGACAGCGGCGCTCGGCAGCGCCGCGCGCGACCTCGGCAATGCGCACGGCCTGCTGCCGCAGCGGCTGGACGGCCTCGACGGTTTCGGTGGCTGCGTCACGGCGGTGGTCGAAAGCCTCTGGCAGACGCCCAACGCGCTGCTGGTCGGTGGCCTCGTGGCTGGCGCACTGGCCGCGGCGTTGGCGAGCGGGCAGTTCAAGCCCGCATGGCCCACGGTGGGGCAGGTCGTGCGCGGCCTCGGCGGCGGCGTGCTGCTGGGGTGGGGCGCGATGACCGGACTGGGCTGCACGGTCGGCAACCTGCTGTCGGGCACGATGGCCGGCGCGCTGTCGGGTTGGGTGTTCGGTGCGAGCGTGCTGCTGGCGGTGTGGGGTGGATTGCGATTGAAGCGGCTGGCGACGAGGGCTTAACGCCCTGTTCATCGTCACGCGGCAGACACCGCATTTCCATATGCGGAGTCCTTCTTTCGGGACGGCGCGGGGCAGGGCACAGTCCCCCACGCACAGGCACAGGACGACGCCGCCCCGCGCGGTCGTCCGCCTGTCTTCTCTTCCAAAGAACACCCGAGGGATTCCATGCTCCGACCACTCCTGACCGCGGCTCTGCTGGCCGCCGGCCTGCTACAGGCGCCTGTTGCCGCCGCCGAAACCGTGCGATGGGCGCGCAGCGCCGACCCCGCCACGCTCGATCCGCATGCGGTCAACACCGGCACCAACTTCGGGTTGCTGCACCAGATCTATGAGCCGTTGATCCTGCGTGGCGCCGACAGCAAGCTGCAGCCCGCGCTGGCCACCTCGTGGAAGCTCACGGCCGACCCGACGGTGTGGGAGTTCAAGCTGCGCCCCGGCGTCAAGTTCCATGACGGCGCGCTGCTCACGGCCGACGACGTGGTGTTCTCGCTGCAGCGCGCGCAGGCGCCGAGCTCGGCGCTCAAGTCGCTGCTGTCGTCGGTGGCCGAGGTGAAGAAGGTCGATGCGCTCACGGTGCAGGTCAAGACCAAGGGCCCGAACCTGATCTTCCCGAACAACCTCACGAACCTCTTCATCCTCAACGAGGCTTGGGCCCGGGCGAACAAGGCCGAGCAGTCGCAGGACGTGGCCAGCAAGACCGAGAACTTCGCCACCCGCAACGAGAACGGCACCGGCCCCTACGTGCTGGCCTCGCGCGAGGTCGATGCGCGCACGGTGCTCAAGCAGTTCCCGCAGTACTGGGGCCGCGGCCAGTTTCCGCTGGACGTGACCGAGCTGGTCTACGTGCCGATCAAGTCGCCCGCCACGCGCGTGGCCGCGCTGCTGTCGGGCGAGGTCGATTTCGTGCAGGACCTGCCGGCGCAGGACGTGGGCCGGCTCAAGGCCGACAAGCGCCTGCGCGTGACCGAAGGGCCCGAGAACCGCTCGATCTTCCTGGGCCTGAACGTGGGCGCGAAGGAACTCAAGTACGCCGACGTGAAGGGCAGGAATCCGCTGGCCGACCCGAAGGTGCGCGAGGCCATCGGCCTGGCCATCGACCGCGACGCGATCAAGGCGGCGGTGATGCGCGGGCTGTCGAACCCCTCGGGCATCATCGTGCCGCCGTTCGTGCACGGCTACGAGAAGGGCTTCGCGGCCTACCCGAAGGCCAACGCGGCGCAGGCGAAGAAGCTGCTGGCCGAGGCCGGCTACCCGAACGGCTTTGCGATCACGCTGCACACGCCGAACGACCGCTACGTGAACGACGAGGCCATCGGCACGGCGGTGTCGGGCTTTCTCGGGCGCATCGGCATCAAGACCACGGTGGCGGCGCGCCCGATCGCGCTGCACAGCACCGCCATCAACTCGGCCGACACCGACTTCTACCTGTTCGGCTGGGGCGTGCCGACCTACGACTCGGCCTACATCTTCGATTACCTGGTGCACACGCGCGGCAAGGACGGCCGCGGCCCGACCAACGCCACCGGCTACAGCAACGCCGAGGTCGACGCACAGATCGCATCGCTCGCGGCCGAAAGCGACAAGGCGAAACGCGACGCCACCATCAAAAGCATCTGGCAGACGGTGCAGAAGGAGCGCATCTACATCGCGCTGCACGACCAGGTGCTCAACTTCGCCTCGACCCCGAAGTTGGACATTCCGGTCAGCCCCGACGGCAGCGTGTTCTTCAAGAACGTGAAGGTAGCCAAACCCTGACTACACACACCTCATGTGGGTTCATCTCTTACGCCGGCTCGGCCAGTCCGTGCTGGTGCTGCTGGCGGTGTCGTTCGTGTCCTTCCTGGTGTTCCGCCACATCGGCGACCCGACCATCAGCCTGCTCGGCGAAGACGCCACGCTGGAAGAGCGCGCCGCGCTGACGGCCGAGCTGGGCTTCGACGGCCCGGTTCCGGTGCAGTACCTGCGCTACGTGGGCCATGCGCTGCAGGGCGACCTGGGCGTGTCGTACCGGCTCAAGCGGCCGGTGGTCGAGCTCATCGCCGAGCGGTTGCCGGCCACGCTCGAACTGGCGCTGGTGGCGGCCGTGCTGGCGGTGGCGGGCGGCGTGGCGTTGGGCGTCTACACCGCGATCCGGTGCGACAGCGTGGCGAGCCGCGCGGTCATGGCGGTGTCGCTGGTCGGCGTGTCGCTGCCCACCTTCCTGATCGGCATCGGGCTCATCTACCTGTTCGCGGTCGAGCTGCGCTGGCTGCCCTCGTTCGGGCGCGGCGACACGGTGCAGCTGGGCGGCTGGAGCACCGGGCTGCTCACGGCCTCGGGCTGGGCCTCGCTGCTGATGCCCGCGCTGACGCTGGGCCTGTACAAGCTGACGCTGATCATGCGGCTGGTGCGCGCCGAGATGCTGGAGGTGCTGCGCGCCGACTACATCCGCTTCGGCCGTGCGCGCGGGTTGCGCGAGCGCGACCTGAACTACGGCCATGCGCTGCGCAACACGCTGATCCCGGTCATCACCATCACTGGGCTGCAGATCGGCTCGCTGGTGGCCTTTGCCATCGTCACCGAGACGGTGTTCCAGTGGCCGGGCGTGGGCCTGCTGTTCATCACCTCGATCCAGGGGGTGGACGTGCCGGTGGTGGCGGCCTACCTGCTGCTGATCGCGCTGCTCTACGTGGCGATCAATTTCATCGTCGACCTGCTGTATGTGCTGGTCGATCCGCGCCTGCGACGCGCCTGACTCCTTCTTGTTTTTCCGAATGACGCTTCCTTCCCCGACCGGCGCCCCCGCGCCGCGCCGCTGGCGCAACGCCGAGTCGCCCGTGCTGCGCGCCTTCGCACGCTCGCGCACCGTGCAGCTGGCCGCCTTCGTGCTGCTGCTGGTTGCCCTGGCCTCGCTGTTCGCACCGTGGATCGCGCGGCAAGACCCCTTCGACCCAGCCGTGCTCGACCTGATCGATGCCTTCACGCCGCCGGGGCAGCAGGGCGCCTCGGGCGCGTTCTACCCGCTGGGCGCCGACGACCAGGGGCGCGACGTGTTCTCGGCCATCCTCTACGGGCTGCGCATGTCGCTGCTGGTGGGCGTGAGCGCGGTGGGGCTGTCGCTGGCCATCGGCGTGCCGCTCGGGCTGGCGGCGGGCTATGCGGGCGGCTGGTTCGACACGCTGGTGATGCGCGTGGCCGACGTGCAGCTGACCTTTCCGGTGCTGCTGGTGGCGCTCTTGATCTTCGGCATTGCGCGCGGCCTGCTGCCCGAGGGCTACCGCGACGACATGGCGGTGTACGTGATCGTGGCGGCCATCGGGTTGTCGGAGTGGGTGCAGTACGCGCGCACGGTGCGCGGCGCCGTGATGCTCGAGAAGCACAAGGACTACGTGGCCGCCGCGCAGATCATCGGCCGCTCGCGCACCGGCATCCTGGTGCGGCACATCCTGCCGAACCTGCTGGCGCCGGTGCTGGTGATTGCCACCATCAGCTTCGCGCTGGCCATCGTGGCGGAGTCGACGCTGTCGTACCTGGGCGTGGGGCTGCCGCCCACGCAACCGTCGCTGGGCACGCTGATCCGCATCGGGCAGGGCTTCCTGTTCTCGGGCGAGTGGTGGATCCTGCTGTTTCCGGCGCTGGTGCTGCTGGCGCTGGCGCTGTCGGTCAACCTGGCGGGCGACTGGCTGCGCGACGCCTTGAATCCGAGGCTGCAATGAGCGCGCGCGACCCATCGCCATCGCCCCACGGTGAAACACCCGTGCTGCGGGTGCGCGGGCTGGACGTGGCCTTCGACATGCACCGGGGCACGGTGCAGGTGCTCAATGGCGTCTCGTTCGAGATCGCACCGGGCGAAATCCTGGGCGTGGTCGGCGAGTCGGGCGCGGGCAAGTCGATGGTCGGCGCGGCCGTCATCGGGCTGGTGCCGCCGCCGGGGCGCATCGCGGGCGGCACGGTCGAGCTGCATGGCGAGCGCATCGACACGCTGCGCGGCGAAGACATGCGCCGCGTGCGCGGGCGCCGCATCGGCAGCGTGTTCCAGGACCCGCTGACCAGCCTGAACCCGGTCTACCCGATCGGACGGCACCTCATCGAAACCATCCGCACGCACCTGCCCGTGAGCGAGCAGGAGGCACGCCGGCGCGCGCTGGCGCTGCTGGCCGACGTGGAGATTCCCGACCCCGAAAGCCGCATCGACCAGTACCCGCACCAGTTCTCGGGCGGCATGCGCCAGCGCGTGGCGATTGCGCTCGCGCTGTGCGCCGAGCCGCAGCTGCTGATTGCCGACGAGCCCACCACCGCGCTCGACGTGTCGGTGCAGGCGCAGGTGATCCGCGTGTTCCGGCGCGTCTGCCGCGAGCGCGGCACTGCCGCGATGCTCATCACGCACGACATGGGCGTGATCGCCGAGGCGGCCGACCGCGTGATGGTGATGTACCAGGGCCGCGTGCTCGAGACCGGCCCGGTGCGCCAGGTGCTCGACCACCCGCGCGAGCCGTACACGCGCGCGCTGATGGCCGCGATTCCTTCGGTGCACGACAGGCTGCATCGGCTGCCGGTGCCGGAGATCGGCGCGGACATCGCCGTGGCCGCCGCGTTGCCGCCCGCGCAGGCCGAGACCGTGGCTGCGCCAGAATTGGCCGACAGCCCGCCGCTGATCCGCGTGCAGGGCTTGTCGCGCGAGTTCGATCTTTCGGCCGGCTGGCTCGTGCGCACGCTGGCACGCCAGCCGAAGAAGGTGCTGCACGCAGTCGACAGCGTGAGCTTCGACATCGCGCGCGGCCGCACCTTCGGGCTGGTCGGCGAGTCGGGTTCGGGCAAGTCGACCGTGGCGCGCATGATCGCCGGCCTCACGCGGCCCACGGGCGGCAGCGTGCATTTCGACGGCATCGACCGCTGGGGCGACGCCGCGCAGACGGCCGCGCTGCGCCGGCGCTTCCAGATGATCTTCCAGGACCCGCACGCCAGCCTCAACCCGCGCTGGCGCGTGGACCGCCTCATCGCCGAGCCGGTCGAGGTGCTGGGCCTGGCCGCCAGCGCCGACGAAACCGCCGAGCGCGTGGCTCAGGCGCTGCGCCGCGTGCGCATGTCGCCCGACGACGGTCGGCGCTACCCGCACCAGTTCTCGGGCGGCCAGCGCCAGCGCATCGCCATCGCGCGGGCGCTGGCCAGCCAGCCCGAGTTCATCGTCTGCGACGAACCGACCTCGTCGCTCGACGTGTCGGTGCAGGCCCAGGTGCTGAACCTCATGCGCGACCTGCAGGACGAGTTCGGCCTGACCTACCTGCTGATCAGCCACAACCTCGCCGTGATCCGCCACATGTGCGACGACGTGGGCGTGATGCAGCGCGGGCGGCTGGTGGAGCAGGGCAGCGCGGCCGAGGTGCTCGATGCGCCGAAGCACGCCTACACGCGGGCGTTGATGGCGGCGGTGCCGGACATGCGGCACGCACCGGCGGCCGTGCTCGCCACGGCATGAAGTGCCCTCAGGGCACGCGCTGCAGCTGCTCGCGCAGGATGCGCCGGATCTCCAGGATCGCCAGCGGGTGCTCCTGCACGCTGTGCGCCGACGGAATCACCAGCTCCGACACCGCGCCGTCGAGGTGCGCGCTGGTGTAGGGCACGATGCCGTCGCTCGACTCGGCCAGCGGCAGGCCGGGCCTGTCGTTGCCGATGATCGAGTGGTAGCGCACCTTCGGGCTCAGCGGCAACCCGGACGACAGGCGCACGAACGCATCGCGGTCGCTGAGGTTGTCGATGCTGTTGGGAATGCGCAGCGGGCCCATGTCCTGCGAGCTGGGCGCCACGCGCATCAGCTCGCGCGAGATGTCGTTGAGCTGGCCCAGCATCGCCACCGGCAGCGTGATGAGGTTGGCCACCCAGCGCGAGATGCGCTTGTTGGCGAACGAGGTGCCGCGGTGCGGCGACGCGATGAAGATCGCATCGCTGACCTGGGGCAGCGGCTCGAAGCGCAGATAGGGCCCCAGCCCTTCCTCGATGCGGCGGCGCTGCGCGGCCGGCATGGGGTAGCCCTCGCGCAGCGCGTCCCACAGCACGTCGCCCGACGACGACACCAAGAGGCGCGAGAGCACGCCGCCCATGCTGTGGCCGATGAGCGTGAGGTTGCGCGAGGCCTCGGCGCGGCCCTGCGGATCGAAGTGCGCCAAGGTCTGCGTGATGGCTTCGCGGATGGCCAGGTTGTTCAGCGGCAGCGGCGCGTTGGTGGGGTAGTACACCTGCCAGATCTGGTAGCGGCGGCGCAGCGTCTCGTCGCCGAGCACTTCGTTCGCCACGTTGATCCACGCCTCGGGGCTGCTGGCCAGGCCGTGCAGCATGACGATGGTGCGGCGCTTCGGGTCGTAGGGCTGCATCAGGTAGATGTGCGGCCGGGTCAGGCCCTCGGCGCCGCCGAACAGGCTGCGCAGCGCCTGCAGCGCGAAGTCGGAGCGGGCCAGCCACAGGCCGTAGCCCGAGGTGAAGTTGGCGGCCAGCGGAATCTCTTCGCCGGCCAGTCGGATCGTGCTGGTGCGGTAGGGGTCGAACACGGCGATGCGCAGCGTGCGCGTGGCCAGCACGTCCTGCAAGGTGGCGCCGTCGAACTGCAGCAGCGCGGTGAGGGCGGGGAAGGGCGTTTCGCTGAAGGGCGGGGCGTTTTCGTCGGCTTGCGCCGCGGTCGGACGGTCGTCGCCCGCGGCCACCAGCTCGGCGCCGAAGCCGTCGCGGCGGTAGATGTTGCGCAGGCCCGAGAAGGTCAGCGAGGCGGCGGGAATCAGCTCTTTCGGCGGGGGCGCGTCGGGCGCGAGCTGCAGCGCCGACAGGTCTGCGTCGATGCGCCAGCCGCTCACCTGCGGAATGGCGGCCACCGATGTGTCGCCCTTGCGGTAGCGGCTGAACAGGCCGGTGATGGCGCGCTGCACCGCGTAGTTGTAGTAGTCGCGCACCTGCGTCTGGCGGTCTTCGAAGGCGCGGTCGCGCGGGTTGCGCGCCGTGTGGAACAGGTAGGCGTAGGCGTGGCGCGCGGTTTCCAGCCAGGCTTCGATGGCTTCGGGCGCCATGGGCTGCGCGGCCGAGCCGCCGTCGCCGCCCGCCAGCGCGAGCTGCAGCCACACCTCGGACAGTGCCGACATGCGTTGTTCGTCGCTCAGGCCGGCGGAGGTGGCGAGGTTCTGGCGGCAGGCACGGCCGTCCTTGCGGCACTGGTCGGCATCGGAACCGATGACGCGCAGCACCTCCTGTGCCGAGCTGCTGAGCTGGCCGGTGGTGAGCACGTCGCCGCGCCGCTGCGCCAGGTAGTCGGCCGGCGAGATGGTGCCGACGGTGACGCCCGCGCAGCCGGTGAGCAGCGACAGCGCGAGCAGCAGCGCGGGGAAGCCGAAGCGCCTCATGGCGCCACGCCCGGCAGGCCCTGGCGGATCGCCTGCGAGAAGTTCACGCCGGGTTGCTGGTCGGTCGCGATGGCCCGGTCGGTGATGCGGCCGCCGGCGCGCAGCGCGTCCATGCCCAGGCCGGGCGTCAGGCCGCCCACGTCGTGCAGGTACTCGGGCAGGTAGCCCGAGGCCAGCAGGCGGTAGTCCATCGGCAGGCCGGGCACGACGTGCCGGGCGAGGCTGTAGACGATGGTGGTGCAGTTGGCGGTGAGCGTGTTGTAGAAGCTCGGCGCACGCGCCAGCGCGTTGGCCTCGCCCACGTAGCCCAGGAACAGCGAACGCATTTCGGCCTGCGGCAGGTGCACGCGGTACATGTAGACGTCTTCGCCGCGCACGTTGGTGCGCACGCGCAGGATGTCGTGCTCGTCGGCGGCCACGAGGCTGTTCTCGAATTGCTTGAAGAAGCCGCCGATGGACGAGAAGCTCTCGCCGCGCTCCTTGCGGATCTCGATGGAGAAAGTGACGAACTGGCCGTCGTCGAAGCCGAAGGACACCAGCGTGTGGGCGATGGCCGGGCCGGTCCAGTACGACAGCGACACGTCGACCGAGCGCAGGCGGTCCAGGTCGTAGCGGCGCGTGTCCCAGCGCACGGTGTAGTCGGTGTCGCTGCGCCAGTCGAAGTTGCGCACGTTCTCCATCGTGACCACGCTGCCCTCGACGCGCGGCGTCAGGTAGCGCGCCACGTCGTCGGCCCATTCGCGGTTCTGCGAAGGCAGGATGGTGTTCCACCAGCCGAGCAGCATGGCGAAGCCGATGGCATACGACAGCAGCGGGCGGGCGGCCTTGCCGCGCCACACGCGCACGATCGCCGCCAGGCCGAAGAGACCCCACAGCACCATCGCGCCGACCTTGAGCGGCGTTGCCACCGGCAGCTGGTACCAGAGGGCCGCACAGGCCCAGGCGGCGGACAGCAGCAGGGCGAAGCTCACCAGCAGACGGCCGAGGGAGCGCAGGAGGATTCGGAGCATGAAGAAACGCGGAGGTGGAGGGCGGCCGATTCTCGTCGAGTTGCAGCCGCCCACCGGCGGGCTACAGCGGGTAGGTCACCAGCTTGAAGTCCGGGTCCTCGGGGAAGGACTTCACCGTGAAACCCAGCCGCCGCACCAGCTTGAGCATGTCGGGGTTGCCGGCCAGCACCAGCCCGTCCATTTCGGAAAGGCCGCGGTCGCGCGCCACGTCGATGATGCTTTCCATCAGGCGCGAGCCGATCCCCTTGCCGCTGAACTCGTCGGCCACCACGAGCGAGAACTCGCAGCTGGTCTGGTCGGGGTTGGTGATGTAGCGCGACACGCCCACGATGCGCTCGGTTTCGAGCACGGTGCCGTCGGGCGCAGTGCTGCGTTCCATGATGGTGGCGACCAGCGCCATCTCGCGGTCGTAGTCGATGAGCGTGAAGCGCGACAGCATCGACGGCGGCAGCTCGTGAAAGCGCGAGACGAAACGGAACCAGCGGCTTTCGGGCGACAGGCCCTGCACCAGCGCCTGCAGCATCTGCGCGTCGTTCGGATGCACCGGCCGCACCACGTACGCGCCGCCACCGGGCAGCGGCCATTCGCGCCGGTAACGCGCGGGGTACGGCATGATGGCCAGGTGCTGGTAGCCGTTGCCCACCGGGCCCGCCACAGCCTGCGTGCTGCTGTCGACCACGATGCGCGCATCGACCGACACCGCGCCGTGCTCGTCCACGATGATGGGGTTGATGTCCATCTCGCGCAGCTCGGGCAGCTCGCACACCATTTCGGACACGCGCAGCAGCACGTCCTCGATGGCCTCCATGTTCACGGGGTTGGCGCCGCGCCATTCGCCCAGCGTCTCGGCCACGCGCGAGCGCTCGATGAGGTGGCGCGCCAGGAACTGGTTCAGCGGCGGCAGCTCCATGGCGCGGTCGTTCATGAGCTCGATCATGGTGCCGCCCGCGCCGAAGACGATCACCGGGCCGAAGGGCTGGTCGGTGACCAGGCCCACGTAGATCTCGCGCCCGCGCCGCGCGCGCACCATCTTCTGCACGGTCACGCCGTTGATGCGGGCATCGGGCGCCAGGCGCGCCACGCGCTCCATCATCTCCAGGTAGGTGTCGCGCGCGCTGGTGCCGTTCATCACGTTCAGCGCCACGCCCTCGACGTCGGACTTGTGCGAGATGTCGGGCGAGTCGATCTTCAGCGCCACCGGAAAGCCCAACTGCGTGGCGATCATCATGGCCTCGTTGGCGCTGCGCGCGAGCAGGGTGCGCGTGATCGGGATGTGGAAGCACGACAGCAGCGACTTCGACTCCATCTCGGTCAGCACCTTGCGCCGCTCGGCCAGCACGCTCTCGATGAGCAGGCGCGCGCCGTCGATGTCGGGCTTGGCCAGCGCCGACAGCGGCGGCGGCGTCTGCTGCAGCAGCTGCTGGTTCTGGTAGAAGGCCGCGATGTTGCCGAAGGCGCCCACGGCCGCCTCGGGCGTGCGAAAGCTCGGGATGGTGGCCTCGGCCAGCACGGCCCGCGCATTGCCCACCGAGGCATCGCCCATCCAGCACGACAGGAGCGGCTTGGGCATGGGGCGCGGAATGTCGGCCAGCGCGCGCGCCGTGGCGGCCGCGTCGACGCCGGCCTTGGGCGAGAAGATGGCGAGCACGCCGTCGATCTGGCTGTCGGCCGAAGCCGTGTCGATGGCGGCGCGAAAGTGCGCGGGCGTGGCGTCTTCCGAGAGGTCGATGAGGTCGGTGAGCGAGGCCAGCGCGGGTAGCGAGGGCTGCAGCAGCTTCTGCGCGGGCGCCGAAAGGCGGCCCAGGTCCAGCCCGATCTCGTTGATCCAGTCGGCCGCGAGCACGCCGGGGCCGCCACCGTTGGTGACCACGGCCAGCCGCTTGCCCACCGGCCGGTAGCGCGAGGCCAGGCACTTGGCGGCCGAGAACAGCTCGACGAAGGAGCGCACCCGCACCGCGCCCGCGCGGCGCAGGGCGGCATCGAACACGTCGTCGCTGCCCACGATGGCCGCGCTGTGCGTCTGCGCGGCCTCGTTGCCGGCCGGCTTGCGGCCCGCCTTGAGCACCACCACCGGCTTGGCGTGCGAGGCCGAGCGCAGCGCGCTCATGAAGCGGCGCGCATCGGCAATGCCTTCGAGGTACACGATGATGCTGTGCGTGCTCGAATCGTTGGCCAGGAAGTCGAGCACCTGCGGAATGTCGACCGAGGTGTGCGGCCCGAGCGACACCACGCTCGAGAAGCCCACCCCGTTCTGCCGCGCCCAGTCGAGCATCGAGGCCGTGAGCGCGCCCGACTGCGACACCAGCGCCAGCGGCCCCGTGCGCGCGAGCGGGCCGGCCACGCTGGCGTTCAGGTGCAGCGGCGGGCGCTGGAAGCCCAGCGAATTCGGGCCCAGCAGGTGCACGCCTTCGCGGCGCGCGATCTTGCGCCACTGCGCGGCCTGTTCGGCGGCGATGCCGGTGGAGATGACCACCGCCGCCTTGCAGCCGATGCGGCCCGCGATTTCGAGCGCGGCGGCCACGTCGCGCGGCGCCAGCGCGATCAGCGCCAGGTCGGCGTGCGTCTGCGCCAGCTCTTCGAGCGTGCCCTGGGTGCGCACGTCGAGAAAGCGCAGGGTGCCGTCGAAGCGGTCGGCGCGGAAGGCTTCGCGCAGCGTGTGGCCCAGGGCGGTCTGGCCGCCCGGATCGCTGGGCTGGCCGACGAAGGCCACGATCGACGCCGGGGCGAACAGGGGGGTCAGGAAATGCTTGTCCATGCCCTAGTTTGCCCGGATCGGGGCGTGCCGCAAGCACCGCGTGTACACTCGCCGGCTCATGTCGTGCCTTTCACTTTCCCCCGTTGCAGCATCCAGCGCCGCCGTTGTCGGCCGCACGATGCCGTTCGCCGCCTGCGTGCGAACGAGCGACGCAGTGAATGCACGAATGATTACCACCATGACCGCCGCGGCCCCCTGAGCACGCGCAGGGTGGCCGCTCCGGCAGCCACCTGGTGTCTCTTCTCCCGAATGAACGAAACCCAGCTGGCAGCTGGGTTTTTTGTTTTTGTCCTGTTCGTTCGTTGTTTGGAGAAGCCCATGTACCGCGATCCCGTCTCGTCCTTCCTGCCCCAGCCCAGCCATCCTGCGGCCATTCGCCCCCTGCGCGTCGGCATGATCGGCATCGGCACCGTGGGCACGGGCACCTTCCGCGTGCTGGCCCGCAACCAGGCGCTCATCGCCGCCCGTGCCGGGCGCGGCATCGAGGTGACGGTGGTGGCGGCGCGCAACCTCGCGCGGGCCCAGGGCATCGTGGGCGAGGGCGTGGCGCTCACGGCCGACCCGATGCAGGTGGCCACCGACCCCGATGTCGACGTGGTGGTCGAGGTGGCCGGCGGCACCGGCCCGGCGCGCGACTGGGTGCTGGCGGCCATTGCGCACGGCAAGCACGTGGTCACGGCCAACAAGGCGCTGCTGGCCGTGCACGGCCCCGAGATCTTCGCCGCCGCCAGCGCGCATGGCGTGGCCGTGATGTACGAAGGCGCGGTGGCGGTGAGCATCCCCATCGTGAAAGCGCTGCGCGAGGGCCTCACGGCCAACCGCATCGAGTGGGTGGCGGGCATCGTCAACGGCACCACCAACTTCATCCTGAGCAAGATGCGCGACGAGGGCCTGGACTTCGGCGACGCGCTCGCGCAGGCCCAGGCACTGGGCTATGCCGAGGCCGATCCGGCCTTCGACATCGAGGGCGTCGACGCCGCCCACAAGACCGCGCTGCTGGCCGCCAACGCCTTCGGCATGCCGGTGCGCTTTGCCGATGCGCAGGTCGAGGGCATCACCGCGCTGCAACGTGTTGACGTGGCCTGCGCCGAACAGCTGGGCTTTCGCGTCAAGCTGCTGGGCGTGGCGCGCCGACGTGAAGAGGGCGTGGAACTGCGCGTGCAGCCCGCGCTGGTGCCGGCGACGCACCTGCTCGCGCAGGTGAACGGTTCGATGAACGGCATCATGGTCAAGGGCGACGCGGCGGGCGTCACGATGTACTACGGCGCAGGCGCCGGCTCGGAGCAGACCGCCTCCGCCGTGATCGCCGACCTGGTCGACGTGGCGCGCCTGGACGGCACCCACGCCGGCCAGCGCGTGCCGCACACCGGCTTCCATGCGCATGCGGTGCGCGAACTGCCGGTGCTGCCGCGCGCGGCCGTGCGCAGCGCGCACTACCTGCGCGTGCCGGTGCAGGCGGCGACCGACATCGCGGCCGTGGCCGACCTGCTGGCCGCGCAGCGGCTGCCGGTGGGGCAACTGGTGCTGGCGAACGGGCCGGCGGAGGTGGCGCCGCAGGTGCTGGTGATCACCGAGTCGGCGCTGCAAAGCGCGGTCGATCTGGCGCTGCATGCGTTGCAGGCCAGCTCCTTCGTGGCAGGCCCTGTGATCGCACTGCGCGTCGAAACTCTCGACGACTGAGAGGCTGTCACCGAACTCCCGAGGATTTTCAATCGGACTGACATGCGCCGCTGCGAGGATGGCCCGCAGTGCTCGTCGTTGTCCTTGTGAAGTCTTTTCCCGGGAGTTGTGGAACATGGCCGCCCGTTCAATCCGTCGCCGTGCCGAGCGGGCTTTCACCCTCATCGAGCTGATGGTGGTGCTGGTCATCATCGGCGTGCTCGCCGCGCTCATCGTGCCGAGCCTGATGGACCGCCCCGACCAGGCCCGCGCCACCGCGGCCCGCCAGGACGTGGCCGCGATCATGCAGGGGCTGAAGCTCTACCGCCTGGACAACGGCGCCTACCCCAGCGCCACGCAGGGCCTGCGCGCGCTCGTCGAGAAGCCGGCCACGGGCAAGGTGCCGACGAACTGGCGCACCTACCTCGAACGCCTGCCCCAGGACCCGTGGGGCAATGCCTACCAGTACCTGAACCCCGGCACGCACGGCGAGGTCGACGTGTTCTCGCTGGGCGCCGACGGCGAGCCCGACGGAGAAAAAGCCAACGCGGACATCGGCTCCTGGTAGCGCGGGAACGGCACCGTGGGCGCGATGGCAGGGATCGGAACAGGCCGCCGGCAACGGCGCATGCGCGGCATGGCGGTGATCAGCGCCTTGCTGATCGTCGCGGTGATCGCTGCGCTGGCAGCGGCGCTGCTCGGGCGGCAGTCGGCCTTCATCCGCACCACGCAGGGCGAACAGTCGCGCGTGCAGGCGCGCTGGCTGCTGCGCGGCGAGCTGGGCGCGGCGCAGCGGCTGCTGCGCGCCGAGGCCGTGCGCGAGCCGACCACGCGGCTGGACGGCCTGTGGACCCGGCCGTTCGCCGGGCCCGTGGCGGGGCAGGTGGCCGCCGAGGGCGCGCGGCTGCTCAGCGAGATCAGCGACGAGCAAAGCAAGTTCAACCTGCGCAACCTCGTCGACCGGGGCCGCATCGACCCGGCCGAAGCGGCCGTGTTCCAACGGCTCTGCACCATGACGGGCGTCTCGCAGGCCCAGGCTCAGGCGCTCATGCGGCGCGTGGTCGGCAGCATCGCCGACCCCGAAGGCGAAGCCGCGCAGACGATGCCCGATGCGGCGGCCGACACCATGGCAGCGACGTTGGGCCTGCCGCCGGCGTTGCCGCGTGCCCCGCAGGCCCCGCGCCCGCGCGTGCTGGAAGACCTGCTGGCCGTGCCTGGCGTCGATGCCGGCGTGATCGCGCGGCTCGCGCCTTTCGTCACGCTGCTGCCGGCGCGCACCTGGATCAACGCGAACACGGCCAGCGCCGAGCTGCTCGCGGCCGGCGTGCCCGGGCTGGCGCTGGACAAGGCGCGTGCGCTGCTCGCCGCGCGCGACCGCGGCCAGTGGTTCATCAACCGCGGCGACTTTGCGAACCGGCTCCAGATGCCCGCGCTCGACGAGCGCGACGTGCGCATCGGCATCGACAGCAACTGGTTCCGCGTGGCCAGCGTGCTCGACACGCCGCGCACGAAGTTCGTGCAGGTGGCGCTGCTGCAGGACGACAAGACCGGCGTGCCGCGCGTGGTCTGGCTGCGGGAGGGCGTGTGAGCGCACTGAAGGTCGATCGCCTGCGCCTGCAACTGCCGCCCTGGCCGGGCGAGGGCGCCACCGATCCCGTGGATGCCGAAGTGCACTGCGGCTGGCGCGCGGCTGACGGCCAGTGGCATGACGGCGGCGCGCTCGCGCTGGGCGCCGTGGCCGGCCGCTTCGAGGCGCGCCATCTCGAGGTCGCGCTGGCGCCGGGCGAGGTGGCGCTGGCGAGCTTCGCGCTGCCGCCGCTGACGGGGCGGCACCTGCATGCGGCGGCGCTCGGGGCCATCGAGCCCTGTGCGTTGCAACCGATCGACGCGCTGGCGGTGGGCATCGGTCCGCGCGGGGCCGACGGCACGGTGCCCGCCGCCTGGATCGCGCGCGACGCGATGGCGCGCTGGCTGGCGCTGCTGCGGCGGCACGGCATCGCGCCGCGCGCGCTGTGCCTGCCGACCGCCTTCCTGCCGACGCCGGCCGAGGGCTGGACAGGCCTGCAACTGGACCGCTGGCTCGTGGTGCGCACCGGCGCCGGCGCGGGCTTCATGCAGGCGCTGCCGCACGGCGCGGACCGCGACACCGCGCTCGCGGCGCACGTGACGACCGGCGAGGCCGCGCCACCGGTCGTGCACTGGACGGCGCAGGAGGAGGGCGACCCGGCGCGCTGGTCGGGCGAGGGCTGGCGCTGGGCGCTGTCCGCGAGCGACCCCGCGCAGGCGCACGCGGGCGTGGCGGCGCTGCTGCGGCCGGCGGCCTTGTGGGGTTGCATGGCCGCGCTGGTGTGGACGGCCGGTCTCCAGGTGCATGCCCACCGGCTGGCGACGCAGGGCCAGGCCCTGAAGCGAGAGATGGCCGCGCGGGTCAAGGCCGCGTTTCCCGAGCTGCCCGTGGTCGTCAACCCCGTGCAGCAGGCGCGCCAGCAGAAGGAGGCGCGGGCGGGCCAGGCACCGCAGGCCGCGGTCGGCGGCGACTACGCGGCGCTGTCGCGCGCGGCGGTGGGCTTGCTCGCGCAGCTGCCGGCCGGGCAGGTCCAGGCGCTGCACTACACGGCGGGCGAGCTGCGCATCCGCTGGCGCGAGGGCGCGGCGCCGAACACCGAGGCGCTGCGCGTGCTGCAGGCGCAGGCGCGCGAGCGAAGCCTGTCCGTCGACCCGGAGGCCGGCGCGCTGCGCATCACGCCGGCCACGGCCCGCGCAGAGAAGGACACCCCGTGAACCTGTCCCGAAGGGGCGCTGTCTTCCTCGACCCCGCGCGGCGAATGGCACGCGAAGCGGTCGGGCGCTGGCGCGGGCTTCCCGCACGCGACCGCCTCGGCGCGGGCGTTGCACTGTTGATCGTGGTGCTGGCGATCCTGTGGCTGGGCCTGGCCCGCCCCGCGCTCGACACCGCCGCCCGCTGGCAGCGCGACCTGCCGAAGCTGCGGGCCCAGTCCGCCGAACTCGACACGCTGCTGGCCGACGTGCCCAGCGACCATGCCACACCCGACACGGCAGCAGGCGGCATCGACGCCGCCCTCGATCGCGCCGGCCTGCGCGGGCACTACCGCCTGCACGACGCCGTGGCCGATGGGCCTCTCGCAGCCGGGAGCCCCGTGCAGCCCGCCCGCGCGTGGCGCGTCGAATTCCCGGAGCCCGTGCCGGCCGCGCAGGTGTTCGCCTGGCTCGTGGCGGTCTCGGCGCGCCGTGAGCTCGAGATCACAAGGGCGCAGCTGGCGCGCATCGACAGTCCCGACGACGACAGCGAAGGCACGCCGCAGGGCCGCGTGCGCGGCGCGGTGGCGCTGCAGTCCACACAACTCACCAAGGATGGCCAGTGACACGAGATCGAAACGGCGCGGCCCTGCGCCGATGGACGGCGGCATGCTGCCTGGGTGTCTTCGCGATCGCCGCCAGCGCCGCGACCCCATCGCCGCCTGCCAAAACCGCGCCGCGTGCCGGTGCCGAAGAGCGCGTGGTGCTGAACTTCGTCGATGCCGACATCACCTCGGTGGTCTCGGCGCTGGCGCGGTTCCTGGGCCGCAACTTCCTGTTCGATCCGCGCGTGAAGGGGCAGATCACGCTGGTCTCTGAAGGCGAGGTGCCGGCCGCCACCGCCCACGGCATGCTGGCCTCGGCGCTGCGCATGCGCGGCTTCGCGATCGTCGACGTGGGCGAGGTGAGCCGCGTCGTGCCCGTGGCCGACGCCAAGCAGCAGGGCGGCTCGGTGAACGCGCGCAGCCCCGGCGGCGGGCTCGCGACGCGCACCTTCCGGCTCAACTACGAGAACGCCGAGGCGATGGTGCCGGTGCTCAAGCCGCTGGTCGCGGCCGAGAACAGCATCGCGGCCTACGCCGCCAACAACACGCTGGTGGTCACCGACTACATCGACAACCTCGAGCGGCTGGCACGCATCATCGAGAGCATCGACACGCCGACCGCGCTCGACGCCCAGCTGGTCAAGCTGCGCCACGGCATCGCGACCGACATCGCCGCGCTGGCCACCGAGCTGCTCGAAGGCAGCGGCGAAAAGGGCCGGCGCGACATCGTGGTGCTGGCCGACCCGCGCTCCAACAGCATCGTGATCCGCTCCAGCAGCCCGGGCCGCACGGCGCTGGCGCGCGAACTCATCGGCAAGCTCGAGAGTGCGCAGGGCGACCCGGGCAACCTGCATGTGGTCTACCTGCGCAACGCGCAGGCGGTGCACCTGGCGAACGTGCTGCGCGGGTTGCTCACGGGCGAATCGGGCGACCAGAGCGCCACGGGCGGTGGCGGCAGCTCGGTGCGCGCCGCGCTGGGCGCGGGCGGCATGCTCGGCGGGGCGGGGGCGGGGGCGGCGAATGGCGGCGCAGCGAATGGTGCATCGGCCACTGGCAGCCAGCCCGCGACCGGCAGCGCCACGGCAAGCACCGCCGGCAAGTTCGGAGGCCTGCGCGGCACGGCCGGCGGCGCCAACGGCCAGGCACAGGGCGCGGCAGGCGGCACCGGCGGCACGTCCACCGCGTTCTCCAGCGGCGGTGTCACGGTGCAGGCCGACGCCACCACCAACACGCTCATCATCGCGGCGCCCGAACCGATGTACCGCAGCCTGCGCAGCGTGATCGACCTGCTCGACCAGCGGCGCGCGCAGGTGCTGGTCGAAAGCCTGATCGTCGAGGTCACCGAGCGCGACGCGGCCGAGCTGGGCATCCAGTGGATGGCCGGCGGCAACAACGGCCGCGTGCGCGGCGGCACCAACTTCGGCGGCGCGGGCCTCAACGCCAACGCGCGCACCACCATCGACGCCATGCCGCGCGGCCTGAACATCGGCGTGGTCGACGGCACCATCAACCTGCCCGGCGTGGGCGAGGTGCTCAACCTGAAGGTGCTGGCGCGCGCGCTGCAGGCAAAAGACGGCGCCAACATCCTCTCGACGCCGAACATCCTCACGCTGGACAACGAACCCGCCTCGATCATGGTCGGCAAGACCGTGCCCTTCGTGAGCGGCCAGTACATCACCAACGGCAACAGCAGCACCAACCCGTTCCAGACCATCCAGCGAGAGGACATCGGCCTGAAGCTCAACATCCGGCCGCAGATTTCCGAGGGCGGTACGGTCAAGCTCGACATCTACCAGGAGGTGTCGAGCATCGACGAGCAGACCTCGGGCGCGGCCGGCATCGTCACCAACAAGCGCGCGCTCGACACCAGCATCCTCGTGGACGACGGCCAGATCATGGTGCTGGGCGGGCTGATGGAAGACAGCGTCGCCAACGGCACCGAGGCCGTGCCGGGCCTGGGCTCGCTGCCGCTGCTGGGCAACCTGTTTCGCTACGACAAGCGCCAGCGCGTCAAGACCAACCTCATGGTGTTCCTGCGGCCCTACGTGATCCGCGACGCCAACGCCAGCCGCGGCCTCACGCTCGACCGCTACAACTTCATGCGCCTGCAGCAGGGCCGTGCACGCCCGATGGCGCACGGCCTGCTGCCCGACAGCGGCGCGCCGTTGCTGCCGCCGGCCGACCTGCCCAGCCTGCGGCAAGCACCCGAGGTCGACCTGCGCCCCCAGAGCTGGGAGCACACGCGCGAGCAGCCGCCGCCGCCCACCGCCACGGCCAGCGCGGTGCGCCAGGCACCCGCCGCAGCGCCGCCGCCACCCCCGACGCAGCGCTCGCGGCTGCCGACGGGCGTGACGGTCGAGTCCGACCCCGCCGCGCTGTACGGCGGCGCCAACGACAAGGTCACCGTGGTGCAGTTCGCCGACACGAAGACCGAGCAGGAGGCGCTGCGCATCGTGCAGCGCGTGCGCGTGAGCGGCATCGGCGCCTACATCGTCGGCGGCCCGGGCGGGGAGGGTGCGATGGTGCGCGTGGACGTGCCGCGCGAGCCGCAGGCCGTGGACAACACGGTCGCCGTGCTGCGCGAGCTGGGCTACCGGCCCGAACGGATGGTGACGCCATGAACACGGCCCGCGCCGACACCGCCTTGCCGCAGGCCTGGGCCCGCAGCCAGCGCGTCGCGGTGCAGCGCGACGGCGAGGAGGCCTTCCTGGCGGTCAGCCCGCGCACGCCCGGCTGGGCCGTGGTCGAGGCGCGCCGCCTGCTGGGCGCGCTGCCGCTGCGGCAGGTGGGCGACGACGACATGGAGCGCCTGCTCGCCGAGCGCCAGGCCGAATCCGGCGACGCCGCCTCGGTGGTCGGCGCGGTGGAGCAGCAGGTCGACCTGGCGCGGCTGATGCAGGACATCCCGGCCGTCACCGACCTGCTCGACGCGCAGGACGACGCGCCCGTCATCCGCATGATCAACGCGCTGCTCACGCAGGCCGCGCGCGACGGCGCGAGCGACGTGCACCTCGAATCCTTCGAGACCCATTCGGTGGTGCGCTTTCGCGTCGACGGCACGCTGCGCGACGTGGTGACGCCGCGCCGGGCGCTGCATGCGGCGCTGATCTCGCGCATCAAGATCATGTCGCAGCTCGACATCGCCGAAAAACGCCTGCCGCAGGACGGGCGCATCACGCTGCGCGTGGGCGGTCGGCCGATCGACGTGCGCGTGTCGACCGTGCCCACGGCGCATGGCGAGCGCGCCGTGCTGCGGCTGCTCGAGAAGGACGCCGGCCGACTGCGGCTCGAACGGCTGGGCATGGCACCCGACACGCTGGCCGAACTCACGCGGCTGGTGCGCCAGCCGCACGGCATCGTGCTGGTCACCGGCCCCACGGGCAGCGGCAAGACCACCACGCTGTACGCCGCGCTGGGCCAGCTCGACCTGGGCACCAGCAACATCCTCACCGTGGAAGACCCGGTGGAGTACGACCTGCCGGGCATCGGCCAGATCCCGGTGCACGCCAAGATCGGCATGACCTTCGGCGCGGCCCTGCGCGCCGCGCTGCGGCAGGACCCCGACAACCTCATGATCGGCGAGATCCGCGACCTGGAAACCGCGCAGATCGCCGTGCAGTCCTCGCTCACGGGCCACGGCGTGCTGGCCTCGCTGCACACCAACGATGCGGTGTCGGCCGTCACGCGCATGGCCGACATGGGCATCGAGCCCTTCCTGCTGTCGTCTTCGTTGCTGGGCGTGCTGGCGCAGCGGCTGGTGCGCTGCCTGTGCCCGGCCTGCAAGGCGCCGCGCGTGCAGGACGACGGCCGCACGGTCTACGTGCCCGTGGGCTGCGCGGCCTGCGGCCACTCGGGCTTCAAGGGGCGTACTGGCATCCACGAACTCTTCGTGGTGCACGACGACATCCGCCGCCTGATCCACGAAGGTGGCGACGAGCAGGCCATGCGCGCCGCCGCCGTGCGCCACGGAATGCGCTCGATGCGCGAGGACGGCCAGCGCTGGGTGCGCGAGGGCGTGACCACCGCCGAGGAAATCCTGCGCGTCACGCGCGACGCCTGAGCACGCCATGGCACGGTTCCAGTACGAAGCGGCGAACGCGGCCGGCGAGGTGCAGCGCGGCAGCGCCGAGGGCGAATCCGCGCGCGCCGTGCGCGCCCAGCTGCGCGAACGTGGCCTGACGCCGCTCGGCATCCGCGAACAGGCAACCAGCGGCGGCGCGCTGGCCTGGCTGCAGCCGAGACTCGGCGCGGCCGACCTGTGCTGGGCCACGCGCGAACTCGCGAGCCTGTTGGGCGCGCGCCTCACGCTCGAAGCCGCGCTCGTCGCCACCATCGAACAGGCCGAGCGCCGCCACGTGGCTGAAGCATTGGGCGCGGTCTGCGACGGCGTGCGCGCCGGCCTGCGGCTGGCCGATGCACTGGGCGAACGGCCGCGCGACTTTCCGCCGATCTACCGCGCGCTCGTCAGCGCCGGCGAAGACTCGGGCGACCTCGCACGCGTGATGGAACGGCTGGCCGACTACCTCGAGAACCGCGACACCCTGCGCGGCAAAGTGCTCACCGCCTTCATCTACCCGGCCATCGTCGGCTTCGTCTCGCTGTGCATCGTGGTCTTCCTGCTGGGCTACGTCGTGCCGCAGGTCATCGGCGCGTTCGCGCAGGCGCGCCAGGAGCTGCCGGCCATCACGCGCGTGATGCTGGCGGCGAGCGCCTTCGTGCGCGAATGGGGCTGGCTCACGGCGGGCGTGTGCGCGGGCGCCGGGTTGCTCGCCCGCGCCGCGCTGCGCGATGCGGGGCGGCGGCTGCGCTGGCATGCGCTCGTGCTGCGCCTGCCGCTGGTGGGGCGCTATGCGCTCGGTGTGGACACGGCGCGCTTCGCGTCCACGCTGGCGATCCTCATGGACGCGGGCGTGCCGCTGTTGCGCGGGCTCGAGGCCGCGCGCCAGACCCTGGGCAACGACTGGCTGCGCCGCTGCGTGCTCGAGGCGACGGGCCGCGTGAAGGAGGGCGCACCGCTCGCGGCGGCGCTGAAGGCACAGAAGATTTTTCCGTCGAACCTCGTGCACCTGGTGGCCAGCGGCGAGAAGACGGGAGCGTTGGCGGCCATGTTCGAGCGCGCGGCGCAGAACCTCTCCCGAGATCTGGAGCGCCGCGCGATGCGCCTGACCACGCTGCTGGAGCCGCTGATGATCCTCGCCATGGGGGGCGTGGTCATGGCGATCGTGCTCGCGGTGCTCATGCCGATCATGGAAATCAACCAGATGGTGCGCTGAATGTTCGGGAGCTTGGCGCACGCCGACGCCCGGTTTCGCACGCATTCACGGGTGCGTGTTCCCGAGCTTTTTTCGGGTGGCTGTCACCTCGCGAACGCACCATCGATCCTGTCGCTGCACAGGCGACACGAATCCAATTTTCTGGTCCCTTCAAAGGAGTTTCCATGCGTGCAAAGTTCAAGTCGGTCGCCCTGTCGGCCGTGATGATGGCGGCCCTCGTGGCCGCCGGCGCCGCTTCCGCCCAGATCGCCGTCGGCGGCGGTGCGACCCTGCCCGAAGTGCTCTATGACGACATCCTGCCCAGCGGCGTCGGCCTCACCGACTTCAGCTACACCGGCACCGGCAGCGGCGCCGGCAAGACGGCCTTCGTGAGCAACAGCGCGACCGCCTTCCGCAACGAGTCCGTGAGTGGCACGCCGGCCTGGGCCGTTGGCCAGTCGGTGCATTTCGCCGGCAGCGATTCCGCGCTGAGCCAGGCGGAGTTCAACACCTACACCGCCAACGCCGCCGGTGCCACCGGCTGGGGCCCGATGATCCAGGTGCCTGCCGTGGCCACCTCGGTGCTCATCCCCTACAAGCGCGCCGGCATCGCCGACCTGAACCTGAGCGACGCCAAGATGTGCGCCGTCTTCAGCAACAAGACCGGCGGCCAGACCTGGGGCCAGGTGCGCGGCACGGCTGACGCGACGACCGTGAAGGTCGTCTACCGCACCGACACCAGCGGCACCACCGAGCTGCTGAGCCGCTACCTCGTGGCCGCCTGCCCGGGCGCCGGCTTCACGGTGTCGAACAACTTCGCCACGGTGGTGGGCGGTGCACTCTCGCCGGCCAACGTGATCCCCTCGCACTGGGTCGGCGTTGCCGGCAGCAGCGGCGTGTCGGGCGCCTTCGGTACCGACGGTCGCGTGGGCTACCTCAGCCCCGAGCCGAACTACACGGGCGCGAGCAACGCGGTCGTCGCGAAGATCAACAACGTGCTGCCGGTCGCCAGCTCGATCCGCAACGCGCTCGCCAAGCAGGTGCTCCCGAACGGCCCGGCGGCCAACCCGCTGAGCTGGGTGCCCGCCTACGTGATGCCGGCCGCCGGCACCGAGTACCCGATCTTCGGCACCACCAACCTGCTGCTGAACCAGTGCTACAAGGACGCCGCGATCCAGACCAAGGTCAAGAACCTGCTGACGGGCCTGACCGGCACGACCTACGACGCCAAGATCGAAACCGGCCCCAGCTCGCACAACTTCGTGGTGATCCCGAACGGCACGTCGCCGGGCACCCCGCCGGCCGCCAACAACAACTGGAAGACCGTCATCGCCGCCAACTTCCTGAACCCCGCCAGCTCGCTGAGCATCGGCTACGCCAGCGTCTGCAACGGCAAGGGCCGTCCGTAAGTTGCTGATCGGTACGGCCTGAGCGGGCCTCGCCCGTTCGCCGACCGAAGGCCCCGTGGAGAGGCTGCGCTTCGGCGCGGCCGATCCCCGGGGCCTCTTCGCTGTTCGCGGCGGAGCAGAACGAATGAATGTCATGCGTGCGTCACCGTCGATCACTACCGTGACCACGGCCTTCCGCAGTCCCGAGGGCGTGGAAGAACGAAGTCACCCAGGAGCCTGTGCGTCCCACCGGTATGAGAGCGAACGCGGCATCGGTCCGTGCCCTGGCACTGATCGGGTGCCTGGCCTGGGGCGTGGGCGTGCAGGCGCAGCGGCCACCCGAGCCAGCCGCCAGGGCGGCCTCGGCGGCGCGCCGGGCGTTCGACATCGCACCGCAGCGGCTGGGCGATGCGCTCGATGTCTACAGCCGGATGACCGGCCTGGACATCCTGATCGACGGCGAGCACGCGCAGCGGCGGTCGGGCGCGGTGCGCGGCACGCTGAGCGCGGCCGAGGCGCTCGAAGCGATGCTGGCCGGCACGGGCATGGAGGCGCGCCATGCGAATGCGGGCTCGGTGGTGATCCGCGAGGCCGCCGCGGGGCCGAAGGAGGCGGGTCTGTCGCCGGAAGCGGCGGGCCTGGAGGGGTCGGGTTTCAACGAAGGGGATGTCTTGCATCAAGCCTATGCCGCACAGGTCCAGCACGCCTTGCGTGGTGCCCTGTGCGATACCACGCAGACGCGGCCGGGCAGCTACCGCCTCGCGCTGCAGCTGCACCTGGACGCGCGCGGTGCGGTGGACCGCTTTCGCCTGCTGAGCACCACCGGCGAGCCCGACCGCGATGCCGCGGTGCGGCTCAAGGTGCAGCGGCTGTCGGTCGGCGCGCCGCCGCCGCCGTCATTGCCGCAACCGCTCGTGGTGCTGCTGTTGCCGGAGGGCCCGGGCGCGCGCACCGACTGCACGCCGCCGGTGGCGCCATGAGCGAGAGCCTGGCCTCCACGCTGCGCGCGCGCATGGTCGCGCGCTATGTCGAGCTGCGCGGCAAGCTCGAACGCATCGTCGGTTCGCGCGACGACGCGGCCGACGCGATGCAGGAAACCTGGCTGCGGCTCGCGGCCATGGGCGACGCGGGCACGGTGCACAACGCCGACGCCTACCTGCTGCGCATGGCCGCCAACATCGCGACCGACGGCTACCGCCGCGACAGCGTGCTGCTGGTGCGCGGCGAGATCGATGCGCTGGTGCACCTCGTGGACGAAACGGGCGACCCCGAGCGCATTGCCAGTGCGCGCAGTGACGTGCAGGCACTGAGCGATGTGCTGGCGCGCATGCCGGCGCGCCGCCGCGAGATCCTCGTGGCCGCGCGCGTCGAGGGGCTGCTCAACAGCGAGATCGCGCTGCGCTTCGAGGTGTCGCTGAGCACCGTCGAGAAAGAGCTGCGCGCGGCGCTGGAGTATTGCAAGAAGCATTTGCCGGACGTGGACGCGGTGCAACGCGGCCACTTTGCCGGGCCGAGACACAACTGATGATGAGTGCCATGTCTTCCCCCGATACCGAAACCGGTCTGCTGGAGCGCCAGGCGCGGGCCTGGTGGGCACGCCTGCATTCGGGCCAGGCCACGCGCGCCGACGCCGATGCGTTCAAGCAGTGGGCCGCGTTGAGTGCCGCCCACGCACAGGCCTGGCGCGAGCTGATGCGCGTGTGGTCCGCGCTCGATCCGCTGCTGGCCGAAGAAGCGGCACGACAGGCCGAAGCCGCACGCTCACGCACGCGAGGCCACCGTTTCTGGCCGGCACTGTCGAACGCGCTGCATTCGCCGGGGCGCCGGGCTTTCCTTGGCGGTGCGGTCGCGGCCTCGGTGACCGCGGGCGTGCTCGCGGTCGATCCGCCGCTGGGCCTGTGGCCGTCGGTCGGCGAGCTGACGGCCGACTACAGCACCGCGACCGGCGAGCAGCGGCAGGTGGCGCTGGGCGAGGGCGTGAGTGTGCGCATGAACACGCAGACGCAGATCAACCGCCTGCAAGGCGCGCGCGGCCTGGCGCTGGTCGCCGGCGAAGCCGAGATCGCGACGGCCGGCGAGGCCGAACTGTTCGTCGAAGCTGGCGGCGGCCGGCTGCAGGCGCGCGGCGCGCGCTTCAACATCCGTCACACCGGCCCCGAAGTCTGCGTGACCTGCCTCGACGGCCGTGTGCTGGTGTCGGTGAACGGGCAGCAGCGTTCGGTCGAGGCGGGCCGGCAGGTGGTGTACGACCCCAGCGGGCTGCACGAGGTGGTGCGCGCCGACCTGGCGAACGTGAGCACCTGGGGCACGGGCGTGCTGTCGTTCGACGGCACGCCGCTGGCCGAGGTCATCGCGGAGATCAACCGCTACCGGCCGGGCCGGATCATCCTGCGCAACGAAGCACTGGGCCGCGTGGCGGTGCGCATGCAGCTGTCGCTGCGCAGCATCGACAACGCGCTGGCGATGATCCGTGAGCTCTACGGCGCGAAGTTGCGCAGCCTGCCCGGCGGCATCGTGCTGCTGAGCTGAATTTCTGACACACCGCGAGCAGCCTGCAAAAAGCTTACGGGTTGCATCGCGCAGGCTCGTCATGGGGTATGCAACCGACGCCTCATGACACCCGCCTGAGCGACGAAGCGCTGGCCTGGGTCGTGCGCCTCAACCGCCTGCATGGCAGCGAGGCCGAGGCGCAGGCGCTCGCAGGCTGGTGTGCGCGCAGTGCGGCGCATGCGCGGGCCTGGCGCGACGCCGTTGCGCTGTGGCAGTTGCTGTTGCCCGCGGCGTGCCAGCCCCGGCCGTTGCCCGCCCCTCGATTCCCGTCGATCGCCCGTGAGGCGAACGACATCCATGTGTCCGTGCACCGTCCGGGTTCCCGGGCGGCGTTCGATCCCGCCGTTTCTCCCATCGCGCCGTTTCGCTCCCGCTCATCATGGTCCTGAATCCGCACGCCCATTCTTCGCGCCGACGCGCCGTTTCGACCGAGGGCGAGCTGCGCCTCACGCCGCTGGCGCGTGCGCTGGCCGTGGCGCTGGCCACCGCGGGTGCGATGGGTGTGGCCCAGGCGCGGCAAGCCTTCAGTCCCGCCTGGTTCGCCGACAAGGGCGCGGCGCAGGCCGGTGCGGTCCAGAGCGGGCGCCTGCCGAACGGCATGCCGGCGTCGAGCCTCACGAACCCGGGGCTGCAACAGCAGCAGGCGAATGCGCAGCTGCAGCGTTCGATCAGCAACCTGAACCTCGCGGCGCAGGCCATTGCGGCGCAGCAGGCCGCGCAGTCGGCGGCGCGTGAGGCCGCGCGCAACACACCGTCGTCGGTGCCCGACGGTCTCACCGAAGGCGGGCTTGCGGTCGACACGAACAGCCTCACGGCCGGCTGGCACAACGCCAACAGACCCGAACAGACGCCGTCGGCCGACGGCCGCACGCACGTGGCGATCCAGCAGACCGGCGACCGTGCGGTGCTGAACTGGGAGACCTTCAACGTCGGGCGCAACACCACGGTCGATTTCAAGCAGCAGGCCGACTGGGCTGTGCTCAACCGCGTGAACGACCCGAAGGCGCGGCCCTCGCAGATCCAGGGCCAGATCAAGGCCGACGGCACGGTGCTCGTCGCCAACCGCAACGGCATCGTGTTCAGCGGCACCAGCCAGACCGACACGCGCAACCTCGTGGCGGCCGCCGCGCACATCAGCGACGACCAGTTCAAGGCACGCGGCATCCACAGCGCACGCGCGGGCGAAGGCTACGCGCCGAGCTTCACCGATGCGCAGGGCAGCGTGAAGGTCGAGGCGGGCGCGCAGCTCACCACGCGCACGCCCGCCTCGGTGACACAAGGCGGCGGCTACGTGCTGCTGATGGGCAAGGCGGTGCACAACGCCGGCACCGTCACCACGCCGCGCGGGCAGGCGCAGCTTGCGGCGGGCGACTTCTTCATCGTGCGGCCGGGGCAGGGCACGGCCGAGAACACCTTCTCGACCACGCGCGGCAACGAGGTCGCACCGCAGTTCCTGCCCGACAGCACGGCGGGGCAGGTGAGCAACACCGGCCTGCTGCGCGCGCCCGAGGGCGACATCACGCTGGCCGGGCGCAAGGTGGTGCAGGACGGCGTGGCGCTGGCCACGACCACGGTCGACACGCGCGGCACGATCCATCTGCTGGCATCGGCCGCGGATGCGAAGAGCAGTGTCACCGTCACCGGGCGCGCGTTGAACGCGGTGCTGCTCGACACGCAGGACGGCCGCACCGCGCTCGACAGCCAGCGCAGCGCACTCATCAACGAGTCAGCCAGGCAGGACGTGCTGCGCCGGGGCGCTGCGTTGGGCGCGTTCGACAACCTCTCGCTGCTCAACGACCGGCGCGACCTGTCGCGCATCGAGATCGTCTCGGGCGGGGGCGTGCTGTTCGAAGGTGCTTCGACCACGCTCGCCACCGGCGGCCAGATCGCGGTGAGCGCGGGCCACCAGGGCGGGCGCAGCACCGTGGCCGACGGCGCGCGGCTCGACGTGTCGGGCGCCGTCGGCGTGCGGGTGGCCATGGCCTCGAACAACGTCGAGATCAACATCCAGGGCAACGAGCAGCGCGACGCACCGGTCAACCGCGACACCACGATGCTCAACAACAGCAACGTGTGGATCGACCGGCGCAAGCTCACGCGCGTGGCCGCGGGCACCGGCGGCTACGACGGCGAGCGCTGGTACACGGCCGGCGGCCTGCTCGAGGTGGGCGGCTACCTGGGCCTGCAAGGCCACGGCGTCGGCGAATGGGCGGCGCAGGGCGGCCACGTGGTCTTCACGGGCGCCGAGGTGGTGACGCAGGCGGGCTCGAACATCAACCTGTCGGGCGGCACGCTGGACGTGCAGACCGGCGTCATCCGCCAGAGCTGGCTCAAGGGCCGCGACGGGCGGCTGTACGAGGCGTCGAGCGCGCCGGCCGACATCGTCTACACCGGTGTCTACAAGGGCTTCGAAGACGAACACAAGCGCTGGGGCGACAAGACCACGGGCTACTTCTACAACCCGCTGATCGGCCCGCAGCAACGGCTCGAGAACGGCTACACGGTGGGCCGCGACGCGGGCCGCCTCGAAGTGGCGACGGGCGCGGCGGTGCTGCGCGGCGACATCACGGCCACCGCCTACCAGGGGCCGGGCCAGGGCACCAAGAGCGACGCCGCGCTCGACGGCTATGCGCAGTCGCACGCTGCGGCGGCCCGCGCAGGCCAGCTCACGCTCGGCAACGACCAGATCGTCGGCTTCAACGACGACCCCACGAAGGGCGCGGTGGGCATCTTCCGCCAGCTGGTGCCGACGCTCGATCGCATCGTGTTCGCAGACGGTGCGGCGGGCGCCGACACGGCCAGGCTCGGGGCCGGCGACCCGCTGCCCGCCGCCGACAAGGAAGCGCTGCGCCTGGACAGCCGGCAGCTCAGCGGCTTCGGCCTGGGCGCGCTCGTGGCCCTGGCCGGCAAAGAGATCGCGGTGGACGGCGCGCTGGGCGTGGCACCGGGAGGGCGCATCGCGCTGCACGCGACGACGGTGGCGGTGCGCGGCGACCTGACGGCGCGCGGCGGCCAGATCATGTTGGGCAACGTGGTGCGCAGCGCCACCAACGTGGGGGGACCGGGCGAGGTCAGCGTGCCGCTGGCGGAAGGCACGGTGCCCGAGACCATCGGCGTGCGCGTCGCGCCCGGCGTGACGCTCGATGCGCGCGGGCTCTGGAGCAACCTGCAGATGGACCCGTCGGGCAGCAGCGGCCTGCCGTACCTCGACGGCGGCGCGGTGCGTATCCGCACGACGGGCGCGATCGACCTGGCTGCGGGTTCGCTGATCGATGTGTCGTCGGGCGGTGCGGTGCTGGCCAACGGCAAGACACGCGGCGGGCGCGGCGGCGATGTGGACCTGCTGGCGGACAGCTTCACCCTGGCCCCTGTGGCGACCCACGGCCTGTTGCATGCGGATGGCGACATCCGGGGCTACGGCGTGAGCGGTGGCGGCACCTTGCGGATGGCGTCGGGCACGGGGGTGGTGATCGGCGGCACTGTGCCGGGTGGCGATAGGCAACTGTCAGCCGGGCAGGCCGCGCCGACCGACTTGATCCTGCTGCAGGACTACCAGGTGCGCGCGGGCGACGTCCTGCCGGTTGACTACCACTACCAACGCACGCGAGCCTTACCCGGAGAAGCTGTGGGATCGCAGCCGCTCTTCGATGATGGTGCGAACGCCGTCACCATCGCGGCGGATTGGAGGCTGCCCCGACCGAATGGGCCGCGCGGAGGGTACTCAGTCACCGCCATCGTGAACGGCGAGTCAAGGGTCTTTCGTTCGAGGGGCGTCGAGGAAGGCGAGGAACCCGCGACAGTGCCTGCGGGCGCCAGGATTGTGGGAATGTCCAATGTCGTCGAATTTCCCATCATCTTTGTCGTTCCCGCTGCCGTCTTCCCGAATGGGCTGAGCGTCGCTGAACAAACGGCAACCGTCATCGCAGGCCGGGTTGCGCCTGCCGATTTCATCATCGCGCACGGAACACAGGTAGCCGCAGGCGCGCGCTTCCGCCAACCGGTGAGTACCCTCGCGAGCGTCGCCATCGACACCGGCATCTTCCAGTCGGGCTTCTCGCGCTACGACGTCAACGGACACCTCGGCCTGGTCGTGGCCGACGGCGCGAAGCTCGACGTGCACATGCCGGTCTACCGCTTCGCGCCCGACGCGAAGACCGTCGCCGGCGGCAGCGAGCCCGATCGCGCACTCGCGCTGTGGATGCCGCCGCTGTGGACCGAAGACCCGATGCGCGGCGTGCTCACGCAGCGCGGCGGTGCAAGCCTGCAGCTGCAGGCGCTCGTGGACAACGGCGTGGCCACAGTGTCGCGAGCACCGATAGACGTGCGCCCGGGGGCCGAAATCACGGTCGACCCGGCCCAGTCCATCAGCCTGCGCGGCCGCGAGATCACCATCGACGGCCTGCTGCGCGCACCGGGCGGCACGATCAGCGTGGAGGGCAGCGGGTTGCCGGGCGAACCCGGCCAACCCGGGCTGGTGTGGATCGGCGAGCGCGCTGTGCTCGACGCCTCGGCGCGGGCTGCGGTGGCGCACGACAACTTCGGCCGGGCCTACGGCCTGGTGCCCGACGGCGGCACGATCCGCATCGGCGGCGCGTTCGATTGGGAGCAGACCGGGCTGACCCAGGCACCCGAAGCTTTCGTCGTCATTCGCCCGGGCGCGCTGCTCGACGCGTCGGGCACACGTGCCGACCTTGACTCGGGCGCGGGCGGTCCGCGCGGCATGACGTCGCCGGTGGCGGTGGCGAGCAACGGCGGCACCATCATCCTCTCGTCGAGCCAGGGCCTCTACCTGGACGGTACGCTGCGCGCGGCGGCGGGCGGGGCGGGCGCTGCGGGCGGCACGCTGGCAGTGGCCCTCGAGTCGGCGATCTACAAGCGCGGACTCACGACAGGCGAACTCCTGCGCCACCGCGAGATGGTGCTGGCCCAGACGCAAGGCGACAGCCCGCTCGCGGCCGGGACTTCGCGGTTCGACGCACGACAACTCCTGCGCACGGGCACGGGCCGGATCGGTGTGGATCGCATCGAAGCCGGGGGCTTTGACAACCTGTCGCTGCTGGTCCACGGCCCATTGAGCTTCGACGGCGACGTGGCGCTGAACCTGGGACAGAGCCTGCGACTCTACGCCGCTTCGTACGCGCACAGCGACGCGGCGGCGGCAGGGTCTTCGGTGTCTCTGAGTGCGCCCTATGTCCGTCTGGCGGGAGTGCGAAGGCCGAAAGTCCCCGATGACTCAGTCATGCCCGAGGCCGGCTGGGCGCAGGGTCCGTCCACGCAGGCGCCCGACGGCACCTTCGAGGTCGTGGCCGACCTGATCGACGTGCGCGACCGCGTCGGCTTCGGCGCCCACGCCGCAGTCGACTTGCGCACCTCGAACTACACCATGGACCGGCGCGGATTCGCAGCCGTCGAACTCACGAGCCGCGGCGACATCCGTCTCCTGGGCGGCATGGGGAGCGAGGGGCTCACCGACATCACGACGGAGCTGGCAACCGCCGGCAACCTGGCATTGACCGCCGCGCAGGTGTACCCGGCCACGGATACCAGTGCCCGGCTCCTGGCAGGCGTGATGCCACGGGACCCGGCTTCCGGCGAGACGCCGCGCTACGCCGAGGGCAGCGTGCTGGCGATCCGCCGCCACGGTGATGGCGAGGTCGCGACGCCGTACTCGGCGTTCGGCAGCTTGCGGCTCGGTGCCGAGACCATCGAGCAAGGCGGCGTTTTGCGCGCGCCGTTGGGGCGCCTGCAATTGGGCTCCAGCTTCACGGGCGAGGTGGCTGAGCGGGTGACGCTGCTGGCGGGCAGCGAAACCTCGGTGAGCGGTGCGGGACTGCAGATGCCCTATGGCGGCACGGTCGACGGCCTGAGTTATCGCTACGGCGGACAGGCCGTGACGCCGGTCGGTGCGGGCGGAATGGAAGGCTCAGCGGCCGTCCGGCGCGGCATCGGCTTCAACGCCCGCCATGTCGACGCGCAGGCCGGTTCGCTGCTCGACCTGTCGGGTGGCGGCACGCTGTCGGGCGCGGGCTTCACCACCGGTCGGGGCGGCTCGGTCGACGTGCTGGCCACGCCGCTCGCGAACGCGAACCCCTTCAACGGCTACAGCGACCGCCGCAGCGGCGTGTATGCCATCGTGCCCGGCAGCGCGGCCAGCTATGCGCCGGTGGCGCCCGAGGCCGGCTTCGGCGCACCGGCGGTGGGACAGCAGGTGACCCTTCCGGCCGGCGTGCCGGGCCTGCCGGCCGGCACCTACACGCTGATGCCCTCGACCTATGCGCTGCTGCCCGGCGCCTTCCGCGTGGAGATCGGCGCGGGCGACCGCATCGGCCTGTCGGGCGTGACCGGCGTGGGCAACGGCTCGTATGTCGCGCCCGGCTACCTGGGCGTGGCCCACACCGCGATCCGCGAGGCGCTGCCGAACCGCCTGGTGCTCACGCCGGGCACGCAGGTGCGCGCGCATTCCAGCTACCGCGAGACCGACTACAACACGTTCATGCGCGCGGACGCGGCGCGCCAGGGTTTTGCGCGCGGCATGCTCACGGTCGACGCGAAGACGCTGGACATCTTCCTGGCCAAGCCGACCGACACCGATACGAACCGCCTGGGCTTCACCTTCGACGGCCAGGTGCGCCTGGATGCGGCGCCCGGCACCGACGGCTTCGGCGGCACGGTGAACGTGCGCGGCCTGGGCGAGGTGCTGGCGGCGGGGCAGACGGCCGCCACCGGCCTGGCCGGTGCGTCGGTGCAGGCCGACGAACTCAGCAAGCTGCATGCACCCCGGCTGGTGCTCAACGGGGGCATCGCCGTGAAGGAGTACGGCCAGCGCGGACGGCTGGCCACGATCGACGGCGACGGCAGCCTGGTGGTGCGCAGCGGTGCGCGCCTGTCGGCGGGCGACATCGTGCTGGCGAGCAGCCCCGGCTTCGTGGGCGAGCAGCAGATCGTCATCGAGGAAGGCGCCTCGCTCAGCACCCTGGGCCAGAAGGCCTCGGGCTTCGATTCGAGCGCGGGCTATGTGTTCACGGGCACCTCGGTGCTGGCGTTGTCGAACGGCTGGTTGAACCTGCAGTTGGGCGCGTCGTCGCCCGATGTGCCGTATTCCGTCGGCATCCACGTCGGCCAGTGCGTGACGGCCTCGTGCAGCGGCACCACGCAGCTGGTGTCCGAGGGCACGCTGGCCATCGCCACGAACGGCGCGCTGACGCTGGCCGACAACGTGTCCTACGGCACGCGCAACCTGTCGCTCGCGGTGGCGGCGGTCAACCTTGGCGAGGACGCGGCCATTGCCACCGCAGGCGCCAACGGCCGCCTGCCGCTGGGCCTGGCGCTGAACCAGGCGCGGCTGGACCGCCTGCTGGCGGGCAACACCGCCATCGGCGCGCCGGCGCTCGAGACTTTGATCTTCAACGCGCGCGACGCCGTGAACATCTTCGGTGCCGTGAAGCTCGACGCCAGCGGCCTCGACCGGCTGGTGTTCGGCACGCCGGCGATCCACGGCTACGGCGCGGCGGGCGACGTGGCCGCGATCCGTGCGGGCGAATTCGTCTGGTCCGGCTCCGACGCCGTGCCCGGCGCGGCCATGGCCGACCTGCTGGGTGCGGGCACGCTCGACATCGGCGCCCGCACCATCGTGCTGGGCCACGGCCCGTATGCACAGCCCAGCGGCCAGGTCACCGATGCGCGCCTGGCGCTGGGCTTTGCCGACGTGAAGCTGAACGCCAGCGAACGCGTCACTTCGAGCGGCCGCGGCACGCTCGCGGTGCACCAGCGCCAGGGCGCGTACACGCCGGGCGAGGGCTATGCCTACGAAGGCGGCAACCTCGCGGTGGTGGCGCCGGTGCTCACGGGGCAGGCGGCCTCGACGATGCGCATCACCGCGGGCGGCGACATCACCGTGGCCGTGCCCGAAGGCGTGGCACCGGGCACGAGCGACGCGCTGGGCGCGACACTGGAACTCAGGGGGAAGCGCGTCGGGCTGGAGGGCAGCATCGTGCTGCCCTCCGGCCGGCTGGTGCTGGCGGCGACCGACAACGTCACGCTCGGCGCGGCCTCGCGCATCGACCTGTCGGGCCGCACCGTGACGCTGTTCGACGTGGTGAAGGACAGCGCCGGCGGCGAGCTGCTGATGACCAGCGCGGCCGGCCACATCACGCAGGCGGCGGGCGGCCTCATCGATGTGTCGGCGCGCCGCCAGCGCGGCGGAACGATCGAGGCCGTGGCGCTGGGCGAGGGCGCCGGCCATGTCGCGCTGGACGGCGCGCTGCGCGGCGCCACCAGCGGCAGCTACGACGCGGGCGGCACCCTGGTGCCCTACGACGCGGGCGAGCTGACCGTGCGCGCCCGGACCCTGTCCGACTTCGCGGGCCTGAACCAGCGGCTCAACGACGGCGGCGTGTTCGGCGCGCGGCGCTTCCAGATCAAGCAGGGCGACCTCGTGGTGGGCGACGGCGTGAAGGCGCGCGAGGTGTCCATTGCCCTGGACGGCGGCAGCCTGCGCGTGGACGGGCGCATCGACGCGAGCGGCGTGCAGGTCGGCTCCATCCGGCTGGCCGCGGCGGGCGACCTGCGCGTGAACGGCGCGCTCGACGCGCACGGCACCGGCCTGCGCGTGGACAGCGCGGGCCGCATCATCGACAGCCCGAACCGCGCGGTGGTCGACCTCACGAGCCGCGACGGCACGCTCACGCTGGGCAGCGGCGCACGCATCGACCTGCGCGCCGGCACCGACGTGCCGGTGGGCACCCGCGCCGGGCAGAACGACGGCCGCGCGCGCGGCACGCTCGACCTCAATGCGCCGCGCCTCGGCGCGGACGACGTGGCCGTGGCGGTCGAGGGCACGCCCGCCATCTCGGGCGCGAAGACCGTCGCGGTGAATGCCTTCCGCACCTACGACGACGCGCCGCTGGCTTCCACGCCCGACGTGACGGGCCACAGGCCGCAACTGATCACGCAGAAATTCCTCGATGAGATCGACGGCCACAGCGTCGCCTTCATCGACAAGGCGCTGGTCAATGCCTCGCTGTCGGCACGCCTCGCAGGCCTGGGCAGCTACCACCTGCGCCCGGGCGTGGAGATCGTGAGCGACCGGCTGAACAACCCGAACGGCGACCTCACGGTGGACGGCGACCTCGACCTCTCGGGCTACCGCTACGGCCCCGCGGCCCACCGCGGCGATCCGGCGCGGCGCGGCTTCGGCGAGCCCGGCAAGCTGGTGATCCGCGCGGCCGGCGCACTCAACGTGCACGGCAGCATCAACGACGGCTTCGCGCCGCCGCCGGCCACGCCGGACGACGTGGGCTGGATGCTCGCCGAAGGGCGCTACGCCGGCGGCGCCGTCGTCGTGCCCATCGACGGCGTGACGCTCGACACCGGCACCCGCTTTCCCGCGGGCGCCACCCTCAACTACAGCGTGGCCATGAACCCCACCACGCTGCCCGCCGGCACCGTGCTGCCCGTGGACGCGGTGCTGCAAGCGCCGTGGAGCCTTCCGGCCGGCACCGTGATCGCGGCCAACATCTACCGCCCCGACGGTTCGCTGGCCCATGCCGCCGGCTCGGTGCTGGCCACGGCCGTGACGCTGCCGCCCGAGACGCGGCTGGGCGCCGGCACCGCGCTGCGCTCGCCGGCCTCGGTGGGCGCGCTGACCTGGCCCAAGGGCGTGGAGCTGCCGGTGGAGATGACCATGGCCGGCCCGCTGCAGCTCGCGCGCGGCGCGCTGATTCCGTCGAACACCTTGCTGGAACTGCCCGGCAACACGCCGGTGCAGCTGCGGCCCACGGTCGATGGCGTGCAGGGGCGCAACTGGGCGATCGCCCCGATGCTCGGTGAAGGCGCCACCTCGTGGGACCTGCAACTGGTGGCGGGTGCCGACCTCGGTGCGGCCGACCGCCGGGCCGTGCGGCCGGATTCGCGCGCGGCATTGCAGCTGGCCGACGCGCACAGCGTGTTGAAGTTCACGATCGAAATGGGGCCCGGCAACGGTCCACCGATGTGGGCGCCGGGCAACTGGCTGGGTCGTCCGCCCGGCACACCGGTCGAGCCCGAGGACCTGTGGTGGTGCGACATCGGCGCCGGCCTCTGCGTGCCCGGCGGTGGCCAGGAACGGGCTGTCGGCGCGCCGAACACGCCCGCCTTCAGCGTGCTGCGCACCGGCACCGGCGACCTCGAACTGCTGGCAGCCGGCGACCTGCGGATGCGTTCGCCCTTCGGCGTGTACACGGCCGGCACGGCCACCGCGACCGAGGCGGGCCACAACCGCCCGCGCGGCACCAACGCCGACGGCCTGCTGGGGCCGCAGTCGCCGCTGACCGACTACAACGGCGCGCTCTCGGCCTACCGTGCGTGGTACCCCGACCAGGGCGGCAACCTGCTGATCGCGGCGGGCGGCGACCTCGTGGGTCACATCGTCTCCGATGAACGCTCGAGCGTGCTGGCCGGCAACTGGCTCTGGCGGCAAGGCTCGGGCACGGCGGGCATCGACAGCCCGATCCCGAGCGCATGGTGGATCAACTTCGGCGCCTACGTCGGCGGCATCCCGGTGCCCGGCACGTTCACCCCGCCGACGCTGGCCGGCTTCACAGGTTTCGGCACGCTGGGCGGCGGCAACCTGAGCGTGCGCGTGGGCGGTGATGCGGGGGCCATTGCACCGCGCACGCCGCAGCCACTGGTGAACTCGCAGGACAGACCCAGCAGCGGCGGGCTCGTGCTCGCCGTGGCGAGCACCGGCCGCGTCGGCGCGGATGGTGCCCTGACCCTCACGGGCGGCGGCGACATCGACATGCGCGTGGCCGGCGCCCTGAACCCGCACCGCGCGCTCAACGGGGCCGCGGAGAACCTCGTGCTGACCGGCGCCATCGCCAACCTGCGCGGCAGCACCGACGTGCGCGCGGCGTCGATCGGCAGCCTGGGCCTGCAGTACCTGTCGAGCAATTTCAACCTGAGCGACCCGATCGACACGCGTGCCATCGATCCCTTCAACCCGACCTTTGCCGATGCGCGCGGCGGCATCAACCTGCTGCCGGGCGACGCGACGATGCGCCTGAGCACGCGCGGCGACCTGGTGCTCGGCGCCGCGGCCGACCCCGGGCGCGTGCCCACGCCCAACAGCTCGGCCTTCAGCCTCGGAGGCACCGGCTACGACGGAGGCGGGCAGGGCTGGTTCAGCCTGTGGAGCGACCGCAGCACGATCGACCTGCTGTCGGCGGGTGGGCACCTCACGCCCGTGATGGCACGCCGGGACAGCGCCGACTCGACACTGAAGACCACCTCGCCGGATGCATGGATCGTCTATCCGGGCATCTTTCACGCCGCCGCGTTGACGGGGAACATCTACGCCGGCTACGCGGCGCTGCCGCAAGCACGGTACTACCCCGTGGCACTGAGCTACGGGCTGACCCTGGCGCCTTCCGCACGCGGCGAATTCGAGATGCTGTCGGGCGGGTCGATCTACGCGGGCCAACTCGGCATGGGCATGTCGGGCACCGGCACGCCGCTGCCGACGCCGTTCAATCCGGCGTTTTTTGCCGAGTTCGACGCGCAGGGGGTGAAGCAGTTCGTCACCAACGCCTCGCCCACGGGGACGGCCATTTCCGGCTCCCAGTTCTTCGGGCCTTCGCTGTTCGCTTTCGGCCCGAACACGGCAGCGCAGCCGCTGGCCCGTGACGCCGCTGCGCCGCCCGTTCGCTTCTATGCGGCCAGCGGCGACATCGTCGGCCTGCGCACCGGCGAGACGCTGACCCTGCCCGACGGCAGCGCGACCTGGTACCACGCCGCGGGCCCGATCTGGATCAAGGCCGGCCGGGACATCGTCAACACCGGCGATGCGCCGGGCACGTTCTGGGTGGAGCGTCCGAGCGAGCTCCAGAGCACAGCCTCACGCGGCAACCTCATCGTCCACCAGCAGCCCTCCGACGTCTCGGTGATCTCCGCGGGCCGCGACATCCTCTACGCCAACGTCGACATCGCCGGCCCCGGCACGCTCGAAGTCTCGGCGGGCCGGCACCTGCGGCAGGAAGACCGCGGCGGCATCACCTCGATCGGCCCCATCGTGCCCGGCGACACGCGGCCCGGCGCCTCGGTGGCGCTCATGGCCGGCGTGGGCGCGCAGGCGGCGACGCAGGGGCTGGACATGGCGCCGGTCCGCGCGCGCTACCTCGACCCCTCGAACCGCGCCGAAACCGGCACGCCGCTGGCGCAGCAGCCGGGCAAGGCCGCGAAGACCTACGACGTTGAACTGGCTGCCTGGCTGAAGGCGCGCTACGGCTTCGACGCCGGCACCACCGCGCAGGCGCTCGCGTACTTCGACGCACTGGCCCCGGCGCAGCAGCGCATCTTCCTGCGCGAGGTGTACTACGCCGAGCTGCGCGAAGGCGGGCGCGAGTACAACGACGCAGACGGTCCGCGCCAGGGCAGCTACCTGCGCGGGCGCGAGATGATCGCCACGCTGTTCCCGATGCGCGCGGCGCTCGACGGCGACATCACCATGTTCGGCGGCTCGGGCGTGCGCACCCAGTTCGGCGGCGACATCGACATGCTGGCGCCGGGCGGCAGCATCATCCTGGGCGTGCAGGGCGCGGTGCCGCCGGCCACCTCGGGCGTGCTGACGCAGGGGCAGGGCAACATCCGCTTCTTCAGCGAGGGCAGCCTGCTGCTCGGGCTGTCGCGCATCATGACCACCTTCGGCGGCAGCATCCTCGCGTGGTCGGAGAAGGGCGACATCAACGCCGGGCGCGGCGCCAAGACCACCGTGGTGTTCACGCCGCCCAAGCGCGTGTACGACAACGTCGGCAACGTCGAGGTGTCGCCGCAGGCCCCGAGCTCGGGCGCGGGCATCGCGACGCTGGCGCCCATCGCCGAAGTGCCGCCGGGCGACGTCGACCTGATCGCGCCGCTGGGCACCATCGACGCCGGCGAGGCGGGCATCCGTGTGTCGGGCAACGTCAACGTGGCCGCGCTGCAGGTGGTGAACGCCGCCAACATCCAGGTCAAGGGCGAATCGGCCGGCCTGCCGGTGGTGGCCTCGGTGAACGTGGGCGCGCTGACCAACGCCAGCGCCGCCGCCTCGCAGGCCAGCATGGCGGCGCAGGACGTGATGCAGCGCGAACGCGCGGCGGCGCGACAGGCGCTGCCGTCGGTGTTTACGGTGCGCGTGCTGGGCTTCGGCAACGAGCCGGTCAGTGGAACCGGAAGCAACGGCGCACAGGCGCCGGCCGACAGCGCCAAGGCCGCCACCACCGCCGTCAGCTACAACCCGCGCAGCGTGATCCGCGTGCTCGGCGGCGGTGGCAGCCTGCCGCCGGCGATGAGCCGGCAACTGACGGACGAGGAGCGCGCCAACCTGCAACGCTGAACGACCCGTCGAGCCCGCGCCCTGGCCGACGGGCGCCCGTGTTCCTTCCCTTGTTGTCCCAGGCCTGGCCGCTGCCGCCACCGGAGAGTCCGGGGCGGCGCGACGGGCGCTCAGCGAAACCGACCATGACTCCCCATCCTCACGCCTTGCGACGCGCCCCGGACCGGTTCTCCTCGATGCGGCCTTCGGTCTGGCGCCTGATCGACGACCGGGTCGCGCTGCCCGCGCTGCGCCCGGCCCCACGGCCGGTGGCGGCGCCGACGCCGGGCGTGCAGCTGCAGCAGCACCTCGCGGCGCAGTACACGCCGCTGCAACGGCGCCTCGAACGGCAGCTCGGCTGCGCGGACCTCGCCAGCGAATGCCTGCACGAGGCCTGGCTGCGGCTGGGCGAATGCACGCTGCAGGAGGTGCCCGCGAACCCCGACGCCTACGTGTACCGCGTGGCGTCCAACCTCGCGATGGACCGCATCCGCGCGCGCAAGCGCTGGCAGGGCGTGAGCGCGGAGGGGGCCGACCTGGAGGCGATGGCCGACCCGCGCCCCGGTCCGGCGCAGATCGCACAGGCGCGCTCGGACGTCGCCGCCGTCGACCGCGCCATGGCGCGGCTGCCGCAGCGCCATCGTTCGGTGCTGCTGGCGCTGCGCTGGCACGAGATGTCGCGCCAGGACGTGGCCCGGCGCCAGGGCACGACGGCGCGGCGGGTCGACACCACGCTGCGGCAGGCGCTGGCCGAATTGCGCCGGGACGGCGCGGCAACGTGAAGGGAGCGAACAAGATGAAGTGGATGTCGCCGTTGCGGGTCACCATGCAGGAGCTCGATGCCCGACTCTCGAAGATCGTCGAGCGCGCGCGCGAAGGCCCGGTGGCGGTCAACCGCTACGGCTCGCCCTGGGTCTGGATCGTGAGCCATCAGGCCTGGGTGCAGGCCGACAACCTGCGCGCGCTGGTGCCCCAGAGCCATCCGCTGGTGGCGCTGCGCGACCAGGTGGAAGACACGCTGCGCCACGAGCGCACGCTGCTGGCCGAGCTGGAGCGCCAGCATGGCGGCACGGTCGATGCGGCGACGCTGTTCAAGAGCCTGATGCTGCAGATCATCTATTCGCTCGAAGACGCGCAGAAGGTGCACGAGAGCCTGGCCTACAACATGCTCTTTCGCTGGTTCGTGGGCTTCGAGCGCTTTGCCGACGAGCTGCCCGCGCGCGCGGCCTTTGCGCGCGAACTCGAAGCCTTCGGCGGCGATCCGCGTGCGGTGCGTGTCGTGACGCGGGCGCTGTCGGGCGCCTTCCTGCCGGAGTCGGGCGACGGCGATTTCCGCGTAAACCGCGGGCTGCTGCATGCGCTGTCGAACTGGGCCTCGGCGCCGGATGCGCGCCCGCGCGAAACGGCGCCCTGAGCGCCGCGAAGGTTCAGGGCGCGGCGCGCACGATGCCGGGCGCCGTGGGCAGCACCGGCGCGGCGATGCGCAGCGAGGTGCCGGCCTTGTCGACCGTCACGGCGTCGGCCTCGATGCCCGCGAGCGTGAGCGCGCGGCCCAGCGCATCGCCGACCCGGTAGGACTGCGGCGCGCCGTCGTTCACCGACAGCACGGCCACGCCGGCCTGGCCCGTGCCCTTGATCAAGCCCTTGACCGCGATGTTCGCGCGGACCTCGCCGGGCCCGAACCAGGCCGCGAGCGCATCGGCCGTGGGATCGGCGACGACGGCCTGCGCGGGCGCGGTTCGCACTTGCGGGGCAGAAGGCGTGAGCAGCCGGCCCCAGGTCACGACACCGGCCACGACCAGCGACAGGCCCGCGGCATGAACGAGAAGGCGGGCGGAGGGGGGCGTGAAAGGGCGCATGGTGAAGGGCGGTCAGCGGGCCGCGAGGGCGGCGGGCACCCCCTGTGTCTATCACGCGGGCGTTGGGGTTTCGTGTCAGCACTGCGTTTCATCGCGGCATCACGCAGCCTGCCTAGCATCGGCCGCATGGCGTGTTTCCACGACGGGATGACGAGCGGCATGCGATGGCCAAGGCGCGGGGAGGGCGGCTTCTCGCTGATCGAACTCATGATCGTGCTGGTCATCGTCGGCATCGCCACCGCCGCGATCAGCCTGGGCATTGCGCCCGACCCCGCGCAGGAACTGCGGCGCGACGCGCGCGAGCTGGCGCGGCACCTGGCCGTGGCGCAGAACGAGGTGCGCGTGGACGGCCGCACGATCGCGTGGCAGGCCGATGCCGAGGGCTACCGCTTTGCGCGCGGCACCTGGGTGCAGCGCGGCGGCAGCGCGATCCCGCAGGTGACGACACTCGGCGCGCTCGACACCTTCGCCGCGGACGACGAACTGCGTCCGCGCGGCTGGCGCGTGGGGCCGGTCGAGGTCGTGCCGGCCAGGCCGGTCGTGCTCACGTCGGAGCCCGTGGGCGCCAGCTGGCAGCGCGAACTGCGGCATGGCGCGACCACGGTGACGGTGACGCGGGATGCATCCGGGGCGTTTCATGTGCGCTAAGAACCGCGGCTTCACGCTGATCGAAATCCTCATCGCGCTGACCATCGTGAGCATCGCGCTGGCCGCGATCGTGCGCGCCTCGAGCCTCACCATCGGCAACCTCGGCCTGCTGGAGCGGCAGTCGCTGGCGATGCTGTCGGCGGGCAACCAGCTGGCGGAACTGCAGCTGGGCGGCGCGCCCCCCACGCCGGGCGTGTCGCGCAGCGACTGCCCGCAGGGCGGCATCCGCTTCGTCTGCCGGCTGGAGGTCGGGACCATGGTCGATGGCTTGCGGCCGGTGCGCGTGCAGGTCTACGCGGCCGACGACGAAGACCGGCTGCTGGCCACGCTGCACACGCGCAGTGCCCCACCATGAAGCGCACGCAGCGCGGCTTCACGCTGGTCGAAGTGATGATCGCCATCGCGCTCATGGCCGTGCTCGCCGTGATGTCCTGGCGCGGCCTGGACAGCGTGAGCCGCGCGAACGACCAACTCGAAGACCGCACCGAGCGCGTGGCCCGGCTGCTGCGCGCGCTGGACCAGTTCGAGCGCGACGTAGCCTTGCGCGCGACCACCGAGCTGCCGGCGCCGGCGGCTGCATCGGCGAATCCTTCGGCCGCCGCGTCACTGCTGCCGGTGGCGATGCAGGCGCGCCAGCCGAACGGCGCACCGTTCGTGGTCGAGATCGTGCGCACCGCGCCGGCCGCGGCCGGGCAGTGGCAGCGCGTGCAATGGTGGGTGCGCGGCGATGTGCTCTACCGCGCGGCGGGGCCCGTGTCGGCCGTGTTTCCGCTGCAGGCGCCCGAGCCTGCGGACCGGGTGGCGGTGCTCGACGGTGTCGCGACCTTCCAGCTGCGCGCCTGGGAACCCGGCTTGGGCTGGCGCCGCCTGCCGGGCGTGGCGCCGGCGCGCGCACCGGCCACTGGGGTGGAGTTGCTGCTGGCGGTGTCGTCGGGCAATGACGCCGCACCGCGGCCGTTCCGGCGCGTGTTGGCGTTCTGAGCCGCCTCAGGCCTCAGGTGCGCGCAGGCGCGGCTCCCAATCTTCGACCCGCCCCGCATCCACCCGCTTGCGAAACGTGGCGCGCCAGCGCTCGGCCAAGGCGGGCAGGGCAGCGGCCTGTTCCCATTCGGGCGCGAAGCGCGCGTCACGCGAAAACAGCAGTGCGATGAGGCGCGACAGCGGCCACTCCGGGTGCGGGCGTTCCACGCGCGTGGCCATCGCGCCGGCCCGCACCCAGCCGGGTTCGAGCACGCGGTAGTACCAACCCGTGCAGCCGCGCGCCTGCATCTCGCGCGCCATGCCGGGCCTGCCGAAGTGCGCGTCGAGCTTCCAGCAGGGCTGGCGGCCCTGCGACACCTGCACCCGCGCATCGCCCAGCTGCACGATGTCGCCGATGCACACGGTCGATTCGTCCCAGCCCGTGGTCGAGATGTTCTCACCCAAGGCGCCCGCGTGCGCCAGCAGTTCGGTGCGGTGGCCACCCGCCGCCCAGCCCGCGTAATGTTCGCGCGGGTAGTGGTGCACGGCCTTCTCGACACCGCCGTGGATGCGCAAGTCGGCCTGCGCATCGCCCTGCAGGCCGGTGGGCGACAGCCACAGCGCATCGGTCGTGGGCGTCTTGCGGATGCCGCTGCGCGTGCGGCCGTCGGGCAGCAGGGCCACAGGGCCGACCAGCAGGGCGTCGATGGTCAGGGCGGGTTGCGTCATGCGAGCTGCTCCAGCCATGCCGTCAGCATGCGTGTCGCGGCATCGGAGCGCAGGTCGGCCAGTTCGGCGCTGCAGGCGCGCAGCGCGGGAATGTCGATGCCGGCCGCGGCCAGTTCGTGGTGGTGCCCGATGAGCCAGGGCTCGATGCGTGCGGGGTCGGCCTCGGGATGGAACTGCAGCGCCAGCGCATGGCGGCCGTGGCGGAAGGCCTGGTGCGGCGTGCGCGCGGTGCTCGCCAGCAGTTCGGCACCGGGCGGCAGGTCGAAGGTGTCGCCGTGCCAGTGCAGCACGGGTTCGCCGTCCAGCGCCGCGAGGCACGAGGCCCGGCCCGCCGCGCTCAGGTCGACCGGCGCCCAGCCGATCTCCGCGTGCCCCGACGGGTACACGCGCGCGCCGAGCGCACGGGCCATGAGCTGCGCGCCCAGGCACAGGCCCAGCGTGGGCCGATGCAGCGCCAGCCGCTCGCGCAGGCCGCCGATCTCCTCGGCGAGCCAGGGGTAGGTTGCCGTGTCGTAGGCCCCGATGGGCCCGCCGAGCACCACGACGAGATCGGCGTGGCGCCACTCGTCGGCGCTGAGCGCGAACGGGCCCGCCTGCCGGTAGTCGATGGCGTGGCCGGCCTGGGTGAGCGCGCTGGCGAAGCGCCCGAGGTCTTCGAAGGCGAGGTGTTGCAGGGCGATGGATGGCATGCGGCGAGTGTCCTTTCTTCTTTCAGGCGCGGCAGGCGGTGTCGTCGCACGGGCCGTCTGGCGATGCATCGTCTGCAGGTTGTGCAATGAGGTGCGCAGGCGCCTCTTCGGCCGCGAGTTGCCCGATGGCGGCGCCCAAAGCCATGTCGTCGATCAACCCGAAGTGGCTCATGCGCAGGCGCCCCTGCCGGTCGACCAGCACCGTGCTCGGCGTGCCCTGCCACTGGTAGTCGCGCATCGTGGCGGGAATGCCGCCGGTGGGCGAAGGCTGGTCGATGCCGATGGGAAAGCCCAGCCGGTACTCGCGCACGAAGGCGTCGAGCGCGGCGGGCGTCATGACGTCGTGGTGCTCGAACACCGAGTGCAGGCCGATCACCGCGACGTCTTTCGCGGCGAACAGTTTCTGCGTCTTCTTCGCCTGCGGGAGGCCGTGCGACACGCAGGCCGGGCACAGCATCTGGAACGCGTGCAGCACCACGACCCGGCCGCGCAGCGACGCGAGCGTGACCGGCGCATCGGTGTTGAGCCACTGCGCGACCTGCAGCTCGGGTGCCTCGGGGCGCGGCCAGGCCATGTCAGGCCGCCTCGGTGCGCAGCTTCACCTGCGGGAAATCCACCGGCACCTGGAACGCCACGTTCACGTAGTTGGTGAACAGGTTCAGCGCGACGTGGGCCAGGATCTCGACGATGTGCCGGTCGTCGAAGCCCACGGCGCGCAGGGCCTGCACGTCGGCGTCGCTGACCTGGCCGCGTGCATCGACGAGCTTGAGCGCAAAGCGCAGCGCCGCCGCCGTGCGCGGGTCGGCCGATTCGCCGGCTTGGGCAGCGGTCATGTCGGCGGCCGACACGCCCGCCTTGCGGCCCAGCGCGGTGTGCGCTGCAAGGCAGTAGTGGCAGGCGTTGCGGTCGGCGACGGCCACGGCGATCTGCTCGCCGAGCTGCGCCGGAATGACGCCGCCGCCGAGCGCGCCGAACGATCCCCAGAGGCTGCGCAGCGCCGCGGGCGAGTTGGCGACGGCGCGGAACATGTTCGGCGTGGCGCCGAAGGCACCGTGGATCTGGGCGAGCAGGACCTGGGCGTCGCCAGTGGCGGCGGTGTCCGAGACGAGGTGGATGCGGGACATGAAGACTTCCTTTCGGTGGTGGTGACAGCAATGACGTTGATGGCAGTGTCTTCCAGCAGTCCGTATGATTTGAACGCTTTCATCCATTCAACATACCTTTTCGTCCAATGCCGAGAGAAACACCGCCGCCCATCGACAGGCTCTCGTCCCTGCTCGAGCGTTTCCGTGTCCGGGCCCACCTGTTCCACACGGGGCCGCTGTGCGGCGTGACGCACTTCGCGGCGAAGGAAGGGCGCAGCTTCCTGCATGTGATGCGGCGCGGCGAGATGGTGGTCACGCATTCGGCGCCGTCGGTGCGTTCGGCGGGCGTGCCGCGCAAGCTGGTCGTGAAGGAGCCCAGCCTGCTGTTCTACCCGCGCCCGCTGGCGCACGACTTCCACAACGCGCCCACCGAAGGCTCGGATTTCGTCTGCGCCACGGTCGACTTCGACGGCGGCGAGGCGCACCCGCTGGTGCGCGCCTTGCCGCCGCTGGTGCGGCTGCCGCTGCATGCGGTCGACGGCCTCGAAGCTTCGCTGGCGCTGCTGTTCGCGGAAACCGGGCGCGTGCTGTGCGGGCACCGGCTGCTGGCCGACCGGCTGTTCGAGGTGGTGCTGATCCAGCTGCTGCGCTGGCTGCTCGACCATCCGCAGGAGAGCGGCGTGCCCGTCGGCCTGCTGACGGGCCTGGGCGATCCGCAACTGGCGCGCGTGCTGGTCGCGCTGCACGAGCGCCCGGGCGAGCCGTGGCCGCTCGAACAGATGGCCACCGAGGCCGGCATGTCGCGCAGCGCGTTCGCGGCGCGCTTCAAGTCGGTGGTGGGCGCGACGCCCGCCGACTACCTGGCGCAGTGGCGCCTGACGATCGCGCAGGCCGAGCTGCGCACGGGTGCGTCGGTCAAGGCGATTGCCGACAGCCTCGGCTACGCGAACGCTTCGGCGCTGTCGCGCCTGTTCGCACAGAAGGTGGGCGTGTCGCCGCGCGAATGGCTCGCACGGCAGTCTGCTTGAACGTTCAGTTCGCGGCGCGCAGGAAGCGCTCGGTCAGCAGCACCCAGTAGGCGCCACCCACCGCAACGTTGCTGTCGTTGAAGTCGTAGCCCGGGTTGTGGACCATGCAGGCGCCGTGCGCGTCGCCGTCGCCATTGCCGATGAGCAGGTAGCAGCCGGGCACGCGCTCCAGCATGAAGGCGAAGTCTTCGCTGCCCGGCAGCGGCGGCGTTTGCCAGGTGACCTGCGCCGGGCCCACGAGTTCTTCGGCCACCGTGCGGGCAAAGGCGGTTTCTTCGGGCGTGTTGACCAGCACCGCGTAGCCGGGCCGCCAGTCGATCTGCGCCTGCACGCCGAAGCTCTCGGCCTGCGCGGCCACCAGCGCCTTGATGCGGGTTTCGATCTTCTTGCGCACCTCGCGGTCGAGGGCCCGCACGCTCAGCTCGAGCACGGCGCTCTGCGGGATCACGTTGTTGGCCTTGCCCGCGTGGATGGCGCCCACCGTGACCACCGCCATCTGCAGTGGGTCGATGTTGCGCGAGACCACGCTCTGCAGCGCCATCACGGTGCTGGCCGCGGCCACGATGGGGTCGGCCGCGCGGTGCGGCATGGCGCCGTGGCCGCCCACGCCGGTGAGGGTGATGGTGGCGTAGTCGGACGAGGCCATGGCCGGGCCTTCGCGCATCGCCAGCCGGCCCTGCGCCATGCCGGGCATGTTGTGCATCGCGAAGATGGCGTCGCAGGGGTAGCGCTCGAACAGGCCGTCGTCGATCATGCGCACCGCGCCGCCGCCGCCTTCCTCGGCGGGCTGGAAGATCAGGTTCAGCGTGCCGTCGAAGCGCCCGCGTTCGGCCAGGTGCTGCGCCGCCGCCAGCAGCATCGCCGTGTGGCCGTCGTGGCCGCAGGCGTGCATCACGCCCGTGTGCGCGCTGGCGTAAGCCAGGCCTGTGGCCTCGTCGATGGGCAGGGCGTCCATGTCGGCGCGCAGGCCGAGGCGGCGCGTACCGCTGCCGCGCACCAGCCGGCCCACCACGCCGGTGCCGCCCACATGGCGCTCGACGGTGTAGCCCCAGGCCTGGAGTTTTGCGGCCACCAGCGCCGAGGTGCGGTGCTCGTCGAAGCCGAGTTCGGGGTGCTGGTGGATGTCGCGGCGGATGCCGATGAAGGTGTCGGCGCTGGCGTGCAGGTCGTTCAGGAGGGCGGTGGTGCTCATTGGGGTTCCAGGCGGATGGACTTGGCGATGTCGCGGTAGCGCGCGGTCTCGGCTTCGTAGAACTTCGCCGATTCGGCCAGCGTCGTCTGCGGCGAGGCCAGCTGCGTCTGGGCCGCGAGCTGCTCGCGCACGCTGGTTTCCTTCAGCGCCGCGCCGACGGCCTGGTGCAGCTTCTGCACCACGTCCTCGGGCGTGTTCTTGCGCACGAAGAAGCCGCTCCAGGTCTTGTAGTTGAAGTTCTTCAGCTCCTTGCCTTCGCTGGCGGTGGGCACGTTCTTCAGCAGCTCCGAGCGCTGCCCGCCGAGCTGGCCGAGGATCTTCAGCCGGCCCTGGTCGGCCAGCGCGCCCATGGCGGCGCTGTACACCAGCACGGCAAAGTCGACCTGGCCGCCGCCGATGTCCTGCAGCAGCGGCGCGTTGCCCTTGTAGGGCGCGTGCATGAGCTTCACGCCGGTGTCCAGCTGCACCTTCTCGAGGATCAGGTGGTACAGCGAGCCGATGCCCACGCTGCCGTACGACAGCGGCTTGTCGGGCGACTTGCGCGCCAGGGCAATGAGCTCGTCGACGCTGTTGGCCGGCAGGTCCTTGCGGGCGACGAAGACCATCACCGCCTCGGCCACCGGGTGCACCATGCGGAAGTCTTCGGCCTTGAGCTTCACGGCCGCATTGGCCAGCGGCGCCAGGATGATCTCGTTGGGCGAGCCCTGAAAGAGGTAGTAGCCGTCGGCCGGCGCGGCCAGTACCTTCTGCGCGGCCATGGCGCCGCTCACGCCGCCCAGGTTCTCCACGACCACCTGCTGGCCCAGCGCCTTGCCCAGCGGCACGGTGAAGATGCGCGCGGTGGCGTCCGAGGGGCCGCCGGCCGGGTAGGGAACCATCAGGTTCACGGGCTTGGCGGGAAAGCCGTCGGCGCGGGCGGGGCCCGCGGCCAGCAGCATCAGCCCGCAGCCGAGCAGCAGCGCGGATCGGAAGAGCGAAGTCGTCGTCAAAGTCATGTCTCCTGGGGTGGTGCCGGCTCGTGGGGCCGGATGCAGGGGAATGCTAGGAGCGGCCCCGCGCAACGTCCAATGCATTGTTGGCTGCATTAGCATGAGTCCAATGCATTCATGAAAACGAGGCTTTCGCCATGACGCTGGTTCAACTGAGGCACCTGATTTCGCTGGCCCACACGGGCTCGTTCAGCCAGTCGGCGCAGGCGCTGCACCTGACACAGCCCGCGCTCAGCCGCAGCGTGCGCGCGCTCGAGGACGAGCTGGGCATGCCGTTGTTCGACCGCATCGGCCGGCGCAACGAGCTCACGGCCTTCGGGCGCGAGGTGCTGGAGCGCGCGCGGCTCTTGGTGTCGGAGGCCGAGGCGCTGCGCGACCGTGGCCGGCAGATGCGCGAAGGCGAGGGCGGCACGGTGCGCATCGGGCTGGGCTCGGGGCCGGGCGCGCTGCTGATGACGCCCTTTTTGCTGCACATGGCGACGCACCACCCGGCCGTGCGCACCGTGATCGCGCGCGGCAGCACCGACCTGCTGGCGCAGGCGCTGCGCGAGCGCAGCCTGGACGCGCTGGTGGTCGATGCGCGCGCGCTCAAGCCCGCGCCCGACCTGGTGCTGACCCACGTGTACGAGCTGCGCGGCGCTTTCCTGTGCCGCCGCGGCCATCCGCTCACGCGGCTGCGCAAGGGCGTGAGTTTCGAGGCGGTGCAGCGCTACCCGATCGCCTCGACGCCGCTGAGCGACGAGGTGGCCCGCACGCTGGTCGAGACCTACGGCCCGCAGGCGCATCCGGCCAACTGCGTGACCCTGCAGTGCGAGGAGCTGCCCAGCATCGCCGATGTGGTGCGCCAGAGCGACACGGTGCTGCTGGCGGTGCACGCGACGGCGCCCGACCTGGTCCGGCTGCGGATGGAGCCGCCGATGCGCGGCACGGCGCGCTTCGGGCTGGTGACGCTGCGCCAGCGCACGGAGGCGCCGGCGCTGGCGATTCTTCGGCGGTTGATGCAGGAGCAGATGGCGCAGGATTGAGGCGCCGTCGGTTCAAGATGCGGCCATCGCCGAAAGTGCAAGCTGGAGTTCGTCCAGCAGGTCCGCCACGCGCATGTGATCCGAAGCGGTGTCGCCGCGGGCGATATCTTCCAACGCGTCGGCAGGCGCTGCCACGGCCGCAGCGTCGACCATCAAGGCCGCGCCCCTGATCCGGTGCGCATGGTGCGCCGCACTCGCGGTGTCGCCCGCAGCGAACGCCCGACGCAACGCCGCCAGGTCTTCCTCCATGGCCTCGTGAAACTGCGGTGGCAAGGCCGAGTCGGGTTGCTGCGGCGACGACGGCGCGCCGCCCAGCCAGAGCTGCAGCATGCTCGACAGCTCGTCCAGCCGCAGCGGCTTCTTGAGCACGCCGTCCATCCCGCATTCCATGCATTCGTCGAGGTGCGCCGAGTCGGTTGCGGCCGAGATCGCGATCACGGGCAGATGGTTCGCACCGGCCTCGCGCTCGCACTCCCGGATGCGGCGTGTCGCTTCGTAGCCGCTCATTCCGGGCATGTGGCAGTCCATGAGCACGAGCGCAAAAGGATGCGGCGGCGCGAGCGCGGCCAGTGCCGCCGCGCCGTCGGCTTCGATCCGGGCGTCATAGCCCAGCAGGCGCAACTGCTCCGCGATGATGAACTGGTTGCCCGGGTGGTCCTCCACGACCAGCACGGTGGCCGCAGGACCGGAAGGCGGCTTGCCATGCGCCGCAGCGGTGCCCCTGGAAACCTCTTGTGCCGGTGCCCCGAGCTGCACCGGCAAGGCGAACTCGACCGAGGTGCCCGCACCAAGGCGGCTGGTCAACCGGATCTCGCCGCCCATCAACTCGACCAGCTCCTTGCAGATGGTCAGCCCCAGCCCGGTGCCGCCGAAGCGCCGGGTCGTGGCGCTGTCGGCCTGCGAATAGGCGTCGAAGAGGGTGGCCTGCTGCGAGGGCGCGATGCCGATGCCGGTGTCGCTCACAGTGACCGTCAGCAGGCCGTTCATGTCGCCGTCGTCCAGCAGCTCCAGCGTCACGTCGATGCGCCCGCGCTCGGTGAACTTCACGGCATTTCCCAGCAGGTTGAGCAGCACTTGCCGCAACCGCGTGGGGTCGATCAGCACCTGGCGGCCCGAGGGGTTGTGCGTGCGCACCGCGATGACCAGCGGCTTGTCCTGCGCGTTGACGCGCGCCACATGCGCCACCTTTTGCGCCAGCGTGTCGACGTCGGTGGGCACCAGTTCCAGCGCGAGGCGCCGGGCGTCCAGCTTCGAGAGGTCGAGCACATCGTCCAGCAGCGACAGCAGGGCTTCGGCAGCCGCCGAGGCGGTGCGCGTGAAGCGCTTCTGGCGTGCATCCAGCGGCGTGTGCGCCAGCATCTCGATGGAGGCCAGCACAGCGTTCATGGGCGTGCGGATCTCGTGGCTCATGACCGCCAGGAAGTTCGACTTGGTGCGCTCGCTCTTCTGTGCGGCGCGCTGCGCCACGCGGGCGCGCCAGGCGAACCAGCCGAGCAGCACGACGCCGCCGAGCAGCAGCAACAGCTGCGGCAGGCGGTAGCGCACGATCGACAGCAGCGACGGTTCGCCGAAGTCGGTCTGCTCCAGCCACCGGTCGTTCATCTGGCCGGTTTCCGCCGCCGAGAGGCTGGCGAGCGACTTCTCCACGATCGAATGCAGCAGCGGCAGGTCGGCGCGAACGCCCATCTGGGCCAGGTACAGCAGGTCGCCCACCGTGCCCGAGATGCTCAGCCGGCTGGCATACCTGCGGCGCATCATGGGCAGGAACACCGCGTCGGAGCCGATGGCGGCATAGGCCTGGCCTGAGATCACCGCGTCCAGGCTCTCCATCGGTTCGCTGGTGGGCAGCACGCGCACGCCGGGGTAGCGATCGGCAAAGACATGCTCGTAGGAGCCCCCGCCGCGCACGGCCGCCACCTTGCCCTCCAGGTCCTTCATGTGCAGGACGATCGGGGCATCGGTGCGCGTGACGATGAGGGTCTGTGCCACGAAGAAGGGATCGGTCAGGCGCAGCCGGGCGCCGACCTCGCGCGTGGTGCGCTGGGCGCTGGCGTTCGGGAACATGTCGACCTTGCCGTCGAGGAAGGCCTGCTGGGCTTCCTGCCAGTCGTGGGTGGCGTGCAGCTCGAAGCGCAGGCCCGACTTGCGCGCGACCGCGTCGAGGTACTCCGCGATGAGGCCCTTGTAGCGGCCGTGCTCGATGGACTCCAGCGGGCTCAGCCGCGTGTCGGCGGCATAGCGCACGACGGGGTTGGCGTTCATCCAGCGATGCTCTTCCTCGGTGAAGACGGGCTGCGTCTGCGCCCATGCGGGGCCGGCGGGGAGGGCCATCGCGCCGCACATCGTCCAGCGGGCCACTCGCCCGAGCGCGCGCCAGGGGTTCATGTCTTGTCCAGCTGGTGGCGGATCTTGAACAGCTCGTTGTCCGTGCGGATGCCGAGCTTGCGGAAGGCCGCGTGTTTCTGCGTGCTGATGGTGTTCACGTTGCGGGAGAACTTCGCCGCGATCTGCGTGACCGACAGGCCTTCCAGGCAGCAGCGCAGCACCTCGCGCTCGCGCGGGGACAGCAGGGGATGCGCCGTGAGCGCGTCGGCGTCGGTGTGGTGCGAGGCTGCTTCGGAATGGGTCGCGATGTCCGCCGCCATGTCGGGATGCAGGTGGATGCGGCCCTTGGCCACCGTGCGCACGGCCGCCACCACCTCGCCGAGTTCCTGGCTCTTACCGACGTAGCCGCGCGCGCCGGCCTTCAGCGCCAGTGCCACGGTGGCCGCGCCGTAGTGCGCGGAGATGACGATCGTCTGGCTGAGTGGATGCCGGACCTTCAGCGCCCGCAGGAGGTTGAGCCCGTCGATGTCGGAAGGGCCGAGCGAGAAATCCATGAGCACGATGTCGGCCGGCAAGGCGGCCACCACCAACCACCTTGCCAGCCTGGACGGCGGGGCGACATGGATCGCCTTTGACGGCGGCATGGCCGGTGACGGTGGCAGGCTCGTCGCCTTCGGCGGCAGCGCCACGGGAACGGTGCCCACCGCCCACAGGTCCATCGCGGCCGACATCCGCGTGGTGACCGCCATCGACAAGGGCAGCAACCTGCCGTTGACCCACGAGATCCCGCTCGACGGCCTGTCGACGTTCGAGCTCGTCTACCTGTAAGCAACGGCCGACGAAGAGCCCGTCGATCCATCTGCGCTCGTGGTTCTTCTGTCGTCAAGCGCATCGTCTCGGGACCCTGGACGGGTCCCGGCGAATCCCCCGCTTGAGACTTTCTTGAAGCTCCCTAAGGAAAAATTTGTGAAGAGAATTGCAACCCTTGCTGCCATCTCCGGTGTGGCCGCCGTGATGTTCGCGCCGATCCATGCGAGCGCGGAAAGTGCCGAGCTCCGGATCGCCGGCACCATCGTGCCGGCCGCTTGCCAACCGGCTTTTTCCAACGGTGGCGTGATCGACTACGGCAAGATTCCCGCCAGCTCGCTGAAACCGACGGCGCAGACCACGCTCCCGCAAAAGTCGACCCATTTGACCCTGACCTGCGATGCGTCTACGTTGTTTGCCTTCAAGGTGGTCGACGAACGCGCGGGGACCGCGGTAACTTCCCTGGAAACCATTTCCGGGCAGACCGATGCGCGCTACAAGTTCGGCTTGGGCGCTGTGGATGGCAAGAACACTGGCGCCTATTCGATGCGGGTCCTGAGCGCGACCAGCGATCGAGGCTACGCGTATCCCCTTGAGAGCTCGAACGGCGGGTTGAACTGGGGGGGCACTCAAGGCGGCATGACCACTGGCGGCGAGTCGCTCTTTGCATTCGCCGACTTCGTCTCGGACAGGGCGCCCGACGCCTACCGCTCCATCAAGGCTTCTTTCATTGTGGGCACCGCCATCGACCGGGGCAATAACCTGTCGCTGAACCGCGAGATCCCGCTGGACGGCCTGTCGACGTTCGAACTCGTCTACCTGTAAGCCACTGGGCTGCATCGGGCGGCGCCGCCGCTCGATGCAGGGTTGTGCCGGCCGAGGTATCGGGCACAACCCTCTCCAGGACATCCGGCTCCCCGAGCCCGCCCTGGCATCGAGGGCCATCCGGCATCGCGCCCGGACCGATCGGGATCGGCGCGGTGCCCCCTGGCGCCACGGCTGGCGAACAGCCCGTCGATCCACCCCATTTTTGATTCTTCTCGAAAGCGCCCCTTTCGAGACGGCGGACGCGCTCGTCCGTACACAGGAAAGAGAACCGTGAAATTCATCCCCGCCACCTTTGCTTTTGCACTGTCCGTCTCGGCCGCACTGGCCGTGGGCCTCGCGCCGCTGCCGCTGCATGCCGCGGGCATGCTGCCGGAGACCTCGATCGTCATCGTCAACGAGAGCGATGGCGAAGCCAGCATCAACGTCAAGAACACGGATGCCAAGCCGGCCCTCATGTTCACGTCGCTGGCGGGCATCCCCGGAGACGACGACACCCTGCTGATCGTGACGCCGCCGGTCGCCCGGGTCGAGCCGGGGCAAACCCAGCTCGTGCGATTTCTGCTGCAGACCAGGCAGCCGCTCACGACGCAGCGCCTGCGGCGCGTGACCTTCGAAGGCATCCCGCCGAAGAACATGGAACCGGGCATCCGCGTGAACATGAACGTTCGCCAGAACCTGCCGGTGCTGATCCACCCCAAGGGCCTGGCGAAGGACGACCAGCCATGGAAGCGACTGAAGTGGTCGGCCGGGGCCGACACGCTGCGCGTCGTGAACGACAGCCCGTACGTCGTGCGCCTGGCCACCTCGGTGCAGCTGCTGCCGTCTACCGCGACGGTCGAGCTGCCGCGCCCCTATGTGCTGCCCGGTGAGACCGTGGAAGTGCCCTTGTCGGCTGCGGCCCGTGGGGCCGCCACGGTGCGGCTGGTGCCCGCGACGGTGTACGGCTTCACCGTGGCCAGCTACGACGTCCGACTCGCGGCGCACTGACGATGGCTGCACTGTCCTTCCGCACCGCGGCCTCGGCGGCCGCACACCGGCCGCGCGGGCGCGCGTGGCACCGAACTCACCGCCGCTCGCCGGTCGCCGCGGCGGTGGTGGGCGAGCGCACGAAGGGCGCTTTGGTCGGCCTGCCGGCGATGCTTTCCGTGCTGCTGGTGTCTCCCTCGGCCTTTGCCCTGGCCGGCGAGGAGCGCGCCGACGCCATCGAGCAGTTCGTCAAGGAGAAGCAGGTCGCCGGCTTCGACCTGGACGTGCTCAAGCAGCGTGGCCTCGACCCGAAGCTGGCGGAGTATTTCCAGCACGAAGCCCGCTTTCGCACCGGGACGAACGTCGTGACGCTGTTCGTCAACGACGAGCGCCGCGGGCTGGTGCCTGCCACCTTCGATGCGGAAGGCCGCCTGTGCTTCGACAAGACACTGCGGGACAAGGCCGGCCTTGTCACCGGCCCGGAGGTGGGCGACGCAGCGGCGGGCGCCACGGCCTGCGATGAATTCCAGCGCCAGTTCCCCAGCACCATCATCGAGCTGCGCCCCGGCAGGGACGAGGTCCGCCTCATCGTGCCGACCGATGCGTTCCGGGCCCGCGAGCGCGCCGACACCTTCAGCAGCGGCGGCGCTGCCGGCCTGCTGAACTACGACCTGCTGACGATGGACAGCCGCCATGCCGGTGGCACCAGCAGCTTCCATTCGCTGAGCACCGAAGCCGGCCTGAACGTGGGCGACTGGATCTTCCGCAGTCGCCAGAGCTACACGTCGAGCAACGGCAAGGAGAAGCTCCAGCACCTGCATGCCTACGGCCAGAAGACGCTGACCGGCCTGGGCTCGACGGTGCAGGGCGGCCAGATCAACATCGCCAGCTCGGTCTTCCCGGGCGATCCGATCTTGGGCGTGCAGATCGTCCCGGAGGAGGCCCTGCGCGCCGACGCACGCGACAACGGCGCCGTGGTCGAGGGCATCGCCCACACGCAAGCCCGCGTCGAGGTGCGGCAGAACCACGCGCTGATCTATTCGACGGTCGTTCCGCCCGGGCCGTTCTCGCTGACGGGCCTGCCGCTGCTCAGCGGCGCGAGCGACCTGGAGGTGACGGTCATCGAGGCCGACGGCTCGCGTCGGCCGTTCACCGTGCCGGCCGCCGCCCTGGGCGCGACCGCGCTGCGCACCACGGCGGGCTACGCGTTCGCCGTCGGGCGCTACCGCCCGTACGGCCACCGCGACCTGCAAGACAAGCCCTGGGTGGCGACCGGCACCGGCACCTGGGCACTGGACAAGCGCACGCACCTGACGGCGGGCGCCATGGCGGCCTCGCGCTACCAGGCCGCGGCATGGGCCGTGAACCGCATGGTGGTGCCGGGCACGATGGCGGGGTTTCGCCAGGCCGTGTCCAACGCGACGGGTGAGGGCGTGCGCGGCACGCAGGTCGATGCCTCGCTGAGCAGCGTGATCTCGCCTGCCTTGTCGGCGTCGCTGAGCGCCACACAGCAGACCCGGGGCTACCGCGCCCTGGCGGACACGGTCAACCGGAACCTGTTCGACACCGCCTGGACGCGCCAGCGCCACAAGGGCCAGTACACGGGCTCCGTCGGCTGGACCGACGCGGACCTTGGCAGTTTTCGGCTGGCCTATTCGGCCTCCTCGACCTTCGACGGACGCAGCATCCAGCGCGTGATCGGCTCGTGGGTGAAGTCGTTCCCGCACGCCACGGTGTCGCTCAACCTGGAACGCAGCACCGGCGACCTGGGCCGCTTCGACAACCGGCATGCGGCCTATGTCACCGTGAGCATTCCGCTGGGCTCGAAAACGCTCAAGACCTACGTCAACCGCTACGACGACCGCACCCGCGCCGGCGTCACGCTCAACGAGCGCATCGACGACACGACGAGCTACCAGGTCTCGGCCGAGCGCGACAGCCGCGACGGGCGCAACGACTTCGGGGGGCGCCTGAGCCTGCTGCCGCGCTACACGCAGGCCAACCTGGGGTTCTCGCGCAACGGTTCCACCACCACCTACAGCGGGCAGCTGCAGGGCGGCATCGTCGCCCACAAGGACGGCGTGACGTTCTCGCCGTACCCCGTGCAGGACACCTTCGGCATCGTCTCGGTGGGGAAGGTGTCCGGCGTCCGGATCGGCACGCCGCAAGGCCCCGTGTGGACCGACGCCTGGGGGCGCGCGGTGGCCCCGCAGCTGTTCCCGTACCACACAAGCCGGCTGGAGGTTGCGACCCGGTCGCTGCCGCGCAACGTCGACCTGGTGAACGGCTACCAGGAGCTCGATGCGGGCCGCGGATCGGTCAACCACATCCGCTTCGGCGTGGTCAACGCCCGCCGGGTGCTGCTGAAAGCCGTCGGTCCCGCAGGGAAGGCGCTCGAGAAGGGCGGGGCGGTGGTCGACGGCGACAACCAGTACGTCACCTCGGTCGTCGACGGCGGGCAGGTCTTTCTGCCCGACGTGCGGGACGGCGCGAACCTGCGGGTCACGCTGTCGAACGGCGACAGCTGCAGGCTCGCGTTTTCGCTGCCGGAAACCTCCGACGCCGCTACCTACTTTGAATCGGCCGATGCCACCTGCACGGCCATGGAAGCACACGAATGATCACGATGAAAAACCTGCGCCGGGACCGCGCGTTGTTCGGCATGGCGCTTGCCGCGCTCTTCGCCCTGGCAGGAACGCCGGCGCATGCACAGGCCTCGGCACGCTGCGACACGCAACTGAGCGAGCCGCACGTCGACTACGGACGGATGACCCGCGGACAACTGCTGGAGCGCCAGCCCGACCCCGCCCGCGCCTCGCTGGGCAAGCGCCTCGTGACGCTCACGGCGGTGTGCGCCGAACGCACGGCGATGGCGCTGTCGTTCCAGGGCGCGGCAGCGGACGACACGGGGTTCCGCTTTGCCGGGAACGGTCGCTTCACTCTCCGGGTCGTGCAGACGCAGCTCGACGGCAGGTCGGTTCGCCTGGCCGCATCGCAGGCGGACGCCACAGGCTCGGCCCCTTCGTCGCTGCTTCGACCCGGCGACCGGATGTCGCCCATGGACGGCGCAGGCCTGGCCCAGGGCCAACGCCTGACGGTCCAGCTCGAGATCGAGCCCTTCGTGGGCGCCGCCGCCACGCGCGTCGCGGCCGAGAGCACCTGGGAAGGCGCGGGGCGTTTCGAAGTCCTGGGCCGTTAGCCCGCTGTCCGGCGCGCAGGCCACCCCGTCGACTCGCCCACAAGGCGATTCGGAATCCGATCCATCCATCCACCTCTGGAGCGATCCTTGAAGCAGAGTCATTGCACCGTCCACACCGCCATCCCTTCCACGCTGCGGCTGCCCATCACGTGGGGCGAGACCGCGTGCGCCACCATTGCGGTGGTCGACCCGGAGCTGCGGCCCCGACAGCAGATGGGGCGGGCCATCCGCAGGCTCGGCCATTGGCCGCTGGTCCTCACCAGCGCACTGGAACTGATGCAGGCGTGCCGCTACCTCCAGCTTCGCTTCGACGCCGTGGTCGTGGCCTGCCCGGTGGACGCCGGCGCCGCGGGCGCACTGATCGCCCAGGTGCGGGAGCAGGTGGGCCCGGAGTGCCCGCTGATCCTGAGCGCCGGCAAGCGCGTTCTGCGTGAACTGGCGGTCCTGCACGCACGCGAACCCGACCACGTGGAGGTGGCGCCGTCTTCTTTCGAAGAGGCGTACCTGCTGATGCGGTGCTTCCTGGAGTGGCGCCGGGCACGGGTGGCGGGCAGGTTCGTCGAGTGGGGCGCGTTCCGCTTCGACCTGTCCACGGACAGCGCGCAGGTGGCCGGCGTCCGGGTCGAATTGACACCCAATGAGTTCGACCTGGCCATCGCGCTGTTCAGGAACGTCGATCAGGTCCTGACCCACCACGCGCTGCGCGCGCTGGTCTGGGACAGCGGCCACCGCTGCGGCTCCGGGGTGCTCTCCACGAACGTGTGCGGCCTGCGTCGCAAGCTCGGGCTGGGCTCGGGGCGCCATGGGCTGGAACTGCAGGCCGTTCCGGGGCAGGGCTACCGGTTGAGCACCACGGCCAGCGCGCCGGAAGAGAACAGGCGCCGGCAGCGGGAACCCGTCCGAAGGGCAGGGGAACGCGCGTGGGGGAGCGCAGCCGCTGCGCCGGGGTCGGCCGCCTAGGCGCTTGCCGATGCGGCTTCTGCCGCCGCATCGGGCCGCGCCAGCCCCGACGCCACGGCCGCCAGGATGCCGCGCAGCCAGCGGTGTGCTGGCTCGTGCTGCGAGCGGTCGTGCCACAGCTGGTAGAAGCGCATGCGCGGAAAGCCCTGCGGCGCGGGCACCGCCACCAGCGGCAGCGTGTGCACGAACTGCATCGCGAAATGGCGCGCGGTGGTGAAGACCAGGTCGGTGCCCACCAGCAGGTGCGGCGCCACGGTGAAGTAGGGCACGGCAATGCAGGCTTCACGTGTCTGGCGCAAGGTGGCCAGGTGCGTTTCGACCACGCCGCGCTGCGACGCCGCATACGGCGTGGGCACCACATGGCGCGCCGCGATGTAGCGCTCCATCGTCATGGCGCCCTTGGCGGCCAGCGGGTTGTTCTTGCCCATGAGGCACATCAGGTCGTCTTCGAGCAGCAGCGACAGGTGCAGCCGGTCGGGCGGCTGCGGCCAGTTGCCGATGACGATGTCGAGCTCGCCCTGGGCCAGCGCGCGCTCGTAGTCGTAGGTGACGCTCAGCGGGTGCACCACCAGCCGCGCATGCGGCGCCTCGGCGCGGAACCGCGTGGTCACGTCGGCCAGGAAGCTCATCGCCAGGTAGTCGGGCAGCGCGAGGTGGAAGGTCATCGCGCTGGAGGCAGGCTCGAACTGCTCCGGGCCCGAGAGCATGCGGTCGATTTCGAGCAGCGCGCCACGCGCGCGGTCGCGCAGCTGCAGCGCCCGCTCGGTCGGCACCATGCCGCTGCGCTCGCGCACGAGGATGGGGTCGGCGAACACCTCGCGCAGCCGGCGCAGCGCGGTGCTGATGGCGGGCTGGGTCTGGTTCATCCGCACCGCCACCCGGGAGACGCTGCGTTCGGCCACCAGGGCGACCAGCACGCGCAGCAGGTAGGTGTCGACGGGGGCGTGGGAGCGTGACATGGCGGCTGGGCGGAGAAAAGAGGCGTTGCCGACGGCAGGACCATCATGGCAAACCGTTATGCCGCACATTCTAGAGAGCGTGATCCGGGGCCGCGATATCTGCCTACAGTTCGCCACCAGCGGGAACGGCAGCCGCAAGCGGACCCACAGAAGGTCCCAGGCGGCGCGTCCCGTCCACACCTAGAAATGGAGACAACCATGAGCATGGACGCCACGATGGCGCCAGTCCGGGAACACACCGCCACGGCGGAACTGGACGGCATCTACCGCAAGATCATCTTCCGCCTGATTCCCTTCCTGATGCTGCTGTGGGTGCTGGCCTGGATCGACCGGGTCAACATCGGCTTCATCAAGCTGACGATGCTCGACGACCTGAAGTGGAGCGAGGCGTCCTACGGGCTGGGCGCGGGGATCTTCTTCCTGGGTTACTTCTTCTTCGAGGTGCCGAGCAACCTGCTGCTGCAGAAGATCGGCGCCAAGAAGACCATCATGCGCATCACCATCGGTTGGGGCCTGACCTCGATCGCCACGATGTTCGTGAAGAGCACCGAGGTGTTCTACCTGCTGCGCTTCCTGCTGGGCGTGTTCGAGGCGGGTTTCTACCCCGGCATCATCCTGTACCTGACCTACTGGTTCCCGGACAGCCGGCGCGCCAAGGCCTTCGGCATGTTCATGTCGGCCTCGGCTTTCGCGGGCGTGATCGGCGGGCCGCTGGCCGGCACCATCATGAACAACATGCACGGCGTGAACGGCTGGGCCGGCTGGCAGTGGGTGCTGCTGCTCGAGGGCATTCCCTCGGTGCTGGCCGGCATCGCCACCTACTTCTACCTGACCGACCGCCCCGAGCAGGCCCACTGGCTCACGGCGCGTGAACGCCAGCTGGTGCACGACGACCTGGAGCGCGACCGCAAGGCGCTGGGCCACCGCGAGCACAGCATGCTGGCCTCGCTGAAGAACGGCAAGTTCTGGCTGCTGATCCTGATCTTCTTCTGCATCATCGCGGCGAACTCGTCGCTCACCTTCTACGGCCCGACGCTGGTGAAAGAGATCGGTTTCACCAACCCGCTGACCATCGGCTGGATCATGGCCGGAGCCTACCTGTGCGGCGCGGCCGGCATGATCTGGAACGGCTTCCACTCCGACCGCCACCAGGAGGCGCGCTACCACTGCGCACTGGCCGCGGCGCTGGGTTCGGGTGCGTTGCTGGTGGTCGCGCTGTTCCTGCGCCAGAGCCCGGCCCTCGTGCTGGCGGGCCTCACGCTGGCCATCGTCGGCACCATGAGCGCGATCCCCGTGTTCTGGCAGATGCCCAACCGCTTCCTGGCCGGCACCGCAGCCGCCGGCGGCGTGGCGCTGATCAACTCGATCGCCAACCTCGCGGGCTTCGGCGCACCGTGGATGCTGGGCCTCATCAAGACCGCCACCGGCAGCCTCGCGCCGGGGCTGTATGTGGTCGCGGCGGTGGAAGTCTGCGCCGCCGTGCTGATCCTGCTGTTCGTGCCGCGTCTGCAGAAGACGTCCGCGCGCTGATTCTTCCCACCCCTTCGTCCGACTGTCTGAATACAAAGGAGATGCGCTCCATGCCTTCCCACGCCCATCGTTTCGATCTCCAGGCGCTCAACGCCATGGACTGCGACGCGTTCGTCGCCGCACTCGGGCCGACTTTCGAGAACTCGCCCTGGGTCGCACGCTCAGCCTGGTCGCTGCGGCCCTTCGCCACCATCGACGCGCTGCACGAAGCCATGCTCGACGTGGTGCGCCGCGCACCCGACGCCCAGCAGCTGGCCTTCCTCTGCGGCCACCCCGAGCTGGCGGGCCGCGAAGCCCAGTCCGGCACGATGACTGCCGAGTCGGTCGGCGAGCAGGGCAGTGCGGGCCTGAATGCGCTGAGCCGCGAAGAGATGGCCGAGATCCAGCGGCTGAACCGCGTGTACCGAGAGCGGCACGGCTTTCCTTTCATCATCGCGGTGCGGCGCAGCACCAAGGGCCAGATCTTCGAGGCGCTGCGCAGCCGCGCCGCCGAGTCCACCGAAGCCGAGCGCCGCGCGGCGCTGACGCAGATCGGCCTCATCACCCGCGGTCGCATCGACACGCTGCTGGGTGCGTCCATCTCCCAAGGAGCGGTCCATGCCTGAGAAGGAAATTTCCCTGCCCGCACGCCGTCGCTTCGCGCTGTCGGGCCTCGCGCTCGGCGCTGCAGCCCTGGCGCCCCACGGTGCTGTTGCGCAAACAACGGCCGCACCCGCCGGCCCGGCCCAGGCCAGCGGCCCGATCGTGCTGCACGGCGTGAGCCCGCGCCTGACCGTGCATGCGCTCGACACCTTCCACGGCGCCGCGGCGACCGGCCTGCGCATCGACTTCTCGGTGCGCGAGGGCGACGGCTTCAAGCTGCTGCGCACCGTGACCATGAACGGCAACGGCCGCTCCGACGAGCCGCTCTTGATCGGCGACAGCTACCGCGCCGGCGACTACGAGCTGCTGCTGCACGTGGACGAGTACTTTGCGCGCAAGCAATCGCGCCTGCCCACGCCGCCGTTCCTGTCGAAGCTGCCGGTGCGCATCCGCGTGGCCAACGTGGCCGAGCGCATCCACCTGCCGATCCAGTTCGGCCCGTGGAGCTACACCTACTCGCGCGGCAGCTGACCCGGCGAAGCTCGTTCGTTCCCATCGTCCGCAAGGAGTTTTCTTCTCATGACCGGCATCACGACCCATGTGCTCGACATCACCACCGGCCGCCCGCTCGTCGGGCTGAAGGTCGACCTCTACGACGTGGCGACCACGCCGCCGACGCGCCTGAACAGCACGCGCACCAACGCCGACGGCCGCACCGACGCGCCCATGCTCGCCGCCGCCTCGGCGCGCACCGGGCAGTTCGAGCTGCAGTTCCATGTCGGGGACCACTTCAAGGCGGCCGATGCGCTGTCGGATGTGGTGCCCGTGCGCTTTGCCATCGCCGACGCCGCGCAGCACTACCACGTGCCGATGCTGTGCGCCCCCTGGTTTTTTTCCACCTATCGCGGCAGCTGACCGCGGGAGCTTTTCCTGAATGACAACATCCCATGACCCCCACGCAGGCGCGTACCTGCTCGACTCCATCCGCCTCGCCATGGGCAACATCCGCGAGCGCAAGACCTGGCCCTTCGGCGCCGTGATCGCGCGCGACGGCAAGGTGATTGCCACCGCCGTCAACGAGGTGGACGCCCTGTGCGACCCCTCGGCCCACGCCGAGATGCAGGCCGTGCGCGCCGCCGCGAAGGCCCTGAAGAGCACCGACCTGTCGGGCTGCACCGTGTATGCCAGCGGCTACCCGTGCTCGATGTGCCTGACGGCCATGTACCTGTCGGGCGTGAAGGAGGTGTTCTACGCCTACTCGAACGAAGACGGCGAGCCCTTCGACCTGTCGGCCGCACGTGGCTACGTCGAGATCGCCCGGCCGGTGGAGCAGCGTGAGATGAAGCTGCATTCGCTGCCGGTGCGCGATGAAAGCGACGAGGACCTGTACGAGGCCTGGAGCAAGGTGACGCAGCCGGCGGGTTGAGCCGCAAGAAAACCCCGCACTGCCCCCGACGCTAAGGGCGGGCGGGCAGCTTCCCGGCCGGCATCCGCAGCTCGTCGAGGAAGCGCCGCGCGGCAATCGACAGCGTCGACTTCTGCCGCCGGATCACGTGGATGCGGTGCACCGTGGCGCCGATGTCGGCGATGGCGCAGGCCTTGAGCCCCCATTCCTGCGCGATGCGGGCCGCGTAGCCGGGCAGCACGACCACCCCCGCACCCGCACGCACCAGCCCGAGCGCGGCGGTGAGCGTGCCGACCTCGATCGCGCTGGGCAGCGCGATGCCCTGGCGCGCCACGATGTCGTCGATGGTGCGCCGCACCGTGTACACGTTGCGCAGGCTGATGTGCTCCCAGCGGGCCAGCTCCTTCCACGGGACCTTCTTCTTCGTGGCCATCGGGTGGTCCGCGCGCACCACGGCGAACATCGAATCCTCGAACGCGACCTGGGTGTCGGCGCCGGCAATCTCGTGGTCGATCGCGCCGAGGCCGAAGTCGACCCGGCCGGCCAGGACGCTCGCGACGGTCTCGTCGGTCGAGAGTTCGTGCAGGTCGAACTGCACGCCGGGGTAGCGCCTTCGGTAGTCGGCGATCAGCGGGGCCAGCAGGCCGTAGACCATCATCGGTGAGGCGGCGATGCCGACGCGCCCGCGCTGCAGGTCGGCGAGTTCGGCCACGCTGCGCGCGGCCGAGCGCATGGTCGCGATGATCTCCACCGCGAAGGGATGGAACTCCACGGCCTGCGCATTGGGCTGCACGCGCCGCGTGGTGCGGTCGAACAGCGCGAACCCCAGTTGCGTCTCGAGTTCGGCGACCACCTTGCTCACGGCCGACTGCGTCATGTGGCGCTGGGTGGCGGCCGCGGTGAAGCTGCGCGTGTCGAACAGCGCCAGGAAGACCTCGAGCTGCCGGATGGTGATATTCATTCCAAAGGAGACTTGGTTTATTCGAATAATTCCATTGTTGCATCAATGAGGGCTGCCTACGATCAGGCGCAATCCCATCACCGACCCGCCTGCACCATGGAAACCTCCACCGAATCCCGCCCTTGCTGCCACGTCGATGTCGATGCCGAAGGCGTCGCCAACGTGCAGTTCGACAACGGCCGCCTCAACCTGCTGACCGCCGAGGCCGCCGCCATCTACACCGAGACGCTGCACGAGCTGCAGTGGCGCGACGACATCCGCCTCATGGTCCTGCGCGGGCGCCCCACGGCCTTCGTGGGCGGGGCCGACATCAAGTTCCTCAAGGACGCGAAGCACCGCGACATCGACGCCTACATCAAGGGCGTGTTCGCGCTGTGCGAGCAGCTGCGCGCCTTGCCGTTTCCCACCATGTCGGTCGTGTCGGGCTACTGCCTGGGCGCCGGCATGGAGGTCGCGACCGTGTGCGACCTGAAGATCGCCGCGAAGGACGCGCGCTTCGGCATGCCCGAGGTCAAGCTCGGCGTGCCCTCGGTCATTCATGGTGCGCTGCTGCCGGGTCTGATCGGCTGGGGCCGCACGCGCGACCTGCTGCTGTCGGGCCGCATGATCGATGCCGACACGGCCTGCAGCTGGGGCCTCATCACCGCGACGGCGCCCGCCGAATCGCTCGAGGACGAAGTTGCCACGTGGCGCCATGAGCTGCTGTCGGGCGCGCCGCAGGCCCTGCGCAACCAGAAGGCGCTGATCCGCAGCTGGGAACGCATGCCCACGCAGGACGCCATCGCCGTCGGCGTCGAGGCGCTGGTGCGCGCCTACGACACGAGCGAGCCCAAGGACTACATCGAGGCCTTCCTGCGCGCGAGAAAGCGCGGCTGAAGCAGCCTCCCAAGGAGACACAGACACATGACAACGATCTCGAAATTCGTGCGCGCCGCCTCCCTCGGTCTGGCGCTGGCCTCGGGGCTTTCCGCGGCCGTCGCGTCCACGTACCCCGACCGCCCCGTGACACTGGTCGTGCCCTTCACGGCCGGTGGCATGACCGACGTGCTCGCCCGCCAGCTGTCGCGCAAGATGCAAGACGAGCTCAAGCAGCCAGCGGTGGTCGAGAACCGCGTGGGCGCGGGCGGCATCATCGGTGCGGAGCGCGTCGCCAAGTCGCGCCCGGACGGGTACACGCTGCTCATCACGACGACGGCGCATGTCGTCAACCCGGCCATCACCAGGCAGCTGCCGTATGACACCGAGAAGGACTTCGTGCCCGTGGCCCTGCTGGCACGCACGCCGAACGTGCTGGTCGTCCATCCCTCGGTGCCGGCGAAGAACCTGCAGGAACTGATCGCGTTCGCGAAGAAGAGCGGCGGCGTGTCCTACGGATCGTCGGGCACCGGCGGTACGACGCACCTGTCGGGCGAGCTGCTGGCGGCCCGCACGGGCGCGCCGTTCCTGCACGTGCCCTACAAGGGCACGGCGCTGGCGGTGAACGACGTGCTGGGCGGACAGATCCACGCGGCCTTCGTCGATGCGCTCACGGCGGTGAAGTACGTCGAGAGCCAGAAGCTGCGCGCCATCGCCGTGTCGACCGCGCAGCGCAACCCCTCACTGCCCGACGTGCCCACCATCGCCGAGCAAGGCGTGCCCGGCTACGAGACCGAAATCTGGATCGGCCTGTATGCGCCGCGCGGCACGCCGCCCGCGATCGTGCAGCAGCTCAACCGCATCGCCATCGGCGCGATGAGCGAGCCGGCATTCAAGGAAATGCTGGCAAGTCAGGGCACGGCGCCAGGCACGATGGATGCCGTGGCTTTCGCGGCCTTCGTGAAGCGCGAGATCGCCAAGTGGCAGGCCATCGTGCGCGACGCGCGCATCGAGCCGCAATGAAGGAGGGCGGCGTGACGACGATGGCACGGCCTCTCTCAGGTGTCCGCATCCTCGATCTGACGAGCGTCATCATGGGGCCGTACGCCACGCAGATGCTCGCGGAGTACGGCGCCGACGTGATCAAGGTCGAGCCGCCCGAGGGCGACATCATGCGCGGCATGGGGCCGGTGCGCGAAGAGGGCATGGGGCCGGTCTTTCTCAACCTGAATCGCGGCAAGCGCAGCCTGTGCCTCGACCTGAAGGCGCCCGAAGCGGCCGACACGCTGCTGCGCGCGGTGGCCACGGCCGACGTGTTCATCACCAACATGCGACAGGGCGCGCTCGCGCGCCTCGGGCTGGGATGGGACGACCTGAAGCGGCACCACCCGAAGCTGATCTACGTTTTCCTGTCGGGCTTCGCGCAGGACGGTCCGTACGCGGGCCGCCCCGCGTACGACGACCTGATCCAGGGCATGGTGGGCCTGCCCGCGCTCGTGGCCGCCGCCGGCGACGGCGAGCCACAGTACCTGCCGCTGAACATCGCCGACAAGACCATGGGCCTGTTCGCCGCGCAGACCGTGCTGGCCGCGCTGCTGCAGCGCCACCGGAACGACGCACAGGCCCAGGGCCAGTTCATCGAAGTGCCGATGTTCGAGACCATGGCGAACTTCGTGCTGCTCGATCACATGGCCGGCGCGAGCTTCGAGCCGCCGCTGGGGCAGCCCGGAAACCCGAGGCTGTTGTCGCGCTACCGCAAGCCTTACCGCACACAGGACGGATGGCTGAGCACGCTGCTCTACACCGACAAGCATTGGGAAAGCTTCCTGCGGCTGGTGGGGCAGGAGGCGCTGTGGCACAGCGACCCGCGCTTTCGCACCATGGCCAGCCGCACCCAGCACATCGACGCGGTGTATGCCTTCGTGGAGCAGCACATCGCGCAGCACCCGACGGCGCACTGGCTGGAGGTCCTGTTGGCGGCGGACATTCCGGTGGCATGCATTCCCGGCGTCGAGGCCCTCATCCGCGAGTTGCGCGACAGCGAGAGCGGCCCGGTGCGGGACTACGCCGACGCGCGCGGCCACACCTACGTCGGCCTGGAGCCGGCGGCGCGCTGGCTGCATGCGCAGCCGGTGGCGGGGAGGGCGGCGCCCCGGCTCGGCGAGCACACGGAGGAGCTGCTGCGGGAGCTGTCGGCAGAGTCTGTCCAGCCACGAACAGCAGCGACAACGTGAGGGGTCGTCGGCTCAGAGCGGCGGGCCCGGGCGAACGATGACCGGCGCATGCTGCGCCATCAGCCCGGCGACCCACTCGATGAACGCGCGCAGCTTGGCGCTCACATGCCGGTTCGGCGCGAACGCCACGTACAGCGGCATCGGATCGAGCTGCCAGTCTTCGAACAGCGGCACCAGTTCGCCGCGCGCCCGGTGCGGCGCGGCCATGTAGTCCGGCAGCCAGAGGATGCCCAGGCCCGCCAGCCCCGCTGCGAGGTAGGCATTGCCGTCGTCGACCGAGAGCACGTAGCGACCCTGCACGTCGACGCGCTCGCCGCCCCGGCGCATGGCGTACGGAAAGGTCTTGCCGTGGCGCGACCACAGGAAGCCGACGATGCGGTGGTGCGTGTCTTCCAGCTCGCGCGGGTGCGTCGGCGCGCCGGCCAGCTCAAGATAGCCCGGCGCCGCATAGACCCCGAGCTGCAGGTCGCCCACGCGGCGGGCCATGAGCGAGGGGTCGGTGAGCTCGCCGCCGCGCACGACGCAATCGACGTTCTCGCCGATCACATCGACCATGCGGTCGCTCACGCCCATGTCGAGCTGGATGTCGGGGTAGCGCGCATGAAAGGCCGGCAGCGCGGGCACCAGGATCATGCGGGCCAGCGGGCTGGGCACGTCCACCCGCAGGCGGCCGCGGGGCAGGGCGGCGGCGCCCGACAGGCTGGTCTCGGCATCGTCAAGGTCGGCCAGCAGCCGCACCGCACGCTCGTAGTACGCCGCGCCATCGGCCGTGACGTTGACCTTGCGTGTGGTGCGGTTGAGCAGCTTCACACGCAGCCGCGCCTCCAGCTGCTGCACGAGCTGGGTCACGCTGGTCTTGCTCATGTGCAGCGTGTCGGCGGCCTTGGTGAAGCTGCCGGCTTCCACCACGCGGGTGAAGGCCTGCATTGCATCGAAACGGTCCATGGGAGGGCTCCTGCGGGGCGATTGTTTGGGATCTGCAAACAGTGATTGTTGGCTTTGCCCATTTATCGATGGCGCGTGGCTTCCTAAAGTCTCTGCATCGTCCTCACTCACCGCAGAAAGAAAACACCCCATGGCCTCCTCGCGCGACGTCGTTTTTCCACCCGGGCGCCAAGCGCTCTACGAACGCAACCGCTATTCGCCGGCCGTTCGCGCCAACGGCTTCCTGTTCGTGTCGGGGCAGGTCGGCAGCCGCGAAGACGGTTCGCCGGAGCCTGAACTGGAGGCGCAGGTGCGGCGCGCCTTCGACAACCTGAACGCGATCCTGAAAGCCGCAGGCTGCAGCTTCGACGACGTGGTCGACGTGACGGTCTTCATCGTCGACCCGGAATCGAACTTCGAAACGATCTGGAAACTGGTGCCCGAGTACTGGGGCGAAGCGCCACACCCGACGCTGACCGGCATCGGCGTGACGTGGCTGTATGGGTTTCAGTTCGAGATCAAGGTGATTGCGAAGCTGCCGCAGACCTGATTCGGGGAAGCTTCGCGGTGGCCTGAAACGAAGCCCTGGCGGCCGGATCGCTCAACGCAACAGGCTTCGCGCCGCGACCAGGTCCGCTGAAGTCTCGTCGCCCGCCGCGATGACATGCGGGCGCAGCAACGGGTCGGCCTCCTCGGCATGGCCCATGTGGACCAGCAACTGCGCCAGCGCCACGGCCGCGCGCACCTGCAAAGGCTTCACGCCCTGCGACCGGGCCACGGCCATGGCCGACAGGTAGCTCTCGCGGGCTTCCTCGGGCCGTCCCGCGGCCACCAGCACGCGCCCGCGGGTCGTGAGCAGTTCGGACAGGCGCAGGCGGTCGCCGCCCGTCTCGATGCGCTGCGCGATGTCGTCGCACAGCGTGAGGCTCGCGGCGTGCAGCGACAGGTCGGACAGGCCGCGCGCCATGGTGGTCAGGAACACGGTGGTGACCATTTCGTAGCGGCTGACCCGCAGCGTCTCGACCGCGCGGCGGATGAGCTCCACGCCTTCGGCCGGGCGCCCCTCGATCACCAGGATCTGCCCGCGCGTGGCGCTTGCGATGCCGAGGTAGGGCGTGAGCGAATGGCGCCGGGCCACGGCCTCGACGGTGTCGGCCAATTCGCGGATCTTCGCGACGTTGCCCAGGTGGACATGCACCGAGCCGGCCCAGATGAGGGCGATGCAGTACGTGACCGCATGGCCGCAGTCGCGTGCCTTGGCGATCGTCTCGTCCGCCACCGCGACGGCCTCGGCATAGTGCCCCGTGAGCCACAGGCTGCGCGCCACGCCGCACATGGCGCGGATGTAGTAATCGAAGCCCAGCCGCGAGGTGGTGTCGGTCGACGGGCCTGCGCCGCTGCTGGCCACCCGCTGCCAGTGGCCCATGGCTTCCTGCACATGGCCGACGAGGTGCAGCGCGACGCCCATCAGCGAATCGACGATGGCCCGGCATTCCGGGTCGTCCAGCGCGGGCAGGAGCGCCTGGGCCTTGCGCGCGGTCGCCAGCGCCTCGGTGAAGCGTCCGTCGCGGTGCAGCAGCAGGGCGTGGCCGTTGAGCAGGTGCAGGGTCGCGCGCGGGTCGCCCAGGTCTTCCGACACCTGGATGCCGCGGCGAAAGGCGGTGTCGGCCTCGTCGCCGTCGCCCCCGATGAACATGAGCGATTGCCCCAGCGCACCGCGCAGGCGAACCTCGGCGTGAGAGCCGACGCACTCGGGTGGCATGCGGTCGAGCGCGGCCTGCGCCCAGCGCGCGCATTCCTTCAGCAGCGACAGCTGCAGCAGCAATGGGCAGAACGAGGCCGCCAGCTCGACCGCCGCGGCCGGGTGCGCGCCGTCGCGAAAGTGGAACGCCATGGCAGCACCCAGGTTCGGCAGCTCCAGCCGGACCGTGTCGAGGGCCTCCTTGCCGAGCGGATGCGCGGCCTGCCGCGTGGCCCATCGCCCGTAGAAACGAGAGAAGCGCTCGGCCAGAGCCTGGGCTTCGCCGCTGAGCTCGAGCCGCTTGCCGCCGTACGACTTCGTCGTGTCCAGCAGGCCATAGCGCAGCGCGGCGCCGCCCGCATCGACATTGACGAGCGACTTCGAGACCAGCCCGGCCAGCAACTCGACACCTTCCGAGGGATCGCTGTCGAAGCAGCACACGTCCAGCGCCGCATCGAGCGCGAAGCTGCCGGCGAACACCGACAGGCGCCGCAGCAGGCGCTTCTCGCTGTCGGTGAGCAGCTGGAAGCTCCAGTCGAGCGTGGCCCCGAGCGTCTGGTGGCGCGGCACGGCCGTGCGCCGCCCGTGCCACATGAGCCTGGCACTCGCATCGAAATGCGAGGTGATGGCCTGCAGGCCCAGGGCCTCGATGCGTCCCGCCGCCAGCTCGATCGCGAGGGCGATGCCGTCGAGTTCGCGGCACAGCTGCGAGGCCAGCAGAGCGTCGCTGTCTTTCAGCTCGAAGCCCGCGCCGCTGGCCGCCGCGCGTTCCACGAACAGCTGCACGGCGGGATAGGCCAGCGCCGCCCGGGCGGTGGCGCCTTCGCCCGGAGGGGGAAAGGCCAGCGGCGGCAGGCGGTAGACGAACTCGCCCTCGGCACGCAGCGCCTCGCGGCTGGTGGCCAGGATGTGAACGAAGGGGCAGTGGCGAACAAGCCATTCGGTCAGCTCCGCTGCGGCCACGATGACGTGCTCGCAGCAGTCCAGCACGATCAGCGCCTTGCGCTCGGCCAGGTGGGCGGCGATGAGCGGCAGCTCGTCCTGGCCGTTCTGCAGACCGACCGCATGGGCCACGGCCGCGCGGATGGAGCCCATGGCGCCGACCTGCGCGAGGTCCACGAAGTGCACGTCGTGCGCGAAGTGCTCCGCCGCAGCCTGGATCGATGCGACGGCGACCGTCGTCTTGCCGATGCCACCGGCGCCGACCACCGAGACCAGCCGCCGCTGCAGCAGGGCGGTGACGATGGCGTCGATGTCGCCGCCGCGTCCCACGATCGTCGAGCCCAGCGCGGGCAGGGCCGTGCCGGGGCGGGCCGTGGGCGCAGGGACCTCGGCGCCATGGCTCTGGCGCTCGACGGCGGCAACGAAGGTGTAGCCCTTGTTGGCCGTGTTCACGACGTAGCGCGTGCCCGCGACGCCGTCGCCCAGGGCCTTGCGCACCGCGTGCATGTGAAAGCGCAGGCTGCCTTCGTCCACCACCACGTCGCGCCACACGCGCGCGAGCAGGTCGTTCTTGCTGACGACGGCGCCTGCGTTCTCGACCAGCACGACGAGCAGGTCGAGGGCCCGGCCGCCCAGGCGCACCGGCACGCCGTCCCGCTGCAGCAGGCGTTCGTCGGGCGAAAGGAGGAACGGTCCGAAGGTGGCTTGCCACCGGGCAGCGGGCGGGGTGGCGGGGCGATTCACGATAAGAAGATCAGGCGTGGACCAGGCGGTAAATTCTACGGCGGGGCCTGCGTTTCATGGGACCTTCCGGATGTCCGCTTCCTCGTCGTCGTCGCGCACCATGAGCAGCTGGAGGCGAACGATTTTCTCGTCCTGGATGGTGAAGTAGATGTCCACCATCACGGGCTGCGACATGCCGGCCACCGCGAAGTCGCCGCGCAACCCGGCGGCCAGGATCACGACGTCGTAGTGCCGGCGCACGTCCATCGCCGTGATGTGCACCCGCTCGCCGATGATCTCGCGCTCGAGCCATTCGCAGATGGCGTGGATGCCCCAGAAATTGCGCAGCTGGTCGTTCACCTGCGCATCGGGTGCAAACAGGCCGATCACGGCGCGCAGGTCGCCGCCGTTGACGGCGGCGATGAAGTCGCTGACGACGCGGTGGGCGTCCGGCGGGAGTTCCGGCGTGCCGGAGTCGGAAGAGGTGTCCATGGTTCGATCCGCAAGGCCTTCGCGCCATCTTGCGCGTTCGCGGGGCGGCCGCGCGTTAGTTCTTGTTAGGGCCTTGCGGGGCGCGAGACGAGGGCGCACCACGCACCCCTCTCCAAGGAGGTAGCCGCGAAGAGAGGCGCCGTGGCCCCGCTGCGCGCCGACGATGCCTGCAGGCCAGCGCCACCGGTTCTCGGCGGCGGGCCGCAACCCCTCAACCCTGGAGTTCGTCATCATGAAACTGAAGACCCGTGCATTGCTTGCCCCTCTGTTCGCCGCCCCGCTCGTGCTGGGCATCGTCGCCGCCAGTCCGGCCGCCAACGCCGCCACCGGCGACCGCATCAACAACGTGGTCCTGGTGCACGGCGGCTTTGTCGACGGCGGCGGCTGGGAGCCCGTCTACAAGCTGCTGAAGGCCAAGGGCTACAACGTCAGCATCGTGCAGAACCCGACGATCTCGTTCGCCGGCGACGTGGCCGCCACGAAGGCCGTGCTCGACGCGCAGGACGGCCCCGTCGTTCTCGTGGGTCACTCGTACGGCGGCGCGGTGGTCACCGAAGCCGGCAACGACCCGAAGGTGTCGCGCCTGGTCTACATCGCCGCCTTCGCGCCGGACAAGGGCGAATCGGTCAAGACCCTGATCTCGAACCCGGTGCCGGGCGCGCCCGTGCCGCCGATCCTGCCGCCGGTGAACGGCTTCCTGATGCTGGACAAGGTCAAGTTCGCGGGCGCCTTCGCCGGCGACCTGCCGGCCGAGCGGGCCGCGTTCCTTGCCAATGCCCAGGTGCCCTGGAGCGTCGAGGCCCTGACGGGCGAGGTCACGACCGCGGCGTGGAAGACCAAGCCCAGCTGGTACCTCGTGGCGACCGACGACAAGATGATCCCGCCGCCCGCGCAGCGCCTCATGTCCCAGCGCGCCGGCGCCACGGTGGTCGAGACGCGCGGCAGCCATGCCGTGTACGAGTCGAAGCCCTCGGCCGTGGCCTCGATCATCGAGAAGGCGGCGCTGGCGAAGGTGCAGCCGCAGTAAGGCCGGGCCGCCAACAAGCTCTAACTGGACCGGCGCACGCCGGAGGCCGAGCATCTCCTTCGGATCGACGCCGTCGTCGATCGCGAAGGAGATGCCATGTGGAATCGTCCGTTGGAACCCGTGAACGTCCTGGTCTGGCTGGCCGAGCCGCTGCTGCGGGCCGGCGTGCGCGCCACGCTCTTCGGCGCCGGGCTGCCGTGGCTGGCCGAGAGCCTGCCGTCGGCGGCGCAGCGCGGCGGCCATGTCGTCGTGACGGACTGGTCTTCCGGCCTGCGCCTGGCGCACCGCGATGCCGAGCCCGGGCTCCCATCGCTGCAGGCGCATTCGAAGATCCTGGTCATCGCCCCGCGGGCGCGCGAGTGCGCCGCGGCCTCGGCGCTGCGTGCCGGTGTCGACGGCCTGGTGCTGTCCAGCTGCACGCCCGACGAGCTGGTGCTGGCCATCCGTTCGCTGGCCGAAGGTGCGCGCTACGTGTGCCCCGAGGTGGCGCAGCGCGTGGCGGCGCGCGACCCCGGCGGGCAGCTGACGCTGCGCGAGGACCAGGTGCTGCGGCTGCTGGCGCGCGGCCAGTGCAACAAGACCATCGCGCGCCAGCTCGGCATCGCGGTCGGCACGGTGAAGACGCATGTCAAGGGCGTCCTGGCCAAGCTCGGCGCGTCGTCGCGCACGGAAGCGGCGAGCATCGCGGCGGAAAAAGGGATGGTGGAGATCCCCGAGTTCCGCAGCCGTCGCGCCGCATGGCCGCCAGGCCCCGCTGGCGCTGCGCAGCTACCGGCATGAGAAGCTGGCCGCGCTGGTGATGCTGCCGCTGTCGTAGGCCGGCATGCGCGGGTAGGCGCACATCAGGCCGCTGGCCGCGGGCGCGGTGGCGGGTGTGTTCAGCGCGACCTGGTCGGGCGGCGCGATGCCTTTCTCGACCCAGTCGGTCAGCGCCTGGTAGTTGAGCGCCTCCGGGTACAGCGGCGGGTTGGCCTGCGCATTGGCCGTGCCGTTGGTCGGAAAGTGCCCCATGCCCGGGATCAGGTAGAGCTTGTAGAAGCCCTGCACGGCAGGCAGGCCGCCCATCTGCGCGGCCACGCGCCGGTAGTAGTCGATGGCGCCCGCATGCGGGATCAGCTGGTCGGACGACCCCATGACGGTGATCAGCTTGCCGCCGCGGTCGCGAAAGCGGCTCAGGTCGGGGTGGTCCGTGTCGATGTCCGAGAACTGCGGCTGCAGGGCGCGCCCACGCTCGCCCATGTCGGCCAGTTGCGCGTAGCTAAGGTTCTTCCAGCCGTTCGCGCCATTGCCGGTCGCGTTCACGAAGCTCGGGCCGGCGCGGGTCGGGTCCTGCAGGAACAGGGCCGCCATGTCCGAGGCGATGAAGAACGGGGCCGGCCCGGCCACCAGGCCCAGGTTCGCGCCGCGCGGCAGGCCCCACCACAGCTGCTGGGGCGACAGCGTCACGCCCATGCCGTTGTCGACGGCCGGGTCGGGCACCGAACCGTCGGCCGTCGGGCCGAACCACATCTTGTTGACGGCGTTCGCCTGCACGGTGCTCAGGCAGTCTGCCGTGGTGTTGGTGCCGCCGTCGGCGGTGCACAGCAGGGCCGTGTCCTTGGTGGGGTCGTAGCGGCATTGCGCCGGGTCCAGCAGGTAGCCCAGGTGCTGGCCGCCCACGAGGTCGCAGGCGTTGAGCGCCGCCATCGAGACGGCGCTGGACTGCCCGGCGCTGAGCGGCACGCCGCCCAGGTCGCGCTGGATCACGATCTGCGGATAGAGCGCGCCGATGGAAAAGCGCGACCAGTTGATGGCCGGCGAGGTGGCGATGATGCCGTCGAAGTCTTCGGGGTACTTCTGCGCCTGCTTCAGGCCCTGGCGTCCGCCGGTGGAGCCGCCGTGCCAGTAGGTGTAGCGCGCGGGCGCGGCGAAATAGGCGGCGGCCAGGGCCTTCGCCTTCAGCGTCATCTGGTGGATGCCGCGCTCGGCGAACTCGTTCCAGCCCACGGTGTTGACGCTGCCGTCGGGGTTCATCAGGAAGCTCGAGTTGCCGGCGGGGTGGCCGGTGTCGGTCGTTGCCGCCACCGCGCCTTCCTCGCCCGCCACGCGCCATGGGGAGGCCGTGGGCGCATCGGCGAAGGCCGTGAGCGAGCTCTGAGGACCACCGGCCATGGCAGCGCCGCCGAGCAGGTGCAGGCGCCGGTTCCACTTGGCCGCCGCAGGCAGCCAGACCTCGATGCCGATGCCCCGCGTGGTCGAGGGCGCATCGGCGGGGCCGGCATGGCCCGGCCCGACCAGCAGCTTGACCAGGCACAGGTCCGACGCGGCGACGGGCGTGCTGCCCGTGGCCGTGCCCGACAGCAGCAGCGCCTCGCCCGCCTTGAAGGCTTTGACCAGCAGCACCTGCGTGTCGGCATCGGGCTGGAACGCGGTCTTCAACGAGTCGTCGCAGGCCAGCGGTGCCGGCGACGCGGCCGGTGGCGGTGCGGGGGAGGGCGCGGGCGGCGGCACGAAGCCGAAGAGGCCGCCGCCCCCACCGCCGTTGCCGCCGCCGCAGGCCACGAGCGCGGCGCACAGGCCGCCGGCGGCGATGCGTGCGCTGGCGCGCAGCAGGGCGTGGATGTCGATCATCTTGTCCATGAGGCCTCCGGGTTCGAGCGGTGAGAAAGCGATCAGAAGTTGTGCGAGATGCCGAACTGCAGCCCGCGCGCCGGACGGCCCGGCGTGCTGGCCGGCGACGAGTCGGCCACCACGTAGGCCGCGTTGCCGCGGTTGCGCACGAGCGAGTAGGTGCCGTACAGCGCGGTGCGCTTGCTGAGGTAGTGCACGTAGCCGACGGCGTATTGCGTGGCGTCGTCGTTGTCCAGGCCGCCCGGGCCGGAGCGGTTGGAGCGCGCCACCGAGGCCTTGATCACGCCCGGGCCGACCGGCACGCTCACGCCCAGCAGCGTGTTGACCTGTTTGTCGCCTTCGGTTTTCTGCCGGTAGTAGTTCGCGTAGAGCTTCACGGGGCCGAAGTCGTAGGTGCCGCCGATGCTCGCCACGCGGTAGTCGTTGGGGCCGACCGGCGTCACGCCGTAGGCCAGTGCGACGTCGGCCGTGCCGTTGCTCCAGCCCACGCGCCCGCCGCGGTAGCGCGCGCCTTCCTGGCCTTCGGGCAGGGCGTACATCGCCTGGCCGTAGAAGCCGCCCAGGCCCTTGGGCAGGAAGTAGCCCACGGAGTTGTTGGCGCGCGCCAGCGTGCGCGCACCGCCCAGGCCGAAGGGCCAGCCTTCGATGATGTTGGCCGAGCCGCCCACGCCCACGGTGCCGAAGGGCGAGAACTGCGAGATGTTCCAGAAGGTGGGCGTGTAGTCGCGACCGAGCCGCAACTCGCCGAAGCTGTTGTGCGACAGGCTCAGCGTGGAGCGGCGATGAAAGCCGGTGCCCTGGATCTCGCCCGTGTCGGGCAACAGCGCCATCTCCAGCCAGAAGCTCGCGGCCAGCCCGCCGCCCAGATCTTCCGTGCCGCGAAAGCCCAGGCGGCTGGGGAAGATGTTGCCGCCCTGGTCCATCGACTTGACCGAGCGCCCGTCGCTCTTGGAGTAGGTGATGTTCATGTCCAGCGTGCCGAACAGCTGGACGCTCGATTGCGCCGTGGCGCCCGCGCTGGCGGCCATGCACAACGCACCGGCGACGGTGTGCGGCAGCCGTCGGTGCAGGCGTTGAAAGGGGTGGTGGGTGATCCTCATGTCTCTATCTCCTTGTTGTAGAAATGGCGTGCGTCGGCACACGGCGCCTGCAGGGAAGGCGCCGCGGCGTGAAAACTGCGGAAGAAAAAGGGCGCGGCCGTCAGCCGCGCGGGGGCATCGTGGTCAGTCGATGCGGATGTTCTTGGCCTTGATCAGCCGGCCCATGGCCTGCGATTCGCGGTCGATGGCGGCCGCGGCCTCGGCGGGCGTGCTGCCGATCGGGTCGAGGCCGGCGTCGCTGAGCAGCTTGCCCATCTCGGGCGAATGCGTGATGGCGACGATCTCCTTGTGCAGCCGCTCCACGATGGCCGGCGGCGTCTTGGCCGGCACCCAGAAGCCCAGCCAGGTGAACACCTCCACGCCCGGGTAGCTTTCCGACAGCGTGGGCACGTTGGGCAGCGCCGCACTGCGCTTGCTGCCGGTGTAGGCCAGGGCCTTGAGCCGCCCCGCCTTGATGTTCGGCAGCGCCGACACGGGCGGCTCGAAGCCCAGCTGCACCTGGCCGGCGATCAGGTCCGGCGCGGCGCTCTGCTTGTAGGGCACGTGCAGCAGCTCGATGTCGGCCGCGTCCTGGAACAGCTCGAAGCCCAGGTGCGAGGTGGTGCCCGAGCCGTACGACGCGAACGAGATCCTGCCCGGCTCCTTCTTGGCGAGTGCGACCAGCTCGGGGATGGTCTTCGCCGGCATCGCGGGGGTGGCCACGATGAACGAGCCGCCCTTGAGCGCCTGCGTGACGGGCACGAGGTCGTGCTTCGCGTCGTAGGGCATCTTCGAGAGCAGGTACGGCGTCATGGTGAACGGGTTGCTCGTCGAGAACAGCACCGTGTAGCCGTCGGGCGCGGCCTTGGCGACCGCGTCGGTGCCGATGGAGGCCAATGCACCGGGCCGGTTCTCGACCACCACGGGCGTGTTGAGCGCGCGGCTGAGGCGGTCGGCGTAGGCGCGTGCGAACAGGTCGGAGCCGACGCCCACCGGCGTGGGCGTGATGATCTTGATCGGGCGCGAAGGCCACGGTGTGCCCTGGCCCCAGGCGGAGGCGAGCATGCACGACGTGGCCAGCACGGCGAGCAGCGGGTGAACGAGTCTTTTCATGGGTTGTCTGTCTCCGGTGTTTCTTGTGTTTGAGCTGATGGCGCTCAGGCGGCGTCTGGCAGCGGCGGGTAGTCCATGCGGTCCAGGCCCGGCACCGTCACCCGCGCCGGGTCGTTGCCGTTCGCCTGCAGCTGCTCGACGGCGTAGTCGGTCACGCAGCCCGAGAGCAATTGGCGCGGGTCTTCGAGCACCACGCGCAGCCGCGTGTTGAGCGCGCGCCAGTCGTCCGGCCCGGCAATGGCCGGCATCTCGGCCACCGCGCGGGTGTCGGCATCGAGCACGGGGCGCACGGTCGAACCCGGTTCGTAGCGCGGGTAGCCGTCGTACATGAGCGAGCCCAGTTCGCTCACGGCGCGCGTGTGGGCCCACAGCTGGCGCATCGGCGTCTCGAAGGCGCGCACGGCGGCCACGTCGGCGCCGGGCTGGAACTCGCCGCCGACGTGCGGCGCGATGAAGAGCCGGTCGAGCGAGAGCGTGTGGCGCGAGGCGCCGAGGATCATGGCGCACACCGAATTGGTGGTCCAGGTCACGCCGGCAGTGGGCCGGCCCTGGCGCCCGACGACCAATGCCATCGCGCGCGACCAGTCGATGGCATGCCCGTCGAGCCAGCCGATCACGCGGTGGCTGATGTCCATGCCGACGAGGAAGAAGGTCGCGATCATCACGGCGTTCATCGGCACCGTGGCGCCGACGGCGCTGCCCGTGCCTTCGAGGTAGTGCGTGCGCATGTCTTCGGGCGTGAAGAGGGCGGGCTGTTCGAGCACGCGCTCGAGGTAGCGCTCGGTGAGCACGCACGAGTAGTGCACCAGCTCGGCGATCTTCTGCTCGCGCCCGCGGTAGGCCGGCACGGCGATCGTGTCGCGCCACAGGGCGACCGAGTTGGCTTCGCGCGCGATGCGCGTGGCCACCAGCAGCCGCTCGGCTTCCTTGCGCCACAGCGGACCGTCGGGGTCGACCATGCGCATCTTGAGGATCGACGCCACGGCCGGCCCGTGGTGCGAGATGCCCGCCAGCTCCTTGAAGCCGCGCGTGGACAGGCGAAAGCCCTGCACCTCGGGGTCGCGGCCGTTGCCGGGGAACAGCACCACGTCGGCGCTGGTGGCGACGATGAGCGGGTCGCCCGCCGTTGCGGCGCCGGTCAGCGCGGCCAGGTTCGCGCCGATGCCTTGCGGCCCGCCGGTGTAGATTTCGAAGAGCCGCAACAGCTCGGGGCTCTGGTGGGGGTTGGCAGGGGCGTTCATGCAAGCTCCTTGTCTGCCGCGAGGTCGAGCCGGTACACGCGGCTCGGCGTGCGAAAGCGCACCTCGCCGCTGAGGCTGTTCGTGACCACGAGGTAGCGCTGGCCTTGCGCTTCGAAGCAGGTCGCGTCGGTGCCGCCGGAGGTCGGAAACTCGGCGACGGGCACGAGCTGCCCTTGCGCCATGCGGTAGACCACCGACTGCAGCTGCGGAATCGGCGCCTCGCGCGTGCCGTGCAGGAAGTTGACCTGCACCAGCCGGCCGCCGTCCGCCGTGGCGATCCATTCGAACTCGCGCCCGCCCGGGCCGCTGAGCACCTGGTGCGGCACGAAGCGGCCGTCGCTCCAGCGCAGCAGCATGGTGTTGTCATGCAGGCAGGCGAACACGAACCAGGTGGCGCCTTCCGCCTCGAAGCAGCAGAAGGCGCGCCCGCTCTTGCCCTCGAAGGTCTGGAACGGCTCGAAGGCCTCGCCGTTCCATCGCAGCACGTGCGAAGGCACGGCCTGGTCGGCATACGCGAGCAGCTGCTGGCCGCCCACCTCGATGAAGGCCCAGTTGTAGCCCCAGCCCGAATGCACCGTCTGGAACTTGACGAAGCGCTCGCCGTCCCATTCGAAGATGCACGACTCGGCGCCCGGCGCGAGCGGCGTGTCGCCGTGGGTCACGCCTTGTGCGAGCGCGAGGAAGTGGCGCTCGCCGATCTGGAAGTGGGCCCACTGCTTGGCGGCCGAGGTGGGCACGCGCTGGAAGACCTCGAAGCGGCCGTCGATCACTTCGAAGATCGTCGAGTGCGTGTCCAGTGCATACGGCCCCGATCCGGTGCGCAGGCTGGCGGTGGCCAGGAAGGCACGCGTGCCGATGCGAAAGAACGCGGCATCTTCGCCGCCCGGCACCGCAAGGCGCGTGTGTTCCACGAAGCGGCCGTCGTCCCACCGGTAGACCAGCGCATCGACGTCGCTGTTGCCCAGCGTCATCTGCGCGGGCTGGCCGGCAACGTCCTGGGCCAGTTGCGGCACCACGAGGTAGCGCGTGCCGTCGTGTTCGAAGACCTCGGCGGCGCGCGCGCCCGAGGTGTCCAGTTCCTGGATGCAGTGCATGGTGATGTCGGACATGGTTCAGAAGCCGAACAGGCGTGCGGGGTTGTCGGCCAGCACCTTGCGGCGCGCGGTGGCATCGGGAATCCAGTCGGCCAGCAGGTTCAGCAGCTCGCCGGTGTCGCGCCCGCCTTCGGGAATGTGCGGCCAGTCGCTGCCCCAGATCACGCGCTCGGGCACGGCCTCGACGATGGCCTGTGCGAGCGGACGCAGCCTGGCGTAGTTGCCGTCCTTCGCCAGGCGGTACGGGCCCGAGAGCTTGAACCAGCCGCGCCCGTCGGCCACGGCGCGCAATAGGCGGTCGAAGTCGGCGCGCGTGAGGCCGTCGCTCTCGAGCATGTAGCCCATGTGGTCGATCACGAAGTCCGAGTCGAGATCGGGCAGCACCGGGATCAGGTCGCGCACGACCCAGCCTGGCGTGTAGAACTGCACGTGCCAGCCCAGCGGGCGGATGCGCTGGATGCTGCGTTCGATGTAGGCATGCAGCTCGGCCGTGGGCAGCTGGGCGCGCAGGAACAGGTCGAGCCGCAGCGCCCGCACACGGCGTGCGTGCATGGCGCGCAGGGCCTCGTCGGACACGCTGTCGTCGACCATCGCCACGCCGCGCGCACGGTCGCCGGCGGCGTCCAGGGCATCGAGCATGCAGCGGTTGTCGGTGCCGTAGAAGCTGGGTTGCACGATCACGAAGCGCTCGATGTCGAGCACGCCGAGGGCGGCTTGCAGCTGCGCCAGGTTGCCGTCGGGCAGCGTGTAGTGCGGCTGGTCGACGCGCGGGTAGCGCTCGGCAGGGCCGAAGACATGCACGTGCGCGTCGCAGGCGCCGGCGGGCACCTCGAAGGCGGCGCGGGTCAAGGTCTGCGCGTCGCGCATGGGCTTGGAGGTCAGGATCTCGTGGGTCATGGTCAGGCGGTGGCGGGAGAAAGGGATGAAGAAGACGAGCCGACGGACGCATGGCCGGCCAGCGCGCCGCGCACGCGCTCCTGCATCGCGGCGAGCAGCACGTCGGTGTCGATGCCCGTCATGAGGAAGGGCGCCGCGCCGCGCGCCAGCAGCTCGGCGTTGAGCGCCGCGTCGGCGATGCCGCCGATCGACAGCGGCGTGCCGGCGCGCGCGCAGGCGGCGAGGGCGGTGTCCAGTGCGTGCTGCATCAGCGGATGGCGGTAGTCGCCGGGCACGCCGAGTTCGGCGCTCAGGTCGTTGCAGCCGATGCTCACCAGGTCGATGCCGGGCACCCGCGCGATCGCCTCGGCGTTCTCGATGCCCAACGGGCTCTCGATCAGCACGTTGACGACCACCGCATCGTTGGCCAGCCGGTAGGTCTCGGCCGGCGGCAGGCGGCGGTAGCCGAACTGCGGCAGCGCGGCGATGGCCGAACGGTGACCGTGCGGCGCAAAGCGGCAGGCGGCGGCCAGATCGGCGGCCTGCGCGGCGGTCTCGACGCGCGGAAAGATCAGGCCCGACGCACCCGCGTCGAGCAGCCGGCCGATGGCGCCGTACTCGCGCTCGGGCACGCGCACCAGCGCCATCAGGCCCAGGTCGTGCGCCGCGGCGCAGATGGCGCCCGCCGCGTCGAGCGCGATGGTGCTGTGCTCCAGGTCGATCCAGACCGCGTGATGGCCGCTGGCCTTGGCCAGCCGGGCGATGTCGGGCGTGCGCGCCATGCGGATGCCGAAGGCCGTCAAGGGTTCGCCGCGGGCCAGCCCCCGGATCAACGGATGGCCCTGGAAGGGCTGGGGTGCAGGCGGCTCCTGCGATGTGTCTCTGCGTGTCATGCAGGCATCGTAGGCAAGCTGTCTTATATTTGGAAATACTGTTTATCGTCGGTTTCTCATACCTGGTAGATATCATGGAACTGCGCCATCTCCGCTATTTCGTCGCCGTCGCCGAGGAGCTCAACTTCACGCGCGCCGCGCAGCGCCTGCATATCGCCCAGCCGCCGCTGAGCATCCAGATCCAGGCGCTCGAGGAAGAGCTCAAGGTCCGGCTGCTCGAGCGCGACAAGCGGCGCGTGTTCCTCACGCAGGCGGGCCGCCACTTCCTCGAACGCGCGCGCGGCATCCTGCAGGAGGTGGAGACGGCCAAGGGCGAGGCGCAGAGCGCGGCCTCCGGCGAGGTCGGCAGCATCGCGCTGGGCTACACGGCGTCGTCGATGCTGTCGCCGGCCATGCCCGCGGCCATCCTGCGCTTTCGCAAGCAGCACGCGCGGGTGGTGCTCACGCTGAAGGAGATGACCTCGCTCGACCAGCTCGACGCCGTGCATGGGCACGCCCTCGACGTGGCCGTGCTGCGCCGCCCGAACGTCGAGATCCCGACCGGCCTGATCGTCGAGGAGTGGTACCAGTCGCCGCTGATGGCGGTGGTGCCGCGCGACCACCGTCTCAGCGGCAAGCCGCTGCGCATCGCCGACCTGCGCGACGAACCGCTGGTGATGTACCCGCGCAATGCCGGCATCGGCCTGTACTGGAAAGTGCAGGACCTGTGCGCCAAGGCCGGCTTCAGGCCGCGCATGGTGCAGGAGGCGCGCGAGGCCTCGACCATCGCGGGGCTGGTCGCCGCCGGCGTCGGCATCGCGCTGGTGCCGGGCGACACGCGCTGCATCCAGCTCGATGGCGTGGTCTACCAGTCGGTGCTCGACAAGGAGGCCGTGTCGAGCCTGTACCTGGCGCACCGGGAGGCGGACCCGAATCCCTATGTGGGGCTGATCCTCAAGGAGCTGCGGGCGGCGTTGAAGCGCAGGCCGGCGCGCACTGCAAGGCGACAGGGCGCCTAACGACCAGGCGCGCGCCCCGTCACCCGTGCGCGCAGTGGCAAGACGCCCGGTAGCCGCGCAGGCCGCCCAGGTCGAGCACCGTCAGCCCGCGCGTCTCGAGGCGAATGAGTCCCTGTGCCTGGAAGCGTTGCAGCGCCACGTTCACGCGCTGCCGCGACACGTTCGCGAGCAGGCCGATCTCGGTCTGTCCCACTTCCAGCAGGCGCGGCGCATTCGGATAGAGCTCCGGGTTGAACAAGCTCGCCAGGCAGTTCGCGACCCGCGCGTCGGTGTCGAGCAAGCGTTCGTGTTCCAGTGCGCCGATGAACAGGCTGAGCCGCGCGTTGAGCAGCTCCTGCAGGTAGTGGTTGAACGGCACGCTGGTGTCGCGCAGCCATTCGAAGGTGCGGCGCGGCATGAGGGCCACGCGCGTGGGCCGCAGCGCGAACACGTCGTAGCGGCGCGCCTCGTGCTTGAACAGCGAGCCTTCCCCGAACCACACGCCGGACGACACGCCCGTGAGGGTCGAGATGCGTCCGTCCTCGGACGCGACCGACATCTTGGCGAAGCCGTCGATCAGCCCCATCCAGTGCTCGACCTGCTGGCCCGCTCGCGCGATGCAGCCGCCGCGCGAGAACTTTCGTTCCTGCATGCTGCCGAGCACGTGCTCGAGGTCGGCGGGTGACAGGGCCGACGCCCATTTGGAACGCCGAACCATTTCTTCCATGGCCTGCGCCACGCAGGGGAGGGGAGCGTCGCAGGGGTCAGGGATTACCTGTAGCAATTCGCGCGTCATCTGTCGTCGCGACGACCGCGGGCCGGGATGTCCATTCGTATTCTTTCCAAGACATACAACACAGGAGACCTTCATGTTCGCTGCACCCCCACGTCCCCGCAAGCGGGTTTTTCCGTGGCCTCGCCGGCCCCGCGCGACCGCCGCGGGCCTGGCGATGGCCGCCGCGCTGATGCTGGTGGCGGGATGCGGCGGAGGCTCTTCCGGAGGCGGTGTCGCGTTTCCGTTCTTCCCCGGCACCAGCACGCCGCCCCCGACGCTGGCGCCGGCCGCGTTCCAGGTGAAGACGCTCTCGTCGCCGCCCGACATGGTCAGCGGCGGCGATGCGCTGATCGAAATCACCGCGCCCGCAGGCGTGCCGCTCGACAAGGTGCGCGTGAGTCTGAACGGCACCGACGTGAGCGCGCAGGTGCCGGTGGCCGATGCCGCGGCCCGCGTGCTGCGCGGCCTCGTCACGGGGCTGACGACGGATGCGTCCAGCACCACGGGCAGCAGCAACTCGCTGGTAGTGAGCAACGCCGACAACGCCGCGCAGCGCACCGAGACGAAGCTGGTGAACTACCCGATCACCGGGCCCATTCTGTCGGGCCCGCACATCTCGCCCTATGAATGCCGCACGGTGCAGAACGGCCTGGGCGCACCGCTCGACGCCGACTGCTCGGCCACGACGCAGGTGCTCTGGTACTACCGCACCAAGGCCAACACCTTCGTGCCGCTGACCGACCCCACCGGCCCGCGCCCGGCCGACCTGGTGACGACCACCACCAACGACGGCGCCACCGTGCCCTACATCGTGCGCGTGGAGTCGGGCACCATCAACCGCGGCGTGTACCGGCTCGCGGTGCTCGACAACCCGGCCAAGGATGCGCCCGCCACCTGGAAGCCCGGCCCGGGATGGAACAAGAAGCTGGTCGTGTACTTCGACTGCTGCGGCTCGGCCCAGTACAACCAGGGCGTGCATCCCATCGAGTCGATCCTCGGCGACTTCGGCCACGTGCAACTGTCGCGCGGCTTCGCCTTCATGAACTCGACCGAGCTGTGGAACAACCAGCACGCCAACCCGCACCTTCAGGGCGAGACGCTGATGATGCTGAAGGAGCACGTCATCGAGGAATTCGGCACCGTGCCCAAGTGGACGGCCGGCTTCGGCGGCTCGGGCGGCGCCATCCAGCAGTACCTGATCGCGCAGCTCTACCCGGGCCTGCTCGACGGCATCCAACCCATCGTGTCCTTCCCCGAGACGCTGATGCCCGAGGTGATGGAGTGCCGGCTGCTCAACAACGTCTACAAGCTCGACGCCGTGACCTGGACCCCGGCCAAGAAAGACGCGGTGAACGGCTTCAACCGCGGCACCTGCGACGCCTGGGACTGGTCGTTCGCGAGCATCATCAAGTCGGACAACGCGGTGGGCTGCGGCTTTCTTGAGCCGGCCCACGCGGCCAACGTGTTCAACCGCGCGACCAACCCGGGCGGCATCCGCTGCGACCTGTTCCAGACCAACGTGAACCTGCTGGGCAAGCGCCCCGGCACGCAGGAGGCGCGGCGCCCCATCGACAACGTCGGCGTGCAATACGGCCTGGCCGCGCTGAACAGCGGGGCGATCTCGGTGAAGGAGTTCCTCGACCTGAACGAGAAGGTCGGCGGCTACGACGGCGACGGCAACACGCAGGCGGCGCGCTCCGAGGCGGACGCCGAGGCGCTGAAGCTCACCTACGCGGGCGGCTTCAAGAACGGCTTCAAGGGGCCGGGCCTGGCGAACATCCCGATCATCACGCAGCGCAACAACGCCGACGCGACGGGCGACATCCACGACACGATGCAGGACCTGATCATCCGTGCCCGCCTGCAGCGCGCCAACGGCCGCAGCGACAACCAGATCATCTGGACGATGGGCGCGAACACCCCGCTCGTCGACATGACGGCCTGGTCGATCGACCTGCTCAACCGGTGGCTCGACAACATGGCGGCCGACCCCGCATCGGCCTCGGCCGACAAGGTGGTGCGCAACAAGCCCGCCGGCGCGAACGATGCCTGCTGGGACAAGGCCGGCAAGCGCATCGACGAGGCAGCCTCGCAGGACCCGGCGGCGAGCTGCAACACGGTCTACCCGCGCTTCAGCACGCCGCGCCTCGTGGCCGGCTCGCCGCTGGTCAACGACGTGCTCAAGTGCCAGCTCAAGCCGGTCAACGCGGCCGACTATGCGGTGACCATCGCCGGCGCCGACCTGGCGCGGCTGCAGTCGCTCTTCCCGGGCGGCGTGTGCGACTGGAGCAAGCCGGGCGCGGGCCAGGAGGCGCTGCGCGGTACCTTCCTGCGGCTGCCGCTAAACTGAAGGGGCGAAAGCCCGGGTGGCCCGCACCCCGCCCGGGCTTTCAAAAATTAACGCTGCTCTAACGATTCGGCGCTAGTCTGCGCCCTGGATCGAAGAACGGGAGCCAGTGTGCGGGTGCTGCTTGTCGAAGACGACGAAATGATCGGGAAGAGCCTGCTGCGCGGCCTGGAGCGCTCGGGCTGGGCGGTGGACTGGGTGCGCGACGGCCTGCTGGCGCGCAGTGCGCTGGCCGACGGCGACTACACCTGCGTGCTGCTCGACCTGGGCCTGCCGGGCCTGGACGGTGTCGAGGTGCTGCGCCACGCGCGCGGCATGGGCAATGCCACGCCGATCCTGATCCTCACGGCGCGCGACGGCCTCGGCCAGCGCGTGGAGGGGCTCGACCTGGGCGCCGACGACTACCTGCTCAAGCCCTTCGAACTGCCCGAGCTGCTGGCGCGCATGCGCGCGGTGGTGCGCCGGCGCCACGGCGCGGCCAACTCGATCATCGGCAGCGGCAGCGTGCAGCTCGACCTCACCACGCGCGAGGTGCTCTTTCGGGGCACGCGCGAGACGCTCACGGCCCGCGAGTTCGCGCTGATGCACGCCATGCTGGAGCGCCCGGGCGCCATCCTGTCGCGCGAGCAGCTCGAGAACCGCATCTACGGATGGGGCGAGGAGGTGATGAGCAACGCGGTCGACGTGATCATCCACAACATGCGGCGCAAGCTCGGCGCCGACACCATCCGCAACGTGCGCGGCCTGGGCTGGCGCGTGGTCGACGCATGACCACCGGACCCGGCCGGCCCTGGTACTCGCCGAGTTCGCTGCGCAACAAGCTGCTGGCGTGGCTGGTGCTGGTGCACCTGGTCGCGGCGGCGGGCTTTGCCTGGTTCACCTACGAGAGCTACGACCGGCTCATCGTCACCTTCAAGGACGACCAGATGCAGATGCTGGCCGACGCCTACGCCAGCAACGCGGCCGTGCCCGAGCTCAAGCCGGCGGACGAACGCAGCACCTTCGAGCGCGGCACCTTCGTCATCCAGGTCTGGAACGGCCGGGGCGAGCTGCTGGCCAGTTCCTGGCCGGCGCTGCCCGTGGTGCGCCAGCCGGCGGAGGGGCTGACCACCGTGCGCACCGGCCCGGGCAGCGAGGGCCTGTGGCGTGTCTACTCGACCGCGCCGGTGGCCGACCCCGGCCGCTTCCAGGTGCAGGTGATCCAGAACGGCGGCGTGGTGCGCCGGCTGGTGGCCAAGCGGGCGCTGTCGTCCATCGCGCCCATCGCGCTCCTGCTGCCGCTGTCGCTGGCCGCGCTGTGGTGGGTGGTGTGGGCCACCTCGCGCAAGCTGCGCAGCGTTGTGCTCGACGTGGCGGCGCAGGACGAGCGCAGCCTGTCGGAGCTGTCGGTCTCGCGCGTGCCCGACGAGATCGCACCGCTGGTGGAAGCCTTCAACAGCCTGCTCGGGCGCCTGCGCCAAGCCTTCGCCGCGCAGCGCCGCTTCGTGCAGGACGCCGCGCACGAGCTGCGCACGCCCATCGCCGCCATCGGCCTGCAGCTGGACAACATGCGCGCCGAAGTGCCGGGCGAAGCCGTGGCCGAGCACTACACGCACCTCAAGGGCGGCGTGACGCGCGCCCAGCACCTGATCGAGCAGCTGCTGCGCCTGTCGCGCCAGGAAAGCAGCACCGAACCCGAAGCGCCGGTGGCGTTGGACGTGGCCTCGGTGCTGCGCGACAGCGTGGCCCAGCTCATGGTGGTGGCCGACCGGCGCCGCATCGACATCGGCTTCGAGGGCCAGGCCGCCGCGACGGTGACCGCGCCGCCGGCCGAGCTGCGCAGCGTGTTCGACAACCTGATCGACAACGCGCTGCGCCACTCGCCCGAAGGCGGCGTGGTCGACGTGCGGCTGCACGAGGTGGACGGGCGGCCGGTGGTCGACGTGGTGGACAACGGGCCGGGCATTCCGCCCGAGCTGATCGACCGCGCCTTCGACCGTTTCTTCCGCGTGCCGGGCAACCCGACCGAGGGCAGCGGGCTGGGCCTGGCCATCGCGCGCATGGCCGCGCTGCGCAACGGCCTGCGCATCGTGCTGTCCAACCGCCATGACGCGCAGGGCCGGCCGGCGGGGCTGCGCGCGCGCGTGCACCTGCGCGCCGCCGACGCGGGTCGCGCGGCTTAACGCTGGGTTAACTCTCGCCTAAAGGTCGCATAAAGCGGCCTTCCTACAGTGACTCCTGTCGCGACAGCGGCCGTGCCGCAAGGCGCGATCCCCATCCCCAACAAGGAGTTCACATGCGAAAGACCCTCGGCCTCCTGGCCATCCTGACCCTGGCCGGCGCGGCCTCTGCCGAAACCTACGACGGCGTGCACCAGGGGGGCGGACTGCTCTCGCGCGACGACGTGGCGGCCCAGGCCGTGGCCGCGGCCCACGCCCCCGACCAGAACGTGACGCGCGGCTCGCGCGGGCCCGATCCCTTCACCTCGACCGTCTCGCGCGAGGCCATGCGCCAGGTGGCGGTGGCGACCGCGCATGCGCCCGACCAGAACGTGGTGAGCGGTTCGCGCGTCAACAGCACGATCGTCTCCACGATGCCGACCACGCGGACGGCCGCGGGCGCCGCCGCCGAACGCCAACCCTGACGCACGCGCCGAGCGAGCCCTCGATGACAACCGAAACCGAAGACGGTTGCACCCGTCGCACGGTGCTGGTGACCGGTGCAGCCGGCGTTGCAGCGGTCGCGCTGCCGCTGGTGGCGAGTGCCGAACCGGTGGCGCCAGCCGCTGCCGCGCCAGGGCCGACGATGGCGGTCAGCCTGCGCATCAACGGCGCGCCGCATGCGCTGTCGATCGATCCGCGGGTCACGCTGCTCGACCTGCTGCGCGAGCAGCTGCAGCTCACGGGCTCCAAGAAGGGCTGCGACCACGGCCAGTGCGGCGCCTGCACGGTGCTGGTGAACGGGCGGCGCATCAACAGCTGCCTCACGCTCGCGGTGCTGCACGAGGGCGATGCGGTCACGACCATCGAGGGCCTGGGCGAGCCGAAGACGATGCACCCGATGCAGGCCGCCTTCGTCAAGCACGACGGCTACCAGTGCGGCTACTGCACGCCGGGCCAGATCTGCTCGGCGGTCGGCATGCTGGGCGAGCTGCGCGGCGGCATGCCCAGCCATGTCACGCACGACCTGGCGGCGCCCGTGGCCTTCAGCGACGAGGAGGTGCGCGAACGCATGAGCGGCAACATCTGCCGCTGCGCGGGCTATCCGAACATCGTCGCGGCCATCCGCGAAGTGGCGGGAGCCGCGGCATGAGGACCTTCACCTTCGAACGCGCCGCCACGCCGGCCGCCGCCGCGCTGGCGATGCAGCAGCACCCGGGCGCGCGCTTCATCGCGGGCGGCACGAACCTGCTGGACCTGATGAAGCTCGACATCGAGCGGCCCCCGCACCTGATCGACGTCAACCGCCTGGGGCTGGACCGCATCGAGGCGCTGCCGGGCGGCGGCCTGAAGATCGGCGCGCTGGTGCGCAACAGCGACCTCGCGGCCGACGCGCGCGTGCGGCAAGGCCATCCGCTGCTGTCGCGCGCCTTGCTGTCGGGCGCGAGCGCGCAGCTGCGCAACAAGGCGACCACTGCGGGCAATCTGCTGCAGCGCACGCGCTGCTTCTATTTCTACGACACGACCAAGCCCTGCAACAAGCGCACGCCGGGCAGCGGCTGCGCGGCCATGGAGGGCTTCAACCGCATCCACGCGATCTTCGGCGCCAGCACGCAATGCATCGCGGTGCATTCGTCCGACATGGCGGTGGCGCTGCGCGCGCTCGACGCGCAGGTGGAGACGGTGTCCGCCAGTGGCAGCACGCGGCGCATTCCCATCGCCGAGCTGCATCGCCTGCCGGGCGACACGCCCGAGGTCGAGACCGTGCTCGCGCCCGACGAGCTGATCACCGCCGTGACCTTGCCACCGCCGCTGGGCGGCACGCAGCTGTACCGCAAGGTGCGCGACCGTGCGTCGTACGCCTTTGCGCTGGTTTCCGTCGCGGCCGTGGTGGTGCGCGAGGGCCGCACGGTGACCGCCGCGCGCCTGGCCTTCGGCGGACTGGCCGCGAAGCCCTGGCGCAACGAAGAGGCCGAGCGCCGGCTCGTCGGCACCGACGGCGGCGCGCAGGCGCGCGAGGCCGTGGCCGACCTGCTGCTGGCCGGAGCGCGCGGCCACGGGCACAACGATTTCAAGATCCCGCTGCTGCGGCGCACCCTGCACGCCACGCTGGCGCAGGCGATCGACACCTGAACGCAGGAGGGCGACGACATGCAATTCACCGAAGCCGCCGGGCCCAGCGCCCTGGACCGCGAGCGCGTGCTGGGGCGCCCGCTCGACCGCATCGACGGGCCGCTGAAGGTCAGCGGCCGTGCCCGCTACAGCTACGAATACGGCAACGAGGTGCCCGACGCCGCCTATGGCTGGATCGTGCTGGCGGGCATCGCCAAGGGCCGCATCACGCGCATCGACACCGCCGAGGCGCAGCGCGCGCCGGGCGTGCTGCTGGTCTACACCTACGCCAACGTGCCGCGCATGGCGCCGAAGGGGCGCGCCAATGTGGTGTCGCAGCTGTCGGGCCCCGAGGTGCAGCAGCACGGCCAGGCAGTGGCCTTCGTGGTGGCGCAGAGCCTCGAGCAGGCGCGCGCGGCCTCGTTCCTGATCCGCATCGACTACGAGCGCGGCGCGGGCCGTTTCGACCTCGCGGCCGCGCAGGCCGGCGCCCCCAAGCCCGGCGACGACCCCAGCGCCGGCAGCGAGAGCGCGGCCGACACGGCGGTGGGCGACTTCCAGGGCGCCTACGACGCCGCACCCGTCACGATCGACCAGACGTACACCACGCCCGACCAGCACCCCGCGATGCTGGAGCCGCAGGCCACCACCGCGCGCTGGGAGGGCGACCGGCTCACGCTCTACACCTCGCACCAGATGCCCAACTGGGCCGCCAGCGACGTGGCCGCCATGCTGGACGTGCCGGCCGCGCAAGTGCGCGTGGTTTCGGCTTTCGTGGGCGGCGGCTTCGGCTCCAAGCTGCGCACGCATGCCGACGCGGTGCTTTCGGCCTTTGCCGCGCGCGAGCTGCGCCGGCCGGTGAAGACGGCGCTGGCGCGCGAGCAGCTGCTCAACCACACGGCGCGGCGCGCCGCGACGATCCAGCGCGTGCGCCTGGGCGCCACGCCCGACGGCCGGCTCACGGCCATCGGCCACGAGACCTGGACCAGCAACCTGCCGGGCCGCAGCTACTACGAGGGCGCCTCGCGCCAGACGCGCCTGCTGTACGCCGCCCCGAACCGCATGACGGCGCACCGCGTGGCCGCGCTCGACCTGCCCGAGGCCGCCGCCATGCGCGCGCCGGCGACCGCCAGCGGGCAGATGGCCTTCGAGGTGGCGCTCGACGAGCTGGCTGAAAAGCTGCGCATCGACCCGGTGCAGCTGCGCATCCTCAACGACAGCCCGCACGATCCCGAGCGCGGGCCCTCGCGCCCGTACTCGGGGCGCAAGCTGATCGAGTGCCTGCGCGAGGGCGCGCGGCGCTTCGGGTGGGACCGGAGAAGCTCTGAGCCGGGGAGGGTGCGCGACGGCCGCTGGCTGGTCGGCATGGGCGTGGCCAGCGCCATCCACCACCACTCGGTGCGCCCGTCGAACGCCAGGCTGAGCCTCGATGCGCAGGGCCGGCTCTTGATCGAAACCTCGATGACCGACATCGGCACCGGCACCTACACCGTGCTGGCGCAGATCGCGGCCGAGATGACCGGCATCCCGATGGACCGCATCGGCGTGCGGCTGGGCGACACCGCGCTGCCCGCCGGCGCGGGCTCGATCGCGTCCATCGGCGCGTCGAGCGCGGGCGCCTCGGTCTTCGACGGCTGCCAGCAGCTGTGCCGCCTGCTGGCGCAGCGTGCCGGCTTCGATGTGCAGGCGGCGCGCTTCGAGCGCGGCCGCATCGCCCTGGGGCGCCGCTCGCACGCGCTCGGCGAGCTGGCGGGCGCGGAAGGCCTCAGCGTGCTCGGCAACGTCGAGCCTGGCGACCTGCACCGCCGCTATGCGCAGGCCGCGTTCGGCGCCCACTTCTGCGAGGTGGGGGTGGACATCGACACCGGCGAGACGCGCGTGCGCCGCATGCTCGGCGTGTTCGCGGCGGGCCGCATCCTCAACATGAAGACCGCGCGCAGCCAGGCCATCGGCGGCATGGTGTTCGGCGTGGGCGCGGCGTTGCACGAGGAAGCCGTGGTCGATGCGCGCCACGGCTACTTCGTGAACCACGACATGGCCGAGTACCTGGTCCCGGTGCACGCCGACATCCCCGACATCGACGCCGTCTACCTGCAGGACAGCGACGACCTCGCGAGCCCGATCAAGTCGAAGGGCATCGGCGAGCTGGGCACCTGCGGTTCGGCCGCCGCGGTGGCGAATGCCATCTTCAACGCCACCGGCGTGCGCGTGCGGAACTACCCGATCACGCTCGACAAGCTGCTGACCGGGCTGCCGATGCGTGCTTGAATGGCTTCGCCATGCCTGCCACAGCCTCTTTCGCCGCACTGACTCGCCAGCTTCTTCTTGCCGCTGCCGCCTTCGTCGTGCTGTCGCTCGCCGGCTGCGCGACGCTCCCCGACGAAGGCCCGCGCACCGCCAGCACCTCGCTGCCCGTGCAGGGCCCTGCGACGCCGCTCGACCGCATTGCCACCGCATCGATGCAAGGGGCCGAACCCGGCGCCAGCGGCTTTCGCCTGATGCTGGGCCTGGCCAGCATGGACACGCGCCTGGCGCTGCTGCGCGGTGCGCAGCGCTCGCTCGACCTGCAGTACTACCACCTGCACGACGACGCGACCGGCCGGCTGGTGCTGCGCGAGCTGCGCAACGCGGCCGGGCGCGGCGTGCGCGTGCGGCTGCTGGTGGACGACCTCTACACGCAAGACATCGGGCCGCTGCTCGAAGGCCTGGGCGCCTATCCGAACGTGGAGGTGCGCATCTTCAACCCCTTTCCCACGCGTGGCGGCACGGCCGTGCGCTTCGGCCTGGCGCTGTTTGACTTCGCGCGCCTGAACCGCCGCATGCACAACAAGCTGTTCGTGGCCGATGGCGTGCTGGCCGTGGCCGGCGGGCGCAACCTGGGCGACATCTACTTCATGCGCGATGCCGACGCCAACTTCTTCGACTACGACGTGCTGGTGGCGGGCGCGGTGCTGCCGCAGATGGCAAGCCTGTTCGACGAGTACTGGAATGCGCCGCAGGTGCGCACGGCAAGCTCGGTGCTGCGCCCCTCGGCCGATGCCGACGCCCTGCGCCGTGCCTTCGACGCGCGCGTGGACGGTGCCGACACGCCCGAGCCGGTGCCGTTTCGCACCGTCGATCCCACGGGCCGCGTCACCCTGGGCGACGAGCTGGCGGCGGGCCGCGTGAAGCTGGCGTTCGGCACGGCGCAGGCCTTTGCCGATGCACCGGCCAAGGCCTGGGGCCGAATGGAAACGCGGCGCCTGCCCAGCGGCGCGCTCATCGACACCAGCCGCCGCCTGCTGGGCGAGGCGGCGCAGCAGGCGCAGTCCGAGATCACGACCTCGTCGCCGTACTTCGTGCCGGGCCCGGCGGCGCTGGAAGGCATGCGCCGCAACGCGGCGCGGGGCATCCGGCAGACGCTCATCACCAATTCATTGGCCGCCACGGACGAGCCCGTGGTCCACACCGGCTACCGACGCTACCGCGCCCAGTTGCTGCAGGGCGGCATGCGCATCCACGAGATCCATCCGAACGCGGGCCGGGCGTTGTTCGTCGGCAGCATCGGCGCGGGTGCGCAGGTGCGGCTGCACACCAAGGCACTGGTGATCGACCGCAAGACGCTGTTCCTGGGCTCGGTCAACATGGACCCGCGCTCCGATGCGCTGAACACCGAGTTCGGCCTGCGCATCGATTGCCCCGCGCTGGCGGAGGAGGCGAGCGCCTTCTTCAACGAGCTGATGCTGCACGCCGCGTACCAGGTGCGCCTGAAGCCGGGCAGCGACGATGCGCTGGAATGGTGGCGCATCGACAGCGACCCGTCCGTCAGGGTGACGGATGACGAGCCCGGCGCGGACCTGCCGACCCGCGTCAGGCTCTACCTGCAGTCGCTGGTGATCCCCGAGTCGATGCTGTAGCGGGCCCGGTCTACCGGTCGAACGCGGCCTGCAGCTCGGCCTTGCTGGTGACGCCGCGGTGCAGCTGGAGCATGAGCAGCAGGCGTGCCTTCTGCGGGCTCAGGTCGCCGGCCATCACGGCGCCGGCCTCGTCGCTGGTCTTGCCGCCACCCACGAAGCCGTAGACCGGCCGTGTGCGGCCGTTGTGCACGCGCGTGGAGACGACCACCGGCACGCCCTTGGACAGCGCGTACTTGAGCGCCTCGAACATCGAGACGTTCATGTTGCCCATGCCCACCGCCTGCACCACGATGCCCTTGGCGCCCTGGTCGACGGCGTAGCGCATGAGCGAGCCGTCGGCGCCGCCGAACATGGCCACGATTTCCACGCGCGGCATCTCGGCGCTGCCGATGTCGATGTGCTGGCGGCGCAGCGGCGCGCGCGTGAAGATGACCTTGTCGTCCCACACCTCGCCCAGGAAGCCGAAGTCGCCCGAATTGAAGGTCTCGACGTTGGCGGTGTGCGTTTTGGTGACGTTGCGCGCCGCGTTGATCTGGTTGTTCATTGCCAGCATCACGCCCTTGCCGCGCGCTTCGGGCGTGGTGGCGATGCGGATGGCGTTGAGCAGGTTGCGCGGACCGTCGAAGTCGGGCGACGAGGCGTTGCGCTGCGCGCCGATGAGGATCACCGGCTTGTCGGACTTGACGGTCAGGTCCAGCCAGTAGGCCGTTTCTTCCATGGTGTCGGTGCCGTGCGCGATGACGACGCCGGCCACCTCGGGGCGCGCGAGCGCGTCGTCGACGGCCTTGGTCAGGCGCGTCCACCATTTCGCCTCGATGTAGTTGGACGACATGGCCGAGAAGTTGTTGACCTCGATGGTGGCGTATTTGCCGGCATCGGGCACCGTCTGCATCAGGTCGTCGCCCGAGATCGCGGGCACCACGCCCTTGGTGACGGGGTCGATCTTCATGGCGATGGTGCCGCCCGTGGCGATGAACTGCACGACGGGCCTCGTCTGTGCCTGCGCGTGTGCCGAGGTGGCCACCGCCGCCAGGCCGATCGTCGCCAGTGCCAGTGTCCTCTTCAGTGTCTTCATGGGTGTCCTTGTGTGGTGGTGAAGATGAGCGAGCCGTTGCGCCCGCCGGCCGCCCGGCCATCGGGCCGGCGCGGTGACGGGCGAGGGGAAACAGTACCAGCAAGCCCGCCGCGACGGGCGAGGCGCGAAGAAGACCATCCGTTTTCTCGATGGATTCCATCGAATCAAACAGGCTTCCGCGAGAGATGCCTGGCTCCTACGCTAGCGCCATGTCATCGAAGTTCAGCCTTCGTTCTTCGCCCGCCGGCGTTCGGCGATTCCTTTCCAGGAGATACCCATGAGCAAAGTTCTTGTCCTGTATTACTCGTCCTACGGCCACATCGAAACGATGGCCCGGGCCATCGCCGAAGGCGCCCGCAGTGCCGGTGCCGAGGTCGACATCAAGCGCGTGCCCGAGACCGTGCCGCTGGAGATCGCCAAGGCTTCGTACTTCAAGCTCGACCAGTCGGCGCCGGTCGCCGCCGTGGCCGATCTCGAAAAGTACGACGCGATCATCGTCGGCACCGGCACGCGCTTCGGCCGCATGTCGTCGCAGATGGCGGCGTTCCTGGACCAGGCCGGCGGCCTGTGGGCGCGCGGCGCGCTCAACGGCAAGGTGGGGGCGGCCTTCAGCTCGTCTGCCACGCAGCACGGCGGCCAGGAGACCACGCTGTTCTCGATCATCACCAACCTGCTGCACTTCGGCATGACCATCGTAGGCCTGCCGTACAGCCACCAGGGCCAGATGAGCGTCGACGAGATCGTCGGCGGCGCACCCTACGGCGCCACGACCGTGGCCGGCGGCGACGGATCGCGCCAGCCGACCGAGATCGACCTGGCCGGCGCACGCCACCAGGGCGAGCTGGTGGCCAAGACCGCGGCCAAGCTCTTCGGTTGAGCGCCGGACTGCCAAGGAGAACCACCATGAACCAGCAGAACACCGCAGGCGAAGCGGCCAAGGCCGTCGTGCGCCGCAACACCGAAGAGGTCCAGGGCGGCGGCGACTACGCGCTCTTCGACGAACTGTTCGCCGACAGCTTTCTCGACCACACGCCGCAGCCCAACTGCACGCCGGACAAGGCGGGCGCCCTGGGCCTGTACAAGACGCTGCGCGCCGCGTTCCCCGACTTCCATGCCGAGATCCACTGGCAGCGCGTGGACGGCGACGTGGTGACCACCTTCAAGACCTACCACGGCACGCACCAGGGCGAGGTGTTCGGCATCGCGCCCACGGGCCGCACGATCCACTTCGAGACCGTCGACGCGATGCGCGTGCAGGACGGCCAGATCACCGAGCACTGGGGCGTGGCGAACCTCTTTTCGCTGCTGCAGCAGCTCGGCGCCTGGCCGCCGGCCGCCGCGAGCGCCGGCCCGGGAGCACGGCAATGACCGACATCCTCAAGGACAAGGTCGTCGTCGTCACCGGCGCCGCCAGCGGCATCGGGCGCGCGATCGCCATCGGCGCCGCGCAGCACGGCGCCAGGGCGGTGATCGTCTCGGACATCACCGAAACATCGAACGAAGGCGGCCGCACCACGACCTCGGAGATCGAGGCGCTGGGCGTGGCCGTGCGCTTTCACCGCACGGACGTGAGCCAGCGCGCGCAGGTCGATGCGCTGGTCGAGGCGGCGGCGGAATTCGGCGGCGTCGACGTGATGGTCGCCAACGCCGGCATCACGCTGCGCTCGGACGGCTCCGACGTGGCCGAAGACGACTACCGGCGCCTGATGAGCGTCAACTCGACGGCGTGCTGTTCAGTGCGCAAGCCGCCGCACGGCAGATGAAGGCGAACGGCAAGGCCGGCAGCATCGTGCTGATGGCCAGCATGGGTGGGATCGCGGGAGCCGGCATGACCGTGGCCTATTCCACCAGCAAGGGCGGCGTGGTGCTCATGGCCAAGGCCCTGGCGGACGCGCTCGGGCCCGACGGCATCCGCGTCAACGCGGTCGCGCCCGGCGTCATCGACACCCACCTGGTGCGCACGAACCCCGGCATCGCCGCCGCGTCCGAAGGTTTTCGGCAGCGCACGCCACTGCGCCGGCTCGGCAAGCCCTCCGAGATCGCGGATTCGGTGGCGTGGCTCGGCTCGGACATGGCCAGCTACGTGAGCGGCATCGCGCTGCTCGTGGACGGCGGCTTGCTGTCGGTGATTTGAACCGCGCCGAGGCAGGAGAAACACCATGTACGCCGAGCCCGTGAACCCGAAGAACCAGCGCCTGGACACCGCGGACGCACTGACGCTGATGCGCGTGCCGCCGAAGTTCGACGTCACCGAGTGGCCGCGCCAGGTCGAGGCCTTTCTGCAGGCGACCGAGAAGCCGCTGCACCGGGCCATCCTGAAGAACTACCTGCGGCATCTGCTGCTGGAGGTGGCGGGCTACTGGGACCGGATCATCGTGCCCGAGCTCACGGTCGACGAGCCCGAGTACCGCGTGGGCGACCGGGGGACGGTGCACGTCTTGTCGGGCAGGGCGGCGGTGGAGGGCTTCTACCGGCAGACCTTCGAGACCCGGCAGAACGTCATGGGCGCCCGGACGATGAACATGGGCGTGGAGGACTACGGCGTGACCACCGAGGCCGTCTGGACGCACGTGGTGCCCGGCGCCTGCCTGAAGGACCACCCGGTCGATACCGACCCGCAGGCCTGGTACCTCATGAACCACCACCTGTTCCAGATCTTCACGTACACGCGCGACGCGCAGCCCAAGCTGATCTCGGAGCGCATCTACGACGATCCGCAGAGCTACAGCTACGAGAAGCTCGCGCCCGCGGATGTCGTGACGCCGGAGATGGCACGCGCGCAGCTGGCGCCGTTCCTGGCGCGGGCGACGCTGGCGTAGCGTCGCCTTGCTTCATCACGCGCGGGCGGGCGCATCGGCCTGCTTGAGCTGCTCGAGGAACCAGCGCCCGGCCGGCCCCGGCGGCGCATCCTTGCGGTAGGCCGCGAACATCGCGATGGGCGGTGTGCGCGGCTGGAAGTTCTCGATCTGGATCTGCACCAACGTACCCGTGTCCAGGTCGTGCCGCACCATCGCCTGCGGCATGTGCCCCCAGCCGAACCCCGCACGCAGGAAAGCGTGCTTGGCGCCCAGGTCCGCCAGGCGCCAGGTCGAGGGTGAGAAGACGCCGTAGCTCTTGCCGTCCGACAGGCTCGTGCGGTCCGTGAGGACCAGCTGCACGTGCTCTTCCAGCTCGCGCATCCGGATCAGCCCCTTGCGGCGCGCCAGCGGATGCACGCTGCCCGTCACCGTGACCATGGGCACGTCGAGCAGCTTCTCGGCCTCCACGGCATCGGGCACGACGGGCATCGACCCGATGATGCCCAGGCGGCACGTGCCCTGCAGCACGGGCTGGATGACGGCGCCCAGCGCTTCCACATAGAGACGAAGCGGCGTGTGCGGAAAAGCCGCGCGGAACAGGCCGACGGCCACCGTCAGCGACTCCATGGGGTACATCACGTCCACCGCGACCGACAGCTCGGGCTCCAGCCCTTCGGCCATGGTGCGCGCCTTGGCCTTGAAGCCGTTCATGCTGCTCACGACCACGCGGGCTTCCGCGAGGAGGGCGGTGCCTTGCTCGGTGAGCTGCGGGTAGCGCGCCGAGCGGTCGAACAGCTGCACGTCGATCTGCGCCTCGAGGTTGGCCAGCGTCTGGCTGACCACCGACTGCGCCCGCCGCAACTTGCGGCCCGCCGCCGAGAAGCTGCCTTCGTCCGCCGCGGCAATGAAAGTGCGCAGCTGGTCCATGGATAAACCGTCGAGCATCTATCGCTCCTTTGGATGGGTTGCATCGAAAGATATAGGCTTCTCAGGGGGATGTCCAGCTCCTAACCTTCAGGCCATCTCATCACCTGAAGGAAATTTCATGGAGCACGCCCTCAGCGAATCCCCGCCGGCCCTGTCTGTTCAGACGCGCCGCATCGTGGCCCGCACCCGGGGCCGGGCGCACGGACCGGTCACGCGCGTCGTCAGTCCCTCGGACATCGGCGAGCTGATCAAGCCGTTCGTCTTTCTCGACTATTTCGATTTCAAGCCGACCGGCAACGCGCTGTTCCCGATGCATCCCCATTCGGGCATTGCGACGATCACCGTGCTGCTCTCGGGCGACCTGCGCTACGAGGACACGACGGGCGCATCGGGCACCCTGTCCGCGGGCAGCGTCGAATGGATGCGGGCCGGCAACGGCGTGTGGCACGACGCGAGCCCGAGCGGGTTCGAGCGTTTCCAGGGCTACCAGGTGTGGGTCGCGTTGCCGCGCAGCCTGGAGAACCGCATGGCGCACAGCCAGTACCTGCCCGCCGAGGCCGTGCCGCAGGCCGGCCCCGCCCGCATCGTGCTGGGTCGCCACGACGGCGCGCACAGCCGCGTGGCCGCGCCGGAAGGCATGAACCTGCTGCACGTGCGGCTGGCTGCGGGCGAACGCTGGCGCTACCAGCCGCCCGCGGGGCACGACGTGGCCTGGACCCACGTGCACCGCGGCGAGCTGCGCGTGGCTGGCAACCGGCTGCAAGGCGAACTCGCGGTGTTCGATGAATCGAACAGCGCCATCGATTTCACTGCCGAAGGCGACACCGACTTCATCGTCGGGTCGGCCGTGAAGCACCCGCACGACCTCGTGCTGGGCTACTACTCCGTTCACACCTCGCCCGAGGCGCTGCAACAAGGCGAGGCGGAAATCGCCCGGCTCGGGCGGCAGCTTCGTGCGGACGGACGCATCCGTTGACTCGCCGTTCGGCTTTCAGTTTCTTCAACCCCTGTGTTTTCAACCAACCGACCTACTTAGGAAATTCATCATGACCACGACCACCACTTCCAACACCCAAACCACCGTCCTGCCGTTCGTCGGACGCATCCTCCTGGCGGCGATCTTCATCGTCAGCGCCCTGGGCAAGATCGCAGCGCCCGAGGCCACCCAGGGCTACATCGCAACGGTGGGCCTGCCCGCGCCGCTGCTGGGCTACCTGGCGGCCATTGCCATCGAACTGGGCGGCGGCCTGTTGCTGCTGGCGGGCTACCGCACCCGCGCCGTCGCGCTCGGGCTCGCCGTGTTCTCGATCACCTCGGCGCTCATCTTTCACCACGCGCTGGGCGACCAGAACCAGCTGTTCCACTTCCTGAAGAACCTCGCGATGGCCGGTGGCCTGGTCCAGGTCGTGGCCTTCGGCGCCGGTGCCTTCAGCATCGACAACCGCAAGCAGGTGCTGCGTCATTCGCTGGCCACCCGCTGAGCTGACGTGAACACAAGGCCCGCCCCGGTGATGAGGCGGGCTTTTTTTCGTGGGTACGGGGAGGTGCACCCTGGAAGATTGCATTGGAAGCTGGTCGCCATCCATCGTTCGAATCGATGGCTTGAATCGAGAAATTCAGGCTTCTGCGCGAGGCGAAATCTCCCTAATCTGTCACTTGAATCACCCACCAGGAGATCGACATGAAGCTCTGGAATTTCATCGACAAGCACCACGAAGACCTCGGCGTTGCGCTCTTCATTCTTCCTTGCCTGCTGACGGCGTTCGCGACGGCCGGGATCGTTTTCGGCATCGGCCTGTTGTTCCGCTAGGACCTCGCGGTATCGGCGTTGGGGCGTCGGGTGGAGGAGGGCGGTCGATGCTTCCGCCCTTCGTGCCCGCTGCCTTCAAGGACGCAAAAAAAGCCCGCCAGTGCTGCTGGCGGGCTTTCTTTCACATGGAAGCGCCTAAGGCGCGTCGGGTCACGGCACCAGGATGGCAGACCCCGAGCGATTGCGGGCCGCAATGTCCGCATGCGCAGTGGCCGCGGCCGACAGCGGATAGCGCGTGACCTCGATCTGGCCGAAGACGCCGGCGCGCAGCGCATCGAACACCGCGCGTGTCGCTTGTTCGCGCGCATCGCCTTGCAGATGCTGCGCCATCGGGCCGCCGAGCACCTTCACACCCCGGGCCGCGAGCGAGGGCACGTCGATCTCGGGAGCACCGGAGGCGGCGCCGATGTTGACGATCGTCCCGCCGTCGCGAACGCTCGCTTGCGAGGCCGCGAAGGTGGCTTTTCCGACGAACTCGTAGACGACGTCGACACCCTGCGGTGCGATCGCGCGGATCTGCGCCGCGAGGTCGGCGTCGCTGGAGACCAGCGCGTGGTGCACGTCGGCGCGCAAGGCGTCGCGCTTGCCGGCGCCCGCGGTGCCGATGACCGTGGCACCCCGGGCCTTGGCCCATCGTGCGAGCAGCAAGCCGACGCTGCTGGACGCGCCCTGCACCAGGATCGTCTCGCCGGCCTGCAGGCGGTGGAACCCGTTCAGTGCGGTCCATGCCGTCAGGCCCTTGGTCAGCACAGTGGCCGCCTGTTCGGTCGTGACGTCGTCGGGCAGCTTCACCAGCGCCTCGGCGTCGATCAGCCGGTCGGCCGCATAGCTGCCCGGCGCCAGGAAATAGGCCACGCGATCGCCCGCGGCGAACGTCTCGACGCCGGGACCGACAGCCTCGACCACGCCGGCGCCTTCGACGCCCGGGACCGACGGCAGCGCCACCGGATAGAGGCCCTGGCGAAAGATCGTGTCGATGAAGTTGACGCCGATGGCGTCGTGGCGCAGGCGCACCTGGCCGGGACCTGGCGCGCCGACGCTGCGGTCTTCCACCTGCAGGACTTCGGGGCCGCCGTAGGCGTGGAAACGGATGACTGTGCTCATGATGGGCTCTCTTCTGGACGTAGGGGGTTGAGATGGTTGTCAGCAGGGCGCCCACGTCGGCGATCTGCGTGTCCGAAGAGTAGGGGCGCTCCATCCATCGGAACAGCCTGTTTTTCTAGATAGGTTCTATCGAGATGAAAGATGGATCGCCAGCGCGGGGCGCGCCATTCGCCCGGCGTTCAGGGGAGCCGCACATGCAGAAACTGCACGGCGGACTGGACTTCAGGCCATAGCGGAGCTTTGGCCGCGTCGGCGTGTTGATTGCCGCCCGAAAAATTCCCCTCCTCATTCAATGCTGCCAGCAATGCGCCAACAACACACAATCTGGAGTATCTGAGAGAGCCCCCAAGAGGTAGTGCGCTCGCGATGGAATGGCTGTTGACTGGTGGGAAGGCTGGCTCCGTTCGAAATGACCTCTTGTTGAACGTGCACTTTCAATCCGTGGCGAAACGGGTAACCGTGCGTAGCGGTAGGCCCACTTGGCGATTGAAAGCGGTAATTTCAACGCCAAGAACCCCATCTCTCCGCTCGCCGACCATGTCGCACCAGTCATGGTTGCCTAAACGCAGGCGTGCTGTGTCACCTTCCCTCAATTTGAAGAATGGAATCGGTGGAGCGTTCGGTATGACGAGTTCCTTCACGCCGCCGAATCGTTCAATCTCCCACAATGCAGAAAGGTACTTTTCCTCTAGGGAGACACGTACCTCCTCCTGCGTTGATTCAATTCTTTCAATCCAACAGAGTCCAGGCGCAGCGAGTGACAGCGGCGCTACACCGAAGCTAAGAAGTACAGGGATAGCGGCGTTAAGGACAAATTTCATAATTTCGTGCTTCATGGCTATCGCTTGATAGATGCACCCGTGACGAACGAATTTCGCAATGTTCGTAGCGCTAGAAAAATGAAGCGCTGCATCAGGAGGGGGAAGCTTGGAGGTCAAGCGTTACTTAGGAATGACAACCACGAGCTGAAGCGCGATGACCGCTCTTGGCCGACTACCGCCGTCCTAGCCATGCAACGGATAGAACTTCTCTCCAAATTGTTCAACCACTGCACAGCACTCCGGCGTAGAGACCGGTGGGAAGAGATCCAGCAACAGTTCCCGGAGCTTGCGCTGAAGTGCAGTCGTGGCATGTGCCGGGAGAGCGTCTCGTAGAACAACCTGAACCAGTATTGAGTCCAGTGCGCCCTCTCCAGAACGCTCCACGTAGACCGTCCCGTTCTGCCTCACAAGGTCTTCAACGGACCTCTCCACTTGGTGCTCAAGTCGCTCGCGTGCGAGATGCCTAGATTTGCGATTCGACACCGATCCTGCTCCCCCTGCGGTTTAACACCTGAACGTCTGCCAATCGAATTTTGACAGGCCGTGCAATCGACCGGTTGTGGCCGACAGAAGCCGGCCGCGCCGCCGTCGTGGCTGGACCCGAAGCAGGCGTCCAGGAGCGAGGCTAGCTAGCGTGGTTGCGTGCTCACAAGTTGGCATCCCAACGCCTCGTAGCGTCGCGTGATTTCATCGGGCGCCGGCGGAATCCAAACATTCGGCAAAAGGGACGCAAAGAGGGGGTGGACTTCCGCCAAGGATTCAATTTCGTCGATGAATATTCGACCATGGCCCTGGATCAGATCCTCCAAAGGTCCTGCCGCAAGAATGCCCAAAAGGTCTTGGCCCTCAGCCAGCTTTAAAGCGTGCAAAACAAACGCCCACAGTACCTCGGGAAATCCATCCAAGTCCTGGACAGCGAAAATGCTTTGCCAATCATTTTCGTCACGCAACGCTTCGGGTTTTGCCTCGGATGCGACCCATGCAGCTGCGAGGGATTGAAGATCTTCTTCTTTCATGGTGTCGACGTAGTGTTGCTCCATTTTCGGCATGACCTTATCGAAGCGGTGAAAGTCTGGTTGTGGCCGATGGGAGCCTGTCACGCACTCAGGCCCTCCTTCCCTCGGAAGATTGCGGCCAGTGCCTCTTTGACGGTTTGTGGGTTCCAGTCTCCCGGCAGAAACTCGATGTCATATTCGGCGTGACCGTCGAGCAGCGAAGCTGCGTCCATGCTCAGCGTTGCTCTGAAGCCAGATGCATGAAGTGCAACCTCCAACCGTTCGACTCGATGCACTACTTGGTCGACGACCATGACTTCAATGTCGTCGGACCCGACTGCACGGGTGAGCGAGAAACAATAGTTCTGCCTCGGGTCGCGGCAGTAGATGTATGCCATTCCATCGTAGGCATCGCTGTTTGCCGAAACGCTCACGGTCGCACGTAGCTTCATCTATTTCGTCGGTCCGAAGTGTCGAAATCGGCCGGCAGTATCGCCGAGCGGGCCTGTGCGAGTTTCCGCTTTTCGGAAAATTCTCCGCGGGCTCGAGTGACCGGTCTTGGCCGATAGTACCCATTCGCGCGAGGCTGAGGGATGTCGGCAAGCGCAGCATTGCGGACATCCTGTGCACTCCAGTTGAAGCACGACGCCATGAGATCGTGCGGCCATGCCTCAGGCGCGGGGCATGAGCGTTCGAACTCTCCTGGCAATGACCTCGAGCCTCACGCGTCGGCGAATCGGCCGGCGCGATAGCTCTGGCGTGAACTGCCTCTGCGTTCCGGTCGTCGTCCTTCGACACCCAGGGCATGCCTGTTGCAGATCACAAAGCCTTCATGGTCGATGCGGATCGCACCCGCAAGCTCAAGCTGCTTCAACTCCCCATTGATGCGCTGACGCGAGCAGCCCACCAGTTGTGCAATCTGCTCCTGGGCCAGGCGAATGCCGATGCGCGTTTCGCCGACGTCGCAGCCCCGCGAGACACCATGTCGTCTTGCCAGGGAAGCGAGCTGGCGGGCGACGCGGGGGCGAAGCGGCAGTGATTTCACCGCATCCAGCGCCTCGTAGAGTTCGCGCACGTGCCTGGCCTGAAGACGCAGCACCGCGGCGCAAAGTTCGGCACTGGCTGCCATCAGGGCAGTGAACTCTGCCTGGTCGATCGACAGGATCGTCGTGGCTCCGAACGCGGTTGCTTCATGGGTCGAAGCACCTCCATCGAAGAGGCCGGGTCCGGCAAACCAGACGCCGGGCTGCACGTAGGTCAGAACAAGCTTCTTGCCTGCGCGACCCGGGGAGGCGATCCGCACGGCGCCGCTGGCGCAAGCCAGCCATCCGCATGTCTTGGCGCCGTAGGCACAGATCACCTCCTGCGGGTTGTACCTGCGAATCGCGCAATGGCGCAGCAGGTCGTGCCTCAGGGACGGCGAAAGCGAAGCGAACCATCGCCAATCGTTGATCGCGGCGCGCTCTTCCTGGGTCAGCGCAGGCTCGAATTTCATCGAGATGTTGTGGGATGGTTCCATTTCCGGTGCCTCCGGCAACAAGGTATGCCCGGGTGGCGCCTGATCGCGCGCGTGGGCAAATGACGCATGAGAGTTCAGGACCGTCACACGCGGTCTCGCGCCGTCCGCTTTCCGCTGTGCTTGGTGTTTCACAAAAGGACGCGAGAGTCGTTTCAGTGGCGGATAGGCGAAGCTCATGTCCAGGTGGCATGCGCACGGCTGGAGGCGACATGGCCTCGAAAGGGGGCGCTATGCGCGAGGGCGCGTGCGCTTGTCGCAGTTGCTGGGGGTCGGCATTCAGAGCGCCTTCACGAGTTCCGGCACAGCCGTGAACAGGTCGGCCACGAGGCCGTAGTCGGCCACCGAGAAGATCGGCGCCTCTTCGTCCTTGTTGATCGCGACGATGACCTTCGAGTCCTTCATGCCGGCCAGATGCTGGATGGCGCCCGAAATGCCCGCGGCGATGTACAGCTGCGGCGCGACGATCTTGCCGGTCTGGCCCACTTGCCAGTCGTTCGGGGCGTAGCCTGCGTCCACTGCGGCGCGGCTGGCGCCCAGGCCGGCGTTCAGCTTGTCGGCCAGCGGGGCCATCACTTCGGTGAACTTCTCAGCGCTGCCCAGGGCGCGGCCGCCCGAGACGATGATCTTGGCTGCCGTCAGTTCGGGGCGTTCGCTCTTCGTGACTTCACGGCCGACGAAGGTTGACTTGCCGCTGTCTGCAACGCCTTCAGCGGTTTCGATCGTTGCGCTGCCACCGGTGGCAGCTGCAGCGTCGAAGCCGGTCGTGCGCACGGTGATCACCTTGGTGGCGTCGGTGCTCTGCACGGTGGCGATGGCGTTGCCGGCGTAGATCGGGCGCTCGAACGTGTCCGGGCTGTCGACCTTGGTGATGTCGCTGATCTGCGCCACGTCCAGCTTGGCGGCCACGCGCGGAGCGACGTTCTTGCCGTTGGCGGTCGAGGGGAACAGGATGTGGCTGTAGTTGCCGGCGATCGCCAGCACTTGGGCGGCAACGTTCTCGGCGAGGTTTTCAGCCAGGCTGGCGCTGTCGGCAGCGATCACCTTGGACACGCCGGCGATCTGCGCGGCGGCCTTGGCAGCCTCTGCGGCGTTGGCACCGGCCACGAGGATGTGGACGTCGCCACCGCAGGCCAGGGCTGCAGTCACGGTGTTGAGGGTGGCCGGCTTGATGCTGGCGTGGTCGTGTTCGGCAATGACGAGTGCGGTCATGTTCGTTTCTTCCTCAGATCACTTTGGCTTCGTTCTTGAGCTTGTCCACCAGGGTGGCAACGTCGGGCACCTTGATGCCGGCACCGCGCTTGGGCGGCTCGCTGACCTTGAGGGTCTTCAGGCGGGGCTTGACATCCACGCCCAGGTCTTCGGGCTTGAAGGTGTCCAGCTGCTTCTTCTTGGCCTTCATGATGTTGGGCAACGTCACGTAGCGCGGCTCGTTCAGGCGCAGGTCGGTCGTGATGACAGCGGGCAGCGTGAGCGTGAGGGTTTCCATGCCGCCGTCGACTTCGCGTGCGACGGTGACCTTGTCGGCCGCGAGGTCGACCTTCGAGGCGAAGGTGGCTTGGGGCAGGTCGGCCAGTGCAGCCAGCATCTGGCCGGTCTGGTTGGCGTCGTCGTCGATGGCTTGCTTGCCGAGGATGATGAGAGACGGCTGTTCCTTGTCGACCAGTGCCTTGAGCAGCTTGGCAACCGCGAGAGGTTGCAGCTCTTCGCTCGTCTCGACCAGGATGCCGCGGTCCGCGCCGATGGCCATCGCGGTGCGCAGGGTTTCCTGGCACTTCGCATCGCCGCACGACACGGCGATCACTTCCGTGACCAAGCCCTTTTCCTTCAGCCGAACCGCTTCTTCGACAGCGATTTCGTCGAAGGGGTTCATGCTCATCTTGACATTGGACAGGTCGATGCCCGACCCGTCGGCGCGGACCTGCGCCTTCACGTTCGCGTCCAGGACGCGCTTGATTGCCACCAGTGCTTTCAAATCATTTCTCCATCAGATTGAGTTGTTCATGCATCGGGCTGAAAGCCCAGTCCGAGCCGCTGCAGGCGCTCGATCGCCTGCGGGTCGAAACCCCAGTCGTGCAAGGCCTTCGCGCCGTGTTCGCCGCGCGCGGGTGCCGGTGCCGGTTGCGCCGAGGGCGTGGCCGAGAAGCGCGGCGCGGGGCCGGGTTGCACGACGCCGTCCACCGCGATGAAGCTGCCGCGCGCGCGGTGCTGCGGATGGTTCGGTGCTTCCGCGAAGCCCAGCACGGGCGCCACGCAGGCATCGCTGTCTTCGAAGACGGTGCACCACGCATCGCGGCTGCGGCTTGCGAAGGCCTGTTCGAAGGCCGCGCGCAACCGGGGCCAGCCGGCGCGGTCGTGCTGGCGGGGAAGGCCTGCATCGGCGAGGCCGAGCTTGTCGAGCAGCTCGGCGTAGAAGCGGGTCTCGACGGCGCCGACGGACATGTAGTGGCCGTCGCTGGTGCGGTAGCTGTCGTACCACGGGCAGCCGCCGTCGAGCAGGTTGGTGCCGCGTTCCTCGCGCCACTTGCCGGTGGACAGAAGCCCCCAGAACACCGAGCCCAGCTGTGCCGCGCCTTCGATCATGGCGGCATCGACGACCTGGCCGGTGCCCCCGCGCTGCGCGTTCAGCAGCGCGGCCACCACGCCGAGTGCCAGCAGCATGCCGCCACCGCCGTAGTCGCCCACCAGGTTCAGCGGCGGCACGGGCTTGCCGCCCTGGTTTCCGATGCCCGAGAGCACGCCCGACAGCGCGATGTAGTTGAGGTCGTGGCCGGCCCGCTCGGCCATCGGGCCGGTCTGGCCCCAGCCGGTCATGCGGCCGTAGACGAGCTTCGGGTTGCGTGCCAGCGCCACCTCGGGGCCCAGGCCCAGGCGTTCCATGGTGCCGGGGCGAAAGCCCTCGATGACCACGTCGGCGCGGGCGATCAGGTCCAGTGCCGCCGCCGCGGCATCGGGCTGCTTGAGGTCGAGCGTCACCGAGCGCCGGCCACGGCCGGTGATGTCGACGCGCGGGCCTTCGGTCCGGGGAAGCCCCAGGTCGGCCGGCGGCGCGGGACGGTCGATGCGCAGCACGTCGGCGCCCATGTCCGCCAGGAGCATGGTGCCGAAGGGGCCGGGGCCGATGGCCTCGAACTCCACCACGCGAATACCGGAAAGAACGCCCATCGAGAATCTCCAAGCCAGGTTGAACGGACCGGCGCGTCGGGCCAGGAAGGCCACGCCGGTCGATGCGCAAAGTAGACCAGCGCCAGCCCGCGCAGGGGCCACCCGCATCGGGTAGGCGCCTTGGAAAGGGCAGGTGGGCTGCCGCACAATCGTTTTTCAGCGAACTTCGATATGAGCCACCCCATCACCCCGTTCACCCAGCCCGCAGGCGGCAAGAGGGCAGTCCCGTGCACGACGGCATGGTGAAGTCCGCGGTTCGCGTGTTCGAGCTGCTCGAACTGTTCGAGGCCGAACGCCGGCCGCTGCGGGTCGCCGACATCGTCGACAAGCTCGGCGTGCCGCAGTCCAGTGTTTCGATGCTCCTCAAGACGCTGGTGGCGCGCGGCTACATGGAGTTCGACAGCGCCCGGCGCGAGTACTGTCCCTCGGTGCGGATCGCGTTCCTCGGCGACTGGGCCACCCGCCTGCCGGCGCGGCAGGAGGCAATCCAGGACGCGATGCGGCGGCTGGCCAGCGAGACCGGCGAAACCGTGCTGCTGGGACGCCAGAGCGGCGTGCTGATGCAGTACCTGTCCGTGCGCGAGTCGCAGCACGCGCTGCGTTTTTCGCTGTCGCCTGGGACGATGCGGCCGATGCACCGGACCGCGATCGGCATCATGCTCTTGAGTCAGCGCGACGACGACCAGATCGGCCTGCTGCTGCGGCGCTACAACGCCGAGGCTGGCCGCACGGGCCCGCCCGCGCGGGTGGCCGAGACGCTGCGGGCGGTCGCGTTCGCGCGCGAGCACGGGTACTACGAATCCGCCAACCTCGCGACACCCGGCGCCGGCGTGATCGCGGCCTTGCTGCCGACACCGATCCGCGGTCAACGGCTGGGCATCGGCATCGGCGGGCCGCTCGAACGCTTGCACAAGCGGCGCCGGCAACTGCTCACCAGCCTGCTCGCGGTCGCAGGCAAGGGCTGAGCCGCCGGGCCCGTCAGCGCGCCGCTGCGGCCCGCGCATCGATGGCCGAGCGCATGGCCAGCAGCCGTTGTGCCTGCGCCAGGTGCAGCCGCTCCACCATCTTCCCGTTCAGGTTGATGACACCCGCCCCGGCGTGTTCCTCGCGCGCAAAGGCGGCGACGATGGCGCGGGCTTCGTCCACCGCGGACTCCGACGGAGAGAAGGCCGCGTTCGCAGGGCCGATCTGCGTGGGGTGGATCAGGGTCTTGCCGTCGAAGGCCATCTTCACGGACTGCCGGGCTTCGGCCTCGAAGCCGGCCGCGTCCGAGAAGTCGTTCCAGACCCCGTCGAGCACGCGCACGCCGCGGTGCCTGGCCGTCAGCACGACGCCCATCAACCAGGGCATCAGGTAGCACCGGCCGTCGCCGGGGAAGACGCCGGTCTCCTTCGCGATGTCGTTGGTGCCGACGACGAGACCGTCGAGTCGGGGCACGGCCGCCAGCCCGGCCTGGACGATGTCGTCCAGCGCACTCAGCGCCGCTGCGGTCTCGACCATGAGCCACAGGCGCAGCTCCTTGGCGGCACCGTGCCGCGCGGCGGCATCGGACAGCAAGCGGACGTCGTGCGCCGAGCCGATCTTCGGCACCAGGACCGCGTCGGGCCGGCAATGCGCCACGGTGGCCATGTCCTGCTCGAAGGCCGCGCTGTCGATGGCATTGACCCGGATGACGGCCTGCTGCAGGCCGGCGCGCGCGCCGGCGAACACCTGCGCGAGATGCTGGCGTGCCGTGTCCTTCATCTCCGGTGCCACCGCGTCTTCCAGGTCGTAGATGACCGCATCGCAGTCCAGGGTCGCGGCCTTGGCGAGGGCGCGCGGGTTGGTGGCCGGCACATACATCGCGGAGCGAAGCGGCCTGAAGGGGAGGGCGTGGGTCGGCATGTGGATTCCTGGGAAGTGAGGGGTTGAACGGGAGCAAGTGTGGGCCGGAGGAGCGCTCTCGCTCATCACGGATGTGATGGTGTTGGGGGAATTTCATTCATCACATATGTGATGCCTTTGCGAGAGGGGCCGCTCAATACTCGTCGCAACGAACCTGCAATGCCATGCATGCCGACTCAGCACAAGGACGCCCGTGAAGACCGCGAAGACAACCGAACCCGATGACCAGATCGCCGTCACGCGACTGCTCGCGCAATGGGTCAGCGACACCCAGGACAGCGCGGTCAGCGCCACGGCCTTCGAATGGGCCCGCCATGTGATGCTCGACTGGCTCGCGGTCACCATCGCCGCGGCCGACGAGCCGCTGGTCCGGATGCTCGTGCAGACCTACGGCGGCACGGCCGATCTGCCTTGCACCTTGCTGGCACACGGGGCGCGTGCCAGGCCGCACGATGCGGCACTGATCAACGGCGCGGCAGGCCACGCGCTGGACTTCGACGATGTCGCCTCGCGGATGTTCGGCCATCCCAGCGTGCCGGTCGTCCCGGCTGCGCTGGCACTGGCCCAGGCCGAAGGCGCCAGCGGACGGGACCTGCTGCGCGCGCTGGTGGTGGGGCACGAAATCGAAAGCCGGCTGGGCGAGATGGTCGGACCGAGCCACTACCTGCACGGGTTCCATGCCACCGGGACCATCGGCACCTTCGGAGCCGCCGCCGCCTGCGCCAACCTGCTGGGGCTGGACGCCGGCCAGACCGCGCACGCCCTGGGCCTGGCGGCAACGCAGGCGGCCGGACTCAAGAGCATGTTCGGGACGATGGCCAAGCCGCTGCATGCCGGCAAGGCGGCGATGAACGGGCTGATGGCGGCGCAGCTGGCCGCGCGCGGCTTCACGGCCAACGACAGCGCGATCGAGTGCGTCCAGGGCTTCGCGCAAACCATGGCCCCCGAGCGCGCGCCCTTTGCAAAGCACATCGACACCGCTGGCGGGTTCGCCATCGAAAGCACGCTGTTCAAGTACCACGCCTCCTGCTACCTCACGCACTCGGCGATCGAGGCCATCCGCCAGGCGCGGGAGCGCCATGGCGTCGACCTCGATGCGATGGCGTCGATGACGATCCATGTTTCCGGTAACCACCGCGGTGTCTGCGACATCGAGGCGCCGCAGACCGGGTTGAGCGTGAAGTTCTCGCTCCAGCACCTGGCCGCGCTCGCGCTCGACGGTGCGAACACGGCGGCGCTCGACCTCTACACCGACGACACGGCGCGCTCGCCGCGCCACGTGGCGGCGCGCGAGCGCATCGCCCTGGTCATGAACGCGTCCACCGAAGACCGCAACTTCGCGAGCGTGACGCTGCGCACGCGCAGCGGGCAGACCTTCACCGAAGAAGCGAACGTCGCCGTGCCCGCCACTGACCTGCGCGCGCAATGGCGGCGGCTGCAGGCCAAGGCGCGCGCGATCGCCGAACCGGTGATCGGCGCCGCGCGCTTCGAACGCCTGGTCGATGCCGTCGGGGCGCTCGACCGGTCGCCTTCTCTCAACCCCCTGCTGGAAGCCATTCAATGACGCCCAACGAACTCACGGTCGCGCGACTGAAGGCCGATGCGACGCGCCGCGCGCGCGGCCATCGCTTCGAGGACTTCGATGTCGGACGCACCTTCACCCATCACTGGGGCCGGACGGTGACGGCGGCCGACAACACCCTGTTCTCGACGCTGACCCTTCACTACAACCCGCACTACACCAGCGAGGCCTTCGCCATGGCCCACGGGCACCCGACCACGCCGGTCAACCCGCTGCTGGTGTTCAACACGGTCTTCGGCCTGTCCGTCGAAGACCTCTCGGAAGGGGGCGGTCCGTTCCTGGGGGTCGACGAACTGTCGTACCTGCAGCCGGTGTACCCGGGCGACACGCTCCACGCGCGCTCGCAAGTGGTGGCCGCACGGCTGGCGGGCAACCGGCCCGGCTACGGCATCGTGACGTGGCACACGCGCGGCACGAATCAACGGGGCGAGGAGGTCATTGCCTTCAAGCGTTCGAATCTGGTCAGAACGAGGAAATAAGCATGTCTCAAGATGGATCGGGTTACATGACCCAGGAGCGTCGCATGATCCGCGACGCCGCGCGCGAGTTCACGATGAAGGAAGTGCTGCCGGTCGCCAACCGGCTGGACGGCCCCGACGGCGAGATCCCGATGGAGCTGCGCCGGAAGATGGCGGACATGGGCTACTTCGGGATCATGATCCCCGAGGAGTACGGCGGCCTGGGCCTGGGCTACTTCGAGTACTGCCTCATCTGCGAGCAGCTGGCGCGCGGGTGGATGTCGGTGGCGTCGATCGTGGCGCGGGCGCAGGGCAGCTGGATCCGTTCCACGCTGCCGAAGGAGAAGCGGGCGAAGTACCTGCCGCGCGCCGTGCGCGGCGAGTTCCTCAACGCCAGTGCCCTGTCCGAGCCCGACACCGGCTCCGACCTTGCCTCGATCTCCTGCCGCGCCGTGCGCGACGGCGACGAGTGGGTGCTCAGCGGCAACAAGTACTGGTGCACGTTCGCCGATGGCGCCGACTACATCACCCTGTTCGCGCGCACGAGCGCACCGCCCAGCGCGGACAAGCGCTGGCAGGGCATCTCCTGCTTCCTCATCGAGAAGGAGCGCGGCAGCTTTCCCAAGGGCATGACCGGGTCGATGATTCCCAAGATCGGCTACTTCGGATGGAAGACCTTCGAGCTTGCGTTCGACGGCCTGCGCGTGCCGGCCGATTGCCTGGTCGGCGAGGAGGGCATGGCCTTCCCCCTGATGACCAAGGGCCTGGAGGGCGCGCGCGCCCACACCGCGGCGCGCGCCATCGGGCTGGCGCAAGGCGCGCTCGAGGACGCGATCGCGTATGCGGGCGAGCGCCGGCAGTTCGGCATGCCCATCGCCGAGTACCAGGCCATCCGCTTCAAGATCGCCACCATGGCCACCGAGGTGGAAGCCGCCCGGCAGCTCATGTACTACGTGTGCAGCGAGATCGACAGCGGCCGGCGCTGCGACAAGGAGGCGTCCATGGCCAAGTACTTCGCGTCGGAAATGGCCGAGCGCGTGACCTCGGAGGCGCTGCAGATCTTCGGCGGGGCCGGCTACACCAAGCTCTTTCCCATCGAGCGCTACTGGCGCGATGCGCGGCTCACGAAGATTTTCGAAGGCACCTCGGAGATCCAGCAGCGCATCATCGCGACCCACCTGCTGGGCAAGTCCGAGGTCGAGGCCATGATCGCGGAGCGCGCGTTCGGGCCGCAGGCCGCGCGCGGGGGAGCTGCAGCATGAAGGCGGCGGAACTCACCAGTGCCGACAACTACTTCGAGGACTTCGAAGTCGGGCTGCTGCTGCGGCACGCGCGCGGCAAGACCGTGACGGAGATGGACAACGTGCTCATCACCAACATGGTGATGAACACGGCAGAGGGCCACTTCAACGAGCACGCGATGAAGCAGCAGGATGCGCGAAGCATCTTTGCGCAGCGCGTCGTGTTCGGCGGCATCAACCTGTCGATGGTGCTCGGCCTGGCGGCGCAGGATACGGCCGAACAATGCCTGCGCGAGCTGACGCTGGACAAGATCCGCCTGTCGAACCCCGTGTTCCACGGCGACACGCTCTATGCCTACAGCGAGGTGCTGGCGCGCAGCGACGCGGACCGCCCCGACGCCGGCATCGTTCATTTCAGGCACTACGGCGTGAACCAGGACGACAAGCTGTGCGTGGAGGCCGAGCGCACGGTCCTGCTCAAGCGCAAGAGCCACTGGGCGCACAAGTGACCGACGCGAACGCTCCCGCCGGCGCGCTCGAGGGCCTGGTGGTGCTCGACCTGACGCAGATGCTCGCCGGGCCCTATGCCGCCATGATGCTGGCCGACCAGGGCGCCCACGTCATCAAGATCGAACCCCCGGGGGGCGACATGACGCGGCGCAACGGCCCGCACCTGGAGGGCGCGCTCCCGATGGCGCAGCGCGGCTTCGGCGGCTACTTCGCGTCGATCAACCGCAACAAGAGTTCGATCACGCTCGACCTGAAACAGCCGGCCGGCAAGGCCGCGCTGCTGCGGCTGGTGGCGAAGGCCGACGTGCTGGTCGAGAACTACCGCACCGGCGTGATGGAACGCCTGGGCGTCGGCTACGACACGCTGGCCGCCGTCAATCCCCGCCTGGTGTATGCGGCGCTGCGCGGCTTCGGCGATCCGCGCAGCGGCGAAAGCCCCTACGCGACATGGCCCGCCTACGACCCCGTGGCGCAGGCGATGGGCGGCATCATGGGCATCACCGGCCCGGTGCCCGGTGGGCCTCCCACCAAGGTGGGGCCGGGCGTGGGCGATCTCATCCCGGCCACCTTCCTCGCGTTCGGCATCGCGGCGGCCTGCTGGCGCGCGCAGCGCACCGGCAAGGGGCAGTTCGTCGACGTGGCCATGGTCGATGCCGTGCTGGCCATCTGCGAGCGCCTGGTGTTCCAGTACAGCGCGGCGGCGACACCGCCGCGTCCCGAGGGCAACGGCCACCCGATGCTGTGCCCGTTCGGGCTGTTCCCCGCCAAGGACGGCTTCGTGAGCCTGGGCGTGCCGAACGACCGCTTCTGGGTGCCGTTGACGCGCCGCATGGGGCGCCCCGACCTGGCCACCGACCCGCGCTACGCGACCAACGAATGCCGGATGCAGCACCGGGCCGAGGTCGAAGAAATCGTCGGCGCCTGGACGGCGCGCCACACCAAGGCGCAGCTGTCGCAGATGCTGGGCGGCGAGATTCCCTACGGCCCGGTGTTCGACGCCGCCGACATCTTCGAGGACGCGCACTTCCGCATCCGCGAGATGCTGGTCGACACCGAGCAGCCCGGCGCCTCGCGCCCGCTGACCGTGGCCGGCACGCCGATACGGATGAGCGCGACGCCCGGCGGTGTCCGGCGCCGCGCGCCGATGACCGGTGAGCACACCGACCGCGTCCTGGGCGAGTTCGGTTTCGCCCCCGCCGAGATCGCGGCCCTGCGCGCCGAACACGCGATCGATTGACCCCCTGCGCACGCTGCGCATTCACCAAGGAAACACCCTCATGCAAGAACGACCCCGAAGACTGCGTCGCTGCCAGCTGTCCGTGCCCGGCTCCAGCGAAAAGATGATGCGCAAGGCCAGCGAGATGGACCTGGACTTCGTCTTCCTCGACCTGGAGGACGCGGTCGCGCCGTCGGAGAAAAGACCGGCCCGCGCCAAGATCGTGCAGGCCCTGAACACACTGGACTGGGGCCGCACCACGCGCTGCGTGCGCATCAACGACCTCACCACCGAGTACGCCTACGAAGACATCATCGAGGTCGTCGAAGGGGCGCGCGAGAACCTCGACGTGATCATGCTGCCCAAGGCCATGAGCGCGGCCGACGTGCAGTTCGTCGACAAGCTGCTCACGATGATGGAGAAAAAACTCGGCCTCACGAAGCGCATCGGCATCGACGTGCTGATCGAGGAGGTCGAGGCCATGATGCAGGTCGAGGCCATCGCCGCGTCCACGCCCCGACTCGAATGCCTGATCTTCGGCATGGGCGACTACTCGGCGAGCCAGGGCATCTCGATCCGCGACATCGGCGGGCCCAGCGGCTACCCGGGCGACATCTGGAACTACCAGCGCCACAAGCTCACGATCGCGGCGCGCGCCCACCGGATCGACGCCGTCGACGGACCGTACGCCGACTTCAAGAACCCCGAGGCGTACCGCGAGGAATGCCGGCGCGCGATGATTTTGGGCATGGTCGGCAAGTGGGCGATCCACCCGGCGCAGGTGGCGGTGGCGCAGGAAGCCTTCTCGCCTTCTGAGGCCGACGTGGCGAGGGCCCGCGACATGATCAAGGCCTACGACGAGGCCCTGGCGCAAGGCCTCGGCGCCGTACAGTACGGGGGAAAGATGATCGACATCGCCTCGGTGCGCGTCGTGCGCAACCTCGTGGACAGGGCCGACCGGATCGGCATGTAGTCCACCCGGCGGCCGCGCCAGGCCGCCGCACGCCCGGCCCCGCATGCCGCGACGCACGACGGCGTGCGCGGCCGGGTTTCCCTTCGCAAAATCACAGAGACAAACCCATGCGCAACAGATCATCCATGCGGTCCGGCTTTCGAGCGATGGCGGCGATGCTGGCCCTGCTCGCCATCACCGTCGGCACCATCCCCACGGCACTGGCGCAGAAGCCGCCATGGCCCGCCAGGCCGATCGAGCTGATCAATCCGTTCCCGGCCGGCGGGGCGACCGACGAGATGAGCCGCTACATCGCGCAGAAGCTGGGCGCGGAGCTCGGCCAGCCCGTGCTCGTGATCAACGCTCCGGGGGCCGGCGGCTCCATCGGCATGCAGCGCCTGGCCCGCGCGCCCAAGGACGGCTACACCATCGGCCTGGCGCACTCGGGCACGCATGTCATCACGCCGCTGGTCTACGCCAAGGTCGGCTACGACCCCGTCAAGGACTTCACGCCCGTGGCCCAACTTGTCGACTACGCCAACGTGCTCGTGGTGAATGCCAACGGCCCCTACAAGACGCTGCCGGACCTGCTGGGCGCCGCGAAGCGGAACCCGGGCGCGATCAACTACGCCTCGGCGGGCAACGGCACCTCGAACCACCTGTCGGCGGAGATGCTGGCGGCGATGTCGGGCGTGAAGTTCACGCACATTCCCTACAAGGGCAGCGCGCCGGCCATGGTCGACGTGCTGTCGGGCACCGTGCCCTTCATGTTCGATGCGATGTCGACCTCGCTGCCGCAGATCCGCTCCGGCCGGCTGCGCGCGCTGGCCACCACCGGCCGGGCCCGCGAGCGGCAGCTCCCCGACGTGCCCACCGTCGGCGAGACCGTCCCGGGGTACGTCGTGGTGGGGTGGGCCGGGATCATGGCGCCGGCCGGCGTGCCGGTGGAGGTGGTCGCGCGGCTCAGCAAGGCCCTGGAGAAAGTGGTCAACACGCCGGACGCATTGGCGTACTTCGCGTCGCGCGGCAATGCGGCCGCGTACGGCTCGCCCACGCACCTGGCCGAACTGGTGGCGCGCGACCTGCAGTTCTGGGCCCGGGTCGTCAAGGCGTCCGGCGCGAAGGTCGATTGAGCAAGCCTGTGTGCCACCCGCATCCGTTTGAAACCCCATCCGCCATGTCAGACATCACCGCACTCCTGGAACCCCAATCCCTCGTCGTCATCGGCGCCTCGGAAGACCCGACGCGCATCGGCGGACGCCCCCTGAAATACCTGCGCAGCTCGGGCTTTGCCGGCGCGGTGTACGTCGTCAACCCGAACCGCGCGAGCGTGCAGGGCTACGACTCCTACCCGGACGTCGACAGCCTGCCCCAGGTCGTCGACCTGGCGATCATTGCGCTGCCGGCCCCGCTGGCCGGCGCCGCGCTCGACGATTGCGGCCGCAAGGGCATCCGCACGGCGATCATCTTTTCCGCCGGCTTCTCCGAGACCAACGAGGCGGGCCAGCGCATGCAGGCGGACATCGCCGCCATCTCGCAGCGCCACGGCATCCGCGTGCTCGGGCCCAACTGCCTGGGGGTGTTCAATTCGCACATCGGGTTCTACGGCACCTTCACGCAGGCGCTGTCCGGCGGCTTCCTCGAACCGGGGCCGGTGGCCATCGTCAGCCAGAGCGGCGCCTGCGGCGGCCACCTGGCCTACCTCTGTCGACAGCGCAACATCGGCATCGGCTACTGGATCACCACGGGCAACGAGGTCGACCTGGGCATCTCGGAGTGCCTTCACTGGCTGGCCTGTTCGCCGAAGGTGCGGGTGATCGTGGCCTACGCGGAGGCCGTGCGCAACGGGCCGATGTTCGTGCAGGCGCTGGAGGCGGCGCGCGCCAGGGGCAAGCCCGTGATCCTCCTGAAGGTCGGGCGCTCCGCCAGCGGCGCGCGCGCGGCGGCCTCGCACACCGGGGCCCTAGCCGGCGAAGACGCCGTGTACGACGCGGTGCTCCAGCAGTACGGCGTGCACCGCGCGGGGAGCATCGAGGAGATGCTGGACATCGCCTACGCCTGCCTGGCGACGCCCACCTTCGCGAACAACCAATTGGGCGTGGTCACCGTCTCCGGGGGCATCGGCGTGCAGATCGCGGATGCGGCCGACGAGTACGGCGTCGACGTGCCGCTGCTGGCCCCGTCGGCCCAGGACCAGATCCGCGCGCTCATTCCCTTTGCGGGCACGGCCAACCCGATCGACGTGACCGCGCAGCTCACCAACGACCGCAGCATGCTGGGCAAGTGCCTCGACATCCTCCTGGCACCGGGGCAGTTCGGCGCGCTGGTGTGCTTCCTGACGAGCTCGCCCGCGTCCAGGGCCTCGGCCGACTGGTTGCTCGAGACCTTCGGTGCCCTGCGCGAACGCCATCCGCACGTGCTGTGCGTGCTGTCCTTTGTCGCCCCCGTCGAAACGGTGCGCGAGTTCGAGCGACTGGGATTCCTGGTGTTCGAAGACCCGAACCGGGCGGTGAGGGCGCTCGGGGCGCTGTCGCGCTTCGAGCGCTCGTTCGCGTCGGCACGCCTGGCGCAAGAGGACGCGGCACCGGCGCCAGGCATGGGCTCGCCCGGCCTGCGTGTCGACGTCTCGGACGAGCAGGCGGCCAAGCGCGTCCTCGCCGCCGCCGGCATTCCGTCGCTGCCCGAAGTGCTGGCCCCCACCGTGGCCGACGTGCGCGCGGCCGTCGAGCGGCTGAAGCGGCCGGTCGTGCTCAAGATCGTGTCACCGGATATCCCGCACAAGACCGAAGTCCAGGGCGTGGTGCTGAACATCGACTCGCCGGACCGCGCCCACGAGGCGGCCGTGGCGATGTTCGAACGCGTCGGCGCCGCGTGCCCCGCGGCCGAGATCCGCGGCATCCTCGTGGCGCCGATGTGCGAGCGCGGCATCGAGACCATCTGCGGCGCCTACCAGGACCCGGTGTTCGGCCCCATGGTGCTGTTCGGCCTGGGCGGCGTCCATGTCGAAGTGCTCAAGGACGTCGTGCTGCGGCGGGCCCCCTTCGGCGTGCCGGAGGCGCGCGCGATGATCCGCGAGATTCGCGGCGCCGCGCTGCTCGCGGGCGTTCGCGGACAGGCCCCGTCGGACACCGAGGCGCTGGCCCGCGTTCTGGCCGCGCTGTCGGTCTTCGCCTTCGAGAACCGCGCGTGGGTGGCCGAGATCGACATCAACCCCTTCGTCGTCCTGGCGGTGGGCCAAGGGGGCTTTGCGCTCGATGCATTGATCCAGACCCGCGGCCCGGCCCCTGCACCGGACTAGGGCCTGTTCACACTATTTCTAGCGTTGCGTTGGCTGGCAAAGGGGCTGGCTGCAAGGCGCCCGTGCGCAGCAAGGCTTGAAGCCTTGCAAGCGCGGGCAACGCCGCAGACGGCCCCTTTGCCAGCCAACCCGAAGGGAAGGTCTGCCGGGGGGGGGGGGGGGGGGGGGGGGGGGGGGGGGGGGGGGGGGGGGG
>NZ_JBYTBC010000015.1:0-87332 GCF_058788795.1 Variovorax sp. FW301-JW7
TACTACATCGACTACCGCAACCTGCGCCCGAAGTTCGTCGAGACCTTCCTGGCCAAGCTGGCCAACTGGGACTTCGCGGCCAAGAACTTCGGCTGAAGCCCGCGCTTTCGGCATGAAGAAAAAGCCGGCCTGCGGGCCGGCTTTTTCATGGGCGCGCCGTCACCATCCAGTCGATCCAGCGCGCCACGTACGCCTGGTCGAGGTCGAAGTAGTGGGTGTGGGCGCCCAGGCCGAGGCAGGCCTCGTGCTCGGCCGCGACGCACCAGGCCGGCGGCGTCGTCACCGGCTCGTAGGGCTTGTCGTCCTCGCCCCAGAGCCAGCGCCCGACGTAGTCGCCCGCCGTGTAGAGGTTGACCCAGCGGGCCACGCCGACCTGGGCCGCGCTCGGCCCGCCGCCGTTCGCGTCTTCCGCCGTCACCCAGCCGTAGAGGTGCGGAAAGCGCGCCGCATACAGCTGGCGCAGCGGGCAACCGGCGGTGAGCAGCAGGAGGCGGCTCTTGTTGAGCGCCGCCCAAAGGTCGGTCACCCGCGCATCGACCTGTTGTGCGGCGCGGAACTGCAGGTAGCGCAGCAGCTCGGTCGAGATCACCGTGCCCTGGCTGTGGGCCACGATCACGATGCGGTCGTAGCCCTGCGCCGCCACGTGCTCCAGCAGCGACACGTAGCGCGAGAAGATGCGCGCGCGCGGGATGGCGCGGCGCGGAAACTCGCGGAAGTGGCCGTCGACGTCCAGCGCCACGTCGAGCGGCATGCGCAGGCCCGGCACGGTGCGCGTGAGAAAACCGCCAAGCAGCGAGATGGCGGCGGCGAGGGTGGCGGCGCTGAAGATCAGTGGCTTGAGGAAAACCCTTGAAAATTCGGCCAGCGCGCGACTCCATTCGTCCATCGTGTCTCCGAAGGCAATGCCCAATTGGGCGAACACCAGCAGGACGGCGACCGTGCAGGCAGCCAGAACGCTGAGTCCGGTCAGCCAGGCAACAAAGCAGTCGAGTCGCCTGTAGCCCTGCCCCAACCAATAGCCCTGGCGCTGCGAAGTCCCGAAGCTCACCTTGGCTTCGGCGAGCAGGCTCGGCAGCAACGCCGCGACAAGGTAGAGCAACAACGACAACGTCAGGGCAGCCACCAACGCGAATGTCTCCGTGCTTCTTTCATAGCGGGTGTGCAAGAAGCCTGCGCCGTCGATCCAGCACATGTTCTTCTTGTCGAACCAGAACGGCAGGTAATCGATATGCCTTGCCCCGAGTTCCACGAGGTTCGTCAACACAGCCCAGAACACCATCGACAACGCGACGAATGCCGCCACCGACACGAACAACCCCAGCCGCCCCGTTGCCACGCTGGCATGTGCTGCGGCATCCTTTCCAGGCGCCATCCACCCCGCAACCAGCCAGGCGACAAGCAGCGCGCCGGCGCCAGCCCACCAGAGCACGATGCCCAGGAGCAGGTACTCGACCACTTGCATGCCGGCCCGAACCCAGTGGCGCAAATCGTCTGCGCCGCCCGCCGCCGACGCATTGTTCGCCACCTGAATCAGCAATGCCGCCGCAGTGACCCCCATCAGGCCGAGCCCCCAGGTGCGTGCCGCAGGAAAGCGGTCCCGCGCGATGCGCAAGGCACGGTCGGCCAGTGCCGCCATCAGCGCCAGCCACGTCAGGCCAACCACCCAATGCGCGGGCACCTGCGTCCACAGGAACCACATCGCCAAGAGGGCGTACAGGCCCACCACCATCCGGCCGGACACACCGGAACGCCCCCGGTAGCCGTACGCCCACAGCCCCGCCGCCGGAATGATCACCGCCAGCACCCGGCGCACCAGCTCGACGTGTGGCAGCTCCTGCGGCCACAGCTCGGCTTGCACCAAGCTCCCGAGCCCCGCGATCACCAACCCGACCAGCAGCAGCTGCAGGAAGATGTTGGCCAGCAGGTTCGCAAAGGCCCAGTCGAGCGCGGTCTGCAGCTTCGCCAGGCAGGCCCAGCGCCGTGCGCCCGGAGGTCTGGGCTTCATGTTCACACCCGCCGCCTCGGCGGCCCGGTCCACCGCGTCGCGGCCCAGCTGCGAGAGGCGAAACACGATGGTGAAGAGCTCCGCGACGATGCGCGCCACCGAGCCCGGCAGGCGCGACAGGTCGGCCCAGTACATCTCGTGCACGTCGATGCGCTGCTGCACCGGCTGCCCGTTCGCATCGGTGGCGTCGCGCGTCATGCGCACGCGCGTGGCCTCGTAGGCCTCGTGGTCAGGCTCGGCGCGCTGCGACTTGAACAGCAGGTAGTCGCTGAAGGCGATGTCGGGGTTGCTCTTCTTCAGCTCGCGCGGCGTGAGCAGCCCGTGCCCCTTGGCGGCGCGCACCACGCCCGCGTCGTCGGCCTCGGCGGTCGAGATCCAGTCGTCGGCGCTGAAGTCCGAGGTCTTCGACTGCCGCATGGCCTTGCGCACGGGCGGCACGTAGGCCTTCTGCGCGGCGGCGCCTTCGGTGGCGGCCTTCTCGTTCTTGTCCTGATGCCCGGTGCGCTGCTGCACCATCGAGGTCAGCGGCGGCACCGGCAACAGGTGGCTGTCGCAGTCGGCCTGGCGGTAGGTGGCGTCGGGGCTGGGGTGGTTGAGCATCAGCGAGGCGATGGCGCGGGCCGTGTCGCCGGCCTTCTGGTCGGCCACGCCGTGGATGGCGATGACCGCGACGCGCTCGGGGCGCGCGGGTGATTCAGGCGTTGACTGCTCGGGCGGCGGTGCGCGCATGTGGTGACTCCTCCATGCCAGGCCGGTGCATGGCAGGAGGGATTGTCCGCAGCGCGTCGCCCTTGGCTTCCCCCAAACGGGGGATGCCGGATGGACAGGGGCAGCTCAGACGTTGATGAGGTTCAGGATGTTCCCGTCCGGGTCCTTGAACCACGCGACCTTCATGTCGCCCATGACGTGGATGTCGCCCGCGAGCGTGGTGCCGGGCATGTCGTAGTGCTCGAAGCGCACGCCCTTGGCCTTGAGCGCGGCCACGAGGCGCTCGATGTCGCCGTCGACCGACCAGGTCACGGCCGTGGCCTGGTTGGTGCCCGCGAAGGCCGAGCGGTAGACATTGAGCCGCGTGTTGCCGCTGCGGTAGACGATGACCTCGTCGCCTTCGGCATCGACCTGCGCCAGGCCGAGCGTGTCTTCGTAGAAGCGTCGGGCCACGGCGAGGTCTTTCACCGCCAGGTTGGCCACTGCATTGATGTGTCCGAGCATGGGAGCCTCCCGCAAAGAGGAAGGGCGCCCGGAAGCCGCCGAGCGCCGGGCGAGCCAGAAATACTCAACCATTTGGTGGAGTATTCGACTCGCCTCACGGCATGTCAAGGCGTCCGAAAGTACGCACCGCCCCCGCGTTCTGCCCCCGCCAGCCGAGACGAGGGCCATCGCGAACCGCGAAAACCCTGCATCGGCACTTCCGGCAGACTGCATCCCCCCTGCCCCCCAGAACGAGACAATGCACCCCATGACCCCATCGAACTTCCTCCGTCCGCTGGCCTTCGCGCTGGCCTTCACCGCCGTGGCGGCCACCGCCCCGGCCCACGCCCAGACCGCCGCCTACCCCGCCAAGCCCATTCGCATGGTCGTCCCCTTCCCGCCCGGCGGCGGCACCGACATCCTGGCGCGCCTGGTCGCGCAGAAGCTCACCGAGGCCAACCACTGGACCGTGGTGCCCGACAACCGCGCGGGCGCCGGCGGCACCATCGGCATCGCCGAGGCCGCGCGCGCCGCGCCCACGGGCTACGACATCGTGATGGGCCAGAAGGACAACATGGTCGTCGCGCCCTGGCTCTACAAGAGCCTGAGCTACAACCCGGTGAAGGACCTCACGGCCGTGGCCCACGTGGCCTACACGCCCGTGGTGATCGTCACGCAGGCCAACTCCAAGTTCAAGACGCTGGACGACGTGGTGAAGGCCGCGCGCGCCGCGCCCGACACCGTCACCTACGGCTCGCCGGGCAACGGCACCACCATCCATCTGGCCGGCGAGATCTTCAACGGCGCCGCCAAGATCAAGATGCGCCACGTGCCCTACAAGGGCTCCAACGCGGCCATGATGGACGTGCTCGCGGGCAACGTCGACCTGATGGTGTCGTCGGTGCCCTCGGCCATGGCGCAGATCAAGGCCGGCAAGCTGCGCCCGCTGGCCGTCACCTCCGCCAAGCGCAGCACCTCACTGCCCGACACGCCCACCGTGGCCGAACTGGGCTACAAGGACTTCGACGTGAGCACCTGGTACGGCGTCTTCGTGCCGGCCGGCACGCCCAAGGACGTCGTCGCCACGCTGAATGCGGCAGTCAACAAGCTGCTGGCCACGCCCGAGATGAAGGCGGCCATCATCGCCCAGGGCGCGGAGCCGCAGAGCATGACGCCGGAGCAGTTCGGTGCGCTGCTGAAGACGGACTACGAGAAGTGGAAGGGGATCGTGCAGGCCTCGGGGGCGACGATCGAGTAAACGCAAGCCCCACCATGGGGCTTTGCTCCCTCTCCCCTTGGGGAGAGGGTTGGGGTGAGGGCTGACGGCGATGGCGAAGGCCTTGCGCGTGCGAAGGCTGCTGCCCTCACCCTAGCCCTCTCCCCGAGGGGAGAGGGAACAAGTCAAGAAACGCCGCGCGCTCAGTCCGGCACGAACTTCGTATTGAAGATCTCCACGTCCGCCGCCTCCTCGAACGTCGCCACCTGCCCCATCTTCCCGTCGCTCATGCGGCAGGCCGAGAACAGGCTGTAGCGGCCCTTGAAATAGAACTCGTCCATCACGATCAGCGCGTACGGGTACGGCACGAACACCTGGTGCTCGAAGACGATGCGGTGCACGTTCCTCGGTGACGGGAAGAGCTTGTATTCGACGGTGTCGATGGACTTTGCGGTGGCCATGATGTGGTCGTCGCGTTCAGGCCGGGTCGCGCACGTCGGCCACGGGGTTGCTGCCGAAGTCCGCGCGCGCCAGGTAGGCGAGCACCTTGGCCGCGGCGCTTTGGGGGCTGTCGAGCCGGCCTTCTTCCTTCATGCTCACGAAACGCGTGCGGTCCGGGAACTGTTCGGCCGAAGCGCCGCGCAGTTGCACCTGCATGTCGGTGTCGATGATGCCGGGCGCCAGCGACACGATGCGCGCGCCGTTCGGCGCATGCACCTCTTCGAGCGCCACGGCGCGCGAGAAATGGTCCATGCCGGCCTTGGCCGCGCAGTACGGCGCCTGGCTGCCCAGGGCGTTGCGGCCCAGGCCCGACGAGATGTTCAGCACCTTGCGCGCGCCGCGCCATTCGCGCGTGCCGCCGAGGAAAGCGGCCGTGAGCAGCATCGGCGCCTCGAGCCCGATGCGCAGGGCCTGCGCCAGCTCGGCCGGCACGGCGCGCGACAGCGGCGCGGGGTTGCCGACGGTGCCGGCGTTGTTGATGAGCGTGACGCTGTCGAAGCGCTGGCCGTCCAGCGTGCGCAGCCAGTCCGACAGGCGCGCCGCGACGGCGACCGGGTCGGACAGGTCCTGCTCCCATTGCGTCAGTTCAGCGCCGCTGGCCTTGGGGGCTTCGGCCAGTTCGGGCGAGGGCTTGCGCGCGATGCCGAGCACCGTGTGGCCGGCCTGCAGCAGCTGTTCGGCCATGGCACGGCCCAAGCCGCGCGAGGCGCCGGTGATGACGGTGAGGTGGGAAGAGGCGGAGGTGGTCATGGTGGTGTGGAGGCAGGAGAAGGCCGCAAGGCTAAGGGATATCGAAAGGCCGCGCGCGTCAGCCGGTACGGAACTGGGCGCGCAGGAAGTTGCGGTGGCGGGCGATGTGCTGCAGCTGCGCAGGCGCGATGGAGCCGCCGAAATCGACCTCGTCCGCGCCATTGAGCACCGCGTTGGCGTTCGCCATGGCGCGCGCCACGACCTCTTCCTCGCTCACGCCGAGCTGCGCCGCCAGGTCGAGCGCGACGCGGCGCATGGCGCGCTGCGACAGCATCCACATCGCGCCGAAGCGGTCCCAGGCCAGCGCGGCTTCTTCGGACTTCTCGCGGTCGGCCAGGATGTCCTTGAGCGGGCGCGCCAGGATCTCGTTGAGCGCGTCGATCTGTTCGCCCAAGGCCTCGGCGCGGTCGATGGCTTCTTCCAGCGTCGGGCCGTCGTCTTCCTCGTTGCGGGCCTGCGTGGCCTGTTGCTGCTGCGGCGGCAGAAAGCTCGCCTGGGCGTCGGCGGGAACGATCTGCAGGTGGTCGGAGAGGGCCATGTTTTTATCTTTCAGTTCGAAGTACTGTTGTTCTTGCGGCTGGACATCGCGGTGGCGCGCAGGCCCGGCAGGTCGAGCACGCGCAGGCCACCGTACTCCACGCGGATCAGCCCCTGCGCCGACAGCGCATTGAGCGCCTCGTTCACGCGCTGGCGCGACAGGCCGACAAGGTACGCCAGTTCCTGCTGCGTGATGCGCAAGACCTCGCCCACGCCGGGGTACAGCACCGGGTTGAACAGCGACACCAGGTTGCGCGCCACGCGCGCGTCGGGGTTGTTGAGGCGGTCGATCTCCAGCGCCGCGATGAACTGGCCCAGCCGCTCGTTGAGCTGGTTCATCACGAAGCGGTTGAAGCCGATGGAGTGGTCGAGCAGCCAGTGGAAGCTCTCGATCGGCAGCCCCGCCACGAGGCTGCGGCGCAGCGCCTGGATGTTGTAGCGGTAGGGCTCGCGCTTCATCACCGTGCCCTCGCCGAACCAGCCACCGGGCGGCACGCCGGTGTAGGTGACCGAGCCGCCGTCGGCGTTGTCGTTGCTCATCTTCAGCAGGCCCTCGACCACGCCGAACCAGTAGGTGGGCGAACGCCCGACGCGGCACACCAGGTCGCCGGGCTCGGCCTCGCCCACCACGAGCGTGGCCTCGGCGCGGCGGCGCTCGGCGGGCGTGAGCGTGGGCAGCCACGGAATACCGTCGAGTTCAGCGGCATTGGCAGGGCGCACACGGTCCTTGATGGAACCGCCGAGCACGTTCTGTGGGTTGAGGTTGCCAGGAGGCATCGGGAAACTCCGGGGAGTAGTGTCCCTAGGATTGTCGTTGGAACGACAACCGGGCGTCAAAGTGGGACCTACGATCCGGCCACTGTGCAAACCACCGCCCCCACCTTCCCCCGTCTGCTGCTCGCGCATGCCGAGGCCCGTCCCGAGGCTCCCGCCGTGCGCGAAAAAGACCTTGGCATCTGGCAAACCTGGACCTGGAACGCCGTGGCGCAGGAAGTGCGCGAGATGGCCTGCGGTCTGGCAAGCCTTGGCTTCAAGGCCTTCGACAACCTCGCGATCGTCGGTGCCAACCGGCCGCACCTGTACATGGCGGTGCTCGCCGCGCAAAGCCTGCGCGGCGTGCCCGTGCCCCTGTACCAGGACGCGGTCGCCAGCGAGATGGTCTTCATGCTGAACGACGCGGGCATCGAGTTCGTGATCGTCGAAGACCAGGAGCAGGTCGACAAGCTGCTCGAGTGCCGCGAGCTGCAGCAAGGGCAGGAGGGCCAAGAGGGCCGGCCATCGGGCATCCGCCACATCATCTACGACGACCCCAAGGGCCTGCGCCACTACGACCAGCCGGGGCTCATGAGCTACGAGCAGCTGCGCGAGCTGGGCCGGGCCTTCGACAAGGCCAACGCCGGCTACTACGACCGCGCCGTGGCCAGCGGCGAGGCCACCGACGTCGGCGTGATCCTCTACACCTCGGGCACCACCGGCCGCCCCAAGGGCGTGTGCCAGACGCACGCCAGCTTCATCGCGGCAGGGCGCGGCGGCGTCGAGACCGACAAGCTCGGCCCCGGCGACAACATCATGAGCTACCTGCCGATGGCGTGGGTGGGCGACCACCTGTTCTCGGTGGCGCAGTGGCTGGTGGGCGGCTTCACGCTCAACTGCCCCGAGTCGGCCGAGACGGTGATGAACGACATGCGCGAGATCGGCCCGAGCTACTACTTCGGCCCGCCGCGCACCTTCGAAGGCCTGCTCACGGCCGTGTCGATCCGCATGGAAGACGCGGCCGCACCCAAGCGCTGGCTCTATGCGAAGTTCATGGCGCTGGCGCAGCGCGTGGGCGCCGACATCCTGAACGGCGCACCGGTGAGCACCGGCGACCGCGTCATGTACAGCCTGGGCAACCTGCTCATCTACGGCCCGCTGCGCAACGTGCTGGGCATGAGCCGCATCCGCGTGGCCTACACGGCCGGCGCGGCCATCGGGCCCGACCTGTTCCGCTTCTACCGCTCCATCGGCGTGAACCTCAAGCAGTTCTACGGCCAGACCGAGACCTGCGCCTATGTGTGCCTGCAGCAGGACGGCAAGGTCAAGCTGCAGACCGTGGGCACGGCGGCGCCGGGCATCGAGCTGAAGATCGCCGACGACGGCGAGGTGCTGGTGCGCGGCGTGTCGGTGCTCAAGGAGTACTACAAGCGCCCCGACGCCACCGCCGAGGTGCTCGACGCCAACGGCTACTTCCACACCGGCGACGCCGGCGTGCTCGACAGCGAAGGCCACCTGCGCATCATCGACCGCGCCAAGGACGTGGGCCGGCTCGTGGGCGGCGCGATCTTTGCGCCCAACTACATCGAGAACAAGCTCAAGTTCTTCCCGCAGATCAAGGAGGCCGTGTGCTTCGGCAACGGCCGCGACGAGGTCTGTGCCTTCGTCAACATCGACTTCGAGGCGGTCGGCAACTGGGCCGAGCGCCGCGGCCTGGCCTACGGCGGCTATGTGGACCTGGCCGGCAAGCCCGAGGTGCTGACGCTGGTGGCCGAGTGCATCGCCAAGGTCAACGCCGACCTCGCAGCCGAGGACGGCATGGGCGAGACACAGATCGCGCGCTTCCTCGTGCTGCACAAAGAACTCGACCCCGACGACGACGAGCTGACCCGCACGCGCAAGGTGCGCCGCGGCTTCATCGCCGAGAAATACGCCGTGCTGGTCGATGCGCTGTACGGCGGCAAGACCGCCCAGTACATCGAGACCCAGGTCAAGTTCGAGGACGGACGCACGGGGGTTGTCAGCGCCACGCTGAAGATCAACGACGCCAAGACCTTCCCCATCGTGAAGGCCGCTGCATGAGCAACCGAAAGATTGGCGACGTCATCCTCGACGTCCAGAACATCAGCCTGAGCTTCGGCGGCGTGAAGGCGCTGACCGACATCAGCTTCAACGTGCGCGAGCACGAGGTGCGGGCCATCATCGGCCCCAACGGCGCGGGCAAGAGCTCGATGCTGAACTGCATCAACGGCGTGTACTGGCCGCAGCAGGGCTCCATCACCTTCCGCGGCCAGACCTTCAAGCACATGAACTCGCGCCAGGTGGCCGAGATGGGCGTGGCGCGCACCTTCCAGAACCTGGCGCTGTTCAAGGGCATGAGCGTGCTCGACAACATCATGACCGGGCGCAACCTCAAGATGAAGAGCGGCCTGTTCGCACAGGCGCTGCGCTGGGGCCCGGCCGAACGCGAGGAGCTGCAGCACCGCGAGTTCGTCGAGCACATCATCGACTTCCTGGAAATCCAGGCACACCGCAAGACGCCGGTGGGCCGCCTGCCCTACGGCCTGCAAAAGCGCGTCGACCTCGGCCGCGCGCTGGCGATGGAGCCGCAGGTGCTGCTGCTGGACGAACCCATGGCCGGCATGAACGTGGAAGAGAAGCAGGACATGAGCCGCTTCATCCTCGACGTGAACGACGAGTTCGGCGCGACCATCGTGCTCATCGAGCACGACATGGGCGTGGTGATGGACATCTCCGACCGCGTGGTGGTGCTGGACTACGGCAAGAAGATCGGCGACGGCACGCCGGATGAAGTTCGGAACAACGAAGACGTGATCCGGGCGTACCTCGGCGTGGAGCATTGACCATGGGATTTTTCCTCGAAACCCTTTTCGGCGGCCTCATGGTCGGCATGCTGTATTCGCTGATCGCGATCGGCTTCGTGCTGATCTACAAGGCCTCGGGCGTCTTCAACTTCGCGCAGGGCGCGATGGTGCTGTTCGCGGCGCTGGCCATGGCGCGCTTCGCCGAGTGGTTCCCGCAGTGGTTCGGCTTCCAGAGCCAGATCCTCGCGAACATCCTGGCCTTCATCGCGGCCATGGCCGTGATGATCGTGGTGGCCTGGCTCATCGAACGGCTGGCGCTGAGCAAGCTGGTGAACCAGGAAGGCATCACGCTGCTGATGGCCACGCTGGGCATCGCCTACTTCCTGGACGGCGTGGGCCAGACGATCTTCGGCAACGACATCTACAAGATCGATGTCGGCATGCCCAAGGAACCGCTGATGGTGCTGCAGGGCACCTTCGAGGGCGGCCTGCTGCTGAGCCAGGAAGACCTGGTGGCGGCGGCGGTGTCGGCCGCGCTGGTGGTGGTGCTGGCCATCTTCTTCCAGAAGACCGCCACGGGCCGCGCGCTGCGTGCGGTGGCCGACGACCACCAGGCCGCGCAATCGATCGGCATTCCGCTGTCGCGCATCTGGGTGATCGTGTGGTCGGTGGCCGGCTTCTCGGCCCTGGTGGCCGGGATCATCTGGGGCTCCAAGCTCGGCGTGCAGTTCTCGCTCTCGCTGGTGGCGCTGAAGGCGCTGCCGGTGGTGATCCTCGGCGGGCTGACCTCGATCCCCGGCGCCATCATCGGCGGCCTGTTGATCGGTGTCGGCGAGAAGCTGTCTGAAATCTATCTCGGCCCCATGCTCGGTGGCGGCATCGAGATCTGGTTTGCCTATGTTCTTGCACTGGTCTTCCTGCTTGTGCGGCCCCAGGGGTTGTTCGGCGAAAAGATCATCGATCGGGTCTGACATGTTCTACAGAGAAAACGGCCAGTTCAAGTCGAGCTACCGCGCCGACCAACAGATCTTCCCGATCGCGCAGGACCGCCTGGCGATCCTGGTGCTGCTGCTCGTGGCGTTCGTCGTGGTGCCGATGGGCGTGTCCGACTACTGGATGCGCGCCATCCTCACGCCTTTCCTGATCCTGTCGCTGGCGGCGCTGGGCCTCAACATCCTGGTCGGCTACTGCGGCCAGATCTCTCTGGGCACCGGCGCCTTCATGGCGGTGGGCGCGTACGCGGCCTACAACTTCCAGGTGCGCATCGACGGCATGCCGCTCATCGCCTCGCTGCTGCTGGGCGGGCTGTGCGCGACGGTGATCGGCGTGCTGTTCGGCATTCCGAGCCTGCGCATCAAGGGCCTGTACCTGGCGGTGGCCACGCTGGCCGCGCAGTTCTTCACCGACTGGGCCTTCCTGCGCATCCAGTGGTTCACCAACAACTCTTCGTCGGGCTCGGTGAGCGTGGCGGGCCTGAACGTGTTCGGCGTGCCGATCGAGTCGCCGGTGCAGAAGTATCTGTTCTGCCTGATCTTCGTGGTGGTGTTCGCCCTGCTCGCCAAGAACCTGGTGCGCAGCGCCATCGGCCGCGAGTGGATGGCGATGCGCGACATGGACGTGGCCGCCGCGGTGATCGGCATCCGCCCGGTGTACGCCAAGCTCACGGCCTTCGCGGTGAGCAGCTTCATCGTCGGCGTGGCCGGCGCGCTGTGGGGCTTCATCCACCTCGGTGCGTGGGAGCCGGCGGCGTTCAGCATCGACCGCTCGTTCCAGCTGCTGTTCATGGTGATCATCGGCGGGCTGGGCTCGATCATGGGCAGCTTCTTCGGCGCCGCCTTCATCGTGCTGCTGCCGCTCTTCCTGAACCAGCTGCCGGGGTGGCTGGGCTTCTCGATCTCGACCGCATTGGCCTCGCACCTGGAGACCATGATCTTCGGCGCGCTGATCGTGTTCTTCCTGATCGTGGAGCCGCACGGCCTGGCACGGCTGTGGTCCACGGCCAAGGAAAAGCTGCGGCTGTGGCCCTTCCCGCACTGACAGGTTCTTGTTGTTGTTCGTTCGTAAAAACCCGGCACCGAGGTGCCCACAAAAGGAGACAGGCATGACACTGAAATCGCTCGCTCTGACCGCCGCCCTGGTGGCCAGCACCCTCGGCGCGGCCTTCGCGCCTTCGCTCGCGCAGGCGCAGGCCAAGGAACAGTTCTTCCCGCTGCTGGTGTACCGCACCGGCCCCTACGCGCCCAACGGCACGCCGTGGGCCAACGGCAAGCAGGACTACATCAAGCTCGTCAACGCCACCGGCGGCATGAACGGCGTGAAGATCTCGTACGAGGAATGCGAGACCGGCTACGCGACCGACAAGGGCGTGGAGTGCTACGAGCGCCTGAAGGGCCGCCCGGGCGTCGCGCTGTTCGACCCGCAAGCCACCGGCATCACCTTCGCGCTGACCGACAAGGTGCCCACCGACAAGATCCCGCTCATCACGCTGGGCTACGGCCTGTCGGCCTCGCAGGACGGCGGCGTGTTCAAGTGGAACTTCCCGCTCATGGGCTCCTACTGGACCGCGGCCGACATCCTGATCCAGCACATCGGCAAAAAAGAAGGCGGCATGGACAAGCTCAAGGGCAAGAAGATCGCCCTCGTGTACCACGACTCGCCGTTCGGCAAGGAGCCGATCCCGCTGCTGCAGGAGCGCGCCAAGCAGAACGGCTTCGAGCTGTCGCTGATCCCCGTGACCGCACCGGGCGTGGAACAGAAATCGGCCTGGCTGCAGGTGCGCCAGTCGCGTCCCGACTTCGTGCTGCTGTGGGGCTGGGGCGTGATGAACTCCACCGCGCTAAAGGAAGCCGTGGCCACGGGCTACCCGCGCGAGAAGATGTACGGCGTGTGGTGGGCCGGCGCCGAACCCGACGTGAAGGACGTGGGCGCCAACGCCAAGGGCTACAACGCGCTGGCGCTGAACACCTCGGGCACGCAGCCCAAGGTGATCCAGGACATCCTCAAGCAGGTGCACGACAAGGGCCAGGGCACAGGTCCGAAGGACGAAGTGGGCTCGGTGCTCTACACGCGCGGCGTGATCATCCAGATGCTGACCATCGAGGCCGTCAAGCGCGCACAGGAGCGCTTCGGCAAGGGCAAGGTCATGACCGGCGAGCAGGTGCGCTGGGGCATGGAAAACCTCGCGCTCGACCAGAAGAAGCTCGACGCCCTGGGCTTCTCGGGCGTGATGCGTCCGGTGAGCACCTCGTGCCAGGACCACATGGGCTCGACCTGGGCGCGCGTGCACACCTGGGACGGTGCGAAGTGGGGCGGCATGTCGGACTGGTACGAGGCCGACAGCCAGATCATCAAGCCGATGGTGAAGGCCGCTGCCGACAAGTACGCCGGCGAGAAGAAGCTGACACGCCGCGAAGCCGCGGACTGCCAATCCTGATGCACTGAGTGCCGTGGCGGCTCGCAAGAGCCGCCATTCGCAAGGACGGCGATGTGCCGTTCTTGCGAATGCTTCGGACCACACCATGAGCGAACCCAAGATCCTTCTCAACGTCAACGGCATCGAGGTCATCTACAACCACGTGATCCTCGTGCTCAAGGGCGTGTCGCTGACCGTGCCCGAAAGCGGCATCGTGGCACTGCTCGGCGGCAACGGCGCCGGCAAGACGACCACGCTGCGCGCCGTGAGCAACCTGCTCGCGGGCGAACGCGGCGCCGTGACCAAGGGCACCATCGAACTGCGCGGCGAGCGCATCGAGGCGCTGTCGCCGGCCGAGCTGGTCAAGCGCGGGCTGATCCAGGTGATGGAAGGCCGTCACTGCTTCGCCCACCTGACCATCGAAGAGAACCTGATGACCGGCGCCTACACGCGCACCGACGGAAAGGCCGCGGTGCAGGAGACGCTGGAGAAGGTCTACGCGTACTTCCCGCGCCTGAAGACGCGCCGCACCTCGCAGGCGGCCTACACCTCGGGCGGCGAGCAGCAGATGTGCGCCATCGGCCGCGCGCTGATGGCCAACCCGACCATGGTGCTGCTCGACGAGCCCTCGATGGGCCTGGCGCCGCAGATCGTGGAAGAGGTGTTCGAGATCGTCAAAGACCTGAACACCAAGGAAAAAGTGACCTTCCTGCTGGCCGAGCAGAACACCAACATGGCGCTGCGCTACGCCGACTACGGCTACATCCTGGAGAACGGCCGCATCGTGATGGACGGCGAGGCCAAGAGCCTGCGCGAGAACGAGGACGTGAAGGAGTTCTACCTCGGCGTGGGCGGCGCGGACCGCAAGAGCTTCCGCGATGTGAAGAGCTACAAGCGCCGCAAGCGTTGGCTGGCCTGAAGTACCCACCCCAGAGCGACCGAATCGATAGACGAAGGGTACGGACATGAACGACCACTACGACCAACTGGAAATCCGCGACCCCGCCGAACGCGAACGTGACCTGCTGGCCGCGCTGCCCAGGCAGATCGCGCAGGCACAGACTGCAACGTCCGCCTTCACGAAGATCCTCGACGGCGTGAAGCCCGGCGACGTGACCTCGCGCGAAGCCCTCGCGAAGCTGCCCGTCACGCGCAAGTCGGAACTGCTCGAGCTGCAGAAGGCGCGCCGCGCCGACGACCCCTTCGGCGGCTTTGCGTCGATCGTGCGCGGGCCGCGCATGCCGCGCATCTTCGCGAGCCCCGGCACCATCTACGAGCCCGAGGGCGAGGCGCGCGACTACTGGCGCACCGCGCGGGCGCTGCATGCGGCGGGCTTTCGCAGCGGCGAGCTGATCCACAACAGCTTCAGCTACCACATGACGCCGGCCGGCTCCATCATGGAAAGCGGTGCGCACGCCATGGGCTGCACCATCTTCGCGGGCGGCACGGGCCAGACCGAGCAGCAGCTCGAAGCCATCGTCGACCTCAAGCCCGACGGCTACGCGGGCACGCCGAGCTTCCTGAAGATCCTGCTGGAGAAGGCCGAAGAAAAAGGCCAGAAGCTGCCGTGGTTCACCAAGGCGCTGGTGTCCGGCGAGGCCTTTCCGCCCAGCCTGCACGACTGGATCGCCGCGCACGGCGTGCAGGGCATCCAGTGCTACGCCACCGCCGACCTGGGCCTCATCGCGTACGAAACCAGCGCGCGCCAGGGCCTGGTGATCGACGAGGGCGTGCTGGTCGAGATCGTGCGCCCCGGCACCGGCGACCCGGTGCCCGACGGCGAGGTGGGCGAGATCGTCGTCACCACCTTCAACCCCGACTACCCGCTGGTGCGCTTCGGCACCGGCGACCTCTCGGCCGTGCTCGCGGGCACCTGCCCCACGGGCCGCACCAACAAGCGCATCAAGGGCTGGCTCGGCCGCGCCGACCAGACCACCAAGGTGCGCGGCATGTTCGTGCACCCCTCGCAGGTCGCCGAGGTCGTGCGGCGCTTTCCCGAGATCATGCGCGCGCGGCTCGTGGTGTCGGGCGAGATGGGCGACGACCAGATGACCTTCAAGCTCGAATGCGCCGGCGCCCCGGCCGGGCTCGACGCACGCATTGCCGACGCGGTGCGCGAAGTGACCAAGCTGCGCGGCACCATCGAACTGGTGGCGCCGGGCAGCCTGCCGAACGACGGCAAGGTGATCGAGGACGCGCGCAGCTACAAGTAGGGGCGGTACAGGCGGCGCGTAATGAAGCGCGTGAGGAGCACGGTCAGCAAGGGGTAGAGCGGTACGAGCGCGGCCAGCAGGATGACCAGGTCGCCGACACCGGCCATGCTGGTCTGGGACGGCTCCAGCAACCCCAGTCCCGCGAGGATGACGGCAGCGCAGCCCGCCAGCACCAGCACAAAGGCCAGCACCGACGCGGCCACGGCCCGGAAGGGCCGGACCCGTGTGGGGAGCGGGCCACGGCCGATGCCGAGCCACGCGCCCCAGAACGCCAGAGCAAAGACCAACAACGGCGGCGCGACCCAGCTCAGGAAGGGCGCCACGCGGTCCATGGTCCTCATGGCCTCGTGCCACGGGTCCGTGACCATCGCGCACCAAATCTGGATCGACGCGGACACGGCGGCGATCAACAGCGCTACCGTGGCGCGACCCGGCGATGCGCTCGCGGGCGCCACGGCGTTGGCATCGCCCGCATCGAACGACGCGGCCGATGCCTGAGTGCCCTGCCTCAGCGCAAGCCAGGTTGCCAGCCACACGCTCAGCACCAGCATCGCCAGTTGCACCAGCCGACCGCCCGGCATGTAGAGCAACCCCAGCCCGTAGAGCCACGGACTCAGCACGAAGTAGTCCAGCACCCGCACGATGAGATAGGCCCCGGCATGGCGCACACGCGGGCCGCGCAGCTGCGCCAGGCGCGCACCGCCACGCACCTCCAATGCCTGGCGCGCATGGCTCCAGGCCAGTGCCGCCGCCAGCACCCAGGACATTGCGAGGTTGGCCGCCATGCCCGCCCACACGTCCAGGCCATAGCCCTCGTGCCCCGAGCCGGGCCACAACTGCCTGCCGAAGTGGCCCCCCACGATGGCCGCTTCGACCGCCACGGTGATGAGCGCGAAGTCGCGCGGCAGGCGCCCCGCGTTTGCGATGGAAGCGGGAGACGCCATCAGAGCCAGTGAACGGCTACTTCTTGCAGCTGGCCGGCAACGCCTTCTCCTTCAACCCCTCCCCCGCGCTGCAATGCCACGCAATGCCCCGGTCCGTCGACGACGGCTCCATGCGCAGCGTGCCCTGGGGCGTGGCCACCTCCACCACCATGCTGTCCGGGTCGAGCGTGAGGGTCGCGCCGTTGGGCAGGTTACCCGGCAGGCCGACGGCAGCCAGGGTGTCGGGGATCTCGGCCTTTTCTTCATAGTGGCGCGTGAGCGCGTCGCGCACCGGCGCGCCCTGGGCCCAGGCCTGCGCGACGACGGCGCGGGTCTGGTACTCCTGGTAGGCGGGGATGGCCACGGCCGCCAGCACGCCGATGACAGCCACCACGATCAACGCACCGGCCGCGCCGCCGCCGGCCCGGCCGGCATACGGCACGAAGAGCGCGAGCAGGTACGCCACCGGGTTGCGCTCGGGCAGCTTGGCGCCCGGGTCGATGGCGCGCGCGACGCGTTTGGTGAGCCACGGGTAGCCGCCGATGAGTTCGTGGAACGAGCCCCAGAAGCCGCGGTTGCCGGCCGACTGGGCGGCGTAGCGCTGCAGGTTCACGTTGCGCCACTGCTGCGCGCCGGCGGCTAGCGCCACCAGCGCGCGCGGCGCGGAGTCGACCTCGCGGCAGCAGGCGGCGCCGTGCAGGTCGCACGTGTATTCCTTGGCGCGCGCATAGGCCGCGCCCAGCAGCGGCAGCCAGAGCACGGGCGCGCGCCAGATGTGGCCCGTGAGGTGGCCGCGGCGGATGTGGCCCAGCTCGTGGCCCATGTAGAAGTGGATGCCGTCGGGCTGCGCCTCCATGGCGTCGACCACGTCGGACAGCAGCACCACGAAGTTGCGGCCGAAGAAGCGCGTGGCAAAGGCGTTGAACATGCCGTCGCCGTGCAGCAGGTAGGCCTCGGGCGGCTGCGCGATGCCCAGGCGGGTGCAGCAGTCGACGAAGCGCGCGTGCAGTTCGGGCAGCTGCTGGGGCGACAGCTTCACGCCCGTGCCCTTGATCCAGGCGATGACCGCCGACTGCGCGAACACATAGCCGATGAAGCCCAGCAGCACGTAGACGAGCGCGATGCCCAGCGTGCCCACGATGATCAGCGCCCAGGCCAGCAGGCCCAGCACGAGCGTGAGTTTGCCGAGCCAGCGCTCGCGCGGATAGACCCAGGGATCCATTGGTTTCTTCTCCTCGATGCCGCCCGTCGGGCGGGCCTGTTTGTGGTTGTGGTCACCCCGGCGCGGGTGCGCGGGACGGGCGTGATCATGCCCCAGCATGGGGCGAAAACGGTGACATTCCTAAGGGCTATTCGGTATGGGTCAGCCCCCGGTCAGCCGATAAGATCGCGACCCTTTCCATTTAAAAACTCCGTCGGAGACATCATGAAGAAACTGTTCGCCCTCGCGGCGATTGCCGCGGCCGCCTTCGGCGCACACGCCCAGGACTTCCCCGCAGGCAAGCCCGTGACGCTGGTGGTGCCTTTCTCGGCCGGCGGCCCGACCGACCGCGTGGCCCGCGACCTGGCCGAATCGCTGCAGAAGACGCTGGGCACGACGATCATCGTGGACAACACCGCCGGCGCCGGCAGCTCGATCGGCACCGCCAAGGTGGCCCGCGCCAACCCCGACGGCTACACGCTGCTGCTGAACCACATCGGCATGTCGACGATGCCGGCGCTGTACCGCAAGCTGCCGTTCAGCGTCGAGAACGACTTCGAATACCTCGGCATGGTCAATGAAGTGCCCATGACGCTCATCGGCAAGCCCGGCCTGCCCGCCAACAACTACAAGGAACTGGCGACCTGGATCAACGCCAACAAGGGCAAGATCAACCTGGGCAACGCCGGCCTGGGCGCCGCCTCGCACCTGTGCGGCCTGCTGTTCCAGAGCGCACTCAAGGTCGAAATGACGCCCGTGCCGTACAAGGGCACCGCGCCGGCCATCGCCGACCTGCTGGGCGGCCAGATCGACCTGCTGTGCGACCAGACCACCAACACCACGTCGCAGATCGAAGCCAAGAAGGTCAAGGCCTACGCCGTGACCACCGCCAAGCGCCTGACGACGCCCGCGCTGAAGGACCTGCCCACGCTCGACGAGTCGGGCCTGAAGGGCTTCGAAGTGTCGATCTGGCACGGCGTGTACGCCCCCAAGGGCACGCCCGCACCGGTGCTGAAGAAGATCAACGAAGCCATCCGCGCTGCCATGAAGGACCCGGCGTTCATCAAGCGCGAAGAAGGCCTGGGCGCCGTGATCACCACCGACAAGCGCGTCGAGCCGGCCGAACACAAGAAGTTCGTTGCCGCCGAAATCGCCAAGTGGGGCCCGATCATCAAGGCGGCTGGCGTCTACGCTGACTGATCCTTTCGATCTCCCATCGAAAAAGCCGCCGACCCGAAAGGGCCGGCGGCTTTTTTCATGCGGTGACAGCAGGAGAAAGACTCAGGGCGTCGGGACGGTCCACACCTCGAAGTTCTTGCGCACCTCGACCTGGCGTGCGGTGCGCGCCGTGAAGATGAAGCTGCTGACCGACGAGCCCTGCGCGTACTGCCAGGCGTTGCTGCCCACGCTGGTGCAGTGGTTGTCGCTCGGCGAGTTCACGGGCTGGCAGGAGATGACGGCCTTGCGTGCCGAGGTGCGCACGGTCACCGAGTCGGTGAAGCGGTTGTTGTTGGGACCGCGGCCGGCCACCAGGAAGGTGGTCGGGGCGTAGGCGCCGCTGGGCACCGACCAGCCGTCCTGGTTGCCTTCGGCGCTGAAGTCGATGTTGTTGGCGGTGGGGTCGGAGGGCACCGGCGCGCCGAACACGATGCCGCGCGCAACGCCGTCGATCTCCGGCATCAGCTCGGCGCGCAGGGCCGGCGTCATCTCCACGGTCGGCAGCTGCGCGGCCTCGGCCACGGTCGGCACGCGCGCGAAGGTGCGCGCGTACTGCACGGGGTTGGTTCCGCCGGCCGCCAGGAAGAACTCGAACTTCCACACCGTCTGGTCGGGAATGGCACGCAGCTGCGTGTCGTCGAACTGCGGCGATGCGAAGAGGTTGCCGCTCTCGAAATCGGCCGGGTTGCCGGTCTGCGCCGGATCGACGTAGCGACCGGCCATGCGCCAGACCGCCGAACCCAGCTTGTCACCGCTGGCGGTGCCGTCGTTGGTGAGCACCAGGCTGCTCATCCCGGCGCGGGGCAGCAGGACGATCTCGCGGCCCGGCAGCGCGGGCGAGGTGGCCACCACCTTCGAGAAGACCGGGTTGCCGCTGCCGTCGACCACGTTGTCCACCACGAAGTTGTAGCCCGTGGCGTGGTACATGCGGTTCGCGTGCTTGAGGTAGTCCTTCAGCTCCTGGTGCGGACGCACGGCGGCGCGGTAGGTGTTGCTGTTGCCGGTGAGCTTGAGCGCGCCATTCACGATCCTGGCGTTGAAGACGTCGTTGTCGGTGTTGCCCACGCTGTCGGTCCAGCGGTAGGTGAGCGCGACGTCGCCGCCCGGGTGGAAGTATTCGAAGTTGCCGCGGTCGTGCTTCAGGTTCGTCGGGCCGAAACGGAACAGGCTTTCGAAGGGCCGGCGCGGGCCACTCGACGCGCGCCCGATGTGCAGGCCGGCCGCGACGAAGCTGGCCGGGTCGTCGCCCACGAACAGCGTGCGGCAGGCCGGCGCAACCACGTTGGCGGCTTCGCCGAAGGCGTTGCCGTCGGAGCCGATGGTGCTGTCCACGCGCTCGTTCAGCGGCAACGCGTAGCAGGCGTTGAGGCGGTCCAGCAGGTCCTTGACCATCGCCGGCGTGGGCGGCTGCACGAGGGCCGCGGCATCGACCGCGGGCAGCGGCGCGATGGTGCTCTCGCCGGTACGAAAGACGATGGACACGGGCGCGCTCTCTTCGCTCGCGGGCTGCGCCTTGACGGTGATCTCGATGTTCGCGGCCGTGCCGTCGGGACGCACCGACACGTTCAGCGTGTCGAGCACGCGGTCCTGCCCCGTGCCGTTGGCCTGGAAGGTGCCGCTCATCGGGTCGATGTGGGTGTTGAGCGCGTCCAGCAGCGGCTTCAGCGCGGCCACGAGCTTGGCCACCTGGTCGCTGATGGCGCCCGGGGTGACGGCGCCGGCATCGGCCTGCACGGCGGCGGCCAGCTTCGACGGGTCGCCGTTGGGCGACAGCTGCGCCACCACCACGGTGGTCAGCGGCGTGACGTTGGTGGTGCCGGTGGCGGTGCTGGCGGTGGTGCTGTAGAGCGTGAGGTCGTCGCGCACGGCCTGGATCACCAGCGGCGCCTTGGTGCCCGCGGGCAGCACGCAGCTGTAGGTGCCTTCGGCCGGCACGGTCACTTCGCAGACCTTGGCGCCGGTCTGGTCGAACACGGTGAGCGCGGCGCCGGCAAAGGCCGCGCCGGTGGCCACGGTGCCGCTCAACGTGCCGGGCGACTCGGCGGCGGGCGGCGTGCCGCCGTTGCCCGTGCCGACGGGAAACGCGAAACCACCGCCGCCTCCGCCACCCCCACCGCCGCCGCAGGCGCCGAGGATCAACAGGGTGGCAAGGGAGAGGGCGTGGGGAATTCTGGAGGTGGGGTGGGGCATCGTGGGTCTCTCGAAAAGGGAAAGGGCCTGGTCAGCAACCGAGGGCGCTGCAAACAATAGCTTTCGCTTTTGGAAATCAAATGATGCAAATGCACCATTCTTGAAACCGTGCGGCCGAGCCCCGCACGCTTCCCCGGAACATGGGATGGGCATGCGGCGGCGGGGCTGGAAGACTCCCCGCATGACCTTCACGGCCGGCGTCCCGCGCGACTTCAGCGACCTCCTGTTGCGGCTGTACCGCCTCTCGCACGAGCTGCCCATCGACGCCTTCCAGGACGCGGCGCTCGACCTGCTCAAGCCCGTGCTGCCCTTCGACTCGTCGATGTGGGGCACCGCCACCCGCACCGACCACGGCATCGACATCCACACGATCCACCTGCACAACCAGCCGGTCGAGATGGTCATGGCCTACGAGCAGGTCAAGCACATGGACACGGCCGCCGTCGAGGTGGCCAGGCGGCCGAAGTCGACGCTCGCCTTCAACGCCGACGCCTGGTTCTGCCGCGACGACCAGGCCGCGCTGCGCGAGCACGGCCGACGCTTCGAGCAGGCCAACTTCTTCATCAGCTCGGACGCGAACCCGCAGACGAACTTCGTGCACTGGCTCAGCCTGTTCCGCGCCGACCCGCAGGCCCACCCGTCGGAGGCCGAGCGGCAGCTGCTCGAGAGCCTCGCGCCGCACGTGATGCAGGCGCTGGCGCTGAACCGCGTGATGCACCTGGACCGCCTCGAGGCGGGCAGCGCGTCGCCCGGCGGCTCGGCCATCGGCGACCTGCGCGGCGTGCTGTACCACGCCGACCGGCTGTTCGAGGCCATGCTGAAGGCCGAGTGGCCGGCCTGGCACGGCCGCACGCTGCCCGATGCGCTGCTGCAGCACTTCCTGCAGGGCCATGCGCGCTTCAACGGCCGCGAGATCGTGGTCACGCACCGCGTCGAGCAGCGCCTGCTGTTCCTCAAGTGCCGCCATCGCTGCCGCGCCGACAGCCTCACGCCGCGCGAGCACACCATCGCCGAGCTGCTGGCGCGCGGCGACACCCACAAGGAAGTGGCCGCCATCCTGAACCGTTCGCCGGCCACGGTGCGCAACCACATCCAGTCGATCTACGACAAGCTGCAGGTGGGCAACGTGGCGGGGCTGATCCACGAGCTGCGGCTGGCGGGCTGACGAGCGCCCTGCCCAAAAGAAAAGGCGCCGATGGCGCCTTTTCTGTTTGAGTCCGCGATGCCTCTACTTCGGCCGGATCGCGTCCGCCGTGCCCTGGATGAAGGCCTTGATGCTCTCGATGTCGTCGCCCGAGAGCTTGCCCGTGAAGTCGGGCATGCCGCGCGACATGGCCGGGCCCTTGAGCACGAACTTGTCGAGGTTCTCGATGTAGGCCGGGTCGAGGTAGCCCAGGTTCGGGATGTTGCCGCCGCGGTCCACGCCCGGCACGCCGTGGCAGAACACGCAGTTGCTCACGTACAGCATGGTGCCGGCCTGGACCTTGGCTGGGTCGTACTTCACGCCCTGCACCAGCTTGGCCATGCGGTACTCGACGAAGGCGGGCATCTTGGCCGTGCCGCCGACCGCGAAGGTGTAGACCGTGCCCGGGCCCTGGCGCTCGGTGGCGCGCTGCGCCAGGCCGTACACGCCGCCCCAGCCCACGGCCACCGACACGTACTGCTTGCCGTCCACCATGTAGGTCGCGGGCGCCGCCACCACGCCGGTGCCGGTGGGCGTTTCCCACAGCTTCTCGCCGGTCTTGGCGTGGTAGGCCACCAGGCGCCCGTCGGCCGTGCCCTGGAACACCAGGCTGCCCGCGGTGGTCAGCGTGCCGCCGTTCCACGGCGAGGCGTAGTCCACGCCCCAGGCTTCCTTCTGCTTGATGGGGTCCCAGGCCACGAGGCGGCCGAAGGGCTTGCTCGTGGGCGGCTCGACGTTGGCGAACTTGCCCAGGTTCCAGCCCAGCGCCGCGTGCGGCCGGCCGGGCGCGTTCTCGTCGAACTTCCAGGCCTTGTCGTCCATCAGGTTGATCGGCACGTGCTGGGCCGGCAGGTAGGCCAGGCCGGTCTGCGGGTTGTAGGACATCGGGTGCCAGTTGTGCGCGCCGAACGGGCCCGGGATGCTGTCGCCCGGCTTCTCGTTCTGGCGCGCGGCGGCGATCTCGATCGGCCGGCCGTTCTTGTCGTAGCCCGTGGCCCAGTTGACCTCGACGAAGTTCTTCGCCGAGATGAACTTGCCGTTGGTGCGGTCGATGACGAAGAAGAAGCCGTTCTTGGGCGCGTGCAGCAGCACCTTGCGCGCCTTGCCGCCCAGCTTGACGTCGGCCAGGATCATCGACTGCGTGGAGGTGTAGTCCCAGTTGTCGCCGGGCGTCTCCTGGTAGTGCCACTTGTACTTGCCGGTATCGGGGTCGAGCGCCACCACCGAGCCCAGGTACAGGTTGTCGCCGCCCTTGGGGCTGCGCGCCTTGGCCGCCCAGGGCGAGCCGTTGCCGGTGCCCACGTACATCAGGTTGAGCTCGGGGTCGAAGGCGAAGCTGTCCCAGGCGGTGCCGCCGCCGCCGGCCTCCCAGTACTTGCCGCTCGGGTCCCAGGTCTTGGCGGCGCGCGCCATCGACTCGTCCTCGAAGGGCTTGCTCGGGTCGCCGGGCACCACGAACCAGCGCCACTTCTGGTCGCCGGTCTTCGCGTCGTAGGCGGTGACGTAGCCGCGCACACCGTACTCGGCGCCGCCGTTGCCGATGATGACCTTGCCCTTGAACACGCGCGGCGCGCCGGTGATGGTGTAGCTGCCCTTCTGGCCGTCGATGGTGTTCTTCTCCCACACCTTCTGGCCGGTGGCGGCGTCCAGTGCGATCAGGCGGCCGTCGTAGGCGGCCACGTAGACGCGGCCCTCGTACAGCGCCACGCCGCGGTTGACCACGTCGCAGCAGCCCTTGAAGCCTTTCGACCTGTCGACCTGCGGATCGAAGGTCCAGATCTTCTGCCCGGTGCGCGTGTCGATCGCATGCACGATGCTCCACGAGGCCGTGACGTACATGATGCCGTCGACCACCAGCGGCGTGGCTTCCACGCCGCGCGTCGATTCCAGGTTGTACGACCAGACCAGCCCGAGCTGCTTCACGTTGCCGGTGTTGACCTGGTCGAGCTTGCTGAAGCGCGACTCGGCGTAGTCGAGCCCGTGGCTGGGCCAGTCGGGCGTCTTCTTCGCCGCGTTGGCGCGCACGAAGTTGCCGTCGACGCGCTTGGCGGCCGCGCCGGCGCGGTCCTGCGGGGTGGCCGCGGTCTGGGCCAGCGCCGGGGCCGCAAGGCCCAGGCACAGCAAGGCGCCCGCAAGCAGGCGCCGCCCGGAAAGAGGCTTTGTTGTCGTCTTCATCGTGGTCTGTCTCCTTCGTCGTTCTGCCCCAAGGATCGTTCGCACGGCGCCAGCCTTCACCCCCGGGATTTCCCCAGTCCAGCCTTGTTCCATTGCGGAACACATTCGAGACGGTCCCTGAATCCAGAAGAGGCGGCGAACCCATGGCGCTCGACAGGCTCGGCACGGCGGATGCGCCGCGCCAACTCTTTGCCAGCACGCCGGCGCAGCGCGTGGCGCTAGCGCGGCAGCAGTTCTTCGAAGAAGGCGTGCGCCCCTCGGGGCTGGTCGGCGAGGCGGTCATCCAGTCGTGGATGCGCTGCAGCCGCACCCACGCCGACCGGCAGCGCGTGGTGTCGTTCGACGCGGTCACGCCCAGCCGGCTGCACACCACGCTCGCGCGCAACCGCGAGCTGCTGGACGTGGCACGGCACGAGCTCGCGCAGATGGAGCACATGCTCGCGGGCACCGACTGCCGCGTGATCCTGACCGACCGCGACGGCGTGGTGGTGCACGTCACGAGCCAGCCCGCCGGCACGCACCAGCCCGTGCTGCGCCAGACCGCGCGCCTGGGCGTGAACATCTCCGAGCGCGTCGTGGGCACCACGGCGCCGGGCATCGTGGCCAGCACCGGGCAGGCCTGTACCGTGGACGGCGCCGAGCACTACTACGACGTGCTGTGCCACATGCAATGCGCCGCGGCGCCGATCCGCGACGTGAGCGGCCGGCTCGCGGGCGTGCTCGACCTCACGGTGGAAGCGCGGCGCTTCGGTTTCGACGCGGCCTCGATGGTCGCGCTGCACGCCACCATCATCGAGAACCGGTTGCTGCAGGCACAGTCGCGCGACCACCTCATCCTGCGCTTCCAGGCCAGCCCCACGCTGCTGGGCACACCGCTCGAGGCGCTCGCGGGCATCGCACCCGACGGCACCATCGCCTGGCTCAACAACGCCGGCGCGCGGCTGCTGGGGCGGTTGCCCGAGGCCCCCGACGACCGCGACGTGGAATGCCTGCTGGGCCACGACCTCGCGAGCCTGCTGCGGCTGGGCCGGCGCGAGGCCGCGCAACCGCTGCGGCTGGCCAGCGGGCTCGGCGTGTGGATGCAGGCGCAGCTCAAGGGCGCGGACGGCGCGGACTTCCGACATGCGGTGGCGATGCCGGAGATGGCGAGCGCGCAGGTCGATGCACCCGTGGCGATCGACGTGCAGGCGGAGCCGCCCTTGGCGCTTGCACCCGTCAGCGAGACGCCGCCCACCGAAACACTGCGCGAGCACAGCCGCAAGCTGATCGAAGACACGCTCGCGGCGCACGGCGGCAACGTGTCGCAGGCGGCGCGGCAGCTGCGCGTGTCGCGCGGCACGCTGTACCGGCGGCTGCGCGGCTGGCGCGACGACGACAGCAGCGCGGTAGCGGACTGACGGCTCAGGCGCCGGCGCGCGCCAATGCACGCGCGCGGCGCGCCTTCGCATCGGGCTGCAGCGGCCGCAGGTAGTCGTGCAGCGCCAACGCCGCTGCCCCCACCGCGGGCGCGAGTGCTTCGTAGCGCGCCGTGCGCAGCTCCGGCGCGGGCATGCCGGCGCGCTCGGCGTGGCCCTTCACGCCTTCGAATGCGGCCTGCGCGAACTCCGGGTGTTCCGCGCAGACCTTGCCCCCGAGCACGATCGCGCGCGGGTTGAAGGTGACCCACAGGTTCTGCAGCAGCACGCCGAAGAAGGCGGCGGCGCGCGCCATGTCCGCGCCCTCGCGCGCCAGCACGCGCGAGCCGAAGAAGGCTTCGGCGCAGCCGCGCCGGCCGCACGAGCACAGCGGCCCGTCCAGCTGCAGGATGGTGTGGCCGATCTCGCCGGCCATGCCTTGCGCGCCGGTGAAGAGGCGGTCGTTCAGCACCACGCCCGCGCCCACGCCGACGTCGCTGTTGACGAAGATCAGCGGGTCTTCGCCCTCGCCCGCCGCGAACTCGTACTCGCCGAGCGCGGCGGCATCGGCGTCGTTCTGCAGCTGCACGGTGACGCCCGGCAGGCCCGCCGCGGCCAGTGCCTTTTCGAGCGCGGGCAGCAGGTTCACGTTGCGCCAGCCGAGGTTGGGCGCGAAGCGGACCACGCCCGTACAGTCGTCCACCGCGCCGGGCACGCACACGCCGATGCTCGACAGGCGCAGGCCGCGCTGGTCGAGGTGCGCGTGCGCCGCCGCCGCCATGCGCGCGAGCTGTGCGCATACGCGGGCGGGCTCACCGTCGTCCAGCGGCTGGGCTTCCGCATGCAGCACCTCGCCCTGCAGCGAGACGCACACGAGGCGCAACGTTTCGACGGCGATCTCCACGCCCATCAGCGCGCGCACGCCGACGTTGATCTGCAGCGGCGTGGACGGCCGCCCGAGCCCGTCGGCCACGGCCGCGCCCGATTCGCTCAACCAGCCCTCGTCGAGCAGCTCGCGCACCAGCAGGCTCACGGTCGACTTGGTGAGCCCGCTTTCGCTCGCAAGGCGCGCACGCGACAAGCCCGGCTGCGCGCGCAGCAACCGCAGCAGCACGCTGCGGTTCAGGCGCTTGAGCAGTTGCTGGTCGCCGATGGTCTTCATGCCGCTGCGGTGGCCGCGGTTGCCGCGTGGTGCGCCTGTTCGCGTCCCTCGGGCCGCTTGCCGGCGATGATCATCCCGAGCACTTCGTCCTCGGTCACGTCGGCCGTGCGGTAAGTGCCCACGAGCTTGCCGTTCTTCATCACCGCGAGCCGGTCGCTCAGCGAGAACACGTCGGGCATGTCGTGCGTGATGAGGAAGATGCCGACGCCGTCGTCCTTCAGCTGCTTGACCAGGCGCCCGACCATCGCCGTCTCTTCGGGACCGAGCGCGGCGCAGGGCTCGTCCATGATGAGGATGCGCGCGTTGAAGTACAGCGCGCGGGAGATCGCCACCACCTGCCGCTGCCCGCCCGACAGGCGCCGCACCGGGATGCGGATGTTGGTGAAGTTCTTGTTCAGGCGCTGGAACACCTTGCGCGCCTGCACTTCCATGAAGTGGTCGTCCAGCGTGTTCCACGCCGTCATCTTCTCGCGGCCCAGAAAGAGATTGGCCACCGAGTCGAGGTTGTCGGCCAGCGCGAGCGTCTGGTAGATGGTCTCGATGCCTTGGGCCTGCGCCTCAGCGGGCGTGCGGATGTGGACCTTCTCGCCCGCGATGAGCGTGTCGCCCGAATCGATCGGGTAGGCGCCCGCGAGCATCTTCATCAGCGTGGACTTGCCCGCGCCGTTGTGGCCCAGGAGCGCCACCACTTCGCCGGGGTAGAGGTTGATGCTCACGCCGTCCACGGCCTTCACGCCGCCGAAGGCCTTGCGGATCTCGCGCAGCTCGACGAGCGGTTGGGTCTTGTCGATGTCGGCCATTTCAGTTCTCCCCGAACTTGCGGCGGTACAGCACGTCGAAGACGACGGCGACGATCAGCACCTGGCCGATGATCACCATGCGCTTGCCGATGGGCACGTCGAGCAGCAGCATGCCGCTGTCCAGCGACTGCATGATCAGCGCGCCCAGCACCGAACCGAAGATCGAGCCGCTGCCGCCCGCCAGCGCCGTGCCGCCGATGACGGCCGCCGCGATCACGTACAGCTCCATGCCCGTGCCCAGCGAGTTGGTGCCCGCGTTGAGCCGCGCGATCGACACGATGGCCGCCACCGTCACCAGCACCGCCAGCAGCGCGAACAGCATCAGCGTGACACGCTGCACCGGAATGCCCACCAGCGCCGCCGCATCGGGGTTGCCGCCCATCGCGAACACGTAGCGCCCGAAGCGCGTGCGGTGCACGATGAACGACAGCACGATCGCCACCGCCGCCCAGATCAGCACCGGAATCGGAATGCCCTGCGGCTCGCTCTTGGACGAGATCTGGTAGCTGTTCATCACCCAGGCGAAGCCGACCACCACCGCCACCGGCACTGCGGTGAGCAGCACGTCGAGCCACAGCGCCTCGGTCGGCATGTCGTAGCGCTGGCGCGCGCGGCGCTTTTGCACCATGCGCCCGAACAGCACCAGCGCCACCAGCCCCGCGAGCACCCAGCTGGCCGTGACGCCGATGCCGCCGTCGTAGCCGCCGCCCAGGCGCTGGAAGAACTCGTCGTTCACCGGCTGCGTCTTGCCGTCGGCCACGAGGAAGGCCGCGCCGCGAAACGACATCAGCCCACCCAGCGTGACCACGAACGACGGCACGCCCAGCACCGCCGTGAGCCAGCCCTGGTAGATCGACACCAGGAGCGCCACCGCGAGCCCCGCGAGGCAGGCCGTGGGCCACGACCAGCCCGAGGTGTACTGCAGGTAGGCGATGAGCACGCCGACGAAGCCCATCACCGAACCCACCGACAGGTCGATGTGGCGCGCCACGATGATCAGCACCATCACCGTGGAGACGATGCCGACCACCGCCGTCTGCTGCGCGACGTTGTAGAGGTTCTCGGGCGAGAGGAACACGCCGCCCGACATGATGCTGAACGCCACCGCCATCGCGGCCAGCAGCACGCACATCAGGAGCAGGCGCAGGTCGATGCCGGTGCGGCACCACCAGCCGGGTGTTGGATCGCTCATTTTTTTCAAGCCCCCTCAGGACGGACTACAGGTGCGCAACCGCCCACCGGCGGGCCCTTGCGGGTCGGCCGGAAGCCATGTTGCGAAGAGATGGAGCGGCGCGTTCAGCCGTTCAGAAAAGGGCCGAACGCGCCGGTGGTTGCGGCGTTACTTGCAGGCCGCGGGCGCGTTCGCGCCCGAGACGCCCTTGCAGAGTTCGTCCTTCTTGATCCAGCCGGCCTTGACGATCACGTCGAGGTTGTCGCGCGTGATCGGCACCGGCGTCAGCAGGCGGGAGGACAGCGAGAGCTTCTTGGCACCGCCGGCCCAGGGCGCGGCCTTCTCGACCGCCTTGCCGGCCGCCAACGAGACCGCGGCCGTGGCGGCTTCGCGGCCGAGCTCGCGCGAGTCCTTCCAGATCGTCGCGGTCTGCGTGCCCAGCGCCACGCGGTTCAGCGCGGCGAAGTCGGCGTCCTGGCCCGACACCGGAATGCCGCGCAGGCCCTTGGCCGTGAGCGCAGCGACCGCGCCGCCGGCCGTGCCGTCGTTGGCCGCCACCACCGCGTCGACCTTGTTGCCGTTCTTGGTGAGGATCTGCTCCATGTTCTTCTGCGCCACCTCGGGCTTCCAGCCTTCGGTGTACTCGTCGCCGACGATCTTGATGTCGCCCTTCTTGATCGCGGCGTCCAGCACTTCCTGCTGGCCGGCGCGCAGGAAGTCGGCGTTCGGGTCGCTCGGCGAGCCCTTGATGATCACGTAGTTGCCCTTGGGCTTGACCTTGAGCACCTCGCGCGCCTCCATGCGCCCGACCTCGACGTTGTCGAAGGTGATGTAGAACACGCCGGGCGCCTCGATCAGCCGGTCGTACGCCACCACCGGCACCTTCTGCCGCGTGGCCTTCGTGACGGCGGGCAGGATCGCGTCCTTGTCCATCGCCAGCACGATCAGCGCCTTCGCGCCCTTGGACATCAGCCCCTCGATGTCGCCCAGCTGCTTCTCGGGCGAACCGCCCGCGTCGGCGCTGATGTACTTCGCGCCGAGTTTTTCCAGCTGCGCCTTGATCGCGGCCTCGTCGGTCTTCCAGCGTTCTTCCTGGAAGTTGGACCAGCTCACGCCGACCACGGTCTGCGCCATCGCGCCCACGGCCGTGAGACCGAACGCCAGGGCGGCCAGGGTGTTTTTCGTTGTCAGTTGCATCGGTGTCTCTCCTCAGAACGGTGGGCCGGGGTAGTTAGTTTGAGTGGCGAACTAACTATCCCATCGGCGGGAGGTTCCGGGCACCCGGGAATTCCCCGAGATGTGGGGGAAGGCACGGATGGGTGATGGGCTTGGCAGTACGAAGAAGGATTGCCTGGGGATGCCGTGAGTTCGTGAGCGGGCATGAAAAAGGCCCCCGAAGGGGCCTGGTGTGTGATTGCGCTTTTCGCGCTGGGCCTGCGGCCAGGGTTACTTCCTTACGCCGTCAGTGCCACCACTTCCGCATCCGTGAGCTTCTGCGGCTGGTAGCGCACCGCGCGGACGTGGAAAAAGGGTTGATTGCTGCCGCCGTAGGACAGGTTTCCAATGCCAAGGTTGGCGAACGGCGGGACCGTTGGCAGGGCAGCCTTGAGGAGTTGGCCGTTGCACGCGAACCGAAGGCCATCGGCGCCATAGCTGAGGGCGACCTTGACCGGGCTCCCAACAGGTGTTCCCTGGAGTCCGACCGAGACCGTGTTCGGCCCGGACGGACCGTTGACAGCGGAGTACGCGTAGGCGAGTGCCGATGCAGTAAACCCGATGCCCACGCGATTTCCGACCGCTGTGCCAATCTCGACAAGATTCCTTGCCGTTGTGTCTCCCTCCTTCGGCCGTCCGAACTCCATGAAGATGGTGCCTTCAGCGGCATTGCACCAGCCCTTCTTTGCATCGACGAGGACGAGATCACCTGCTCTCGTGGTTGCCCCGGAGGTAGCGGCGTCTGCCTGTCGGGTTGTCGTTGCTGAAGTGGCGCCGTCAGCGAGACGCGTCACTGTCGCCGTCGTTGTCGGGATGTAGCTCGACGCGGACGACGCCTGTTCCAGTTGTAAGCCCGTGAACTTGAAAGCCCGGGCGCTGTTGGTGCCGTACTTCCAGATACCCGACACAGTGCTGGGAACGGATGCATCGGTGGTCCGCGTGCCCGTGAGCCGGTACACGCCGCCCCCGACATGCGTCATGGTGCAGGCGGCGGGAGAAATCGGCGCGTTCGCGATGACGAGCGCGAAGTCCGCCGCGCCGCCAGACGCGGGCATGCTGGGCGCTCCGCCGTCATCCATCTTCACGAAACAGGAAATCACGTAGGTGGTCGACGGCGCAAGAACAGGCGACTTGGCGGCATAAGACGCGAACGTGCCGGCTGGCGGCGGCGCAGGGAATGCGATGCCTGTCGTGAACCCCAGCTCGCTCCAGGACGCTGCCGCGCATCCGATCCTGACGGACGCATCCGCAAGCCCATTGCGAAACTCGCTCTCGGTCAACAGGTTGGTGCTGGACACCTCTTGCATGAGCCAGGGTGCGACGGTCAGGTCGGCGGGGTTGTAGGTCATCCGCGCGGCGCCCGCCGCGGCGGTCTTCATCACACCCGTGGCGTCGAAGTAGGTGCCGATGGATGCGCGGCTGGTGAAGGTCTCGGTGCTCGGGATGTAGCTGGTCGCATAGGCACCGGCTTCGAGCTGGGCGCCCCAGATCTGAAAAGCGCCGCTATCGGGACCTGCATCGGTGAATCCGGCATAGCAGGCCATCGCATCACCGACACCGATGCCAGTTGCCTGTGTGTAGGTGCAACGAAACCACCCATTCCCTACGGACCGCATTTCCCACCCGGCCCCTGAGATAGAGGGGGCGGCACCCGACAACGTGCACAGGCCAAAGGTGAAGTTTGTGGACGTCGTACTGTTGCGCAGCAGGAGTGAGATGGGGGCCGTTCGGGAGACATTTCGAACGTAGACGGAATAGGTCAAGACAGTGGAAGTCGCCGCCGGCCCCGTTTGAGCGAAAGGCCCCGTCGGCGCGCCCGACACTTCAACAGCCCGAAGACTTCCATCCGGAGCCAACTTTCCAGACACTCGATAGACGCCGCTCGTTGCCCACGGCGTCAAGTGCATATCGCTGCTTTTTTGCAGGATGTTGGTGCGCTGCTCCTCGACCATCAGCACGGGTGGCAAGATCAGGTTCGACGGCTCGTAGCTGTTGCGCGCAACGCCCGCCGCCGCATAGCGCAGGATGCCTTTCGCGTCGTAGTAGCTGCCGATGGAGCTGCGCGCCGTGACGGCATCGACGCTGGGAATGTAGGAGCTTGCGAACGCGCCAGTTTCAAGCTGCGCACCCCAGATGTAGATACCGGCAACACCGTCGCCCGACCCACTGGTGCCAACAGAAGAACCGGGGTAGATGGCGGCCACAAGCGCGGCAGAAGCATCGCTCGTGAAAACCAATTCGACACGACGCCAGCCATTGCCTGCATCGACAACCCTTTTCGAAACCTCGACAAATCCGCCGCTCGCCACACCTGCGGCTGCCATCGTTGTCAGGTTGAAGGGAATGCTGATGCTGTCAGCAGAAGAGGCGCCTCGCGCATAGATCCAGCCGCTCGAAGAGCCTCCCGCCTTCGCATAGAAGGAGTAAGCGTAGGTGGTCGCTGTTGCAGCCTTGGCAACGGTCTGAACGACGTGGCCGAGGCCTGCGGCGGCGCCGCTGTTCAGAATCAGCTTGCATGCATCCCATCGCCCATTGGGCGCAACAGCGGCTTCCGGCACCGGCGTGGCATTCGATCTCGTCCACGTTGGATATCTATCGAAGCGAGACGAGAACAACAACAGGTTCTGCCGCGGGCTTTCGATCAGCAACCCCTTCGAAGCTTTCGTGATCGGATCGAAATCGAAGCGCGGCGTGGAGCTAGGCTGAATGAGCCCCTGCGAGTTGACGCAGGTGCCGTTTGTGCCACCAGAGTAGGTGAACAGCTCCGTGAAATTCTTGTCGGTGAGCGTGGTGGTCATTGCGTTTCGATGCTGTTGTGGGTGAGGGGCCAGCCCGCGGAGATGTCATAGGCCTCGGTCTCGGCCTCTGTCCGGAGTTGGTCGATGGCGGCGTGGTGCGTGCGCTCGGCACTGAAGCACGCCTGGACATGCAGGCCGATCGCTCGGGCCACACCGCGAAGTTCGTCGATGGTCAGGCGGGTCCATCCGCTGTCGGCCTTGAAGTCGACGGCATCGATGCCGGCGATCTCGGCGTTGACGATCACCGCCGTGATGCGGTCCTGGTCGGGTTTGCCCGTGAGAACACGCGCGCCGTTCTGCAACGTGATGCCGCCGGTTTCGATTTCCCAACGGCGCGCCGTCACGAGTGCGCGCAGATCCTGGCGCCGCTTTTCCGTCGATCGCGGGTCGACCCAGCCGTATTGCGTCCAGTCGAACACATGATGCTGGCTGGGCTTGTCGCCCATCGGAATGGGCTTCAGTGTGGCCACATGGAGGTAGTGCCCTTGCGGCACCGTCTGCCCCAGCAAGACGCTTTCGTGCGTCTCCCGGGCTTGCATCAAGCAATCCTCGTTGGTGGGCGCGGAGCCGCTCGCAAGCACGCGACCCGATGTGTTGTCGTAGACCGTGTAAACAGGCATCTCTTTATCTCCTACATCCCAAAGAAAATACGGAAGTCCCCGCGCAATTGAACGTCCCTACAACTTCGATGCTGTGTCCGCCGGGCTTCAGGTACCGGACGATTGCACCGGTGATCGTTGTTCCCTCCAAGCCGACGCCCAGCCATTCAGAGTTGCCATCCACACGAATGGTCAGTGTCCCGACACCGAGTCCAAAGGGGTTCACGAAAGTTGTCGCCGTGATATAGGTCTGTACCCATTCGCCTTCGTTGTCTGGCACGGTGAACCACATCGTGGTTCCACTGCCACCGTTTTCGGCTTGCTTCGCATTGGGCAGCGTGACGGCCCCGCCTCGGATGCTGAGCGTGTCGATCACTGCCCTTCCGATCGTCAGGCCACTCTGGTCCAGGTTGAAACCGGGACCCCAGAGACGGAAGCTGGCGTATTGACTCGTGGACTGACTTGCAGGCACGTAGTGCATTACGAGTCCGCAGCCGGCGAGACTGAAGTCGACGAACATGTCGCCCTTGGGGTGCTGCGCCATGATCCAGCCCCAGGAGTTGTCGCGCCACTTGTTGGGGCTGCGGATGTAGCCCCAACCTGTTCCCGTCACGTCCCCGTTGATCGTGATCTGGCCGGAAGTGATGTAGCCCAGCTTGGAAATCGAAGCCGTCAACTGCTCCACATCCAGCGAGCGAGCCTTGATCGACCCGTCGACGAACATGTTGCCGTTGATCCCCACCGAAGGTGTGCCACCGATGCTGCCGACAACAAAAGGGAACGTCGGCACGCCGCCCGGGCCGTCCTGCGCGATGGCGAACTTGTCGACCAGCACGACCAGCTCGGACTTCGTGCCGTCGTTGTTGAGGATCATGCCCGCGACCTTCTTGTCCGCGTTGACGTTCAGGCGCCATTGCGACTTGACGGTGCCATCCAGTGTTGCGATGGCAGAGGCGTTGGTCGAGATCGACGAGGTATGACCGTTCACCGTCGCAGTCAACGAGGTCATCGAGTTGGCCTGGGCCGTGATCGAGCCCTCGGCGCTGGTGACTCGCGTGGTCAGCGCATTGACCGCGCTGGCGTCCGCCTTCGTTGCCTCCGCCTTGGTAATCCGCAGGCTGTCCGTGACATCCTCGAAACGGAACCCCTGGATCTCTGAATAGCCTGTCGTGCCACCCGTGTGGTTCAGGGCGAAGCCGGGGCTGACCGAGGTGTCACCGAAGGCGCTGCCGAGCAGGTCCAGCGAGATCTGGGTCCAGACGTTGTTGGGCAGGCTGCCGATGGCGATGGGACTGTTGCTGTAGTTGCCCAACGTGTTGCGCCACCAGGTCCAGTAGTGCGTGCCGTTGGCATCCACGCGTCGGACCCATGCCGTGAGGCGGTAGGTCCGCGCCGGGTCGATCACCACCTTGCTCTTCGAATAGTTCCAGAAGTTCGCGCCGCCCACGGGCGAACGGCACACCGTCGTGGCGACCTTGCCGGTCGTGGTCGTGACGAAGAACGTCGACAGGTTGGTGCCGTAGTGGCTGCGCCATGCCGTCGCATTCGCCAGGCTCTCGTCTGCCGTCAGGCTGGCCTGCGAATCGGCACGCCCCAGCTCCAGCCCACTGTTGATGCTGGTGATCGCATCGCCCTGCGACGTGATCAGGCCCTCTGCATTCGTGACGCGCGTCGTCAATGCGGTCAGGGCCGTGTTGCTGGCCTTGCTCGGCAGGCCGTTCGTCGTGTGGTTGACGGTGGCCGACAGGGCCGTGATCGCATTGGCATTCGCCGTGTCTGCGGTGACACGGGCACTCTGCTCGGCCGTCACGGCCGCGGCGGCATCCGCCTTGTTGGTGTTGACGACCGCCTCGAGCGCCTGACGTGCAGACACCTCGGCCGCATCCGCCGTGATGCGCGCCTGGCGCTCCTCGTAGATCAGGCCGCTGGCGAGCGTCGGGCCCGTCGGCTTCTCCCAGACTTCGAAGGCATTGCCCACGAAGTCGTTGACCAGCGACGCCCCGATCACCGTGTCCAGGCTGCCCGAAGTATCGGGAACGCCCGTGAGCGCCACGGACAGGCCCTGCCGCTGGATCGCCTCTGCACTGTCCGCCTGCGCTCGTGCAACGGCCTCGTTCTGCACCGCTGCGGAGCCGGCCGTGGCGTTGCCGGTGACGGTCGCCTGCAATGCGGTGATCGCATTGGCATTGGCCGTGTCGGCGGTGGCGCGCACGCTCTGCTCAGTCACCAGCGCCGCATCGGCGCTGGTCTTGTTGCCCGCGACCGTGGCCGCCAGCGCCGTGCGGGCCGTGATCTCCGCGTTGTCGGCGGCGATGCGTGCCTGGCGCTCGCTGTAGACCAGGCCCGAGCTGACAGCCCCCACGTCCGTGCCGGTGTAGGCACCGCGCACTTGCGTGGCCAGCGATTCGCGCGCCGTGACTTCCGCCGTGTCCGCCGTGGCCCGCGCGCTCTGTTCGGCGTTGATCGCGGCATTGACGGTGGCCAGGTTCCCGGCCACGGTCGCGGCCAGTGCCTGGCGGGCCGTGACCTCGGCGGCATCGGCATTGGCGCGCGCCGTCTGCTCCGCCACGAGCGCGGCATCCGCGTTCGTCTTGTTGCTGGCCACCGTGGCTGCGAGCTGCTGCCGGGCCGTGACCTCGGCGCTGTCCGCGCTCACCCGTGCATCGCGCTCCGATGCCAGGAGGCCCGAGCTCAGTGCGCCGATGTCGTTGCCGTTGTAGGCGCCGCGCAGTTGCGTCGCGAGGTTCTCGCGCGCCGAGACTTCGGCGGCGTCCGCACTCGCACGCGCAGCGATCTCGCTCTGCAGCGCGGCGTTCGAAGCACCCGGCGACGGGCGTCCGATGGCGACCCAGTCGATCTCGAAGTACGCCGTGGCAGTCTGCGCCGCGGACAGCTCGATCCGGAGCTGGTCGATGGCCACATCCCAGCCGGGGCTGACCGTGACCATGCCGATGCCTGCGCCGTCGTAGGTCGGCTCCGTCATCGTCACACGCCGAGACGCGTCGAAGCCGCTGTCGCTTGCCGCGCGCCAGGACAGCGCGCCGTCCCATGCGGGCGCACCGACCTTGCGCACACGCATGCGGATCTGGCCGTAGGTCGAACCGTTCGCGGCAATCCCCACAGGCGACACGATGAAGGGATCGGTCGCATGGTTGGCGGGGCGGATCCATCCCGCCGCCACGGAGGGCGTGCCATTGCCCGTCCAGGCCTCCAGGCCAGAATCGAAGTACCAGATCCTTGCGTAGTCGAACTGCTCGCCCACGCCTGCCGAGATCAACGTGATCTGCTGTGCCAGGGCTTCGTCGCTCGTGGCGCGCGCGCTGCGCTCCTGGTAGATCAGGCCGCTGACCACCTGCGACAGGTCCGACCCGCCGTAGCCACCGGTGAGCTGCGCTTGCAGCGTCTCGCGCGCGCTGACTTCTGCGGCGTCAGCCGCCACGCGCGCCTGGCGTTCTTCGGCGATCAGGCCGCTGCCCACCTGCCCCAGCGCCGGCGCCTGCCAGACGCCGTAGCTCTGCTCGGCAAACCCGATGTCCAGCGACACGCCATCCACATAGGCCAAGGTGGCGGCGAGGTCCGTCGCACCCACCAGCGCGACCGTGAGCGACTCGCGGCTGCGGGCCTCGGCCGCGTCCGCGGCACTGCGCGCAGAGGCTTCGTTGCCGATGGCGGCAGTCAGCGACGCGTCGGCGGCCTGCAGCTGCGTGGCCAGTTGCTGGCGTGCGGATGCTTCCGCCGCATCGGCGCTGGCGCGCGTCGTGGCTTCGGTCTGCAGTGCCGCCTGCGCGGTGCTCAACGATGCGTTCAGCGTCGTGAGGCGTGACGACAGCGACTCGTCCGCGGTCTGCCGCGCCGTGGTCTCGTCCGCAATCGCGGCGCTGCGGGCATTGGTCTCGGCAAGCAGTGCCGCCGCCCGCGCGCTCTGTTCGGCGGTGATCGCCGTGGCGCGGGTGCTGGCCTCGGCCGTCACCGCAGCCTTCCGGTCGGCCACCTCCTGCGAGACGGCCGCCACACGTGCCGTGATCTCGGCCTGGTCGGCCGCAGCGCGGGTGGTGGCTTCGGCGGTGAGCGCATTCGTCACCTGCGTGACCTGCTGCGTTCGCTGCTGGGCCTCGGACACCAACGCCGCCGAGCGCGCGGCCGTTTCTGCCGCCAGGGCGGCCGTTCGCGCAGCCGCTTCGGCGCTCAGGGCCTGCGCGCGATCCTGCGTTTCCTTCGCCAGCGCCTGGCCCTGCGCCTGATCGACGGCCTTGAGCTCGTCGACGGCCTCGTTCAGGCCCTTTTCGAGTTCTTCCAGCGCTTCGTCGATGCCGGGCAGCACCGTGAGCTGCACATACGCGGCCGCACTGCCGTTGCCGCCGGCATCGACGGCGCGCACCCAGTAGCGCCAGCTGCCCGTGGCTTCGGTGCGAACGAAGGTCCGCTCAGCCGTGCGTCCGATCTCTTCGGACGTCTCGAGCGTGGCACCCCGGCGCAGCTCGTAATACGCGATCGGCTGCATGGTCTTGCAGTCCTGCCAGGCCAGGTCGATCTCGTTGCGCCAGACGGTGCCGTTCACGATCGGCTGTGCAGGCGCCGCGATGTCGATGGACGCGGAGACCGGCACCGACCATTGGTTGGACGTGCTGCCGTGCGAAGCCCAGACACGCTGGGTGCCGACGCGCAGCCATCCGAGGTTGGCCGCCACGCCCTTGGCGGAGAACACCTCGTCGGCCAGCTCCCAGCTGGCGCCGATGCGCACGCGGGTCGTGCTCCAGTCGAGCAGGTCGAGCCCGATCGGCTGACCCCAGGTGGCGACGATGCCGGCGTCGGTCACGTCGAGTGCAAGCCCCGCCACGTCGCCAGGCACGCCGCCCTTGCCGACCAGCGTGTGCTCGGCCGTAGCCCACGGGCTCGATGCGTAGGGCGTTCGAAAGCGCGCACGCACCTGGTAGAGGCTGCGCACCGACAGGCCCAGCAGGAAGGTCTCGGTGGCATCGCCCGGCAGTTGCGACGAGTGCCAGTCGCTCACCGGCGCCAGCGAGCGCCATTGCACCTCGACCGCGCCGCTCTTCAGGATGTTGAGCTCGTTCGATTTCGCCCACGAGACGCGGGCGCGCGCCACCATGCCGCCGTCCTGCAGCGACATCTGCGACGGACCGCTTTCCACCTTGAAGTCGAACGGTGCCTGCGGTTGCAGGAACGGGCTCGGCAGGTTGGTGTTCGGCGCCGCGTCGGCCAGCACCTCGTCGGCCAGGTCGTAGTAGGCCGGCACGTCCTCGATCACGAGCAGCGACAGCGGTGCGTTGCGCGCGTAGGTCCAGTCGGTGACGCGGAAGGTCTTGTTGGTGAAGCCGTACAGCGCGCTCGAGAGCACGATGCGGTCGCCGGGCTGCAGATGCCAGGCCAGCATCTTCGGATGGATGCGCAACACGAAGCCGCCGCGGCTCTGCTCGACCACCACGCGGGCGATCTGGTGGCAGCGCATGTGCGAGGCCGTGAAGGCCAGCGCCATGTCGGTGAACTTGTCCTTCGCATCGAGTGCACGGAAGTTCGAGTTCTGGTAGGGCGAGAAGTCCTCGCTGACGCCGTTGCGCGCGCCATTGACATACGTGCCGCGCATGCCGTTGAAGCGACTCGCACCGGGATGGGCGGTCTGGGCCACCGCCGTGGGTGCCAGCATGTCGTCGTCGTCGAGGTTGAGCACCGGCGTGCTCCATGCGCCGGCCTGGACGCGCCAGACGCCGCCCGACTCCAGGCTGAAGCCAGCCATCGCGTCCTCGATCTGCTGACGGGTCGATTCGCGGTCCTGGTCGGAGCGGAACATGCCGTCGCAGACGTACCGGGCGCGCGAGTTGCCGTAGTTCAGCGCGTCGCCTGCTTGCACCGCGGTGTACACCTGCTCGTCGCAAGCGTTGGCGGCAGCGATGAGCGCGTTCTCGTCGATCTGGTCGGCCGCCGCGAGGTACCCCGACTCCGAGCGCAGGAAGTCGGCCAGGCACAGTGCCGGGTTGCGCGAGTAGACGGTCTGACCGGTGCGCGGGTCGTGCACCTTCTTGCCACGAATCCTCGCGGTGATCTCGGGAATGCCACCCTGGAAACGATCGAACAGCAGGTTGAGCGTGACGACCGCATAGGTGCAGCCGCTAAGCTTGTGCTGTTCCGTCCAGAAATCGACATCCGGGAAAGTCTCATGGAGGCTGGCACGAAGGAAGCTGTCGGCCGAGTCCACACCGCCGGGCGAGGTGTGAAACTGCACGTTCACCGACGGACCTTCCGAGGGCCATCCGTTGAACAGCGGCGGCATCTGGAACTCGGCACCATCGGTCCAGCCGGCCGCGTTAGGTCGTCCTACCGACGTACCGTCAATGAAGATTTCGTCGATGGCCTCGCACTCATGCGCCGCGAAGACGATCACGATGTGCTTGAAATGGGCCATCGCACCGCTGTCGAGCACAGCAACGATGGCGCCGCCCACGCGTGCAGGTGCGCCGTAGACCGTCGACCAGGGAGCTTCCGAACTGACCAGCGTGGCGGTGCGGTCACGCAGGTTGGCAACGTCTTCGGCGAACTTGCGGGCCGCGGCCTGGCGCGCCTTCTTCTTGGCTTGCGATGAGGCGTAGGCCGAACTCACGATCGAAACGACCGCAGCGACTGCCGCTCCATAGCTCGTGATGGCGGAAATGATCCCGCCGATGATGGACGTCGGCTCCGCATGCGCCACCGCCGCAAAACAAAGAAGGCCAAACAGGACGGAGAACCGTCGAATCAAATGCGCCATGCGGCCACCCCCTCGGTCATTGGAAGAAAAATCAATCGGTCGGTGCCGGGCGCCACGATGTGTGAGCCCGTGCAGATGCCGAAGCTGTAGCCCGAAACGCGGCCAATGCGACGGCCGCTGCGAGCCAGCACGACATCGCCGCGTTGCGCCATGCGACCTGGCTGCGAGGTCCCCAGGAGAGCGGAGGCCGCCGCCTCGAAACCGCCCGAGGCACGCACATGTCGCAGCGCCGTCAGCAGCCTCTTGGGCGCCAATGCACCGCCCGGCGCGCGCAGCGCCTCGAGCGGGTCCGCGCCGCGCTGCTCGCGCACCCAGTCCGCGGCAATGCTTGCGCAGTCGTGCCTGAAATAGGCGAATCCGGTATGGCGTCGCGCGTCGATGAAGGCGTCAAGGTCGGTGCTCATTTGCTGTGCACCCCCAGGGTTTGCCGGTATTGAAGATTGGCCTGCAACCACTTGCTGACCCAGATCGAGGGATTGCCGATCAGGCCCGTGAGGTAGGAGAAGCCGAGCTCGCCCGGATGCCGCGCCTGGTGCTGCGCGTTGTTCATGCGCAGTGCAGCGGGATTGCTGCGCACGTCGTAGCTCGCCGTGCGGCAGTCCATGCTGATCGAGGCGTTGTTGCCGTCGCGATCGATCTTCATCTGGTCCATCACGCCGACGAAACGCAGCACGGGCGCGCCGGTAATCTGCAGCGTGTTGGCATCGAGCATCGCGATCCACACGCGCACACGACGGTCCTGGTAGTCGGAGGGATCGCCAAGCGCCAAAGCACGTGTGCCGATGTCCACTGGCGAGAGCGTCAGCGTGAGCTTCTCGGCCGCCCCGTCTTCGCTCTCGTGCAGCTCGCCGATGGAGCCGAGGTTGCCCACGCCCTGCCAGGTCTCGCCCATGACCTGTACGCTGAGCGGCCAGTTCGTGAAGCGCGCCGTGCCCGAGCGCAGTTGCAGTTCGACCAGTGCGAGTTCGCCATAGGCGCCGGCGTTGGCGGTGGCCTGAAAGCCGCTGTTGGTGGTGACTGTCATTCCCAGGACTCCATGAGATCGAGGCTGAAGCCGCCCTGCGTGCGCGACTCCGACGACCAGTTGTTCTTGGTATCGACCTTGCGCATGAGGCAGGTCGGACGATCCCAGACCACGGCGCTACTGGCGGCCACGGCCACGCGCAACACCGGCTCGACGGACACCACGATCAGCCCCGACGCGTTCGCCACGGCATCGGCCTGCACGTGCAGCAGCTGTCGCTGGATCGACCCCTGGTTCACGCCGATCCAGTCGCCCTGCAGCAGGGTCTTGCCGGCCTGGGCCGCCCCCATCTGGATCGACAGCGACGACGCACCCGCTGCAGCAGCCAGCGCCGTCCATGTGCCCCGCGCGCTACCGCGCGGGGCCGGCTGCAACATGTCGCTGACCGCGAGCACGTTGACCTGGCCGCGCAGCGCATGCACCAGGCTGCGCCACATCGCGGCCTCGTTCATCAGCGGAATGCGCTCTTCGCTCACGAGCGCACAGGTGCGGCGCGGCGGTGCCAGCACGGCGACCTGCGACGAGCCGGTGTCGCCACTGCTGAAGCTCAGGTCGAAGGTCTGGATACCGAAGTCCTGCCGCTTGACAGGCAAGGTGGGGGGCAAGGTGATGATGCTCATTGGGGCACCACCCGCATACGCTTGAGTTGTTCCATTTGGCCTTGGTTGTTTGCTTGAAGTGCACGGTCCAGATCGGCCATCACGGCGCCGCGATCGGACCTCGAATCGATGTGGAAGACAGTGGAGGGTGCGTAGTGCAGCGCGCCGCCGCCACTCGCACCTTGAGCGCTCACGCCAAGGCGGCCGTCGGAGCCACGGCGCAAAGGCATGATGGCTTCGGGCCCGGCCTCGCCCATGAGGCCGATGCCGTTGGCGAAGGGGAAGAAGGTGGGCTTGCCGACCACGCTGTTGGCGTAGGCGTGCAGGCCGGGGGAGGCGAAGACGTTGCCGTTGGCGCTCTTGACCAAGCCCATTGCGTTGACCATGAACCCGAGCGGATCGCTCCCGCCGAACGTGTTCGCGAGCCCGGCGGCCGTGGACCCCGAAAACCCGCCGAACAGGCCAGAGACGGCACCGAGAATGCCTCCAAGCCCCGACAAGGAACCACCACCGGACTTGGCACCGTCCCCGCCGGACATCGCGTTCTTGAGCGAGCCCGACAACCATTTGGAGAAGCCGTCCACCGCGTCCTTCAGCGTTGCGTCGTAGAACGCATCAGCCAGCGACTGCACGAGCTTCTTCTTGAGCCCTTCGCCCATCTTGTCTATGGCATCCCGACCGCCGCCTTCCAGGAGATTCACGAAGCCGTCGCGGAACACGCCACCGATTTCGCCGGCCATCTTCTTTGACTTTTCCTCGTCCTTTTCCTTCTCCTTCTTCTGCTTCTCGTCGGTGGTTTTCAGGCGTTCAGAGGTCTGCGTTGCCGCGAGCAATTCCTTCTCGGCAACAAGACGAGCCTGCAGCGACTTCAGGTAGGCAGGATCGACGCTCTCGGTTGCATCGAGTTCCTGGATCTGCCGCTCGGTCTGCGCGATGGTCAACTGCTGAATCGCCTCTTTGGACAGGCCATACACGGCGTTCTGCTCTTCCTGTGCCCGAGCCTGCTCGCGAATCCTTTCCGTTGCCTGCTGCGAGGTCTTGAGTACGCTGCTCTGGGAGGCAGCATCCAGTTCGGCAAAGGACCGATCGGCTTCGTTGTTGACGAAGCCACGCTGATCGCCGATCTCTTTCGCCTTGGCCTCCAGCTTCCCTCTGTCGCTAGCAGCCCCCTTCCCGGGACCGAGCAATCGCATCTCTTTCTGGACGGCATCCTCCTGGTCCTTCAGATCCTGGAGTCGCAGATCACGCCTCTGCCGGACGACGCCATAGTCGGTGAGCAGATCGCGCTTGCGCAGGCTGTCGATGTTCTTGAAACCCTCGGCGGTGATTCGCGCCTTGGCGCTGTATTCCTCGCGGACAGCTTCGATGCTTGCTCGACGAGCCTCGTCTTCGGCACGGCCAATGCCGGAAGCGCCTGTTCCAACTCTTCGCCCTTCACCGACCTTTTCCTCGTTGTTCTTGATGCTCTTGGCGAGGGCTGCCTCCTCGGCTCGAACGGCCTCGCCCTTTTGGGATGCAGCCTTCGACGCGTGTCCTTTGCTCTCCTCCAACGTCGCCTTCCTGGCCACAGCCTCGGCACGTTCCCGATCCAGGGCCGCACCGGCCTTTCCTCGACCGAAAGCCGCGCCGTTGCCGTTGCTGACAAAGCCCTTGCCTTGCTGGACTAGATCGATCTGCGCGATCTGCTTATCGACTGCATCGATCTGCTGTTGAAGCGTGACGGGGCGCCCGACATTGAGCATCGCATCCCATGCTTTTTGAGCGAATCCGGTAACGTTCAGCCAGGCGCGTTGCAGACTGCCGAGATTGGCGACAACCTCGGTGGTCCGTTCTTTCATCGCGACGGCGAATGTCTTCTGCGCGAGTGCAGCCGCTTCTTCCGTCTTCCCTTGCTTCTCCAGCGCGACGATGCGCTCGTAAGTGCTCGCGCTCAGATAGTGGTAGGTCTCATTGAGCTTGGCTGACGCCTTGGAGGGCTCGTCGGCCAGCTTGACGAAATTGCTCACGGCCTCGTTGATCGACGTGCCGAGCACCCGATTCATTTCAGCCGTCGCGCCCGCTACTTCGCTGACGACGTCACCGCCGATTCTTCCGGTGTTGACCACTGCGGTCACCGCTTCGGCGGCCCTGGCCTGTGTACCCTTAGTCCCGGCGATCTCGATCGCCTTTGTCTGAAGCTGGTCGCTGGTCAGGCCGACGTAGTTGCCGGTCATTGTGTTGGCGTTGGCGTACGCCGCGGCCTCCTTGCTGCCTTCGACATACGCCTCGGTCAGAAGGGTCACCGCTTTGGTCGCCAGATTGACCCGGGTGGACGCACTCAGAAGGTAGTCACCCAGCGCCCCGGTCGCAGGACCGATGCCGCCGAGCGTGGAGACGAGCTTGCCGCCTTCACTCACCAACGATGTGAAGGGGGACTTCCCACTCTGGATACTTGAAAAGAGGCTTTGAACCGAGGAAGAGACCTCCTTGACCGAGGAAGAGACGTCCTTGATAGAGGCGTCGACCTTGGCCTTGGCGACTTCCGCCTGGCTCACTTCGGTTGAGGCTCTTTCGATATATTTCGAAAGTTCATCGGCGACCTCCGAGAAGCTCGCACTCATCGATGACGCGTCCATCGTCATCTGGATTGCCAATTTTTGTGTCGCAGCCATGTCTGTATGGTCCGTGTGAGAGAAAGAAAAAATAAGGCCGACATCTGCCGGCCCCAAGCTCCTTCGATGGCCGTCGGCCCGCGCTGTTGCTAGACGTTCAGCACCGCAATGCCTTCGTCTTCCATCACCTGCAACTGCAGGAACACTTCACGCTGGCGCACACGCGGAATGCCCAGGCGCCGCATCGCCACGTCGACCGCACCGAAGTCCAACCCCTGGAACCACGCGCCTGCCGCACCGGCGACCACTCGCCATTGCGTGCGGCAGGCATGGAACACCTCGAAGGCTTCCTGGTGTTCCGGCCACAGCTCGAATGGCGGCGGGCCGTCCCCGTTCGCCATCGAGGAGACGAGCTTTTTCGGGTCGAGCCCGAGCGACGCGCACTGGCTGCGGAGATCGTCGTCCAGCTCGTCATGGACGCGATGCGCGACTCCGAGCACGAAGCGCGCGGCGCCCCTCAGTTTTTTACGGCGGCCGGGTACGCATGCTCGAAGTAGCTGTAGGCAATGGCCGCCTCGAAGGTCGGCCAGTCCTCTGCGGCCGCGGCGCGGTTGTCGGGCGTGCAGATGAAGGGCGCGTTGTCTTCGCCCTCCAGGCCCTTCCAGTCGGCCAGCACCATGTCGAGCAGTTCGCGGTCGGTGAGGCTGCGCGCGTCCAGCCGCGCCTGCAGCGTTTCGTTGTCGGTCTTGGACAGGCGCTTGAAGACGGCGTCGAAACGCACCTCCTCGACCTGGCCGTCACCGGGCACACGCATCACCACGGGGGCGATGAAGGTGGGCTTCACGGCGATCTTGAGCTTCTGGGGCATCGGGTTCTCTTCCTTGTGTCTTGAATGAATGACTGGGTGCTTGAGCGAATGAAGAAGAAGGCCGTGCTCAGCGCACGACGATCGACCACTCGTCGTTGCCCGAGCCGCTGGGTACGAACTCGAGCGGCACGGTGACCATCTGCACGCCGTCGACGTCGCTGTAGGTGGGCTTGCCGATCTGCGCGCGCGGCGAGAGGAACTCGACCACGTTGGTCGCGCCCTGGCCGTGCTTGAGGGCCAGGGGCACGCGCTTGCTCGAACGCGCCATGCCGATCCAGTCCTTGGTGGCCACCGAGGTGTTCTCGAAGGTGACCGAGCCGGTGGAGACGCGGGCGGTGATCTCGACCGAGTCGACGGTCATGAGGTCGCGCTTCACGACGGTGTTGCCGGCATCGAAGCTGAAGGCGCTGGCCGCCACGCCCAGGCCGTCGAGCATGAGGGTGGTGTTGGCCTTGTTCACGCCCAGCGGGTCCATGAACTTGGTGTAGTCGGCCGTGGGCAGCGGTGCATCGGCGGCAGGCACGAACAGGCCCGTGAACTCGAACTGCCACTTCGGGATGCCCTTGGCGTCGATGGTGGCCTTCACGTTGCCGTGCGCGTCGGTCATCTTGTAGACGGTGCCGTCGACGTTGCCGTAGATGGTGAGCGACTCGAGGCTGTCGGTGGCCGGTGCGAAGGTGGTGCTGACGCCGGCGGCCGTGGTGACGGCGATGGCGCAGCCGCGCATGAGCGCGGCATAGGCCGGCACGTCGCCGGCAGCGGCGACGCCCGCGATCTCGACCGAGAAGGCGATCTTGCTGTACTGGGTCACCAGCACGGAGCCACGCGAGCCGAAGTAGGGTCGCACGTTGTCGCGCTGGACCACATCGCCTTCGATGGGGGTCAGGGTGACTTCGCTGACCAGGATGGCGTTGGCCGCACCGGTCGGAAGGGCGTCGGTACCGCGTACCGTTTCAGGCTTGGCCAGGATGGCCATCTTGCGCATGAGTTTTGCCATGTCGGCGTTCTCCGTAGATTGGTTGGTTGATGGAAGGAAGGGACTGATGAACAGAGGGCCTGGCTCAGAGGTAGCGCCAGGTCCGCAACTGCAGGGAGGCGCCGTGGCACTGCACGCCGCAAAAACTGACCGCGCCGGTGCCGCCGACCTGCATGCCGTCGGTGGCTTTCTCGTCCTTGATCGGGCTGGGGGCGCATGCGCCGCCGAAGCTCGGGTCGGCGCGCACGGCGTCGCGCACGGCCTCGATCAATGCGTCGAAGGCGAGCTCCGATGCGGCGGCGTCGTCGACGGCCATGTAGCCGTGCAAGGTCCAGGTGTCGACGCTGAGGGTGCGTCCGACATTGAGGCTGCGCTCCTCGGTGGCGTCGCGGCGCAGCCACCAGCCGCGCAGCTGCTGTGCGCCGCCGGGCAGCGTGTGAAGGTAGAGCGCGCGCAGCGCGGCCTCGTCGCTCGCGAAGCGCTCGCGATCGTGAACGCGGCCGATCTGCGGCACGCCGTTCAGCGTCTGGACAATGGCCGCGCGCAAGGTGTCGAGGCCGCTCATGCCGCGGCTCCGGCCGAATGCTGCGGCGTGAAGATCGTGTGGATGGAAGTGGTGTGCATCGTTGGCTGCGTTGGTTGGTGAATCAACTGTCGCGGCCGGGCCCGAAATGCAAAAGGCCGACATCTGTCGGCCCCTGGTGCGAAAAGACGGCGGCGCGCGCCTTCGTTCGTGCGTTCAGTTCGCACCGGGACCCCCACCGCGAAACCACTGCTTGATGGCCTCGATGAGCAGCGCGGTGCCGATGGCCATCGCGCCGCCCGAGGCGGCGCCGAACACGGCCGCGCGCTGCTCGACGGCGCGCAGCCTTCCGTCGAGTGCATCGAAGCGCGCATCGAAGCTGTCCATGCGCCGGTTCTGCTGGTCCTGTCCCTCCTTCAGGGCTTGCACGAGGCCGTGGATCTGGCCGAGCAACAGCAGTTCCTGTGCGCGGGCGTGGGAGTCGCTCATGGGACGGGCCTTTCTGTGATGAACTCGATCAGCGCGCGATGCCGGAGGCGATCGGCGGCGCAGGATTTCGCGTTGAGGTGGTGGTTGTCCCAGGCGTCTTCGACGGTGAGGCCGGCGTCAGCAGCACAGGCTTCGACGGAGGTGTCAGCAAGTCCGCAGGCACCGGCGGGAACGTCCGTGCCCGCGAGGGCGCTGTTCCACAGCCAGACAGCAGCAAGGCTGAGGCGATGACCGCGGTCGACAGGGTCGCGCTGTGCATCGCCAGGCGCGACAGCATCCGGGTCCGCTCGCGGCGCGACAGGTCGCGCAGGATCGCCAGGCCGCTCAGCGCGGCGATCAGGAACAGCAGGAGGAACGACAAGAGAAACGCGCCGGCGTAGATCATGGAACGGGCCTTCGAGGGTGAAGTAGCGGGCCTGCAGGGCGCTGGCGCCGAGCTGGTAGCGGGTCGATGCGGCACGCCCGCGCGCGTACTCGGCTTCGAGGTCTTTCGCGAATTGCGCGGCGCGCTGCGCTTCCTTGTCCTGCCAGAGGACGCGCTCCTGGGTGCGGCCTGCGTCGTGCACCGCCCATCCGCCGACGGCGAGCAACAGCGCGCCCGCACCCACGGCCACACCGATCGCGGTCAGTCTTGCGCTGAAGGTCATGGCGCATTCCCCTGGCATTGCGCGTGCAGGCGCAGACGGTCTTGCCAGAGCCCGCCGCAGGTCTTGTTGCCAGGCGCGGAGCAGTCGGTGGTGCCCGCGTACTTCCAGCCAAGGATGGCGTCGCATGCGCCGGCGTAGTCCCCGCGGTTGAGCCGCTGCACCAGCACCGAGGTGTGGCCCGCGCGGCCGCCCGTGCAGAAGTTGAAGGCGCCGATGTTGTAGGCCAGGCTCACATAGGCGTCGTACTCGTGTTGGTGCAGCGGCACTTGCACGCACTGCTTGAGCGCGCTTTCATACGTCCGCACATCGCGCAACGCGCGCTGCAGCGCGGGCACGGGCGCCGTGGTGTCGCCCATGCGAACGCCGCCGGTGGTGCCGAAGCCGATGGTCGGCACCGCGGTGCCATGCACGGGGTCGGGGTAGGCCTTGTCGCTGTAGCCCTCCCGCGCGACGATGCCCACCAGCCCGGCCGCGCTGAGCGCAAGAACGGTCAGCAATTGGCGCGGCGACGCGCCCCCTTTTTCGGCGGACGCAGGTTGCCGCCGGAACCTTCGAGAGATGTCTTTGCCCATGCCCTCATGGTCGGGCGTGGGGCTCGATCGGCTGAGGTCGACATGCGCCGACCTGCTTTTCAGCGCAGGGTGCTGCCTACACTGGCCTGCCCGCCGATCGCGGGAACGCGCGGGTCAGATCTCGCCGCCGTGCCAGACGACGCGACCGCTGATGTGCAGTTCGGCGGCCTGCTCGGCGCTGAGCACCTGGGGCTTGTAGGCGGGGTTGTAGCTGATGATCTGCAGGCCGCCGGTCGAGAAGTCGCGCTGCAGCACCTTCACGTAGTCGTGGCCGTCGAGCTGGATCACGTACACGCCGTCCTGGTCGAGCGACTTGGTGGCGGTGTCGACCAGCAGGATGTCGCCGTTGTTGATCTTGTCGGCCATCGAGTCGCCGCGCGCATGGACGATGCGGGCATAGGCCGGCTTCACGCCCTTGCGCGCCATCCAGGCCCGGTTGAACGCGAAGCGGCCCATGTCTTCCTGCGAGCCGTTGTACGAGCCCCCGCCGGCGCTCACGCGCACGTCGAGCAGTTCCACCAGCACGAAGGTCTCGTCGTCGAGCCCGCTCGACAGCGGGTTGGCCGGCTGGGCGGACTGGAAGGGATTCAGCTCCGCCGGATCGACGCCCAGCGCCAGGGCCATCACATACAGCTGCGCGAGGCTGGCGTCGCTGACGCCCCGCTCGATGCGCCCCACCGTATTGAAGTGAAGACCGCTGCGCTGCGCGAGGTCGTCGATGGTCAGGCCCTTGCGCTTGCGCAGATCCCGCAACCGCGCGCCCTGTGCAAGGGCCAGCTCGTTGACGCGGGCGGTCACCTGGGTGTCGTCGAAAGGGGTAGGGGTGGGCGACGTCACGATCACTCTGCTTTGTGCGAAGGCGCACATATTAAACACACAAAGGTACTTTCTCAACCCAAAAAGTGTTTCACCGACAAGAAATATCGCCTTGCGTGTTTTTTTAGATTGTCAAAACCTGTTTTGTGTGCATAATCGAAGCTATCAACACAAAACGAGATTTTTCGATGGACTGGCACCCGGCTCAGGTTAAAGCTGCACTTGCAATGGTCGGAACCAACCTGTCGAAGTTGGCCAAAGAACACAAATACGCGCACATCAATGAAGTTCTGTACCGCCCCTGGGTTGCGGCGGAGCGCATCGTGGCCCGCGCGCTGGCCCTCGAGCCCGAAGCGATCTGGCCCAGCCGTTACCGGCGTCCGCGCCACCGCGGCATCGCGATGACGCGCAATCCGCATGCGCTGGCACCTCCTGGCGAAGGACCTGACTGAGCGTGGCCGGCGGGCTCGTCGCACGGGATGCGGCCGGGTGGCCCGACATGGCACGCCAGGGCCTGGCGTGTACGCAGGAAGAAGAAGAGACGAGTGATTTCAAGAGTGCCCGATGAAGGTTGCAGCCTTCACCGGGCGTGCCAGTGAACTGAGCAGTGCCACGAGCGAGGAGAAATGTACTGTGAGAAAAGGCTTCGTCAAGACCGAGAAAAAGACCGCGTTCGACGGCGCGATGCGCTTCGAACGACTGGCAGGAGGTGCGTGATGCAGGACACCGCCTCTTCTTCCGAATGGTTCGTCGCCAAGGCCTTGCTGGCACTCGCCGAGCAGCGCATCGCGAACGCGCAGGCCGAAGCGGCCGCGCCGCCACCGCCGCCCGACGACACGGCCGAGCCGATGGCGGGCGACGGCGCCCCTTTTGCCGAACGCCTGTGGCGCCTGCTGCGCATCCGCCGCGCGCTGACCGCCGACGAAGCCGCGAGCCTGCTGGCCGATGCGGACGACGACGTGGCCGAGGCCCGGCGCCAGGCCGGCGCACTGATGCTGTCCTGGTCGCGGCAGCGCCCGAAGGACGTGCGCATCGGCGCGCGCCGCGTCGACGGGTTGAAACGCTACGTGCTTCAGCGCGACGTGGGCGCCACGCCGCCGCCACGCACGGCAAGGGAAGGACACCCCGCATGAACGACACCACGGACCAGGCAGATCGCACGGATCGCGCATGGGAGCAGCGACTCGCACGGGCCGTTGCTGCGCACCTCGAAGCGCACGGCACGGCATCGGCCGGGGAACTCGACCGCATGCTGGCGCACCACCTCGCGGGCTACCGCCCCGAGCCGGGCAGCCCGGCGCTTCGCCGGCAACTGGCACGGCTGGCGGATGGCGGCCACGTCCACGCCGTGACGGTCGGCGGGCGGCGGCGCTGGCGATGCGGCCCCGGGCCCGTGGCGGAGCGCATGGCCTCGGCGCGCCGCGTGACGCGGCTCGACACCAGCGTCTACATGCCCGTGCACAGCCCCGTGGTGCGGCCGGGCGCGCTCGACTTCACGCGGGTGCCGAGCCTGCTGCTCGGCACGCGGTTCGGCTACTGGGGGTCCGCGCAATGAGCGGCGCCGACCCGACCCTCACCGCCGCCCAGGTGCTGGCCGAACTGCGGACCTGCGTCGGGCGCGCGCACGGCCTGCACGTGCGCGATCTCGTCGCCCGCATCACCGGCCGCTCGACACCGGCGCCCGCCCAGGAACGCCGCGCGCGCGAACACGTCGCCGCGCTGCGGCTGCAGGGCGAACACATCTGCGGCAAGCCCGACACCGGCTACTTCATGGCCGCCACGGCGGCCGAGCTCGACGAGACCTGCCGCTACCTGCGCAGCCGCGCCGTCTCCGGCCTGCGCATCGAAAGCCGGCTGCGCCAGGTGTCGCTGGCGGCCCTGCTCGGGCAGCTCGCCCTTTCCGACAACGACACCCCCCAGAACAACGCCAACACCTGAGAGGACATTCCATGCAAGAAGCCATCGCACACCACCCGGGTTACTGGAAAGACGCCAACGACGCGCTGATCCCGGTGTCGAAGATCAAGCCCATCGACAAGGACCGCCATGCCGTCGTCAGCGAACTCTGCGAGCAGGCCCGCCAGCAGAGCGCGGCGCTGATCGGTTTCAAGGTGGCCGCCATGAACGCGGTGCACGCGTTCATCGAGCGCAGCCTGGCGGCCTACGACGTGAAGCAGGGCGGCCGCAAGGGCAACGTCACGCTCGTGAGCTTCGACGGCAAGCACAAGGTGGAACGCCGGATGCAGGACACCGTCGTCTTCGACGAACGGCTGCAGGCGGCCAAGGCGCTCATCGACGAGTGCATCCAGAGCTGGAGCAAGGGCAGCAACGCCAACATCAAGGTGCTGGTGAACGATGCATTCCACGTCGACCAGCAGGGCAAGATCAGCACGGCCCGCGTGCTCGGCCTGCGCCGGCACGACATCGCCGATGCGAAGTGGCAGCAGGCGATGAGGGCGATCGGCGACAGCATGCGCATCGCCAGCACCAAGCCCTACATCCGCTTCTACGAACGCAACGACGTCACCGGCGAGTACACGCCGATCAACCTGGACGTGGCCGCCGTATGAGCATGCACATCACCGAACCCTCTTTCTGCGCCTGGTGCATGGCGCCCGGCGCCAGCCTGCACGAGATCGCCTGCGACGCCTGCCGGCCGCAGCTCGAAGCCGCGGGCCTGGTCGAACCTTCGGCGATGCGGGAGCGCCCGCCCGCCAAGGTGCAGATCGGCCCCACCGACATCTGAAACGGAGCCCCACCCCATGAGCCCTCCCGAGTTCGTCAGCACCTTGCCGTTTCCAACGCACACGATCGCGCCGTGGCCGCGCCGGGCCGCGCCGGCGCGCGACCTGCTGCCGCCCCGGTTGCGGGAGTTCGCCCGCCTGATCGGGTTGTCGGCCACCATGTCCTTCGTCGCGCGCTACGGCGGCCTGCGGATCTACATTCCGGCGAACCCGGCCCCCGACCATCCGTTCGCCGCGCTGATCGGCTTCGACAACCTGCGCGCCCTCAGCGCCGAGTACGCCGTCGACGGCACGGGGCTTCGCTTCGTGCTGCCCAAGGCCCAACGGGCCCTCGACGCCCTCCGCAACGAACGGATCCGCACGGACTACAGCACGGGCAAGTCGATCCGCGCGTTGGCCGCGGAACACAGCCTCGTGGAGCGCCAGGTCTCGCGCATCGTCGCGGACATTTCGCTCTGACCCGGAGGCCGGGCGGCAAGGCCCGGCCTCCTCACAGGAAAACTCTGGGGACAGTTTCCGGACAAGCCCCCTGTTATCCACAGCGGGACCGCGTGCGCCCAAGTTGTTCCTTTTTTGATAGCACCACGGAAGCACAGGAGCACACAGTGTCTCGGGTGTCACAAGTTGTTGTCAGGCAAGGAAAAAAGTGCCCTGTCCACAGGGCGGGTTTACCCTTATCTACTACTACTAACTTAAATAAGAAGAATAAATAGAGAAGAGAACAGGAAGCCCGCGCCCGAAAAGGAGGCCGGGCGGGGGGTCGAAGGGTTAGCCCGGTAGGTCGAATCCGTCTCGGTTGATACGATTTTTCTCGAAGCGCCGATCCCCAGGGCGTTGGAGACAAGATGGACCCGAGCAACCCCTCAGGCGCCGGCGAGGCGCTGTACCGCGTCATGGTGCGCATCCGCGCCTTCGAGAACGCCGCCGAAACCGCCAGCCAGGGCGGGGTCAGCGCCTACGGCCAGCAGGCGGGCGGCGCCGCCAAGGTGCGCGGGCCGCTGCACCTGTCGACCGGGCAGGAAGCGGTGCCGGCGGGCGTGTGCGCCCACCTGCGCGCGAGCGACTACCTCACCTCCACGCACCGCGGACACGGCCACACGCTGGCCAAGGGCGCGGACCTCACGCGAATGATGTGCGAGCTGTTCGGCAAGGCCACGGGCTTCAACGGCGGCAAGGGCGGCTCGATGCACATCGCGGACTTCTCGGTCGGCATGCTGGGCGCCAACGGCGTGGTCGCGGCGGGGCTGCCGATCGCCGTCGGCGCGGCGCATGCGCAAAAACTCTTGAAGCGCAGCGACGACATCACGGCCTGCTTCTTCGGCGACGGCGCGATCAACCGCGGCCCGTTCCTCGAAGCGCTGAACTGGGCCCGCGTGTACGACCTGCCCGTGCTCTTCGTCTGCGAGGACAACCGCTGGAGCGCCACGACCGCGAGCGGCCCGATGACGGCCGGCGACGGCGCCTCGGCGCGCGCCGCGTCGATGGACATCGCGGCCACGCAGGTCGACGGCAACGACGTGTTCGCGGTGCATGCCGCCGCCGCGCGGCTGGTGGCCGAGGTGCGCAGCGGTGCGGGGCCGCGCCTGCTGCATGCGCTCACCTACCGCGTGAAGGGCCACGTGTCGGTCGATCTCGCGGCCTACCGCGACCCGGCCGAGCTGGCCGCCGCGCTGGAGACCGACCCGATCGCGCGCGCCCGCGGCCACCTGCTCGACATTGGCGTGGCCGCCGCGACGCTGGACGCCATCGAGAACGCCGCGCGCGACGAGGTGGACACGGCCCTCGCCGTGGCCGACGCAGCGCCCTGGCCCGAGGCGAGCGCCGCCTTCACCGACGTGCAGACCACGGGAGCAGGCCAATGGCTGTGACGACACTGAGCTATTCCGAAGCCGCCGTGCGCGCGCTGCAGCAGGAGATGGACGCCGACCCGCGCGTGGTCGTGCTCGGCGAGGACGTGGGCCGCGGCGGCATCTTCGGGCAGTACAAGGGGCTGCAGCAGCAGTACGGTGCCGAGCGCGTGATCGACACGCCGATCAGCGAGGCCGCGATCATGGGCGCCGGCGTGGGCATGGCGCTCGCGGGCCTGCGCCCCGTGGTCGAGATGCGCGTGGTCGACTTCGCGCTGTGCGGCATGGACGAGCTGGTGAACCAGGCCGCGAAGAACCGCTTCATGTTCGGCGGCCAGGGCCGCGTGCCGCTGGTGGCGCGCATGCCGGGCGGCATCTGGGATGCGTCGGCGGCGCAGCATTCGCAGTCGCTCGAGGCCTGGTTCGCGCACCTGCCGGGCGTGGTGGTGGTGAGCCCGTCGACACCGCAGGACAACCACGGCCTGCTGCGCGCAGCGCTGCAGTGCGGCGACCCGGTGGTCTACATCGAGCACAAGACGCTGTGGGGCGTGCGCGGCGAGGTGGACGACACGCTGGTCGTGCCGCTGGGCCAGGCGGCGCGCGTGCGCGAGGGCAACGCGCTCACGCTCGTGAGCTGGAGCAAGCAGATGCAGCCTTGCGCCGCGGCCTGCGACGCGCTGGCGGCCGAGGGCATCGCGGTGGACCTGATCGACCTGCGCACGCTGTGGCCCTGGGACCGCGAGACGGTGCTGTCGTCGTGCGCGCGCACGGGGCGGCTGTTGGTGGTGCACGAGGCGGTGCAGGCCGCGGGCTTCGGCGCCGAGATCGCCGCGAGCGCGGCCGAGGCCACGGGCTGCCGCGTCGCGCGGCTGGGCGCGCCGCGCATTCCGGTCGGCTACGCGCCGGTGCTGGAGGCGCAGTCGCGCGTCGGCGTGGACGCGATCGTGGCGGCGGCGAAGAAGCTGGCCGGCTGAACCACAAAGGCACGAACGGCCATGGACCCGCTCTTCTTCAAGCTGGTGCGGGTGGTCAACCTCACGGCGCGGCCGTTCCATGAGCGCGTGGGGCGCGAGCACCAGCTCACGCTGAACGAGTGGCGCGCGATGGCCGTGCTGGCCGCGCAGCCGGGGCTCAGCGCCACGCAGGTCGCCGACCTCACCGGCCTGGACAAGATGGCCGTGAGCCGCGCGCTGGCGGGCCTGAAGCGCCACCAGCGCGTGCAGCGCCGCAGCGACCCGACCGACCAGCGCTGCAGCCGCCTGTACCTCACGGCCGCCGGCAAGGCGCTGCACGCCACCGTCGGCGCGCTGGGACGGCAGCGCGAGGCCGAGCTGTTCGCGGGCGTCGATGCGGGCGAGCTGGCCCGCCTGAGCGACACGCTCGACACGCTGATCCGCGCGGTGGAGCGCGCGCCCGACCCCGGCGCCGCCGATCAGACGGTGTAGCCACCGTCCACGCTCAGGTTGGCGCCGGTGACGAAGCCGCCGTCCGGGCCCACGAGGTAGGCGACCATGCCGGCGATTTCCTCGGCGCGGCCGTGGCGCGGCAGCACCATCACGTCGTGCATCGAGGCGGCGCGCGGGCCGGTGGCGGGGTTCATGGCGGTGTCGATGGGGCCGGGCTGCACGTTGTTCACCGTGATGCCGCGCGCGCCGAGGTCGCGCGCCAGGCCGCGCGTGAGGCCGACGATGGCGGCCTTGCTCATCGCGTAGACGCTGGCGCCCGCGTCCAGCACGCGCTCGGCGTTGATGCTCCCGATGTTGACGATGCGGCCCGTGCCGTCGCCCATGTGGCGCGCGGCGGCCTGGACGGCCACGAAGGTGGCGCGCACGTTGACGTCGATGGTGCGGTCGAAGTCTTCGAGCGAGAAGGTGTCGAGCTCGCCGCCGAGGTACACGCCGGCGTTGTTCACCAGGATGTCGAGGCGCTCGAAGGCGCGTGCGCCCTGGGCAATGGCGGCCGTCAGCGCGGCGGCGTCGCCGGCGTCGGCACGGATGGCCAGCGCGCGGCCGCCGGCGGCCTGGATCTCGCCGGCGAGCTTGTCGGCCTCGGCCTGCGCGCTGACGTAGGTGAAGGCCACGGCCGCGCCGTCGCGAGCCAGCCGGCGCACGATGGCGGCGCCGATGCCGCGCGAGCCGCCGGTGACGAAGGCGACCTTGCCGGCCAGGACGGGGGAAGAGGAAACAGAGGTGGAAGCCATGATTTTTCCGATCAGTTGGAGGAGGAAGGCCTTCAGTGTCGGAATTCCATTCCCTTTGCGGTAGCCATCAATCAGCCCGATCAGATTCAACCCAAAGTTGAAGATAGCGCCAGAATGGCGGCATGGAACCGCTCAATCACCTCGAATCCTTCGTGCAGAGCGCCGAGGGCGGCAGCTTCTCGGCGGCGGCGCGGCGCCTGGGGCTGACGCCGGCGGCGGTCAGCAAGAACGTGGCGCGGCTCGAGGCGCGGCTGGGCGTGCGGCTGTTCCAGCGCAGCACGCGCCGGCTCACGCTGACCGAGGCCGGCGAGCGTTTCCTGGCGCAGGTGGGCGGCGCGCTGGCGACACTGCAGGACGCGGTGGCCGGCCTCGCGCAGGACGACGGCCAGCCCTCGGGCACGCTGAAGGTGAGCATGGGCCAGGCCTTCGGGCGCGAGCACGTGCTGCCGTTCATGGGCGACTTCCTGGCGCGCTATCCGGGCATCGTGCCCGACTGGCATTTCGACAACCAGCAGGTCGACCTGGTCGGCGAGGGCTTCGACGCGGCCATCGGCGGCGGCATCGCGCTGTCGCCCGGCGTGGTGGCGCGCGAGCTGGCGCGCATCCACGTGGTCGCGGTGGCGGCGCCGGCCTACCTGACGGGGCGCGCGCTGCCCGCGCATCCGTCCGAGCTGGCGCGCTTCGACGTGCTGCTGCGCCGCTCGTCGCCCACGGGCCGGCTGCGGCCCTGGACGCTGCGGCATGCGAGCGGCGAGGAAACCATGGTCGACCTGCCGGCGCGCCCGCGCGCGATCTTCAACGACCCCGAGGCGATCGCGCAGGCGGCGCTGCTGGGGCTCGGCGTGGCGATGCTGCCGATGCCCTTCGTGGAACGCGGCCTGCGCAGCGGCGCGCTGGTGCGGCTGCTGCCCGGGTGGTACCAGGATTCGGGCGCCGTGTGGATCTACTACCCGAGCAAGAAGCTGCTGCCGCCGAAGACGCGGGTGTTCGTCGACTTCGTACTGGCGCGCTTTCGCGAGGCGCAGTTCGCGCAGCGGATGCAGGTGGGCTGAGCGGCGATGTCCATCGAAGGCCGGGGTTTTTACTCGCGACGCCTGCGGCGCCCCCCTGTACAAAGGCGCGCATGACTTCCATCTCCCGCTCTTCTTCCGTCACCTCATCCACCCGCCGCTTCGCGCTCGTCGCCACGGCGGCGGCCACTCTGGCGCTGCTCGGCGGCGCCGCGCACGCGCAGGCCACCTGGCCGACCAAGCCGGTGCGCATCGTCGTGCCCTTCGCGGCCGGCGGCACCACCGACATCCTGGCGCGCGCCGTGGCGCCCGAGCTCTCGAAGGCCTTCGGCCAGCAGTTCATCGTGGACAACCGCGCGGGCGCCGGCGGCAACGTGGGCGCCGAGATCGTCGCGCGCTCGCCCAACGACGGCTACACGCTGCTGATGGGCACGGTGGGCACGCACGGCATCAACCGCGCGCTGTACCCCAAGCTGCCCTTCGACCCGATCAAGGATTTCGCGCCGATCACCCTGGTGGCCGCCGTGCCGAACGTGATGGAGATGAACGCCGAAAAAGCCAAGTCGCTGAACATCCGCAACGTGCAGGACTTCATCAAGTACGCGAAGGCGAATCCCGGCAAGCTGAACATGGCATCGAGCGGCAGCGGCACCTCGATCCACCTGGCGGGCGAACTCTTCAAGAGCATGACGGGCACCTTCATGGCCCATATTCCGTACAAGGGATCGGGCCCGGCGCTGCTGGACATGGTGGGCGGCAACGCCGATGTGATGTTCGACAACCTGCCCTCGTCGATGGCGCAGATCAAGGGCGGCAAGCTCACGGCGCTGGCCGTGACCAGTTCGCAGCGCTCGCCCGCGCTGCCCGACGTGCCGACGGTGGAAGAAGCCGGTGGCCCCGCGCTCAAGGGCTACGAGGCGAGCTCATGGTTCGGGCTGCTGGCGCCGGCGGGCACGTCGCCGGAGATCGTGAACCGCATCCAGCAGGAAGTGGCCAAGTCGCTGGGCACGCCGGCGATCAAGGAAAAGATGCTGGCCCAGGGCGCGATCCCCAGCGGCAATTCGCCGGCGGACTTCACGAAGCTCATTGCGAGCGAGCACGTGAAGTGGGCGAAAGTCGTGAAAGAGTCCGGCGCAAAGGTGGACTGATCACGAGCCGGGACCGCTCAGGTCCCCCAGGTCACATCCTTGCTCTCGGCCTGCGAGTCCTTGAGCATGTGCAGCAGCGGCGCGGCGCGCTGGTGCAGGCCGACATGCTGCTTCTCGGCTTCGGCGTCGTGACCTTCGACGGCATGCTCGTCGTGGTTGTGCGGCGCGGGCTTGCTGCTTTCACGGGCCAGTGCGGCCTCGAGGGCGGCGATGGCGCCCGGAATCTGCTCGACCGTGATGATGCCCTGCGGCGCGGCCGGCTTGCCGACGATGTCGAGCAGCTGGCGCGCATGCACCTCGAGCATCACGAAGTCTGGAGCGGCCCGGGATTTGAAGCGGTAGAGCATGGTGCTGGTGTCCTCACTTATTTGTAGATGTAGTCACGGGCAAAAGGGTACACCGATTGCGCACCGCGCAAGGCGCCATGTTCGACCTTGCCGTCGGGCTTGGTCGACAGCATCTGGTGCAGCGAGATCCATCCCTGCTCGAAGCTCATCGCCGAGCCCGCGAGGTACAGGCGGTAGGCACGCAGAACGCGCTCGGCGTTCTCGCCCTGGCGGCCACCGCTGCGGCCCAGCACCTCGCGCGCGGCATCGAGCTGCGCCTCGAGCGCATCCGACCACGCCCACAGCGTGCGCGCGTAGTGCGGGCGCAGGCTCTCGGTGTCGACCATCTCCAGCCCTGCCGCCGCGGTCTCGCGCAGCACGTGCGTCACGTGCAGCAGTTCGCCGCCGGGGAAGATGTATTTCTCGATGAAGTCGCCCATGCCGGCACCGAGCTGGCGGTAGTTCAGCTCGCCCGAGGTGATGCCGTGGTTGAGCACCAGCCCGCCCGGCTTGAGCAGCGTGTGGATCTTGCGGAAGTAGGTCGGCATGTTGGCCGCGCCCACGTGCTCGAACATGCCCACCGACGAGATCTTGTCGAAGGGCTGGTCGTCGGGCAGCTCGCGGTAATCGCGCAGCTCCACGCGCACGCGGCCCTGCAGCCCTTTTTCTTCGATGAGCCGCTGCACATGCGCGTGCTGGTTCTTCGACAGCGTGATGCCGGTGGCGTCCACGCCGTAGTGCTCGGCCGCCCACAGCAGCAGCGCGCCCCAGCCCGAGCCGACGTCGAGGTAACGCTCGCCGGGCTGCAGCATGAGCTTGCGGCAGATGTGGTCGAGCTTGGCTTCCTGCGCCTGCGCCAGCGTGAGCTCGGGCGTGCGGAAGTAGGCGCATGAATAGACGCGGCGCGGGTCCAGCCACAGCGCGTAGAAATCGTCGGAGACGTCGTAGTGGAACTCGATCTGCGCGGCGTCCTTGCGCAGCGAGTGCGAGCCGCGCGACTTGGCGCGGTGCTGCAGGCGGCTCCACCAGCTGGTGTCGGTCTCCGCCGGATTGCCGGGCAACAGGCCGACGGTGGCGTCGATCAGGTCGCGCATGGCGCCCTCGATCTGCACCTTGCCCTCGACGTAGGCCTCGCCGATGGCCCCGACCTGCCGGCCGGCCAGCTTGGCCAGCACCGACCACTCCTTGAAAGCCAGCGTCACGCGTGAACCCGCCTGGGCGACCCGGCGCCCGTCGGGCAGCTCCAGTGCGATGGGCACGGGCAGCGAGGCCAGCTGCGACTCGATCTTGGGTATCAAGTGTTGCATGGGGCCATGGTATTGATTTTTCCAAGAATTTGCATGACATCGCGCGCCGCACGGGCACGGGAGCCTCTGCAGAGAACCCCTCGTTGACAACAGATTGTTTATGCCTAAACTATTCAACCATGAACAGCTTGACCACCCCCCGCCTCGCGCCCGCCTCGGACCTCCAGCGCATCCTGTGCATCGGTGGGGGTCCAGCCGGCCTGTATTTCGCCCTGCTGATGAAGGCCCGCAACCCGGCGCTGCAGATCACCGTGGTCGAACGCAACCGCCCCTTCGACACCTTCGGCTGGGGCGTGGTGCTCAGCGACCAGACGCTGGGCAACCTGCGCGAAGCCGACGGCCCCACGGCCGCGCTCATCGGCAACGAGTTCCACCACTGGGACGACATCCAGGTCTTCTTCAAGGGCCGCCAGGTGCGCTCCGGCGGCCACGGCTTCTGCGGCATCGGCCGCAAGCGCCTCTTGAACATCCTGCAGGAACGCTGCCTCGAACTCGGCGTGGAGCTGGTGTTCGAAACCGACGCCACCGACGACCAGGCCATTGCCGCGCAGTACAAGGCCGACCTCGTCATTGCCAGCGACGGCCTCAACAGCCGCATCCGCCAGCGCTACGCCGACGTGTACAAGCCCGACGTCGATCTGCGCAACTGCCGCTTCGTGTGGCTGGGCACGCACCAGACCTTCGACGCCTTCACCTTCGCCTTCGAACAGACCGAGCACGGCTGGTTCCAGGCGCATGCCTACCAGTTCGACGACAAGACCTCGACCTTCATCGTCGAGACGCCCGAAGCCGTGTGGAAGGCCCACGGCCTGGACCAGATGGAGCAGCCCGAGGCCATCGCCTTCTGCGAGAAGCTGTTCGCCAAGTACCTGGGCGGCCACGCGCTGATCAGCAACGCCACGCACCTGCGCGGCTCGGCCAACTGGATCCGCTTTCCGCGCGTGGTGTGCGAGCGCTGGACGCACCGCATCGACGTCGAGGGCCGCTCGGTGCCCGTCGTGCTCATGGGCGACGCCGCGCACACCGCGCACTTCTCGATCGGCTCGGGCACCAAGCTCGCACTCGAAGACGCGATCGACCTGGCCAACGAATTCGAACAGGGCGGCACGCTCGACCACGTGCTCGAAGGCTATGAAGCACGACGCAGCGTCGAGGTGCTGAAGATCCAGAACGCCGCGCGCAACTCGACCGAGTGGTTCGAGAACGTGCCGCGCTACACGGGCATGGAGATCGAGCAGTTCGCCTACTCGCTGCTCACGCGCTCGCAGCGCATCAGCCACGAGAACCTGCGCGTGCGCGACACGCATTGGCTCGGCGGCTACGAGCAGTGGCTGGCAGGCGGCAAGGCGATGGCACCGATGCTGATGCCGCTGAAGGTGCGCGGCCTCGAGCTGAAGAACCGCATCGTGGTCTCGCCGATGGCCACCTACAGCGCGGTCGACGGCGTGCCGCAAGACTTCCTGCTGGTGCACCTGGGTGCGCGCGCGCTCGGTGGCGCCGCGATGGTGTGCGTCGAGATGACGAGCCCGACGCCCGAAGGCCGCATCACGCCGGCCTGCACGGGCCTGTACAACGACACGCAGCAGGCCGCGTTCAAGCGCATCGTCGATTTCGTGCACACGCAGTCGAGCGCCAAGATCGCGATCCAGCTCGGCCACAGCGGCCCCAAGGGCTCGACGCGCGTGGGCTGGGAAGGCACCGACGAGCCGCTCGAAAGCGGCAACTGGCCTGTGCTCGGCGCGAGCGCCCTGCCCTATGGCGAACAGAACCAGCTGCCGGCCGCGATCACGCGCGCCGAGATGGACACGCTGCGCGACCAGTTCGTCGACTCCACGCGCCGCGCCGTCGAATGCGGCTTCGACTGGCTCGAGCTGCACTGCGCGCACGGCTACCTGCTGTCGGCCTTCATCAGCCCGCTCACCAACCAGCGCACCGACGAGTACGGCGGCGACATCGCAGCGCGCTGCCGCTACCCGCTCGAAGTGTTCCGCGCGATGCGCGCCGTGTGGCCGGCCGACAAGCCGATGAGCGTGCGCATCTCGGCGCACGACTGGGCACCGGGCGGCAACACCGATGCCGACGCCGTGGTGATCGCACGCCTCTTCAAGGAGGCCGGCGCCGACTTCATCGACGTCTCTTCCGGTCAGACAACGCGCGATGCGAAGCCCGTGTACGGCCGCATGTACCAGACGCCGTTCGCCGACCGCATCCGCAACGAGGTCGGCATCTCGACCATCGCGGTGGGCGCCATCACCGACGCCGACCAGGCCAACAGCATCATCGCGGCCGGCCGCGCCGACCTGTGCGCCGTGGCGCGCCCGCACCTGGCCGACCCCGCCTGGACGCTGCACGAAGCGGCCAAGCTGCAAAGCCGCGACGTCGACTGGCCCAAGCAGTACCTGAGCGGCCGCGACCAGATGTACCGCGAGATCGCCAAGCAGCAGCAGATCGCCGCGGCCACCGCTGCCGCGGGCCGCGCGGCCGACACCGAAGAGACACACTGACATGGACCTCGAAGCACGCGCCCACAGCGAGCACCCCGAGGCGCTGCGCCTCTGGCTGCGCATGCTCACCTGCACGCAGCTGGTGGAAAAGCAGGTGCGCAACGGACTGCGCGCGCAGTTCGCCACCACGCTGCCGCGCTTCGATCTCATGTCGCAGCTCGAGCGCTCGCCCGACGGCCTGAAGATGAACGAGCTCTCGCGCCGCATGATGGTCACGGGCGGCAACGTCACCGGCATCACCGACCAGCTCGTGACCGAAGGGCTGGTGGAGCGCATCAACGTCGAGGGCGACCGCCGCGCCTGGCGCGTGCGCCTCACACCGCGCGGGCGCAAGCTCTTCAACGAGATGGCGCAGCAGCACGAAGACTGGATCGTCGAGGCTTTTTCAAGCCTCAACCCCAAGGAGATCGCGCAGCTTCACAAGCTGCTCGGCAAGGTCAAGCAACATTCCCACAGCAGCCAATTGGCGGAGACCGCATGAAGCACTACATCGGCGCAAGCAATCCCATGCGCGCGCAATTCGAACCCAAGGCCGACTACAAGGCCGAGCATTTCGCCTGGCGTTATGAAGCCGGCGTCGGCACCATCACGCTGAACCGCCCCGAGCGCAAGAACCCGCTGACATTCGACTCGTACGCCGAGCTGCGCGACCTGTTCCGCGCGCTGACCTACGCAACCGACGTGAAGGTGATCGTCGTCACCGGCGCCGGCGGCAACTTCTGCTCGGGCGGCGACGTGCATGAAATCATCGGCCCGCTGACCGGCATGCGCATGCCCGAGCTGCTCGAGTTCACGCGCATGACCGGCGACCTCGTGAAGGCCATCCGCAACTGCCCGCAGCCGATCGTCGGCGCGATCGACGGCGTGTGCGCCGGCGCCGGCGCGATGATCGCGCTGGCCTGCGACCTGCGCTACGGCACGCCCGCCACGCGCACCGCTTTCCTCTTCACCCGCGTGGGTCTGGCCGGCGCCGACATGGGCGCCTGCGCGCTGCTGCCGCGCGTGATCGGCCAGGGCCGCGCCTCGGAGTTGCTCTTCACCGGCCGCGCCATGACCGCCGAAGAAGGCCAGGCCTGGGGCTTCTTCAACGCACTGCACGACAGCGCCTCGCTGCTCGACGCCGCCACCAAGGTCGCGCGCGACCTGGCCGAAGGCCCGAGCTTCGCGCACGGCATGACCAAGACCATGCTCGCGCAAGAGTGGTCGATGACCATCGACCAGGCCATCGAGGCCGAAGCGCAGGCACAGGCGATCTGCATGCAAACCGAAGACTTCAAGCGCGCCTACGAGGCCTTCGCGGCCAAGCGCAAGCCGGTGTTCGGCGGAGACTGACGCGCATCATGATGACCAAGATTCCCGCCCCACCGTCGACCGCGCACCTCGCGCTGCCGTTCTTCGACGACGCGCACCGCGCGCTCGCCAACGACCTGCTGCCCTGGTGCGCCGCCCAGGAGATCGATGAGCGCGACGACCGCGCGGCCTGCCGCGAATGGGTGCGCCGCCTCGGCGACGCCGGCTGGCTGCGCTACGCGGTGCCCGGCAGTGCCGGCGGCGCGCTCGAGCGCCTCGATTCGCGCGCGCTCGTGCTGCTGCGCGAGACGCTCGGCTACCACTCGCCACTGGCCGACTTCGCCTTCGCGATGCAGGGCCTGGGCAGCGGCGCGATCACGCTGGACGGCACGCCCGAGCAGCAGTCGCAGTACCTCACGGCCGTGGGCCAGGGCAAGAAGATCGCGGCCTTCGCGCTCAGCGAACCCGAGGCCGGCTCCGACGTCGCAGCGATGGCGATGCGCGCCGAGCCCACCGCCGACGGCTGGCGCCTGAACGGCGAGAAGACCTGGATCAGCAACGGCGGCATCGCCGACTTCTACTGCGTGTTCGCGAAGACCGACCCCACGGCGGGCACGCGCGGCATCACGGTGTTCATCGTCGATGCGACGACGCCGGGGCTCGACACCTCGGCCCACATCGACGTGATGGCGCCGCACCCGCTGGCCACCCTGCGCTTCGACAACTGCGTCGTGCCGCGCACGGCGCAGCTGGGCACGCTGAACAGCGGCTTCAAGCTCGCGATGCGCACGCTCGACATCTTCCGCGCCTCGGTGGCCGCCGCCGCGCTCGGCATGGGGCGCCGCGCGCTCGCCGAAGCCATCGCGCACGCCAAGGGCCGCCGCATGTTCGGCCAGACGCTGGCCGACTTCCAGCTCACGCAGGCCAAGCTCGGCGAGATGGCCGCGCTGATCGACAGCGCCGCGCTGCTCACCTACCGCGCCGCGTGGATGCGCGACGACGCCGAGCGCCGTGGCGCCCCGGCGGTCGGCGACGTGTCGGCGGCTGCCGCCATGGCCAAGATGTGCGCCACCGAGAACGCGAGCCGCGTGATCGACATGGCGCTGCAGATGCATGGTGGCCTCGGCGTGAAGGTCGGCACCAAGATCGAAAGCCTGTACCGGGACATCCGCTCGCTGCGCATTTACGAAGGCGCGACGGAAGTCCAGCAACTGATCATCGGCAAATCCGTTTTGCGGGGGTGAAACCGTGTCTGCCCAAGTCGATCGCTTCGTTCATGACCGCCTGCCGCCTGCCGCGCAGCTCCCGGTCTTTCGCTACGACCTGCCCGAGCTGCAGTTCCCCGACCAGCTGAACCTGGTCGAGGAGCTGCTGGACAAGGCGGTCGCCAAGGGCTTCGGCGACAAGCCGATGCTGCGCTCGCCCGCTGGCGTGCTCACCTACGCCCAGGCGGGCGTCGAGGTGAACCGCATCGCCCAGGTGCTGGTCGAGGATCTCGGGCTCGTGCCCGGCAACCGCGTGCTGCTGCGCGGCGGCAACTCGGTGTGGATGGCGCTGTCGTGGCTGGCCGTGGTCAAGGCCGGGCTGATCGCCGTGGCGACCATGCCGCTGCTGCGCGCCAAGGAGCTGGGCGAGATCATCGAGAAATCGCAGCCCGTGGCCGCGCTGTGCGAAGGCCGCCTGCTCGAGGAGCTGGTGGCCGCACAGCAGGCGCATCCGGTGCTCACGACGGTGATTGCCTTCAACCAGCCCGACGCGCCCGATTCGCTGTCGGCACGCGCGGCCGGCAAGAGCGGCGTGTTCCCCGCCTGCCCCACGGCAGCCGACGACATCGCGCTGCTCGCCTTCACCTCGGGCACGACGGGCAAGCCCAAGGCGCCCGTCACCACGCACCGCGACGTGGTCGCCATGTGCCAGACCTGGCCGCGCCACGTGCTGCGCGCGCGCAGCGACGACATCGTGGTCGGCACGCCGCCGCTGGCCTTCACCTTCGGGCTCGGCGGCTTGCTGATCTTCCCGATGTGGGCTGGTGCTTCGGTGTACTTTCCCGAGGGCGCTTTCTCGCCCGAGGCGCTCGTGAAGCTCATCAACGAGGTCGGCGCGACCCTCTGCTACACCGCGCCCACTTTCTATCGCCAGATGGCGCCCTTCGTCCGGCAGCACGGGGCGCCGAGCCTGCGCATCTGCGTGAGCGCAGGCGAGGCGCTTCCCGACGCCACGCGCCAGCTCTGGAAGGAGACCACCGGCATCGAGATGCTCGACGGCATCGGCGGCACCGAGGTGTTTCACATCTACATCTCGGCCGCCGGCGACGAAGTGCGCCGCGGCGCCGTCGGCAAGGCGGTGCCAGGCTTCACCGCCAAGGTGGTGGACGACGAAGGCAACGAGGTGCCGCGCGGTACGGTCGGCAAGCTGGCGCTGCAAGGCCCGGTCGGTTGCCGCTACCTCGACGATCCGCGCCAGGGCGACTACGTGAAGAACGGCTGGAACTACCCTGGCGACTCCTTCGTGCAGGATGACGACGGCTACTTCTTCTATCAGGCGCGTGCGGACGACATGATCATCACGGCCGGCTACAACGTCGGCGGCCCGGAGGTGGAGGATGCGCTGCTCAAGCACCCGGCCGTGGCCGAGTGCGGCGTGATCGGCAAGCCCGACGCCGACCGCGGCATGATCGTGAAAGCCTTCTGCGTGCTCAAGCCCGGCCACACCGGCGACGCAGCGATGGTGAAGGCCCTCCAGGACCACGTGAAAGCCACCATCGCCCCCTTCAAGTACCCGCGGGAGATCGAGTTCGTGACGGCGCTGCCGCGCACCGAAACCGGCAAACTCCAGCGCTTCAAATTGAGACAACTCAACAGCAACACCATCATGACGAACAAACTCATTCAGCCTCCGGGCTGGCTGCCCCCGAAGGGCTATGCAAACGGCATCGCGGCGCGCGGCACCCAGGTGTTCGTCGGCGGCCAGATCGGCTGGAATGCCCAGCAGCAGTTCGAATCCGACGACTTCATCGACCAGTGCGGCCAGGCGCTGCGCAACATCGCCGAAGTGCTGCGCGAAGCCGGTGCCGGCCCCGAGCACATGGTGCGCATGACCTGGTACGTGACGGACCGCGACGAGTACAGCCGTCGCCTGTCCGAGCTCGGCCCGGTCTACCGCGACGCGCTGGGCCGCAACTTCCCGGCCATGACCTGCGTGCAGGTCGCGGCGCTGGTGGAGCACCGTGCGAAGGTGGAGATCGAGGTGACGGCGGTCATTCCGGACTGATCCTGCGCTTGGGCTGCGCGTCAGCGCAGCCCCTCAGACGCATTCGCTGCGCAAGTTCTCGACAGCGGCCTCTTTGGGGGCCGGTCCAGAAACAGAAAAGCCCTCTTCGCGAGGGCATTTTTTTGTGTCGAATTTCGACCGGGAATTTCCAAAAGAATTTGGACAAAGAAAAAGGCCCTTTGATTTCTCAAAGGGCCTTTTAAATTGGTTGCGCGAGCAAGATTTGAACTTGCGACCTTTGGGTTATGAGCCCAACGAGCTACCAGGCTGCTCCATCGCGCGGCAAGTATAAATTATAGCTTATTCAGCGGCGTTTTGCTCAGCGCCAGCATCTTTAATTTCAGCACGGTCGACCAGTTCGACGAGCGCCATCGGGGCGTTGTCGCCCACGCGGAAACCCATCTTCAGGATGCGGGTGTAGCCGCCCGGACGCGCTGCGAAACGCGGGCCGAGTTCGCCGAAGAGCTTGACGACGCTGTCGCGGCTGCGCAGGCGGTCGAAGGCCAGGCGCTTGTTGGCGAGCGTGGGCTTCTTGGCCAGGGTGATCATCGGCTCGATGACGCGGCGCAGTTCCTTGGCCTTGGGGACCGTGGTCTTGATGACTTCGTGCTCGATGAGCGAATTCATCATGTTCTGCAGCATCGCAAGGCGGTGCGAGCTGGTGCGGTTGAGTTTGCGAAGTCCGTGTCCGTGACGCATGGTGCTTTTCCTTTACTTTATTAAACAGGCAGCCGTATCAGGTACTGCCCGGGCACGAGCCCTCAGGGGCTCAATTCAAAACAAAAATCAACGCTTGTCGAGACCGGCCGGCGGCCAGCTTTCAAGCTTCATACCCAAGGTGAGACCGCGCGAAGCGAGGACTTCCTTGATTTCGTTGAGCGACTTGCGACCCAGGTTCGGGGTCTTGAGCAGCTCGTTCTCGGTGCGCTGGATCAGGTCACCGATGTAGTAGATGTTTTCGGCCTTCAGGCAGTTGGCCGAACGCACCGTCAGTTCGAGTTCGTCGACAGGGCGCAGCAGGATCGGATCGAATTGCTGGGCGCTGCGCGGTGCGGGTGCATCGAATGCAGCGAGTTCGCCGCCTTCGAGCTGCGCAAACACGGCGAGCTGCTCAACCAGGATTTTAGCCGATGCGCGAACGGCATCTTCGGCGCTGATCGCACCGTTGGTCTCGATCTCGACCAGCAGCTTGTCCAGGTCGGTACGCTGTTCGACACGAGCGCTTTCGACGGTGTAGCTCACGCGCTTGACGGGCGAGAACGACGCGTCGAGAACGATGCGGCCGATCGACTTGGTCGGCTCGTCCGCGTAGCGGCGCATCGTGCCAGGCACATAGCCGCGACCCTTTTCGACCTTGATCTGCATGTCGAGCTTGCCGCCTTGCGACAGGTGCGCGATCACGTGGTCGGGGTTGATGATCTCGACGTCGTGCGGGGTCTGGATGTCCGATGCGAGGACCGGGCCTTCGCCGTCCTTGCGCAGGCTCAGCGTGACTTCGTCGCGGTTGTGGAGCTTGAACACCACGCCCTTGAGATTCAGCAGGATGTTGACGACATCTTCCTGCACGCCGTCGATCGACGAGTACTCATGCAGAACGCCAGCGATCGTGACTTCGGTGGCCGAGTAGCCGACCATGGACGACAGCAGAACGCGACGCAGCGCGTTGCCGAGCGTGTGGCCGTAGCCGCGCTCGAAAGGTTCGAGCGTGACCTTGGCCTTGTTGGCGGCAAGTTGCTCGACCTGGATGGTCTTGGGTTTCAGCAGGGTGGTTTGCATGCAGACTTCCTCTCAATACCCCCGGCTCGTTACACCGGTAAGGCTGGTGAAGCGCCTGATCCGCAACAGAGTGCGGAGCAGGAACGTGAACAACAATATCAATCTCCCGCCGGCGCAAAGACGCGCAGGCGGGTAGAGAAAATCAACGCGAATACAGTTCGACGATCAGCGATTCGTTGATGTCGGCTGCGAATTCGTCGCGATCCGGGACCTTCTTGAAGGTGCCTTCGGCCTTGTCGGCGTTCACATCGACCCAAGCCGGCATGCCGACTTGTTGGGCGAGTTGCAGCGCTTCGACAATGCGGTTCTGCTTCTTCGACTTTTCACGCACGGCGATCACGTCACCGGTCTTGACCAGGTACGACGGGATGTTGACCGACTGGCCGTTCACGGTGATCGCCTTGTGCGACACGAGCTGGCGTGCTTCGGCGCGCGTCGAGCCGAAGCCCATGCGGTAGACCACGTTGTCCAGGCGCGACTCGAGGATGAACAGCAGGTTGGCGCCGGTGTTGCCACGGCGGCGATCGGCTTCTTCGAAGTAACGGCGGAACTGCTTCTCGAGCACGCCGTACATGCGCTTGACCTTCTGCTTCTCACGCAGCTGCAGACCGTAGTCGGAGGTGCGCTGACCCGAGGTGCGGCCGTGCTGGCCGGGCTTGGAGTCGAACTTGGCCTTGTCTTGAATGGAGCGGCGGGCGCTCTTCAGGAACAGGTCGGTGCCTTCACGGCGGGAAAGTTTGGCCTTGGGGCCGAGGTAACGTGCCACGGTATTTCCTTGGTGTCATCTGCCGCAGTTGCCTGCGGGAGCCGTCGGCGGATGTGCCGATGGCGGTGGGCTTAGTGAAAAAACAAATGCGCAGCCGCTCGAAAGCTGGCTGCGCCTTGCGGACTGACGATCAGATGCGGCGACGCTTCTGGGGACGGCAGCCGTTGTGCGGAACGGGCGTCACGTCGGCAATGGAATTGATCCGGATGCCGAGCGCAGCCAGGGCGCGCACCGACGACTCGCGACCAGGACCGGGGCCCTTGATCTCGACGTCGAGGTTCTTGATACCTTGTTCGACAGCAGCACGGCCGGCCACTTCGGAAGCGACCTGCGCAGCGAACGGGGTCGACTTGCGCGAGCCCTTGAAGCCCTGGCCACCCGACGAAGCCCACGACAGGGCGTTGCCCTGGCGATCGGTGATCGTGATGATGGTGTTGTTGAACGAGGCATGCACGTGGGCGATACCGTCCGCAACGTTCTTGCGAACCTTCTTGCGAACGCGCTGTGCGGCGTTGTTTGCAGGTGCTTTAGCCATGCTTGTCTATCCTTATTTCTTCAGGGACTGCGCAGCCTTGCGCGGACCCTTGCGGGTGCGGGCGTTGGTGCGCGTGCGCTGGCCGCGCATCGGCAGGCCGCGACGGTGGCGGAAGCCGCGATAGCAGCCGATGTCCATCAAACGCTTGATGTTCATCGTCGTCTCGCGACGCAGATCGCCTTCGATCGTGAACAGAGCGATCTGGTCGCGGATCTTTTCGAGATCGGCGTCGGTCAGATCCTTGATCTTCTTCGAATATTCGATGCCGCTCGCTTCGCAGATTTGACGGGCGCGGGTGCGACCGATACCGAAAATGGCGGTCAGGCCGATTTCAGCGTGCTTGTGCGGCGGGATGTTGATGCCAGCAATACGTGCCATGTGCGTCCTCTAATACTCTTCAATCAACCCTGGCGCTGCTTGTGGCGCGGGTCGGTGCAAATCACACGCACCACACCTTTACGGCGGATGACCTTGCAATTACGGCAGATGGTTTTGACCGAAGCCGAAACTCTCATTTCATTCTCCTAAAACTGTTTAACGTGGCGGTCTACCGCCCGGACTCAATACTGAAACTCACAGCCCTACGATGTCTTGAAGTTCGCCTTCTTCAGCAGCGATTCGTACTGCTGGGACATCATGTAGTTTTGCACCTGGGCCATGAAGTCCATCGTGACGACCACGATGATCAGCAGGGAGGTACCACCGAAGTAGAACGGCACGTTGTACTTCAGGATCAGGAACTCGGGCAGCAGGCAGACGAAGGTGATGTACACCGCGCCAGCCAACGTCAGGCGAACCAGAATCTTGTCGATATAGCGAGCGGTCTGGTCACCCGGGCGAATGCCAGGAATGAACGCACCACTCTTCTTCAGGTTGTCGGCCGTTTCCTTGCTGTTGAACACGAGTGCCGTGTAGAAGAAGCAGAAGAAAACGATCGCAGCAGCGTACAGCAGCACGTAGATCGGCTCGCCCGGACGCAGTGCGCTGGCAATGTCCTTGATCCAGCGGAAGCCACCATCACCAGCGCTGAACCAGCCCACCACCGTTGCCGGCAGCAGAATGATCGACGACGCGAAGATCGGAGGAATCACACCGGCCATGTTCAGCTTCAGGGGCAGGTGCGACGACTGACCGCCGTAGACCTTGTTGCCGACCTGGCGCCGCGCATAGTTCACGAGGATCTTGCGCTGACCGCGTTCCACGAACACCACGAAGTAGGTGACCAGCACCACGACCGCGATGATGAAGAGCGCGACGATGGGGTTCATCGCACCGGTCGTCACCAGCGAAGCCAGGCCGCCGATGGCACCCGGCAGACCGGCCGCGATACCTGCAAAGATCAGGATCGAGATGCCGTTGCCGAGACCGCGTTCGGTGATCTGCTCGCCGAGCCACATCAGGAACATCGAACCAGCGGTCAGGCTCACCATGGCGGTCAAGCGGAAGCCGAAACCGGGGGCGATCACCAGACCGGCCGACGATTCGAGGGCCACTGCGATGCTGAACGACTGGAACAGAGCCAGGCCGAGCGCGCCATAGCGCGTGTACTGCGTGATCTTGCGGCGACCGGCCTCGCCTTCCTTCTTCAATTGCTCGAAGCTGGGAAGCACGTAGGTCATCAGCTGCATGATGATCGACGCCGAGATGTACGGCATGATCCCCAACGCGAACACGGTGAAACGCGACAGCGCCCCGCCCGAGAACATGTTGAACAGGCTCAGAATGCCGCCCTGCTGGCCCTGGAACAACGCTGCCAGCTGGTCCGGGTTGATACCCGGCACAGGAATGTGCGCGCCAATCCGGTAGACCACGAGCGCGAGCAGCAAAAAGACGAGCCGACGACGAAGGTCGCCGAACTTGCCTGTTTTTGCGATCGTTGCCGCGTTAGTTGCCACGAAGAACTTCTTTCAGTCCGAAGGTGATCAGGCGAAGCTGCCGCCGGCTGCTTCGATCGCAGCCTTGGCACCAGCGGTCGCACCCACGCCCGTCAGCTTGACGGCCTTGGTGAGTTCGCCGGTCTTGATGATCTTGACGACCTTGGCGAGCTGGCCCACGAGGCCGGCTTGCTTCAGTGCCAGGACATCGACTTCGGCCAGGCCGAGCTGCTCGAGAGCAGTCAGCGTGACTTCGGCGTTGTACTTCAGCAGGTGCGACTTGAAGCCACGCTTGGGCAGGCGACGCTGCAGCGGCATTTGACCGCCTTCGAAGCCGACCTTGTGGAAACCGCCTGCGCGCGACTTCTGGCCCTTGTGACCGCGACCTGCGGTCTTGCCGATGCCGGAGCCGATACCGCGGCCGACGCGACGCTTGGCGTGCTTGGCGCCAGCTGCCGGCTTGATGCCATTGAGTTCCATATCAGTCTCTCTTACAGAACTTTGACCAGATAACTGATCTTGTTGATCATGCCGCGCACTGCGGGCGTGTCTTGCAGCTCGCTCACGCTGTTGAGCTTGCGCAGGCCGAGGCCACGCACGGTCGCGCGATGCGATTCCTTGGTGCCGATCGGGCTCTTCACCAGCTGCACCTTGAGGGTTTGTTGTTGCGTCATTTGAATGCTTCCTTCAGCCTTGCGAGAGCTTGCGCTCAGGCGAAGATTTCTTCGACGGTGAGACCGCGCTTGGCAGCCACATTGCCGGCCGTCGTCGAGTTCTTCAACCCGTCGAGCGTGGCGCGAACCATGTTGTAGGGGTTCGACGAACCATGGCTCTTGGCCACGATGTCGGTGATGCCCATGACTTCGAACACGGCGCGCATCGGGCCGCCGGCGATGATGCCGGTACCCTTGGGAGCCGGGTACATCACGACCCTGGCGGCACCGTGATGGCCTTGCACCTGGTGGTGCAGCGTGCCGTTCTTGATCGCAGCCTTGAACAGGTTGCGACGGGCTTCTTCCATTGCCTTCTGCACGGCAGCAGGCACTTCCTTCGACTTGCCCTTGCCCATGCCGACGCGGCCTTCACCGTCACCGACCACGGTCAGTGCTGCGAAACCGAGGATACGACCACCCTTCACCACCTTGGTGACGCGGTTGATCGCGATCATCTTCTCGCGCAAACCGTCCTCAGGACCTTCGTTCTGCGTTCTTGCTTGAATCTTTGCCATTTTGAATCTCGTGTCCGATTAGAACTGCAGACCGGCTTCGCGGGCTGCCTCGGCCAGCGCCTTGACGCGGCCGTGGTAGGCGAAACCTGCGCGATCGAAAGCGACCTTCTCGACGCCGGCAGCCTTCGCCTTTTCAGCGATGCGCTTGCCGATGGCGGTGGCAGCGGCGGCATTGCCACCCTTGCCCGAGGCGCCGAGTGCTGCGCGCACTTCGGCTTCGGCGGTCGATGCGGTTGCGATCACCTTGGTGCCGTCGTCGGAAATGACGGTGGCATAGATGTGCAGGTTGGTGCGGTTCACCGTGAGGCGGGCCACGCCCTGCGTCGCGATCCGGATGCGGGTCTGGCGCGAGCGGCGAAGACGCTGTGCTTTTTTGGTCAACATCATTTTGCTGCCCCTTACTTCTTCTTGGTCTCTTTGATCACGATCTTCTCGTCCGAATAACGGATGCCCTTGCCCTTGTAGGGCTCAGGCGGACGAACAGCGCGGATCTCAGCGGCGATTTGACCAACGCGCTGACGGTCAGCACCCTTGATCACGATTTCGGTCGGGGTCGCGGTGGTCACCGTGATGCCTTGCGGCATGTCGATGTTGACCGGGTGCGAGTAACCGACTTGCAGGTTCAACTTGTTGTTGGACGCTGCAGCCTTGTAGCCGACGCCGACCAGGTTGAGCTTCTTCTCGAAGCCCTTGGTCACGCCAACCACCATGTTGTTCACCAGCTGGCGAATCGTGCCGCTCATCGCATTCGCTTCACGCGATTCGTTGGCGGGCTCGAAGCTCAGCTTGCCGTCATTGCTGACGACATTCACCAGCGCATTGCGAGCCAGGTTGAGCGTGCCGCCCGTACCCTTGACGCTGATCTGGTCTTCCTTGATCGACACATCCACACCTGCGGGGATGGCGACCGGCATTTTTCCTACTCGGGACATTTCAGTAACTCCTCGATGTCTCGGTTAGGCGACGTAGCACAGAACTTCGCCACCGACACCGGTAGCGCGAGCCTTGCGGTCGGTCATCACGCCCTGGGGGGTCGTGACGATCGCAACACCGAGGCCGTTCTGGACTTGCGGGATGGCGGCGCTGGCCTTGTAGACGCGCAGGCCGGGGCGGCTCACGCGTTCGATACGTTCGATGACCGGGCGGCCAGCGTAGTACTTCAGCGTGATGACGAGTTCGGACTTGCCAGCATCGGTCTTCACTTCGAAGCCGTCGATGTAGCCTTCGTCCTTCAGGACTTGTGCAATCGCGGCCTTCACCTTGGAAGACGGGATCGACACAGTGGGCTTCGCCACCATCTGCGCGTTACGGATACGCGTCAGCAGGTCGGCAATGGGATCACTCATGCTCATGTTGTTTGCTCCTGCCTGGCTTACCAGCTGGCCTTGGTGACACCGGGGATGTCGCCAGCGAAAGCCAGTTCACGGATCTTGGCGCGAGCCAGACCGAATTGACGGAAGGTGCCACGGGGGCGACCGGTGATTTCGCAACGGTTGCGCTGGCGCGTGGGGTTCGCGTTGCGCGGGAGCTTCTGCAGGCCCAGGCGGGCTGCTGCGCGCTCTTCGTCGCTCTTCTTCGCGTCGTTGGAAATTGCCTTCAGTTCCGCGTGCTTCGCAGCGAACTTGGCAACCAGCTTGTCGCGCTTGAGTTCGCGCTGGATCAAAGATTGTTTGGCCATGGTTCGCCTCAGTTCTTGAACGGGAAACGGAAGCCAGCGAGAAGCGCCTTGGCTTCTTCGTCGGTCTTGGCCGTCGTCGTGATGCTGATATTGAGACCGCGCAGGGCGTCGACCTTGTCGTACTCGATCTCAGGGAAAATGATCTGCTCTTTGACGCCGATGTTGTAGTTGCCACGGCCGTCGAATGCGCGACCCGAGATACCGCGGAAGTCACGCACGCGGGGCAGGGCCACGGTGACGAAACGGTCCAGGAACTCGTACATGTGCACGCCACGCAGCGTGACCATGCAGCCGATCGGCTGGTTTTCGCGGATCTTGAAGCCGGCGATGGCCTTCTTCGACTTGGTGACCACAGGCTTCTGACCGGCGATCTTGGTCAGGTCGGCGACGGCGTTGTCGAGGACCTTCTTGTCGGCGACTGCTTCACCCACACCCATGTTCAGGGTGATCTTGGTGAGACGCGGAACTTGCATCGGCGACTTGTAGCCGAACTTTTCCGTCAGGTCTTTCGCGATCTTTTCGCGATAGTGTTGTTGGAGACGTGCCATGTGAGTACCTCTTAGGCGAACTTGATTTCGTCGCCGCTCGACTTGAAGACGCGAACAGCCACGCGCTTGCCGTCGGCACCTTGGGTGACCTTGATGCCCACGCGATCGGCCTTGCCGGTCGCGGCATTGAAGATCGCCACGTTGGATTGGTGAATCGGCATGGTCTTCTCGACGATGCCACCGGTCGTACCCTTGAGGGGGTTCGGCTTGGTGTGCTTCTTGACGAGGTTGATGCCGTCGACGATCACATGCGAATCGTCTGCGCGCAGCGACACGACGCCGCGCTTGCCCTTGTCACGACCGGCCAACACGATGACCTGGTCGCCTTTGCGAATCTTGTTCATGGCGTTGTGTCCTTAGAGAACTTCGGGTGCCAGCGACACGATCTTCATGAACTTCTCGGTGCGCAGTTCGCGCGTGACCGGTCCGAAGATGCGGGTGCCGATGGGCTCCAGCTTGGCGTTGAGCAGCACGGCGGCATTGCCGTCGAACTTGACGAGCGAACCGTCAGCACGACGGATGCCCTTGGCGGTGCGGACCACCACTGCGCTGTAGATCTCGCCCTTCTTGACGCGACCACGCGGAGCGGCTTCCTTGATGCTGACCTTGATGACGTCGCCCACGCTGGCGTAACGCCGCTTGGAGCCACCGAGCACCTTGATACACAGGACGGATTTCGCGCCCGTGTTGTCGGCCACTTCGAGCCGGGATTCAGTTTGGATCATTTCTTGATATTCCCAACTTGTACCGATGAGCCTCCAGGAGGGAGACACCGCGGTCAGTCTTGGGCCCGTCGTCCACGCCTCGAACCACTCGAGACGCTTCCGCTTTGGGCTGAAAGCTTCGCCTTTTGAAAGCGAAGCCCGCGATTGTGGCACCCATGCCGGGCGATGTCAACTGCCTCATCACGCGAACTTCGACAGCCGCTAGACTTTGTGGCGTGCGCGCCCCCATCCACCCCCTCGTTTCGCCGCCTTCCGTGCTGCGCCGACGCCTGCTGGCGGGCGGCGCGGGCCTGCTGGGACTGGGATCGCTGGGGCTCGCGGGATGCCGCAGCGCGGCACCGGCGCCGGACACCGGCCGGCTGCGGCGCCTGGGGGAAGCCCGCTGGGCGCACCGACGCTCTATAGAGAACACCACGGCGGGCGGCCTGTCGGGCATCGACTACGACCCCGCCAAAGGTGAGTACCTGCTTCTCAGCGATGACCGGTCAGACCTGGCCCCTGTGCGCTGCTACACCGCACGCTGGCCCCAGCCTGCCGACGCCGCACCCGAGCCCACCGGCGTTGTCCAGCTGCAACGCCCCGGTGGCGGCCCCTGGCCCGGGCGGCGCCAGGCGGTCGACGGCCTGCCCGTTCCCGACCCCGAAGCCCTGCGCCTGCGCCCCTCGGCCGGCACCCTGCTCTGGACCAGCGAAGGCGACATCGCCCGCGGTTTCGGTCCCGCCTTATATGAATCGACGCGCGACGGCCGCTTTCTGCGTGAGTTCGCCCTGCCGGCGATGTTCGCCCCGGACCCCACCCAACGCCGCGGCCCGCGCGACAACCTGACGTTCGAGGGGCTGGCCCTCACGCCCGACGACCGCTCGGCCTGGCTCGCGATGGAAAACGCCCTGGTCCAGGACGGCCCGACCCCGACCACCGCCGCCCCCGGTGGCCCCTGCCGCTTCACCCAGGTCGACCTGTCGACCGGCCGCACCGTGCGCCAGATCGCCTACGTGCCCGACGCCATTCCGCTGCGCCCGCTGGTGCCGGGCACCTACGCCGACAACGGCGTGAGCGAGGCGCTGATGCTCGACGCCCACCGCATGCTGGTGCTGGAGCGGGCCTATGCCACCGGCGCCGGCAATTCGCTGCGCCTGTATGAAATAGACACCCGCGCCGCCGACGACGTGCTCGCGATCGATGCCCTCGCGCCCGGCAACCACCGCCCGGCCGCCAAGACGCTCGTGGCCGACTTCGCCAGCCTCGGCCTCTCGCGCCTCGACAACACCGAGGGCATGTGCTGGGGCCCAGCGTTGCCCGACGGCCGCCGCCTGCTGGTGGTCGTGAGCGACGACAATTTCAACCCGCTGCAAGTGACGCAGTTCGCCGCTTTCGCCTACACCGACCGACCATGACCATCGCCGTGACCTTCCTGCCCCGCACCGCGCCGGGCCCCCTGCCCCCCATCGCCTTCATCGGCGGCGGCAACATGGCCAGCGCCATCATCGGCGGCCTGATCCAGCAAGGCGTCGCGGCCGACAACTTCGAAGTGGTCGAGCCTTTCGACGACGCCCGCACCAAGCTGGCCCAGTCCTTCGGCATCGTCGCCAAGGCCGAGGCCACCGAGGCCCTCGCGCGCTGCGCCGTGGTGGTGTGGGCGGTCAAGCCCCAGACCTTCGCGGAAGCCACCCGCCCGGTGCGCGCCTTTGCTGAAGACGCGCTGCACCTAAGCGTGGCGGCAGGCATTCCGTCCGACAGCATCGCCCGCTGGCTCGGCACCGAGCGCGTGGTGCGCGCCATGCCCAACACCCCCGCACTGGTGGGCAAGGGCATGACCGGCCTCTTCGCGCGGGCGGGCGTCGAAAGCGCCGACCGTGCGCGCGTCGGCCAGCTGCTGGCGCCGACCGGCGAGCTGATCTGGGTCGACGCCGAACCCGCGCTCGACGCGGTGACCGCCATGTCGGGCTCCGGCCCGGCCTACGTGTTCTATTTCATCGAGGCGATGACCGAGGCCGGCGTCGAGATGGGCCTCACGTCCGACCAGGCCCAGCGGCTGGCCATCGGCACGTTCACCGGCGCTTCGGCGCTGGCGCACAGCGCGACCGAGCCGCCGTCGGTGCTGCGCGAACGCGTGACCTCCAAGGGCGGCACGACCTATGCGGCTCTGAGCGCGCTCGAAGCCTCGGATGTGAAGGGACAGTTCAAGACCGCCATCCGCGCCGCGCAGAAGCGCGCGGCCGAGCTGGGCGAGGAGTTCGGGCGCGGCTGAGCCGGTGGCGGGCGGCTACCGAGCGGTGTAGCCCGCCACGATGCCGACGAACAGCGCGAAGCCCAGCCAGTGGTTTTCGCGGAAGGCCTTGAAGCAGCCCTCGCGCGTGCGGTCATGGATCAGGCGCCAATGCCAGAGCGCCTGGGCCACCGCTGCGGCAACGCCCAGATAGAAGAGCACCCCCAGCGACCGGCTGGCACCGGCCCAGATCCAGACCGCCAGGAAGATCGCATAGCTGGCCATCACCGCCGCCACGTCGAAGCGACCGAAGGTGATCGCCGAGGTCTTCATGCCGATCTTCAGGTCGTCGTCGCGGTCCACCATCGCGTACTCGGTGTCGTAGGCCAGCACCCAGAACAGGTTGCCCGCCAGCAGCCACCAGGCAAAGGCCGGCACCGTCGACTGCACCGCGGCAAAGGCCATCGGGATGCCGAAGCTGAAGGCGATGCCCAGCACCGCTTGCGGGATCGACACGAAACGCTTGGCGAACGGGTAGATCAGCGTGATCGCCAGCGCCGCGAACGACCACAGCACCGTCGTACGGTTGGTGGTGAGCACCAGCCCGAAGGACAGCAGCGCCAGCACCGCGCCCAGCCCCAGCGCCTCCTTGACCGACATCGCGCCGCTCGTGACGGGCCGCTGGGCCGTGCGCTTCACATGGCGATCGAACTCGCGGTCGGCCACGTCGTTGACGCAGCAGCCTGCGCTGCGCATCAGGAAGGTGCCGAGCGTGAACACCGCGAGCAGGTGCCAGCCGGGCCAGCCGTCGGCCGCGAACCAGAGCGCGCCCAACGTGGGCCACAGCAACAACAGCCAGCCGGCCGGCCGGTTCCAGCGGATCAGATCGAGGTAGAGCGCGAAACGGCGGGCGAGAGGCATGCGGCGGACGGGCAGACGAAAAAAGAGCGGCCATTGTGCCGCTCTTGCAGGGACTCCCGGCGCACCGGGAGAACATCAGGAAGACGTCATCAGTCCTCGAGCAGCGAGCGCAGCATCCAGGCCGTCTGGTCGTGCACCGTGCAGCGGGCGGTCAGCATGTCGGCGGTAGGATCGTCGCCGGCCTCTTCGGCCACCGGGATGAACTCGCGCGCGATGCGCGACACCGTTTCGTGGCCCTTCACGAGGATGCGCACCATCTCCATCGCCTTGGGCGGGGTCTGCGGCACGTCGGGCACGGTGGCGATCTTGCTGAATTCGGCGTACGAACCCGGCGCGTAGTGGCCCAGCGCGCGGATGCGCTCGGCGAGCACGTCGGTCGAGCCCCACAGCTCGGTGTACTGCGTCATGAACATCGCATGCAGCGAGTTGAAGTGCGGCCCCGTCACGTTCCAGTGGAAGTTGTGCGTCGTGAGGTACAGCGTGTAGGTGTCGGCCAGCACGCGGCTCAGGCCCTCGGCGATGGCCGCGCGGTCCTGGCGTTCGATGCCGATGTTGATGATCGGCGCGTTGCGGCTGCCCGACTCCTGTGCGACGACGGCGCCGCCCTTCTTGGGCACCTTGCCGGCAGAGGAGGCAGGCGACGGGGACTTGGTCTTTTTCGGGGGTTTGGCCATGGCGGAGGGGTCTTTCTTGAAGTTGGGTGACAACACCGAAATTCTGAAAGCCGGCAGGCGGCTTCGCAACAGCTTCACTCTATCCCAGCGATCAGCGATCCCAAACAGCCCGCGCGTAGGCGAAGACCCCGAATCGCTAGGAGAGTCGTTTGACACCCGGCAGCTCGCACGCGTAGATCGCGTTGCGCAGCGCCGCAATGGCCTCGTAGCGCGTGAAGGTGCGGCGCCAGGCCAGCACCACGCGGCGCATCGGCGGGTCGCGGTCCTGCGCGTCGCGCACGGGCAGGTAGCGCACCATCTGCTCGGGCTCCTTGCGCCCCTTGACCTTCGGCTTGAGCGCCTCGGCCGGCACCGACAGGCGCGGCACCAGCGTCACGCCCATGCCCGAGGCCACCATGTGCTTGATGGTCTCCAGCGACGAACCCTCGAAGCTCTTGCGGATGCCTTCGGCGTTGCTCGAGAAGCGCGCGAACTCGGGGCACACCTCGAGCACGTGGTCGCGAAAGCAGTGGCCCGTGCCCAACAGCAGCATCGTCTCGCTCTGCAGCTCTTCCGAGGTGATCGACTCGCGGTCGGCCAGCTTGTGCTTCACGGGCAGCGCCGCCATGAAGGGCTCGTCGTACAGCGGCGCCATCGCCAGGCCCGTGTCGGGAAAGGGCTCGGCCATGATCGCGCAGTCGATCTCCCCGGCGCGCAGCATCTCGAGCAGCTTGACCGTGAAGTTCTCCTGCAGCACCAGCGGCATCTGCGGCGTGCGCGCGATCACCTGGCGCACCAGGTCGGGCAGCAGGTACGGGCCGATCGTGTAGATCACGCCCAGGTTCAGCGGGCCGGCCAGCGGGTCTTTTCCGCGCTTGGCGATTTCCTTGATGCTGGCGGCCTGGTCGAGCACGCTCTGCGCCTGCTGGACGATCTGCTCGCCGAGCGGCGTCACGGTCACTTCACCGGCGCTGCGCTCGAAGAGCTTGACCTCGAGTTCGTCCTCGAGTTTCTTGATGGCCACCGAAAGCGTCGGCTGGGACACATAACAGGCCTCGGCCGCCTTGCCGAAGTGCCGCTCGCGGGCGACTGCGACGATGTATTTGAGTTCGGTGAGAGTCATAGCTTGCGTCAATTATGCGCAAGGGTCTGTGACCCGGCTGGGGCGGGGTTAAAAGCCGCGGGCTGCGCTGCGCTCAGTCGGTGCGGCTCCAGACCCATTGCACCGGCTGCCCGCCGTTCGAGGGCATCGGCTCGCCCTGCGTGACCGCCGTGCTCACCCGCAGATCGGTCAGGCAGGCCCAGACGCCCGAGCGGGGGCAGGTCTGGCCCGTGTCCGCAAACAGCAGTTCATCGCGGCGCATGCGCTGCCCCTGGATCTGTGCCGAGCCATCGTCCTGCACGGAGAACGCGACGCGGCCAGACGCGGCACGCTCTTCGAAGATCTCGATAGCGCCCTGCAAGGCGACGAAGAAATCCCAGTCGGACAGATCCTGCTCCGCCGCCGCGGCTGTGAAGTCGGCCTGGTACAGGCGTTGATAGCGCTCGGCGTTGTAGTCCAGCTCGAAGACGACATTGCCTGTCGCAGCGTCCATCAGCCGGAACTGGCTGAAGCCTTGCCGCAAGCGCCCATCGCCATACCGCGAAGGCGCGATCTCGCTGCGCAGGACGGGCGAGAGCATCTCCACGGAGCCGTCGTCGCGCTTCTGGCAGATCTCGAACACGGCACCGTCGTCGGTGCGAAAGACGAACTTCTCGTCGGACGTCCAGTAGCTGTAGTAGCGCTTGTCGTTCTCGATCGTGTAGCCGCCTTTGACGGGGAGGTCAGCAAGGACCGAGGCGCCTGGCGGTTTCTCGGCGTCGTCGACGGGGCGCCAGCGGCCGGTTGTGGGGTCCAGGTCGATGAGGTCGGAGGCGGTGTGATGCAGGTAGAGCCACATGGGACTATTTCTTCGTTCCGCTCTCGACAGGACCCAACGGCATCTTTTCTTGCCTCATCTAGGCGACTGGTTTGAGGCGCTCCAGCGAGCGATTGGCCCGTGCCCAGTCTGCAAGGTCCTTGGGGTAGAGCAGATGATCACGAAAGCTGCTGTCGTCGATGCCGTGAATCACGCAGACGGCAGCGGCTTCGAAGGACCAGTAGCCGTAGTAGGGCACGTACTCGCCTTCGACGGCATGCAGGTGCCCGTCATGCCAAGGGGCGCCTTCGAAGCTCTTGTACCAGCCGTCGAGATACTCCTTGACCTTTGCACTCGCTTCGTCAGGGGTATCGACCGTGTAGAAGGCGTCGATCAGCGGGTCGTAAGGGCTGACATGGAAAAAATCCGTGTTCTCTCCTGGGTCCGGGACTGCTGGATCGATGAGAGACTCAAAGAGCAGATCGGTACCTCGCGCGCGTTGCATCCAGAGGGCGCTTTGGCGAAGTGCATCGCCATCACCCAACAGTACGCCCAAGCTCACGACATCAATGGCGAGCTGGAAGTGAGAAAGATCCTCGAATTCGAGTGGCGTCATATCAAAACGCAGATCTTCCCCGCGCTTTGTTGCGAGCCATTTGGAATATGCATGCTCTGCTGCATGCCATTCACCCAACGCTGTCATCACGTCTCCGTACAGAGGCATCAGCTCCTCGATGGCACAGCCGGCGGTGTAGTGGAGTTTGAGAATATTCAGGAGGTCTTTGAACTTTCCTGCCTCTCCGAATGGATCAAGTTCTCCTGCGGCCTTGCGCTCGAGGAGTGCTTTCTCCGACTCTGACATCAGAAACTTGAACGTCTTGAGGTTCAGTTTGTAATCCTGCTCTGTCAGAAACGCTTGTCTGCGCCTAATGCGAAATGCTGTCGCGCCAGGCCACGCGGGTCGCTCGTCACGCAATTCAGCCGCAGTTCTTGAGTCGGATTCCCCGCGCAACCTTGGATCCTTTGGATCCTTTATCACCTCGGCCTCGATCCTCAGAGCTTCGGAGAAGACTGATCGATGTCCCATTGCCAGAAAGTGGAACCGTAGTTGCTCCCCTTGACGATAGGCATGACTTCGCCAGCCTTGAAGTAGCGGCGACTCCCCACCTTGGCGGGAGTCAGCCACCAACCCGTTTGAGGGCAAGCGTCGCCACCGGGTACACGGGTCGAGCGCGAGTCAGTCCCTGCCGCTTTCGATGCGCCGGGCTTGAGTTGGGCCAACGAATGATGGGCCCGCGCCCAGTCCGCAAGATCTTTCGGGTACAGAAGGTGATCGCGGAAAGTGCTGTCATCGATGTCATGAGTCACGCAGACAGCAGCGGCTTCAAACGACCAGTAGCCGTAATAGGGCATGTACTCCCCTTCTACGGCATGCAAATGCCCGTCATGCCAAGGCGCGCCTTCGAAGCTCTTGTACCAGCCGTCGAGATATTCCTTGACCTTGGCGCTAGCCTCGTCGGGGGTCTCAACCGTGTAAAAAGCGTCGATCAGCGGGTCGTACGGGCTGACATGAAAGAAGTCCGTGTTGTCTCGTGGATCGGAAACGGCGGGATCGATCAAGGATTCAAAGAGCAGGTCCGTGCCGCGATGCTGCTGGAGCCACTTCGCGATCTGGCGTAGCCCATCTCCGTCACCCAGCAGAACTCCCAGACTGACCACATCAATCGCCAGCTGGAAGTGATACAGGTCTTCGAAATCTAGAGGCGTTCCATCATCGCGCAAGTCTTCGCCTGACTCGGCCGCCAATGCCTTGATATAGACACGGTAGGCATCATTCCATTCACCCAACGCTTTCAATACATCTGCGTAGATCGGCTTCAGCTCTTCTATGGCTTCACCGGCGGTGTAGTGCAGCTTCAGGAGATTGAGCTTGTCCTTGAATATTCCACCTTGCCCAGCAGGCTCAAGGTCACCTCGCGCACGAAGGTTGACGATCCCTTGCGAATAGGCCTTTGAACTCTCTGCAAGATCAACAATGTTGAGCTTGTAGTACTGTTCCGTCAGGAATTTCTGCCTTCTCTCGGCGCGGAATTGTTGAGCTGTCATGGCACGGAGTTATAAATTTCTAGAGTTGACGAGATGTCTCGTCATTTGCGAGGCTTGGTCGGTTTGCGAGGTTTTTTCGGTTTCGCTGGCTTGTCGCTTGCAGCTCCATCGCTCTGCGATGTCTCGATCTTGGCCTGACGCGCACGCTCGCGAGCCTTCACCACTGCGTCAATTGCTGCGGCCTCCCACTCGCGCGTGAGGCCGTGCTGAGTGTGCGGATGGACATGAGCATCCGGCTTTCCCATGTGGATGTCCTTGAGAGCCTCCGCGTGATCGACGGCCCCCTCCGACTCATAGGTGATGAGCACAACACGACGTGCGGCTGCATACGCCTTGATCGCGTTTCCAGCCGCGCGATCAAGCCCTTCTGCTGGGGCTCTGTCGGTCACCCATTCCTTGGACATCTGCACCATCTTGAACTCCACGCCTCGCTTATCCTGACTGTCACTCAACAGATAGTGCAGCAACTCGTGATCTGGGCTCAGACCGGTGACTTTGGGCATTTTCCCCTTGCTCACGAGGAATTTCCCCAACCCGTAGGCGGCTCCGATGCTCTCGCGAGCCTTGGCCTCGGTCACGGTGTAGTTCGTGCCGTGTTGCCACACCGCATCCAGCCCGGCATGGTTCACCTTCGGTAGGTCAATCAGACGCAGGTTGACCGGCCGCTTGTCCACGTTGAGCTTTCGAACCGTCACGGGTGACCACTTCCCCTCGAGCTTGTCGTGCGGCCAACTGCCGCGCAACCGTTTGACCTCGTGATAGTCGGCCATGTGCTCACCCACCAGCCCTTTCTCCTGGCTGGCCAGGCTCTTGAACGCCTTGCGCATGAGCTGCTTGGCCACATGAACCGGTCCACCGCCCCTCCTGGTGTCGGTTTCAGCGCGCCCCACCACTGTCTGCTTTTTTTGTCGAGCCGGCACCTTCCCCCTGGGATGAAGCTCGACCGCGTTGTGGCCCGCCTTGGTGCGCGTACCCGGGTTCGCAGACGCCGTCACCGCGCGCTGACCCGCCGCCATGACGATGGCTGCGGCCTGCTCGCCCAGCAGGTCTTCCAGGAATTCGTAGATCTCCTTGCTGGCGCGCTGCAGCGGGGCCCGAATCTGGCCGCGCATCTTCTTCAGGCTGGGCAGCAGTTCCCTGGCAAGCTTTTGCACGGGGTCGGGAATCATCCAGTCTTTCCAGCCGCTCGCGGTCGCAATGAACTCGAGCAGTTCGATGCAGGAGTTCATTGCAAGATCGACTTTCTGGATCGCCTCATTGCTGCGCGCCACCCACTTGCCAAGAAGCTCCTTTCGTATCCATTTGATCGCGCCGCCCTTGCCCAACCCCAGCAGGCCTTCCACGGCTTGCAGGCCGCTGTGAACCGCACCCTTGACGGCCCGACGCTCTCTCCACAGCGGCTTGAAAACGGTCTTGAACGCACTGCCCACTTCAGGGATGGCGCCGAACGCCGCAAAGCCCAGGTTCACCAGCTGGTCCGAGCTGGCCTTGTCGAACCCTCCGCGTTGATTGATCTTGAACAGGGTGCCTGTGATGTCGCGCGCATCCATCACCTGGTCGAGGATCGGAATCAGCGAGATCAGCCCGCCGACGATCTGGGCACCGAAGTGCTGGTCTTCCTCGAAGTCGCCCAGCAGCAGAGTGCGAAAGAAGCGCTCGATTTCGCTACGCGTTCCGCTCATGCGTTTTCTCCCTCTCCCGATGTCCAGCCGCCGATCGGAGGTTCTGTGGCCAGTGCCTTTTCGATCAGGGCAACGCCCTGGTCCTTCACGTCCTGCTTCTGAAACTCCGCATCGTTCTTGGCCAGCGGAGGGGCCTTCCAGTCACGCGCGTCTTCACCGTATTCGACGCGGTAACCGCCCTTGGGCACCCCGCGCAGTAGTTTGTAGCCGTCCTGATCGAGCATGCCTTGCAGCACGGCGCCACTGTCAAAGGTGACCTTGTAGGTGGCCTGCACCACAGGGGTCAGATCGTCGTAGGTGTAGTGCAGCTCGAGGTCGGGTGGCGTTTCCGTCAGTGCGCCGACGGGCAGGTATGGCAACTCCGCCGGATTCCCCTTCGGCCCCACAAAGCTCTTGCTCGTCCCCTTGATGTCCAGCAGCCCCGGCATCTTCAGCGTGATGTTCATCCCATCCAGCTCGATGCTCGTCTGCCCACCCTTGAGCGTGATCTTCTGCTGCGCCAGCACATGGATCTCGTCATTGCTGCTGGTGACCGTGAAGCCTTCCTTGGCCAGCCATTCGAGTTCGTCGGTGTGCGCCTGCACGCTCACCGGCCCGTCTTGCGCGATGACCTGGATGCCACCTTCGTGGCTGTACAGCCCCACGGATTTACCAGCCGCAAAGCTCACGGTCTTGCCCGCCGCGATGTGGGCCTGCGCCTGCGCAGTCCAGTGGATGGCCTCGCCTGCGTACACAGTCGCACTGGCGAGCGTGGCCATGTTCAGGCTCATGGCCGCATCGAGCACCATGAGCGGCCGGGCGAAAGCGGGCACGGGGTCTTGCCCTTCGCGTGAGCCTGCGCTCTCTCCGCCCGTGGGCTCGCGCGCGTCCTGTCCGTTGACGCTGCCGGGATAGTGCCCATTCTTCTGCGGATCGATGTCGTCGATCAGCGGCTGCAGCAGCGCCGTGGCGCTCAACGCCAGCGCCTTGGCGCCGCCGGCCGCATCGGACAGCTTCTGCGCCTCGCGCAACGCGCCGGCGAGCTGGCCACGCACGCTGGTAGTGTCCTGCACGCTGCCTGCCGCGCGTTCCTGGGCCAGCGTGGAGATCAACAAACCCTCGCCGGCGCGCGTGGCGACCCAGGCGTCGGAGCGCAGCTCGGCGCCGCTGCCGCGCCAGGCGCCGCGGCTGCTCTCGTCGGGGGACTGGGCATTGAGGTGGCCCAGGTTCAGCTGACTGGCCGCGTGCGAACTGGCCAGGCGGGTGCGAACTTGTCCAGGTGCGTCGTCGGCGATCCACTGGTTGTAGCCGCTGCCGTCGAGCGCGCGGCTGTGCCAGCCCGAGAGAACGCCCGCATGGTTGGCCGATGAGTCGGTGCCGGCTGACCAGGGCGGCAGGTCCTGTCCGTTGTACAGCTGCTGAGCGACCACCGGTCGGTCGATGTCGCCTTCGATGAACGACACGAGCACCTCGGAGCCCACGCGCGGCAGGTGGTGTGCGCCCCAGTTGGGGCCGGCCTCGGGGGCCGCCACGCGCAGCCAGACGGACTGGCGATTGCTCGCGTGGCGACCGGCGGCGACGAGGCTGCCTTGTCCGCTGCTGGTCGATCGCTGCTGGCCCGCACGCTGGGTCTGCCAATGGAAGCGCACCTGCACCCGATGATCGCGTTGCGTGTGGACAGCGGTCGGTGCCTCGTCGTCATCGCCGCCGACCACGAGCGCGACCATGGCCTCGGGAGCCGTGGGCTTGGGTCGCCACAGCGGCACGACCTGCGCCTCGGCCGGCTGGGCTTCGAAGCTGTTGCGGTAGCTGCC